>NZ_JBWKKJ010000003.1:0-533979 GCF_056431605.1 Streptomyces sp. NPDC045846 | reverse complement strand
CGGACCTCGGTGATCTCGGGACCGCGCTGGAGCTGACCCATCCCCCCCCCCAACCCCCACCCCCCCCCCCCCCCCCCCCCCCCCCCCCCCTCCACCCCCCCCCCCCCCCCGGGGTCGGGTCGCCCGGAGAGCAACGACGCGGCCGGGCAACCGACGTGCGGCCCTAGAAGAATCCGAGCTTCTTCGGGCTGTATGAAACAAGAAGGTTCTTCGTCTGCTGGTAGTGCTCCAGCATCATCCGGTGCGTCTCGCGGCCGATGCCCGACTGCTTGTAGCCGCCGAAGGCGGCGTGGGCCGGGTAGGCGTGGTAGCAGTTGGTCCAGACCCGGCCGGCCTGGATGGCGCGGCCCGCGCGGTAGGCCGTGTTCATGTCGCGGGTCCACACGCCCGCGCCCAGGCCGTACAGCGTGTCGTTCGCCGTGCCGATCGCGTCGTCGAAGTCGGTGAACGAGGTCACCGCCACCACCGGGCCGAAGATCTCCTCCTGGAAGATCCGCATGCGGTTGTCCCCTTCGAATATGGTCGGCTGGACGTAGTAGCCGCCCTCCAACTCGCCCTCGTACGAGACGCGTTGGCCACCGGTCAGGATCTTCGCCCCCTCCTGCTGGCCGATGTCGAGGTAGGAGAGGATCTTCTGGAGCTGGTCGTTGGAGGCCTGGGCGCCGATCATCGTGTCGGTGTCCAGGGGGTGGCCCGGGACGATCTGTTCCGTGCGGGCGACGGCCGCTTCGAGGAACTCGCTGTAGTGGCCGCGCTGGATGAGGGCGCGGGACGGGCAGGTGCAGACCTCGCCCTGGTTGAGGGCGAACATCGTGAAGCCTTCGAGCGCCTTGTCGCGGAAGTCGTCGTCCCGCGACCACACGTCGTCGAAGAAGATGTTGGGGGACTTGCCGCCGAGCTCCAGGGTGACCGGCTTGATGTTCTCCGAGGCGTACTGCATGATCAGCCGCCCCGTCGTGGTCTCCCCGGTGAAGGCGATCTTCGCGACGCGCGGGCTCGATGCCAGCGGCTTGCCCGCCTCCACGCCGAAGCCGTTGACGATGTTCACCACGCCCGGCGGCAGCAGGTCCGCCACGAGGCTCATCCAGAAGTGGATGGAGGCCGGGGTCTGTTCGGCCGGTTTGAGGACCACCGCGTTGCCCGCCGCCAGCGCGGGTGCCAGCTTCCACACGGCCATCAGGATGGGGAAGTTCCACGGGATGATCTGGCCGACCACGCCGAGCGGCTCGTGGAAGTGGTACGCGACCGTGTCGTCGTCGAGCTCGCTGAGCGAACCCTCCTGGGCGCGCAGGGCGCCCGCGAAGTACCGGAAGTGGTCGACGGCCAGCGGGATGTCGGCCGCCAGCGTCTCGCGCACGGGCTTGCCGTTCTCCCAGCTCTCGGCGACCGCCAGCTCCTCCAGATGGGCCTCCATCCGGTCCGCGATCCTGAGCAGGACGTTGGCCCGGGCCTCCGGAGAGGTGCGCCCCCAGGCGGGCGCGGCCGCGTGGGCCGCGTCCAGGGCCAGCTCGACGTCCTCGGCGGTGCCGCGGGCGATCTCGGTGAAGGGGCGGCCGTTGACGGGGCTCGGGTTCTCGAAGTACTGGCCGAGCCGTGGCGGCACGTACGCGCCGTCGATCCAGTGGTCGTAGCGGGACTGGAACGCGACGAGCGCGCCTTCGGTGCCGGGCGCTGCGTAACGGGTCATCTCCGGGGCCTCCCTCTGCCGCGCCGCCCGCCCTTGGGCGGCGCACGGTGCGCAGACTAGGCGCGCTGACGTTGCGGCCCCGTTGCGAGGCTCTGCTCCCTCAGGAGATCGCTCAACTTGACCCGCGCGGCGGCCTGTTGGCCGGCGGGGAGGGCTGCGGCCAGTGCCTGCCACACGGGGAGGTCCTCCTCGCCCCAGGGGCTGTACGCCCAGTCGGCGAGCAGGCCCGGATCGGCGCGTGCGATGAGCGCGGCCCGCAGCTGATCGGCCAGGCGCCGGCGCAGGCGGGCGACGGCGGGTGCCTGGGAGGCGGGAAGGAGCGGCCCGCCGTAGACGGTCATCGCGGCGGCCACCGCGCCGGAACCGAGCCGCCGGGCCACGGTGTCGAAGTCCGCCTCGATGGGGGAGGTGAGGCGATAGGGGCGGGAGGCGAGGAGCTCGGGGCCCAACAGGGCGCGCAGCCGCGACAGTTCGGCGCGCAGCGTGACGGGCCGCACGGATTCGTCCTCGTACAGGGCCACCAGGAGTTCGTCGCCGCTCAGCCCCTCGGGATGGCGGGCGAGCAGCACCAGGATCTCGCTGTGGCGCTGGCTCAGGCGCAGCTTGCGGCCGTCTGCCACGAGCAGCGCCTCGTTGCGGCCCAGCGCGCTGAGGCGGACGGCCTCGTGGGCCGGCGGCGGGGCCAACAGCGCCAGTTCGGCCTCGGCGGCCCGCGCGACCGCCTGGACGAAGCCGAGGCTGTGCGGGTGGGCGAGGCCGTCGCCGCCGGTGAGGTCGACGGCGCCGAGCAGCCGTCCGGTGCGCGGGTCGTGCACGGGGGCGGCGGCGCACGTCCACCGCTGGACCGGACGCCGGAAGTGCTCGGCCGAGAACACCTGGACCGGGCGGTCCTCCGCCAGGGCGGTGCCCGGCGCGTTGGTGCCGACCGCCGACTCGGCCCAGCGCGCGCCGGGAACGAAGTTCATCCGTGCGGCCGCGCCGCGGGTCCGGGGATGCCCCTCGACCCACAGGAGCCGGCCGTGCGCGTCGCACACGGCCACCAGGTGCTCGCCGTCACCGGCGTACGCTCCGGTCAGCTCCCGGATCACCGGCATGACGCGGGCGAGCGGATGGCTCTCGCGGCAGGCGGCGAGCTCCTCCTCGCCGAGTTCGACGCCCGCCGCGCCGTCCGGGCTGACCCGGGCCCGCACGGAGCGCTGCCAGGACGCCGCCACCAGCGGGCGGACCGGGCGCACCAGTCGGCCCGCCGTCGTGAACTCCTCGTGGGCGCGCCGCAGTTGGCCGCTGCGCTCGGCCGGGTCGGCCCCTGCCTCCAGGGCCACCCATGACTCGTCCCGCCTGTCCGTCAACCCGGCCTCCCCGCGCCGTATGGCCGCCTCCATCGTCGTCGCGGCCGCCCCGCCCGGCAAGGCGCGCGGACCGGCCACCGGGCAGGGCCAGGATCAGGCGAAGTTGACGAGCCGGATGTAACGCACCCAGTCCCACTCCGGTCCGGGGTCGGTGTGGTCGGTGCCCGGGACCTGGTAGTGGCCGATGATGTGCTCGCGGTCCTTCGGGATGCCGTACCGGTCGCAGATCGAGGCGGTGAGTGCCGCCGAGTGCTCGTACAGCGCGTTGGTGAAATAGGCGGGCTGGTCCACCCAGCCCTCGTGCTCGATGCCGATGCTGCGGGTGTTGTAGTCCCAGTTCCCCGCGTGCCAGGCGATGTCGTGCTCGCGGACCAGCTGCGCGACGTAGCCGTCGGCGGAGCGCGTCACGTAGTGCGCGGAGACCGTCTTGGCGGGGTTCTGGAAGATGCCGATGGTGTTCGACCACGTCTCCTGCGTGACGTGGATGACGACGTAGTCGATCGGGTACGCCGAAGGCCTGTTGGACGCGGTGTAGTTGGACGGGGAGGCGGGCATCCAGTGCGCGCCCGGATAGTCGGTGGTGCCGTCCGCCGCGGCCTCGGTCACCGGGAAGAGGAAGCCGGCGGCCGCCGTGGCGGCGCCCTGGAGGAGCCTTCTTCGGTTCATGGAACGCACCCCTGAACTAGGCGTGGAACGAAGGGAGTTGTGCGGCCCGCTCCCGCAGGTGGCGGTGCAGGCCCCGGTGCGGCTCGCCCTGCCGGGGCAGCCACTCCTTGCGGAGCTTGGCGACACAGGTGTAGTTGGTGTCGCAGACATTGGCAAGCGGCGCCTCACCCGCCTGGCTCACCAACTGGTAGGCGTCCAGCGCGCTCAGCCCGTAGTCGCGCTCCAGCCAGCGCACCAGATCCAGCTGCGAGACGCGGAAGGCGTCCTCCAGGGGCCGCGCCGAGCCCGTCGACATGATGTGGGTGTCGGACTCGATGCGCGGCCAGGGTGTCGCGACGCCCTTGAGGAGCTCGACCAGGACCACCGTGTTCATGGCGCACTCGACGGCGACTCCGCAGGTCTCGCCCTCGCCCTGGCGGGCGTGCCCGTCGCCGAGGCTGAACAGGGCGCCCTCGACGTTGACCCCGAGATAGCAGGTCACCCCGGTCCTCATCTCGGGGGTGTCCATGTTCCCGCCGTGGGCGTCGGGGACCAGCGCGGAGCGCACCTCCAGATTGGCCGGGGCCACGCCGACCGTGCCGTGCATCGGGTCCATCGGCAGCTCGACCTCGATGTCGCTCTCGCGGGCCCGGAAGAGACAGGTCCCGCGGGCCCGGTCGAGCTCCCACATCCACACCACCTCGGGCAGCGGCGGCTGGAGCGTGGCCGTCGTATGGGTGGAGGTGAGCGCGCCGAACAGGGGCACGGTCGTGGACGCCGCCCGGTCCCGCGCGGGCCGGATCGACACGAAGTGCACGGCCAGGGTGTCGCCGGGCTCGGCGCCCTCCACGTAGAAGGGTCCCGTCTGCGGGTTGAGGAAGGGGAACTCGCAGACCCGGGACACCAGGTCGTCCTCGCCGCGCACCCGTCCGGCGAAGCAGTCCTCGGTGAACAGGTCGAGTACGGTCCCGGGCGCGATGCGCGCGACGGGCGCCGCGCCCCCGAACGTCCAGGCGTACTCGTTCTCCTTGGGCCGCACGGTCACGATCCGCGGGTCGTCGCTCATCCTCGTACCGCTCCTGTCTCCTGGTGGTCCTCATCGGGATCGATGAGGTGAACGCGGCCGGTCTGCGCCAGCCGCTCGGGATACCGCCTGGCGAGGACCGCGAGCACGACGACCCCGGCCGCCATCCACACCCCGACGACCGGCCCGGCGTACGACACCGGCGCGGAGAGCCGGGCGACGAAGCCGAACGCGGGGATTCCCGCGGCGGTGAGCAGCGCCGGGACGAACGCGACGATGCCGAGGACCGGGAACAGGAGATGCCGTACGGGGCTGAGCAGGTCACGGCGCCGCCGCAGGAAGTATCCGGCGCAGGCCAGATCGGCCACGATGTACACGCCGATGATGACGGTGACGACGACCGTGGCGAGCAGGGCGAACGCCGTCACCGGGTCGTACCACAGCCCGAGCCCCAGCATCGCGGTCACCGCCACGACGAACTGCACGGCCACGCCGGTCACCGGGGAGCGGTGGCGGGGGTGGAGGCGGGCGAAGGGCCGGGGGAAGACGCCGATCCGGCCGAGCGCGAAGGCCGTACGCGTCGACACGGTGGAGCACGCGTTGGCGTTCGCCACCGTCGAGTTGACCACCGCGAGGAACAGGACCACCCAGAAGAGGCCGAACGAGGCCCGCGCCACGCCCTCCCACGAGGCGTCGCCGGACGCCCCGAACCCGGCGAACCGGTCGGGGCCGAAGTAGACCGCCATCGCGTACGTGGTCAGGACGTACACCACCCCGATCGCCAGCGCCGCGCCCAGGACCGCCTTGCGCAGGGTGCGCCGCGGGTCCCTGGCTTCCTCGGCGAGCGGGGCGGCCGCCTCGAACCCGGCGAAGGCGAGCACCGTGTAGACGGATCCGGCGAACACCCCGCTGACGCCGCCGTAGCCGTGCGCGGTGTGCGAAGTGCCGAACACCGAAAGGGTGTTGGCGGACCCGGCCGCCACGATCAGCATCAGGGCGAAGACCACGAAGACGAGCACCTCGAAGGCGCCGAGCACGGTGCCGAAGCGCGCCGAGGTCCGCACCCCGAAGAAGCCCGCGACCGCGATGACGACCGCCCCGGCCAGTGACCACGGCCACCACAGGTCCGCCGGGTACGAGGCCCACTGCTGGTGCAGGGTGCCCGCCGTGGTGAAGCCGAGCTGGAGGAGGAGCAGGGGCGGAACCAGGGCCTCGACGAACACATAGCCCCAGCCGACCAGGAATCCGATGGCTGGATGCAGACCGCGCGCGCTGTAGGTGGCGACCGAGCCGGCGGCGGGCAGGTGTTGCGCGAGCTCCGCCACGCACGACGCCGTGAACAGGCACGCCACCAGCGCGACCAGAACGGACAGCGGCAGGCTCCCGCCCGCGAACGCGGCGCCCGCCGGAATGGACGCGGCGACGGCCGCCGCGGGCGCCATCGCGGTGACGCTCTGGAAGAGGACCTCGCGGAGCCCGACGGCGTCGGTGGCGAGCCCGCCCGTGCCCGTACTGGCTTCCTCCGGCACCGGCGGCTCCCTCTCCTCGTCAACGGGCAAGGTTCGCACGGGAGTTACCGTACGGTCCGGGGTGCGCGGGGTGGAAGAGGACGGGGTGGCGGGAGTACCGGGGGCCGCGGTCGGCGGTTGGCGCAACGTGGGCGCAAGGCTCGCGCGGGGCTGCCTTTGCGCGGACTCTGGAGGGTATGGCCACGCCGCCCGTACCACCGAAGCCGCCCGGCCCGCCGCACGGTGAGGGCTTCGGGCCGCCCGCCTGGCAGCCGCCGTCGCCCGCCGGGCCGCCCGGGCCGCCGGGCGGGGAGCGGCGCAGAGGCCCCCTGATCCTCGCGATCGTGGTGGCCCTCGCGGCGATCGCCGTCATCGTCTTCGCGGTGAGCCGGGGCGGCGGCGAGACGCCGGGCAGCCCCGCCCGCAGCGCCACCCCGAGCCCCACCCCCACCCCCACCCCGTCCCTGAGCCTGCCGAGCGGATTGCCGACCGCGCTGCCGTCCGGGCTTCCCTCGCTGCCCACGGAGGCGCCGAGCGACTTCCCCAGCGAGCTTCCCAGCGGCTTCCCCAGCTCGTGGCCGAGCGGGATCCCTTCCGGCCTTCAGGGGCTGGTCTCGGCCGCGCGCCAACAGGGGTGAACGGACCTTGCCAGTGCGGGAGTTGGAGGTAGGTGAACTTCGTCCTGACTCCGCTGTCGACGATCCGGCCCGAAGGGGCGAATATCGCTGCCGATGCCACCGAGCTGGACCCCGCGGTCGGTGTCGACGGTGCCGGGGTGAGCGACAGCCTGGGAGGCGTACGCGCACGGTGAACCCGGGGAGGCGCCACGGCATGGGGCCCGGCTCCACCATGACGCCCCCGCGCGCGGCTCAGTGGCCGGCGCCCTCCTCGGCCTCGGCGAACATCGCCTCCAGCACCGCGGCCGGATCGCGGTCGGCCGGGCCCGCCGGAGCCCAGCGGCCGCGCTCCTTGCGGTAAGGCCACCACCGGCCGTCGCGGCCGAGGCGCAGCTGGGCGTCCCGGCCGGTCACGGTCCACCGGTTGCCGCCGGCCGGCCGCAACGCCGGGCGCTCACCCCGCGGCCAGGCCCGGTCGAGCCCCGCCACCGCCCGGGCCAGCTCTTCCGCCGTCGGAACCCACTCCTCCTCCAGGACGCGAAGGGCGGCGGCGCCACCGCACCGCCAGGCCTGTACGGCGGCGGCCAGGTCGGCCGGGCGGCGTCCCGAGGCGGCGGCGAGACGCGCCGAGATCCGGTCGTCTCGGCAGCCGGAGGCCAGCCGTACCAGGTCCTGATCCTCCGTCAACTCGGCTCGTATGGGCTGGCGTTCATGCCGCGGTGCCAGCGCGTCCGCGAGCATGCGGTGCGCCCGGGCCGCCGCGTCCGCCGCCAGGAACTCCAGCGCCGCCCGGTCGATACCGGGTGCCGGCTCCGTCTCGGTGTCCAGCCGCGCGGGCCCGCCCGGCTGCGGCGGAAGCCGCGGGACGGCGGGGAGCGGCGGCACGATGTCCCGCGCCGCGAAGGCCTCCCGGGCCGGGATGCCGTGAGGTATCACGGATGCCTCGGGCGCGGTGGCCGCACTGCGCTCCTGGAGGGCGTCGAGCAGCGGGCGCTCCGCACGCCCCCTCATCAGCAGCAGCACGAACGGATCCTCGTCCAGGAGTCGCGCCACCTGGTAGCAGAGCGCCGCCGTGTGCGGGCAGTGGTCCCAGGCTCCGCAGGTGCACTCGGGCTCCAGGTCGCCGATGCCGGGGAGGAGTTCGACCCCGGAGTTCGCCGCGTCCTCCACCAGGTGGGGCGGCATCTCGCGGTCGAGCAGAGCCGCGATGTGTCCGGCGCGCTCCGCCGCCATCGCGAGGAAGCGGTCCCAGGCGTCCTCGTCCAGCTCCTGGAGCAGCACGTCGCCGCGGTGGGAGGAGCCGTCCCGGTCCCGGATCACCGCGGTGATCCGCCCGGGCTGTACCGTCACCGCGCCGACGGCTCCCTTGCGCGCGAGCAGCCGTCCCCGTTTGAGCTGCTGCCCGTCGAGCGCGGTGTCCTCCAGCGCCTTCAGCCACGCAAGGCCCCACCAGCTCGTCGCGAAGCCGCGCCCGTGGGCGGCGGCGAGCGGCGCGAAGGTGCGCTCGTTCTCGTACGTGTCGCTCATCGCCCGCTCCCTCGCAGCGCCACCAGATCCGTCAGCTCGGCGTCGGAGAGTTCGGTCAGCGCCGACTCGCCCGACCCGAGCACCGCGTCCGCCAACTCCCGCTTGCGGTCGAGCATGTCGGCGATGCGGTCCTCGATGGTGCCCTCCGCGATCAGCCGGTGCACCTGGACCGGCTGGGTCTGGCCGATGCGGTACGCCCGGTCGGTGGCCTGCGCCTCGACGGCCGGGTTCCACCAGCGGTCGTAGTGGATGACATGGCCGGCCCGGGTCAGGTTCAGACCGGTGCCCGCCGCCTTCAACGACAGCAAGAACACCGGCACTTCGCCGTCCTGGAAGCGCCGCACCATTTCCTCGCGGCGCTCCACCGGTGTCCCGCCGTGCAGGAACTGGGTCGCCACCCCGCGCGCCGCGAGATGCTCCTCGATGAGGCGGGCCATCTGTACGTACTGGGTGAAGACGAGGACCGAGCCGTCCTCGGCGACGATGGTGTCCAGGAGTTCGTCGAGCAGTTCCAGCTTGCCCGAGCGGCCGCCGATCCGGGGATCGTCCTCCTTGAGGTACTGCGCGGGGTGGTTGCAGATCTGCTTCAGGGCGGTGAGGAGCTTCACCACCAGGCCGCGCCGCGCGAAGCCGTCCGCGCCCGCGATGTCGGCGAGCGTCTCGCGCACCACCGCCTCGTACAGACCGGTCTGCTCCGTGGTGAGGGAGACGGCCCGGTCGGTCTCGGTCTTCGGCGGCAACTCGGGGGCGATGCCCGGGTCCGACTTGCGGCGGCGCAGCAGGAAGGGCCGCACGAGCCGGGAGAGACGCTCGGCGGCCGCCGGGTCGGAGCCGCTCTCGGCGGCGGAGGCGTACCGCGTACGGAAGGCGGCGAGCTTGCCGAGCAGTCCGGGCGTGGTCCAGTCGAGGATCGCCCACAGCTCGGACAGGTTGTTCTCGACGGGCGTGCCGCTGAGGGCGACCCGGGCCCGGGCATCGATCGTGCGCAGTTGCCGGGCGGTCGCCGAGTACGGGTTCTTGACGTGCTGCGCCTCGTCGGCGACCACCATGCCCCACGGCACGGCGGCCAGCTTGGCGGCGTCCAGGCGCATCGTGCCGTACGTGGTGAGGACGAACTCGCCGGGCCCCACGGCTTCGAGCGACCGTGACGCGGCGTGGAAGCGGCGCACGGGGGTGCCCGGCGCGAACTTCTCGATCTCCCGCTGCCAGTTGCCCATCAGGGAGGTGGGGCACACGACGAGGGTCGGGCCCGCCGTCGCCGGATCGTCGTGGCGGTGCAGATGCAGCGCGATGAGCGTGATGGTCTTGCCGAGGCCCATGTCGTCGGCGAGGCAGCCGCCCAGGCCCAACGAGGTCATGTCGGCGAGCCAGTTGAGGCCGCGCAGCTGGTAGTCGCGCAACCGCGCCGTGAGCGCGGCCGGTTGGGCGACGGGCTGGTCGCGGTCGGCCTCGGGGTCGGCGAGCCGGTCCCGCAGCCGGGCCAGCCAGCCCGCCGCCTCGACGTCGACCCGGCGCCCGTCGATCTCGGTCGAGCCGGTCAGGACGGCCGCGAGCGCGTCGACGGGGGTCACCTTGCGGTCCTGCGCCGCGCGGGTACGGCGCACCTCTTCGGGATCGACGAGGACCCACTGGTCACGCAGCCGCACCACGGGCCGGTTCGCCTCGGCGAGCGCGTCCAGCTCCGACCGGCTCAGCTCCGTGTCGCCCAGCGCGAACCGCCAGGTGAACGCGAGCAGTGCGTCGGCCGACAGCATCGAAGGCGCCGAGGACTCGACCCGTTCGGGCCCGCGCTCCTGCGGGCCGATCACGGCCCGCGCCCTCAGTTCGCGGGAGAGCTCCTTCGGCCAGTGCACCTGGACACCGATCGCGGCCAGGGTGCGTGCAGCAGCGCCGAGCAGCTCGGCCGCCTCCTCGTCGGCGAGTTCGACCGCGTCCGGCACGGCGGCCGAGAGCAGCGGGGCCAGCGGGGGCCAGGCGCGGGCCGCCCGGCGCAGGGCCAGCAGGGCGTCCATGCGGGCGCGCGGCCCGAACGCGGCCGCCGTCGCCGATCCGGCCCACACCTCGGCGGCGTCCGCGACCAGCGCGGGATCGCTCACGCTGTGCATCTGGAGCACCGCCCGGAACTCCGGCCCGGCGCCGTCGGGGTCGGCCGAGGCGAGCCCCGGCAGCTCGACCCGCAGGGAGATCCGCACGCCCGCGTCGTGCCCGGCCGCCACGTCGGCGGCCCAGGCGCGCTGCTCGGGCAGCCGCCGGGGCGCCTCGGCGGCGAAGGCCGGCGAGCCGGTGGCCCGCATCGCGGCGGGGGTGCGGGGCAGCCCGTCGGCGACCGCGTCGAGGAAGGCGCGCAACAGCCGCTCCGGCTCCGGCAGCAGTACGGGCTCCGAGACGTCGAGCGGCACGGCGTGCGCCTCGGGAGGCATCGCGGCGGCCAGCTCGCGCACCTGGTCCAGCTCGTCCGCGCCGAGCGGGCCGACCCGCCACGCGTCGTGGTCGCTCGCGGTGAGGCCGGGCAACAGCAGCCCGCGCGCGGCGAGTTGGAGTGCGAGCAGCGCGGCCGTGCCCCAGAACGCGGCGGGGCGCGAGGCCTGGGCGGAGCCCCGGACGCGGGTGAGCGCGGGCAGCGCCTCCCGGACGGGCAGCAGGAGCGCGCGCACGGGGTGGAGTGCGAGGCTGGTGTCGACGACGGTCAGGTCCTCGACGGAGCCGGGGGCGGCCGGGGGTGTTTCGCCGTCGGGGTGCCAGAAGGCGACCCGGCCGGTGCGCGAGGGGTCGGCGGGCAGGAAGGTCACGGAACAGCGGGCGAGTTCGGCGAGCTGGGGCGGAGTGGGAGCGGGGAACCTCTGCACAGCGATAACGCATTCCTCAAATTTGACTACGTTGCCGGAGCGGCCGAGGGTACAGCAGAAAGCCGCCTGGCGGAGGCTCCGGCCGGTGAGCCGCGTCACACGCGATCCGATGAGGTGTTGCCAGCACCACCACGGTGCGCCGGGCAACCCCCCGCTCCGGGACGGGTGGTGGCGCCATGGTCGTCCAGGGGCCCCGATCCGTACGTTCGGACAGGTCAGCGCAGAGAACTGCGGGGGACGACCGACCGGAGACGTCATGCCACAGGCCACCATGCCGCAGCCCACCCAGGGCCTCGGCGCCCCTGCCGAGCCACGGGCGGGCAGCGAGTTCGCCCCGCTGCTCAAGGCGGTGAAGGGGCAGGGCCTGCTCGACCGGCGCACCGGCTGGTACGCCACCCGCATCGTCCTCAACCTGCTGGCCCTGGCCGCCACGGTCGTTGCCATGGTGGCCACCGGCGACACCTGGTGGACGCTGCTGTTCGCCGTGCCGCTCTCCGTGTTCTGGGCCCGCGGCGCGTTCTTCGGCCACGACGCGGGCCACGGCCAGATCACCCGGGGCAAGCGCGCGGGCCGGCTGCTCGGGCTGATCCACAGCGACCTCCTCCTCGGCATGAGCTACGCCTGGTGGAACGACAAGCACAACCGCCACCACGCCAACCCCAACCATGTCGACAAGGACCCCGACGTGGGTGTCGGCGCTCTGGTGTGGACCCAGCGCCAGGCCGAGCAGCGCGAGGGCCTCGCCCGCTGGCTCACCCGCAACCAGGCCCGGCTGTTCTTCCCCATGCTGCTCCTGGAGGGCATTGCCCTGAAGGTCTACGGATTCCAGGACCTCAAACGACAGCCGCCCCGCGAGCGGGCCGTCGAGGCGCCGCTGCTCCTCGTCCACCTCGCCGGGTACGCCGGACTGCTCCTGAGCGTCATGTCGCCGGGCAAGGCGCTTGCCTTCGCCCTGCTGCACCACGCCCTGTTCGGCCTGCACCTGGGCATGACCTTCGCGCCCAACCACAAGGGCATGGAGATGCCCGACCCGAACGACCCGGGGGACTCGGCCTGGGGGCACCTGCGCCGTCAGGTCCTGACCTCGCGCAACGTGCGCGGCGGCTTCTTCACCGACTGGTTCCTGGGCGGCCTGAACTACCAGATAGAGCACCACCTCTTCCCGAACATGCCGCGCCCGCACCTGCGGCTCGCCCAGCCGATGGTCCACTCCCACTGCGCGGCCCTGGGCATCCCGTACACGCAGACCACGCTCGTCGACTCCTACCGCCAGGCGCTGGAGCACATGCACGAGGTCGGTGCGCCGCTGCGGAAGTGACGCATAGTGGAAGTGCTGGAACCAGCGGGCGCGGCCGTGCGTTCTCTGGGCAGGAAGAGCGGTCGCGGACCGCGAAGAGGAAGGCGACGGACATGTCGAAGCGCGCGATGATCGCCGCCGGTGGAGTCGTGGCGGGGCTCATCCTGATCCCCCTGATCGGTTTCTGGCTGGCCCTGCTGGTGCTGATCGGCGTCCCCGTGGCGGCCTACCTCATGCTGGACCCGAGCCAGCGCCGCAGGCTGCGGCACATATCCCGCAAGGAACTCGGCCGCTAGGCGTCCGGCGAAGGCTCTGACCTGGCGCGATAGGCTCAGCCGAATCATTGGTACGGCAGAGGGGGCTCCGCGCGATGAGCGGCATCAAGGGCACGGTCACGGCGGTCAGCAGCAACGGGGAGTACTCGTTCACCAAGCCGAACCGGGACGGCATCACGCTGCTTCCCGGGCTCGGCGTGGCCGGCGACGTGCACGCGGGCGTGACGGTCAAGCACCGCTCCCGCGTCGCCCAGGACCCCACGCAGCCGAACCTGCGCCAGGTCCACCTGATCCACGGCGAACTCTTCGGCGAGCTCGCCGGGCAGGGCTTCGAGGTCGCGCCGGGCCAGCTCGGCGAGAACGTCACGACAGAGGGCATCGACCTCCTCGGCCTGCCGACCGGCACCCTGCTGCACATCGGCGCGGAGGCGGTCGTCGAGGTCACCGGTCTGCGCAATCCCTGCCTCCAGATCGAGGCCTTCCAGGAAGGCCTCCTCAAGCAGGTCGTCGGCCGTGACGACGACGGCAACATCGTGCGCAAGGCCGGGATCATGAGCGTGGTCCGCACGGGCGGCGAGATCCGTCCGGGCGACACGATCACGGCTGAGCTCCCCGAGGGCCCGCACCGGCCGCTCGAACGGGTCTGACCAAGGAGCTCAACCGGGGCTCCACGGCGGCGAGTCGGGGCGGGCGGGATCCCGGCCGGGAACGCGGGGGCCGGGCCCCCGCGTCCTCGCCCCTACTCGTAGTAGGAGCGCATCAGCTCCACGGACCACTCCGGCTGGGTGGTCTCGCCGCGGGGGCCGAACTCGGCGAGGTACGGCTTGATGTCCAGCACCGGTGTGCCGTCCACGGCGTCGAGTCCGGCGACGCGTACGTCGAGCCCCTCGACGCCGAGGATGCGGCAGCGCGAGACGCCGAGCCGGTTGGGGCGGTTCTTGCCCCGCTGGGCGAAGATCCCCACCAGGGGCCAGTCCGGATTGCCCCGCGGGCGCCGGGCGCCGGACTCGATCTTCTCGGGCGCCACCCGGTCGAAGTGGAAGACCACTTCGAGATGGGAGAAGTCCGCGAGACCGTACAACGCCTCGGCCCCGAACTGCTCGGCGTCGAGCCGGATCACCGCGGTCTCGCGATCCCAGTGGTCGTCGGCGACCTCGGCCCGCCCGCCGACCACGCGTCCCACCGGCCGGCACACCACGTCGGCCCCGCCCGAGACGGCCCCGTCCACGTCCCCCGTGCCGTCAACGACCCTGTCCGCCATGCCGTTTCCTCCCCTGGTGCGCCACAGGGCGCCCGGCCGGACCGGAACGCCGGGAGCGATCGTAACCAGGGTGATCGGCAGCCCGGGCGCCGGGACCCGCCTCAATGAACGTAAGGCGACGGCCCATTGAACTCTGTCCGGACCTGAACCCACCTTCCACACCATGTAGTAGCTTCGCCACGCCGCCCGTCTTCTGCGCGCGCTCCCCTGTCAGGGACCCACCACGCACCGAAAGCCGTCGATGTCTGTTCTGACCTACCCGGAAGCGATAGGCGTCGGCCTGCTCCAAGGCGTCACCGAGCTGTTTCCCGTGTCCAGCCTGGGCCACAGCATCCTGCTGCCCGCCCTGCTCGGCGGCCGGTGGAAGCGGGACCTCGACGTGTCGGCCGACGGATCGCCGTACCTGAACGTCCTGATCGGGCTGCACCTGGCCACCGCGCTCGCGCTCGTCGTGTACTTCCGCAAGGACTGGGTCCGGGTGGTGCGCGGCCTGGTGAGCTCGATACGCGAGCGCCGCGTGGCCACGGTCGACCAGAAGCTGGCGTGGCTGCTGATCGTGGCCACCATCCCGGTCGGCATCGCGGGGCTCGCCCTCGACCACCTCTTCCGCTCCACGCTGGGAAAGCCCATCCCGACCGCCGTCTTCCTCGCCCTGAACGGCATCGTGCTCTACCTCACCGAGCAGCTGCGCCGGGGTGGCACCGGCCGTCGTCGTGCGGGCGCCTCCGTGGCGCCGGGCGAGGAGCACCTGGGGCCGGACGAACTCTCGGACCGGCGTCTGACCGGGCTCACCTATGCCCAGGCGGCCTGGATCGGGGCGGCGCAGATCCTCGCGCTGTGCCCCGGCATCAGCCGCTCGGGCTCCACGATCAGCGCGGGCATCTTCCGCGGCCTGTCCCACGAGGACTCGGCCCGCTTCGCCTTCCTGCTCGCCACGCCAGTGATCGCCGCCGCGGCACTGCTGAAGGTGCCGTCCCTGCTCGGCCACGACGGCGACGGAATCCGCGGCCAGGTGCTGGCGGGCAGTGTCGCGGCCTTCGTCGCCGGGTACGTGGCGGTCCGCTTCCTGACCAAGTACTTCGAAACCCGCACCCTGACCCCGTTCGCGATCTACTGCACCCTGGCAGGCCTCGGCAGCCTGGCTTGGCTGACGTTGGGTTGAGGGTCCTCACGCCGGCCGCACGGCGATCGTCTCCAGGGCGTTGAGCAGGGCGGGGAGTTCGGGGCCTCGGCCTATCGGGTGGACCTCGCCCGGGTGCTCGTCGAGGAGGACGAAGGCGATGTCGTCCGTCCTGGCCACCAGGGACCAGCCGGGGCCGTCGGCGCGCAGGGTGCGGGCGCCGCCCGGGGCGAAGGCCGAGCGGACTCGGCCTGTCGGGGGTGCCGTGTCGAGGTAGCCGCGGAGTTCGGCCAGTACACGGCGTACTCCTGTCGACTCGCCATCGCCAGTCGGGGGTTCGGGTTCCGTCGCATCGGGGGTTTCCCCGGGGGCGGGGCTCTCGGTGGGGGAGGCCGCGTCGGGCTCGTCCGGCGCGAACGCGTCGGGGCCCAGTCGCTCCCGCCATGCCGCCCACTGCAGCGCGATCTCGTCCGCGCCCAGGCGGCGTTGGGCCGGGCCCCACTCGCTCGTGTCGGGGGGTGTCAGCGGGCGGGGGATGTCCGGGGCCGGTTCGGGGTCGTGCGGGGCGGGGACGTCCGGAGCCGAGATGGCCAGCTCCAGGGGCCAGCCCGGCAGGGCCGCCACCACGGTGCGTTCGTCCGGGGACAGCTCGTACTCCATGCCGCAGTCCCAGGAGGCGATCGCGACCGCCACGAGCGACACGTCGTCCACGACCACCGTCCAGCGGGCGCCCGTGCCGTCCTGGCCCAGCACGAGACCATAGCCCTGGGCGTACGGGCCGAGGCCGAGCGCCGCGCAGGCCTCGGGGTAGTCGTCGCCGAGCACGCTCGGGAACTGCGCGGGCGTCAGCAGCACCGCCGTGAGCACGTACAGCGCCTCGTCTGCGGCGGTTGCGGCCGCTTCGGCCTCGTCCGTCCCGGTCACGGAATCCTCCCCTTCGGTTCGCTCGTCGGCGCACCCTAACCAGTGGGTAACGCGGACGTCGAGGGTCCCGGGCCCTTGGCCTCAGGCCGCCGGCAGGCCCATCAGCTCCCGGGCGACCGCACTCGGCGACTCGTCGCGGTCGCGGGCCAGCGCGATGACCGCCCGGCAGGCCAGTTCGCGCACCCCGAAGGAGAGGGCTTCCGGGGAGACCCAGGCGGCCGCCTCCTCCAGGGCGTCCTGGTCGTCCTCCGCGCAGGCCGCCACGTACGCGGCCGCCGCCTCGAAGATGTTGTGGTGGCGGTCGTCCGCCTCTCCCGACCGGTCCGGCTTCCGGAATCTCCCGAACATCAGGGCCCCCTTCCCGTGGACCGACCCGGCCGCGGCGTCGCGGCAGCGCCGATCTTTCAAACGGTCCTGTCCAACGTAGAGTTGGACGTCCGTCGACTGATAGGGGGCAGCGGTGAATCGCTTCGACCGGCTCAGGGAGATCCAGCGGTTGGACCCGGAGCGGGACTTCCTCGCGATCTACCGGATGACGGCGACGCTGGAGTTTCCCTGGGACTACACGCGCGCCCTGGAGCTCGCGCTGTACCGGACGTACGCCGTCCCCAGCATCGGCCGGCTCCTCGCCGCGACCGCGGAGCTGACGGACCGTTCGCAGAAGCGGTACGACGACACGGCCCTGCTGCTCGATGCCGTACTGGAGCACGGCTTCGAGAGCGTGAGCGGGCGCGCCGCGGTGCGCCGCATCAACCAGATGCACCGCTCGTACGACATCAGCGACGACGACATGCGCTACGTCCTGTGCACCTTCGTGGTGATGCCCAAGCGCTGGATCGACTCCTACGGCTGGCGGCGCCTGAGCGATCACGAACTGCGCGCCGCGGCCCGCTACTACCAGACCCTCGGCAAGCACATGGGCATCAGGCGGATTCCGGAGTCCTACGAGGAGTTCGAGCGCTGCCTGGACGAGTACGAGGCCCTGCACTTCGCCTTCGACGACGGGGCGCGGCGGGTGTCCGACGCCACCCTCGATCTGATGGCCTCGTGGTACCCGGGCCCGCTGGCCCCCGTGCTGCGGACCGCCAGCCTCTCCCTGCTCGACGACTCGCTGCTGCGGGCGTTCCGCTACGACGCGCCCGCCCCCGCGGCCCGGGCCCTCGTCCGCGGCGCCCTGCGGCTGCGGGCCCGCGCCGTACGGCTGCTGCCCCCGCGCTCGACGCCTCATTACGCGCGGCAGAACCCGGAGGTCAAGGGCTACCGCAAGGGCTACCGGGTCCAGGATCTCGGCACCTTCCCGGTGCCCGGAGCGGGCGGTTGCCCGGTCCCGCACCTGCGGGCCACCGACGGCGAGTGAGCGCGACTCACTCCAGTGAACGCAGCGTCGCGCGGAGCCACTTGAGCTCCGCCGCGCTGGTGGCCCGGGCGATGGTGAGGATGCCCCGCCGGAACGGATCGTCCAACTCCTCGGCGGCGACCGGCCGTTCACCCTCGTAGAAGAAGCTCGCCGGCTCCTCCAGGAACTCCAGCCTGCGGCGCAGCACGGCGGCCTGCCGCGCCGGGTCCGGCAGATGGCGCAGGAACGCGAGCAGGGTGAACCAGCGGTTCTCGTCGGTGACGTCGAGGCGGTCCGGTTCGGCGAGCCGGTGCAGCAGGTCCCGGCGGCCCGCCGCGGTGAGGGTGAGCACGTGCCGGGGCGCGGCCGCCGCCCCCGGCTGGGTCTCGCGGGCCAGCAGCCCCGCCTTCTCCAGCCGTTTGATCGCCGGATAGAGCGTGCTCTCGCCGACCGGGCGCACGTGGCCGGTGAGCGCGGTGATGCGCTTGCGCAGCTCATAGCCGTGCAGCGGCGCTTCGTAGAGGAATCCCAGGATGGCGAGTTCGAGCATGCCCGCATTGTGCCGCATGCGTGGTGCCCCACGAAGTACATCGTTGACGTAGTACTACGTCAACGATGTATGGTCGGATGGCGAGGGCGCCGAAGGGGCGTCCGGAAACGGGGAGAGCGTCATGCGACAGGTGGAGTTCGACGGCCGGGGCGGCCGGATCCGCTGGACGGAGAGCGAAGGGAAGGGGCCCGCGCTCGTGTACGTGCACGGGCTCGGCTCCATGTCGGCCGTCTACCACGCGCACGTCGCAGGACATCCGGCGCTCGCGGGCCGGCGCCAGCTCTTCGTCGACCTGCCCGGCCACGGCATCAGCGACCGGCCCGCGGACTTCGGCTACACCCTGGCGGACCACGCCGACGCGCTCGCCGCGGCCCTCGACGCGGCGGGTGTGTCCGGTGCGGAACTGGTGGGGCACAGCATGGGCGGCGCCGTCGCCATCGTGCTCGCCGACCGCCGCCCCGACCTGGTCGCCCGGCTGCTGTTGTCGGAGGCCAACCTCGACCCCGACCCTGCGCCGACGGCGGGAAGCAGCGGCATCGCCGCGTACACGGAGGAGGAGTTCGTGGACGGCGGTGGCTTCGCGGCGGTGCTCGCGCGCGTCGGCCCGCTGTGGGCGGCGACCATGCGCCTGGCCGACCCGCTCGGCCTGCACCGCACGGCCGTCGGCCTGGTGCGGGGTACGCGGCCGACGATGCGGGAGCTCCTCATGAAGCTCCCGGTCGACCGTACCTATCTCGTGGGCGGGCTCAGCGGCGAACTGCGCGGGCGCACCGAACTCACCGGCCGCGGCGTCCGGGTCATGACGATCCCGGACGCCGGTCACAACATCATGTTCGACAACCCGGCGGCCTTCGTGCGCGCGGTGGCCTGGCTGGGTTGAGCCGGCGCCCGGCCCTCACCCCTCGCGCACGGCCACCGCGAGGTAGCGCTCGTCCTCGTCGGCGTACGACAGCAGCCGCCAGCCGGCCGAGGCGAGCAAGGGGCGCAGCCGGGGCTCCGCACGCAGGTCGTCGTCGGTGATGCTGCGCCCCTGGCGCGCGGCGAGCGCGGCCCGGCCGATGGGGTGGAACAGGGCGAGGCGGCCGCCCGGGCGTGTGATCCGGGCCAACTCCCGCAGGTTGTCGGCCGGTTGGGGCAGATGCGAGATGAGCCCGGCGCCGAACACCACGTCGAGGGACGCGGTGCGCAACGGCAGCCGGGCCACGTCGGCGCGGATCAGGGCCGCGTACCGGCCGCGTCCGGCCCGTACCGCTTCGGCGAGCATCTCCGGGGTGAGATCGGCGCCGATGACGGTGCCCTCTGGGCCCACCGCGGCGCGCAGCGGCTCCAGGGCGCGGCCCGTCCCGCAGCCCGCGTCGAGGACGGCGTCGCCCCGCGCGAGCCCGAGTTCGGCCACCGCCGCGGCGTACGCCGGGCCGTCGTCGGGGAACTTGCGGTCCCAGTCGGCCGCCCGGGCGGCGAAGAATTCCTGAACGTGTGTGTGGTCTTCGGCCATGCCGCCATGATCCCCCACGGCCCGCCGATCCCGCAGTGGCTGGAAATCGACCATGATGGCCAGGTTCGAACAAAGTCCGATCGCTCTGGAACATCTCTTCGTCATGTTCCAGCAGCTTTCGAACTGCGCCCCTGGCGTGCGCCCCTCCCCGGACTAACGTCCCTGGGCCATGGGACACCTGGACCACGCCGCCTTCGGCTGGCTGACACCCGTGCTGTCATACGTGATGGCCTGCATAGGCGCCGCCCTCGGGCTGCGCTGCACCGTACGCGCCCTGGGGGCCTCGGGCCGCTCCCGGCGCAACTGGCTGATCACCGCCGCCTCGGCCATCGGCACCGGCATCTGGACGATGCACTTCGTCGCGATGCTCGGCTTCGCCGTCACCGGCACCGACATCCGCTACGACGTGCTCCTGACCGTCCTCAGCCTGCTCGTCGCCATGCTCTTCGTCGGCGCCGGGGTCTTCGCCGTCGGCTACGGCAGGGACCGCACCCGCTCCCTGTTCCTCGGCGGCCTCGCCACGGGACTCGGCGTCGCCGGCATGCACTACCTCGGCATGGCGGCGCTGCGGCTGCACGGACAGGTCCACTACGACCCCCTGCTCGTCGCGCTGTCCGTGGTCATCGCCGTCGTCGCCGCGACCGCCGCCCTGTGGGCCGGGCTCAACATCAAGTCGCCGGTCGCCGTGGCCGTCGCGTCGCTGGTGATGGGCGCCGCCGTCAGCAGCATGCACTACACCGGAATGGTCTCGGTGAGCGTGGCCGTCGCCCCGAGCGGCGCCGGGCTTCCCGGGGCGACGGCGATGCAGTTCATCTTCCCCCTCGCCGTCGGCCTCGGGTCCTACCTCTTCATCACCGCCGCCTTCGTCGCGCTCTCCCCGACGGCACGCGAACGCGCCGAGTACGCCTCGGCGGAACAACTCGCCCCCACGCCCTGAACCATCCCGACGCGCCGCAACCGGCCCATCCGTAAGCGAGGAGTTCCGTGCGCATACCCCGCAAGGCCCCGGACGCCGAGCCGCCGATCCCGGTGGGTTCCCGCGGGCGACGCGCCCACGCAGGACCACCGGCCGCCGACGAACACGTTCCCGGGGCCCCGCCCGCTCCCCAGGACACCGGGGCCCTGTGGCGGCTGCGCCCGCGCACCGTCCGCGCCAAGATCGTCTCGCTCCTGATGGTGCCGGTCGTCTCGCTGCTCGCCCTGTGGGGCTTCGCCACCGTCACGACCGCGCAGGACGTGTCCGCGCTGCGCCAGTCGCGCCGCGTCGACGAACAGGTCCGCGCCCCGGTCGCCGCCGCTGTGACCGAGCTCCAGGCCGAACGCTGTGCCGCCGTACGGTACGTGGCCGCCCCCGCCGACGACCGCGCCGCCGAACTCGACCAGCAGACCAAACGCACCGACACCGCCATCGACAGGCTCAGACTCGACCCGAAACACACAGTCGCCGACGCGGGCGACCTGCCCGCGGGCGTGACCGAACGCCTGCGCGGCTTCGTCGAGCAGGCCCGGAAACTGCCCGCGCTGCGCACCGGCGTGCACGATCGCGGCACCGGCTGGGACGCCGCCTACCAGCAGTACACCGACACCATCGGCGCGGGCCTCGACGTCGACGGCGCGCTCGCGGACGCCCAGGGCCCGGCGCTCGGCGCCGACGCGCGCGTCCTGTACGAGTTCGGCCGGGCCGACGAGATGCTGGCCCGCGAGGACGCGCTGATCTCCTCCGCACAACTCGACCGCACCTTCACGGCCGACCACCTGCGCCGCCTGACCGGCGCCGTCGCGGCCCGCCGCGCCCTCACCGACAGTGCCACGGCCGACCTGACCGGCCCCGAACGCACCGCCTGGAACGCGGTGAGCGGGCAGAGCGCCTACGCCGCGCTGCACACCGCCGAGGAGAAGATCCAGAACGCCGAGCCGGGGCACGCCGCCGCGACGGCCGTCGACCCCGCCGCCTGGGACGCCGTGGCGGCCACCGTGCACAAGGGCATGAGCGACCTCCGGAGCGGCGCCGCCACCAACGCGGCCGACCGCGCCGACCCGTTCGCCCGCGGGCTGCTCACCGCGGGCGGCGCCGCCGTCCTCTTCGGCCTCGCCGCCGTCGCCGCCTCCCTCGTCATCTCCGTCCGCATCGGCCGCGGACTCGTCGTCGAACTCATCAGCCTGCGCAACAGCGCCCTGGAGATCGCCCGGCGCAAACTCCCCACCGCCATGGGCAGGTTGAGGTCCGGCGAGGAACTCGACATCCAGGCCGAGGCACCGCCCGGGCCGCCCGCACAGGACGAGATCGCCCAGGTCGGCGAGGCCCTCGGGACCGTGCACCGGGCCGCCCTGCACGCGGCCGTCGAACGCGCCGAACTGGCCAGCGGGATCTCCGGCGTCTTCGTCAACCTCGCCCGCCGCAGCCAGGTCCTCGTCCACCGCCAGCTCAATCTGCTCGACCGCATGGAACGGCGTGCCGAGGACCCCGGCGAACTGGGCGACCTGTTCCGCCTCGACCACCTCACCACCCGGATGCGCCGCCACGCCGAATCCCTAATCATCCTGTCCGGCGCCGCCCCCGGCCGCGCCTGGAGCGTGCCGGTCCCGCTCACCAATGTCGTACGGGCCGCGGTCTCCGAGATCGAGGACTACGCCCGGGTGGAAGTGCGTCAGCTCCCGGAGGCCGCGGTCACCGGCGGCGCCGTCGCCGACCTCACGCATCTGCTGGCCGAACTCGTCGAGAACGCGGCCCAGTTCTCGCCCCCGCACACCAAGGTCCGCGTCACCGGAGAGCCCGTCGGCAACGGCTACGCCCTGGAGATCGAGGACCGGGGGCTCGGCATGGGCGACGAAACCCTCGACGAGGCCAACCGCAGGATCGAACAGTCCGAGGCGCTCGACCTCTTCGACAGCGACCGGCTCGGTCTCTTCGTCGTCAGCCGCCTCGCCGCCCGCCACGCCGTCAAGGTCCATCTGCGCACCTCGCCGTACGGCGGCACCACCGCGGTCGTCCTGCTCCCCACCGGCCTGCTGCAAGCCGCCGTCACCGCCCCGTCCCGCCCCGCCGCCCGGCGCGAGGAGCAGCCGCCGCAACCGCGCGGCCGGATCGAGGCGCCCGTCGAAGCCGCACCCCGTCCCGCCCTGGTCGCCCAGCACGCGCCCCGGCCCGACTCCGCCGCGGTCCCCGCCGTCAGCACCCTGCGCCAGCGGGCCCGCGGCATTGCCCCCGACCGGGCCGAGGACGGACTGCCGCGCCGGGTGCGGCAGGCGAGCCTCGCTCCCCAACTGCGCGAGGCCCCCGCCCCCGAGGCCGACCCCGGCCCGGACGCCGCACCACCCACCCCCGAGCAGGCCCGGGACCGCATGACCGCCTACATGGGCGGCTGGGCCCGAGGCGGCGCCTCCCGCACCGCCACCAGCACTCCCGCACCGGGCGCACCCGGCGGCGACCACACGAGCGAAGGAGACCGCGCATGATCGACCACCAGAGGCTCGACGCCCCGCACCCCACCGGCTCGGCACCCGGTACGGGCGAACTCGACTGGCTCCTCGACGACCTGGTCCTGCGGGTGGGCGAGGTCCGGCACGCGGTCGTGCTGTCCAACGACGGCCTCGCCGTGGGCGCCTCCAGCGCGCTGACCCGAGAGGACGCCGAGCACCTCGCCGCCGTGGCCTCCGGTTTCCACAGCCTGGCCAAGGGCGCCGGACGCCACTTCAGGGTCGGCGGCGTGCGCCAGACCATGGTCGAGATGGACGAGGGCTTCCTCTTCGTCGCGGCCGCCGGGGACGGCTCCTGCCTCGCCGTACTGTCCTCGCTCACCACCGACATCGGACTCATCGCGTACGAGATGGCGCGCCTGGTGAAGCGGGTCGGCGAACACCTCTACACGCCGCCGCGGCACATCGTGCGCCCGCCGGCCGCCGGTTGACCGGAAAAGGGGCGCCCCTCCCATGAACGAGCCCTGGCCGGACGGCTCCCCGGGCCGGCCGAGCCACTGGTACGACGCCGACGCGGGGCCGCTGGTCCGCCCGTACGCCATGACCGGCGGCCGCACCGCGCCCGGCCCCAGCGGCGTCCGCCTCGACCTGATCGCACTCGTCACCCTCGCCGCGCCGCGGGGGCCCGAACCCGCCGAGGAGTCCCTTCTCGGCCCCGAACACCGGGCGCTGCTCGCGCTGTGCCGCAAGGAGACCCAGTCGGTCGCCGAACTCGCCGCCGACGCGGACCTGCCCGTCGGCGTCGTACGCGTCCTCGTCGGGGACCTGCTCGAAGCGGGCCACGTGGTCGTCAGCCGGCCGGTGCCGCCCGCCCAACTGCCCGACGAGATCATCCTGAGAGAAGTGATCGATGGCCTCCGAGCCCTGTGAACCCACCCCCGCCCTCGCGCTGAAGATCCTCGTCGCGGGGGGATTCGGCGTGGGCAAGACCACCCTGGTCGGAGCGGTCAGCGAGATACGGCCGCTGCGCACCGAGGAACTGCTGAGCGAGGCAGGGGAGTCGGTGGACGACACCGGCGGCGTGGACCACAAGACCACGACCACCGTCGCCATGGACTTCGGCCGGATCACCATCCGCTCCGGCCTGTCCCTGTACCTGTTCGGCACGCCGGGGCAGGATCGTTTCTGGTTCCTGTGGGACGAGCTGTCGCAAGGGGCGCTGGGCGCCGTCGTCCTCGCCGACACCCGCCGCCTGGAGGACTGCTTCCCGGCGGTCGACTACTTCGAGCACCGTCGCATCCCCTTCGTCGTGGCCGTCAACTGCTTCGCCGGCGCCCGTTCCTACGGCGCCACTGATGTGTCGGCCGCCCTCGACCTGGACCGCGGCACCCCCGTGGTGCTCTGCGACGCCCGTGACCGGGACTCCGGGAAGGAGGTGCTGATACGGCTCGTCGAATACGCCGGGCGCATGCACACCGCGCGCCTGCTCGACTCGGTCGGCTGACGCCGTCTCCCCGCGCCGCCGCGCGACTCCCCGGCATCCGGCACCGCTTGCCCGGGGCGCCCCGGTGGTGAAGGGTGGCAGGGAACCGGGAAACCGGGATAGCGGGACAACGGGGACAACGGGGAATTGCATGAGCGGGGAGGCCTGACATGGCACTGAAGAAGGAACTCGACTGGCTGCTCGACGACCTGACCCGGCGGGTGGAGCACGTACGCCACGCGATCGTGCTCTCCAACGACGGTCTGGTCACCGCCGCCAGCGCCGACCTGAAGCGCGAGGACGCGGAGCACCTGGCCGCGGTCTCCTCCGGCCTGCACAGTCTCGCGAAGGGTTCGGGACTGCACTTCCGGGCCGGCAAGGTGCGCCAGACCATGGTCGAGTTCGACGAGGGCGTCCTGTTCGTCACCGCGGCCGGCGAAGGCAGTTGCCTGTGCGTGCTCAGCTCCGCGGAGGCGGACATCGGCCAGATCGCGTACGAGATGACCCTTCTGGTCAACCGCGTGGGCGAGCACCTCTCGGTGGCCGCAAGGCAGCCCGGCGATTTTGGAGTGACAGAGCTCTGAACAGGCGCTTTCCGCCCACGGATTGAGGCCCTGGCCGGGTTGTCCACAGGCCGGGCGGGATGTCGGCGCGGCGGGGTACGGTCGTCACCGAGAGTATTCGTTCCGAGTACTCGTTCCTCACGGGGGAGGATCCGATGACCGTAGTCACCACCAAGAACGCCCTTGTTCCCGCCGTCGCCGCGCGTGCGGCCGCTCCGGCCGGGCCATGGCTCGCGCCGGGTGCCGCGGCCCGTGAACTGGAGCTCAGGCTCGGCGAGTTCGAGCTGGCCGTCCAGCTCGGCCACATCCGTACCGTGCCGGATCCCGGCGGCGGACACCGCCGGGTCGCGGTGCGCGAGGTGGCCCGGCTGCGAGCCGCCGCGGGCTTTCCCGAGGCCCTGCGCGAGCGGGTGCGGACCGTCGGCACCAGCGACGGCGCCGAGCTGCTCGGCGTCGCTCCGGGACGCTTCACGAGACTGGCCCGCACCGGGCGGCTCACTCCGGTGCGGTGCTACCTCAACCGCTACCGGGCGGTCGTCTGGCTCTACCTGGCCGAGGAAGTGGTCGAACTGGCCCTGCGCGAGCCGGGGTTGCTCAGCGGCCGCCATCCGGACCCCGACGGCGGCCAGGACCGGCGAGCGCGCAACTGGCGCGGCCGCAGAATCGCCATGCTGGCCCGCCAGACCGACGACCAGTGGGAACAGGCGGCCGCGGTCGCCTGCGCCCTCGACAGCGCACACCTCGCCGAGATCGTCCGGGATCCTTACGAACGGGCCTGTTTGCGCCGGTTGCGCCCCGAGACGTTCCGGGTCCACCCCGAATCCGCGATCGCCCAGGGCATCGTCGACCGGCTGCTCCTTGCGGACGAACCGGACGAGATCGAGTGGTTCCGGCTGCGTCTGGTGGAGGCTCTCGCCGACGCCCGGAACCAGCGCCCGGCTCCGCGCCCGGTCACCAGCCCGGCGGGGGAGCAGGGCCTTTCGGCCGCGGCGGAAACGCTGGAGCCACGGGCGTTGGGGCGGGCCGGACCGAGGGCGCCCGGTCCCGCGGCGCGCCGGGCGCGCGCCCCGCAGAGCCCGCCGACCCGGCAGGGAGGAGCGCCGCCGCAGCGAAGTCTGCTGGGGCGGCTGCGGCGGGCGAAGCAGCCGGATCGGGGTGGGCGGCGACCAGCCCGCGGTTCATGACATCCTGTGACGTCACAGCTCGCCGGACGGGATCGGCGGACGTCCGGTACGGGGAAGGTCGATGAGGCTCTGCTTCCTGGTGGAAGAGCACTACCGCCATGACGGCATGCCCGTCGAGGTGATCCGCCAACTCGACGCCTGGGGGCACCAGGTCGACGTGGTGCGGCCCGGCGGTTCACTGCTGCGGATGTCCGAGGCGGTCCGCGCGGGCAGCCACGACGCGTGGGTGCTCAAGACGGTCTCCGGCGGGCCGGGGCTCCCGCTTCTGGAAGCCGCGGCCGCGGTCGGGCTGACCACGGTCAACGACGTCCGCTCCATCCGCGGGGTGCGGGACAAGGCGCTCGCGTCGGCCATCGGCCGCAGCCGCGGACTGCCGGTGCCGATGACCTACGCGGCCGCCCGGCCCGAACTGCTCGCGGAGATACCCGAGTCCGAGTACCCGCTGGTGGTGAAGCCCGCCGACGGGAGCTCGGGGCGCGCCGTGCACCTGGTGCCGTCACCGGACCGGCTCGCCGCGATGCTGCCCGTCCTGGCGGGCGAGGGGATGCTCATCGCCCAGCCGTACGTCCCCAACTCGGGCATCGACCTCAAGGTGTACTGCGTCGGAGGGGAGCTGTACGCCACCGAGCGCCGCTCGCCGCTCCACCCCGACCACGGCGTGCGCGAACGGCACGTCCCGCTGCCGTCCGAGGTGGCCGCCATCGTCGACCAGGTCGGCGCGGTCTACGGACTCGACCTGTACGGGGTGGACGTGCTGCTCGGCCCGGACGGGCCGGTGGTCGTCGACGTGAACGACTTCCCGAGCTTCCGCCAGGTGCCGGACGCGGCTGCCAAGGTGGCCCGGGCGGTGCTCGAACTCGCCCGTACGGGCAGCGAGGTGGCCGCCGCGGCTTTCGTGGCAGGCGCGGCACGGATCCCGGAACAGCCCTTCGGCGCCGACGGGCCGGGCTCGGGAGCGCGGCCGGTCCGCAGCTCGGCCGGGGCGGGCGAGAGCCGGTGAGCAACGGCACGACGATCGGTCTCATCACGCCGGAGCCCGGCCACCCGCTGCTCGCGGCGACCACGGAACTGCTCGCGCGTGAACACCGCGTGGTGGCGGTCCACCCGGAGACGACCGACCCGGCCCGACTGGAGCGGGCGGCCGGTGTCTATCTGCTGAAGTCGCGCACGCCCCGCGCGCTGGCGCTGGCCCGCGACCTGGAGTCGCGGGGGGCGGTGGTGGTCAACTCCGCGGAGGCCACCTCCCTGTGCCAGGACCGCACGTACCTGGCCGACCAGGCCCGTCAGGCGGGGCTGCCCTTTTCGGCGACCCGCACCTTCGGGTCGCTGACGGAGTTCGCGCGGCTCGCCGGATCCGCCGGTGCGGCGAAGTGGGCGGGACCGCTGGTGGTGAAGAGCCGCCACAGCCGGCGGCACGACCTCGTGGCACGCGTGGACAGCCCCGGTCGGCTGGCCGAGCTGGCGGCGCGCTGGGCGGACGAGCCCGTCGTGGTGCAGGAGTTCACCGAGAACAGCGGCTACGACCACAAACTCTGGGTCATCGACGGAACGGTCTTCGCGGCGCTGCGCCGCTCCGAGCTGTCGCCCGGGGGCCGGGGCCCCACCGTGCCGCTCGCTCTGGCCGAACTGCCGCGCGGCTGGGCCGACTTGGTGGTCGAGGTCGGCGCCGTCTTCGGCCTCGACGTCTACGGGGTCGACGTCCTGGACGCGGGGGAGGGCGCCCCGCTCATCGTCGACATCAACGCGTTCCCCGGGATCCGGGGGCAGGCCGGTGCCCCCGAGGCCTTGGCGGCGCTGGCTCTGCGCAAGGCCCGGGAGACGGTGGTGGCGGCCTGAGGGCCGGGCCGGGGACACGCGGTACCCGGCCCGCGTGCCCCCACCGCACGGTGCGCGGTCAGTGCGCGGTGTGCTGAAGAACGGTGTTCCAGGCGGTGATCACCGGGCGGTCGTGTTCGCGGCCGAGCCGGGACACCGCCCCCGTGTCGAGCACGAACAGCGCGCCGCCGGAGGCCGGAAGGCCGAGGTAGCGGGCCGTGAGGACCCGCAGGAAATGCGAGTGGGCGATGAGGACGACGTCCTCGTCCCCGGCGCGCAGAGCGTTCGCGACCTCGGCGAGGACCCGGTCGGCCCGCTCGCCGACCTCGGCCGGGCTCTCGCCGGGGTGGTCGGCGGGACCGGGCGCGACGCCGTCGGTCCACAGGTTCCAGTCGGGTCGGCTGCGGTGGATCTCGGCCGTGGTGATGCCCTCGTAGCCGCCGTAGTCCCATTCGTGAAGGTCCGGGGTGATGCGGGCGTTCTTGAACCCGGCCAACTCGGCCGTGCGCACGGCTCGTTGGACCGGGCTGACCAGGACGAGACCGACCGGCCGGTCGGCGAGGAGCGGTGCGACCGCGCGGGCCTGCTCTTCCCCGTGCGCCGTGAGCGGCAGGTCGGTGTAGCTCGTGTGCTGCCCCGACAGCGACCATTCGGTCTCCCCGTGACGTACGAGGATCAACTCACCCATGGCTGTGTATTCCGTTCTCCGTGTGCGTCCCCCGGGCCGGTACCGCCCCGGCCGTACGCGAGGACAACCTCCGAGGAGCCGCGCGCATTCCGTGCGCGGGGGTGTGTCGGGCGTGGGATGTCCCACGCTTTCGCGACCGGGGGAGGGAGTATCCGCGCCGCGGATGCGGGAGGGCCCCGCCCTCTGGGCCGCGAGGCCGACCCGGCCGACCCGCGTTCCCTCCTGCTACCCAGCACCGTGAAGCGCAGTGAAGCCCGTCAGGGGTGCATGCGCGCGCCCTTGAGGGCCTTGTCGACCGCGTTGCGCGGCCCGTGGACGGCGAGCCCGACGAGATCAAGGTCGGCACCGGTGACGGCCCGGACCGCCGCCCGGTTGTCCGCGTCGTTGCCGGTACGGAACATGTCGCCCGTGAACACGGCCAGGGGCAGGGCGCGGCCCACGGCGCGGGTGTGGGCGGAGCGCAGCACTTCCTTGCTCCCCTCGAAGACGAGCACCGGCTGGCGGAACAGCGGGAGATAAGGGGTGCCGTCGGCATCGGCGTACGGTTCGCCGATCGTCTCGGGCCGTACGGTGCCGAGCCCGCTGACGAGGAAGGCCGTCACGTTGAGCCGCTGCCAGGTGTGCAGGTCGTCGCGGAGCAGCACGGCGATCTTCGTGTCGAAACGTACGGGCGCACTGTCTGATGTCATGGACTGAGACTGCCGAACCCGTCCCGGGCGCGTCTTGTACGTTCCTTGCATGACGGCCGGACAGGAGATCTCCGCTTGGCGCCCCCGGGTGGCGGGCGTGGTGGAGGTCTTCCACGCGCGGTTCACCGAGCACTCCTACCCGATGCACGTCCACGACAGCTGGACGCTGCTGCTCGTCGACGACGGAGCGGTGCGCTACGACCTGGACCGGCACGCGCACGGCACGCCGGGTGACGCGGTGAGTCTGCTGCCGCCGGACGTGCCGCACAACGGCTCCCCGGCCACGGCCCACGGCTTTCGCAAGCGGGTGGTCTACCTGGAGCGGACCCAGCTCGACGACAGTCTCATCGCGCCCGCGGTCGACGGGCCCGACCTCGTGGACCCGGTGCTGCGCCGCAGGGTCGGGCAACTGCACATGGCTCTGGCGCACCGCGGCGAGGAGCTGGAGGCCGAGAGCAGGCTCGCGCTCATCGCCGAGCGGCTGCGCGGCCATCTGCGGCCCCGGCTCGGAGGCGACCGGCGGCCCCCCGACCGTTCGGTGGCGCGGCGCCTGCGCGAGCTCCTCGACGCGCGGGTCGTCGACGGAGTGACGCTGGAGGAGGCCGCGGGCCTCGTGCACGCCCACCCCACGCATCTGGTGCGGGCCTTCACCGCGGAGTTCGGCATCGCGCCGCACCAGTATCTGACGGCCCGTCGGATCGACCGGGCCCGCGGGCTGCTCCTCGACGGCCGGGCACCCGGTGACGTGGCCCGCGCCACCGGGTTCTACGACCAGTCCCATCTGACCCGCCACTTCAAGCGCGTGGTCGGCACCGCGCCGGGCCGCTATGCCCGTACCTCCCGGCGCGGGCCGGACTGACGCCCGGGATCAGACGAACAGGAACGCCGCCGACGTGGCCGCGCCCAGCGCGCCGCCCGCGACCGTCTGCATGATCGTGTGGTAGCGCAGGGCCACCCGCGACCAGCACACCGCGACCGACACCGCGTAGGCGAGCAGCCACCAGGGGGAGTGCACCACGGCGAGCAGGGCCACGACCGCCGAGGCGACCGCGGAGTCCACCGAGATCTTCCACACCGTGTTCACGGCGAGCAGGAAGATCGTCATCACCCACAGGGCGAGCATCGCGGTCAGGATGCCGGTCGGGGCGTGGCCGAGGACCATGACGACCGAGCCGGCTCCGATCGACCCGAGGATGACGAAGAAGATCGGCGCACGCTTGGTGCGGTCCACGACGTGCCGGTCGCCCCAGGTGCCGCGCTTGCGCTCCCACTCGATGTAGCCGGCCGGGATGAGCCCGGCGCACAGCGCCCCGAGCAGCCCCCACAGCAGGCCGGTCCACTCGCCGGCCGCGGCGAGTCCGATCCCGAGCATCCCGGCGAGCAGGACGTTGCGGGGTTGCAGGACGTCGGTGACGGTGCGGGCCACGGCCGTCGTACGGCTCTCGCCGGCCTCGGTCAGGGTGTCGCTCACGCGGTCTTCTCCAGGGAGTTCAGGACGCCGCGGGCCCGTTCACCGCTGACGGTCCGGTAGGCGGCGGCCACCCGTACCAGCCAGGCGACCTCGCCGTCCTGGTCGGTGGCGTGCTTGGTCTCGACGGCCGCGGCGTCGCCCGCACGCGCGCCGTCCGCCTTGGCGGCGAGCGCCGCCTTGATCCAGTACGCCTCGGCCAGCGGCTCGGCGTTCTCCTCCCGCGGGCTGTCCTCGGCGGCGGCCCGCTTGGCGGCCGGGAGCAGACCGTCCGGCACGTAGTGGCGCAGCTTCTCGACGGCGTCCGCGATGTCGGCGGCCCACCGGTCGACCCGCAGGTCCGCGGGGGTGCCGAACCGGGTCAGCTCGCGGATGAGCGGGGCCGGGGGTTCGAAGGGCTGGTCGGGGAAGGCCGTCATCAGCTCGTGCCACAGCGGATGCAGCCGGGCCTGCGCCCGCCACAGCCGCACCCGGCGCCAGCCCTTGCTGAAGGCGGGGATGGAGGCGCCGAGGGCGAAGAACGCGAACAGGACGACCTGGGCCGCCTCGGTGATCTCGTCGAACTTCAGGGCGAAGGCGGGGCTCGGCTGGTCGGCGACGCTGACCCAGAGGAAGAGGGTGCGGCTCACGGTGTAGCCGACGCCGATGAACATGGCGAACGTCATCATGCCGAGGCCGATCCGCAGATGGCGGGCCGTGGCCCCGGCGGTGGCGAGCGCCCACTGGTAGGCGCAGACGGCGGAGGCGGCACCCAAGTAGAGGTAGAACACGCTCATGTAGAGCGTGGCGCCCCACTGCCCGGCGTGGTCGGAGACGAACCGGTCCGAGGCGTACGAGCGGTCGACCACGGTGAAGAAGAGCACGGTCAGCAGGATCAGCGTGGCGACGGACGCCTTGGCGGCCACCTGCTGGATCACCCGGGCGAACCGGACGTGGCGGGGGATGACGCCGCCCTCCGGGAAGTGCCCGTAGATGGCGACGATGTAGCTGAGGATCGCCAGGATCGCGATGGTCGCCGTGTAGTGCTTGATCAGTACGGCGAGGTCGACGACCGGGCTGTTGTTGAGGCCGATGCGTACGACCTTCGTCTTGGTCCACAGCGCGACGGCGAACCCGGCGTAGCAGCCCCACAGGGCGCGTCTGCGTTTGTCCTCCTCGTCGCCCCAGAGCGCCGCGGGCATGCGCCACAGGGCGACGGCAGTCATCACGCCGGCTATGAGGTAGCCGGCAAGGTCAAGCGCGGTCACGGAGATTCCTCGGGGGTCACGAACAGGGGACGGAGGGGGAGCGAGCCTGGGGATCCGATGGGCTAGGAGCGGCGGAAGAAGCCCCGGCGGCGGTGGGCCACGGGCCGGGACAGGGAGTTGGCGAGCCGTCCGACCATGTCGTCGCTCGTCACGTCGCGGGCCATGCGGGGGATGAGCGAGGCGCCGAACTCCGCGATCCGCTCGTCGTGCGTGTCGTACTGGGCCCGCGCCTGGATGGGGCCGCCGGAGCGGAAGGCCTCGGTGACCGCGGGCGGCAGCCCGTCGGGTTCGGCGGCGGGCTCGGCCGGGTCGGGTCGGCCGCGGTCGGCGGGCGCGTCGGAGGCGAGGACCCGTTTGATCAGGGTGGTGTTGAAGACGGGGAGCAGCTGGCGGAGCTGGTCCGCGCTCAGGGTCGTGCCGTGGTCGAACCACTCGTGGCACAGCTCGTGCAGGATCACGTGCTGGGTTTGGTAGACGGTGGGGCGCCGCCGGTAGAGCACGAAACTGGTGCCGCCCGACTTGAGGCGCAGGCCGCAGGCGGCGTTCACCCGGGCCAGCCGGTCGGGGAGTTCGTGCAGCACGATGGTGCGGCCGCGGGCCTCTTCCATGTTCGCCACAAGACCCGGGATGCTGAACGGGGCCGGGATGGGAAGATCCGCCAGTCCGGCTTCGCACTCTCTCCGCAGCTCGCGCATGGACATTGAGACCTCTTGATCGTAGTCACGCGTGTGTGACAAGCGGTCTGCGATCTTAGCCAATCGTCATGAACACGCGGCGGCCGCTACCGGGGCTGTCCGCCAGGTGCGCCTTCGGGCCCGTTGTCCCGCCCGTCCTTGCCGTCCTTGGTGTCCTCCAGCAGGGAGAGGACGAACTGGAGCAGCTCGGGGTCGAGGCCGTCGTCGTCGATGCCGCGGCCGGCCAGACCGCTGATCTCCCCGGTGCGCCGCTTGGCGAGGAACTGGAGACCGGCGACGACGTCGTCGACCACCTCGGACTCGTCCTTGAAGAAGCGCCAGTCCACGCCGAAGCCGAGCCCGAGCGCCTTGAGGATCTCTTCGGAGGGGTTGGTGACCTTGCCGGCGAGGATGTTGGAGAAGTAGCTGTGCGAGAGGGAGCCGCCCCGCTCCTTGACGAGGTCGGCGAAGACCCGGCCGGAGATCTTCTCTCCCGGGAAGGTCTTCTCGACCATGTACTCGACCTTCTGCTGCAGCGTCGTCAGCTCGGGCGTGCGCTCTTCGCCGTTGTCCATCAGGGTCCCCACGTCCACGTCCGCCGCTCATGTGTTGTCCGACGATGCGCGGTGTTCGATTCGGTCAACGGATTCGTACTTTAACTGACCTTGGTAGAAGGGCTCGGCCCCCGGGGAGTCTGTCGGCCATGTCGGGCGGTGACAAAACGGAACACTTTGCTCCGCGGTCAGAACCGGACTTGCGGAAACACTCTACGTCACTGTTAACTCGAAAAAACAAGAACAAGGGGCCACGAGGGGAGTCCCTTGCTCGGGTGGCTGCTGTGCCCTGCGCGCTTGGCGTGTTCGGTGCGCACAGCCGTGGCAAGCAGGTGTAGCCCTTCGCGACGGGGGACGCGCGAAGGGCTACACATGCATTATGCACCTTGTCTGTGGAGTCCGGTGACCACACCGCACGAGAAGCCGACCGGCTCCGCCCAACTCCTAGCCGGATACGACCGTTTGTCGAGAGCGGCCGACGGCGGCCGCCCCTGCGACTTGGCCGGGAAACACCTCCCGGCGCCGGGGGAGGAGACTGCCATGCTGACCGGGTGACGTCGAGCTATCAGCCGATCCTCGCGCGGATCCTGGCGCAGGCGGAACCGGCCACCCCTTGGCGGGTGCGCCACCGCGACCCGTGGTGCATGGTGACTCCGGCGCACCACATCAGCCGTCGGCAGGGCTGGAAGCTCCATCTGTCGGCCACGCCCGTCTCGGCGCCCGCCGTCCTGGAGAACGCGGCCCGGGTGCTGGTGGCGCACGGCTGCGCGTTCAAGTTCGCGGCCACGCCGGGCCTCGCCGCCGAGATGAACGCGGTGCGCGCCGCCCGCGCCCAGTCCGGCAAGTTCCTCACCGCCTACCCCGCCGACGACGACCAACTCCGGCTGCTGGCCGAGCAGTTGCACGACCGAACCCTCGGCCTTCCCGGGCCCGCGATCCTGTCGGACCGGCGCTACCGTCCCGACAGCCTCGTGCACTACCGCTACGGCTGCTTCGCCAGACCCCGCGAACTCAACGACGAGGGGTTCTACGAAGGCCGCCTGCGCGCACCCGACGGCACCTTCGTGGCCGACGAGCGCACCCCCTGGTTCGCCCCGCCGAGCTGGGCGGGCAACCCCTTTCCAGCAACCGCGGCGGCGAGTTCCGGACGACGCCGCGGCGAACCCGTGCTGCTCGCCGACCGCTACCTCGTCAAGGAAGCGATCCGGCACTCCAACCGCGGCGGCGTCTACCGCGCCCGCGACGAGCGCACCGGCGACAGCGTCCTGCTGAAGGAGGCCCGCCCGCACGTCGGCGCGGGGGCGGACGGCAGGGACGCGCGGGACTGGCTCCGGCACGAGGCCGAGATCCTGCGCCGGCTCGCCCCGCTCGGCCTCACTCCGCAGGTGCGGGAGGTGTTCGAGGCGGGCGGTCACGTCTTCCTCGCCGAGGACCTGATCGACGGGGTGAACCTGCAACAGTGGACCGCCGACCGGCTGCGTACCGGCGAAGGGCACGTCCTGGTCGCCGAGGCCTGGTGTCTGGCTCGCGAACTCACCTCCATGATCGGCCAGTTGCACACCGAAGGCCTCGTGCTGCGCGACTTCAAGCCGGGCAATGTCGTGATGACCCCCGACGACCGGCCCGTCCTGGTCGACCTGGAGTGCGCGGTCCGCACCGGTGCCCCGGCCCCCGTCGCGGGGACAGGGGGCTTCACCGCGCCGGAATACCTGGAGAGACCGACCGGCCCCGAGGAGGCCCGGCCCGCGCCCGGTCCGGAAGCCGACTGCTTCAGCCTGGGCGCGACCCTGCTCCACGTCACCGCCGGGATCAGCCCCGTGCTCGCCCCGGACACCCCGCCCGCCCGGCCGCCCGGCGAGCGCCTCGCCGCGCTCGTCGCCGCGGCCGCCCCCGAACTGCCCGCCCTGCGTGCGCTCGCCCCGCTCGTCACCGGCCTGACCGCGGACGGCGCGCGGCGCTGGACCCTGGAGCGGGCCGCCGCGTACCTGCGCACCGGCCCGGAGGCCAGGGCGGGGCATCGGCCGCCGGGAAGAGCCGAACCGGCAGACGCCGCCGCGCGACAGCGGTCCCGCCCGGCCGCTTCCGTACCGACCGCCGAGCGGTTGCTCGCCGACGGGCTGGCCCACCTCCGGGACACGATGGACCCCGCGCGGGAGTACCTCTGGCCCGGACCGGCCGCACTGCCGGACGGCGACCCGTGCAACGTGCAGCTCGGAGCGGGCGGCGTGCTCGGGGTCCTGGACCGGGCGGTGCGCTGCGGGTACGCAGCGGCCGAGCCCGCCCTGCGCACCGCCGCGCAGTGGCTCGACCGCAGACTGACCGTGCCCGAACGCGTCCTTCCCGGACTGTACTTCGGCCGCTCCGGCACGGCGTGGGCCCTGTACGAGGCCGCCATGACGCTGGAGGATCCGGCGCTGGCGGAGCGGGCGATCGCGTACGCCTTGAGCATTCCGCTGGAAGGCGGCAACCCCGACATCTGCCACGGGCTCTCCGGGGCGGGCCTGGCGCAGCTGCACCTGTGGCACGCGACCGGCGACGGGCGCTTCGCCGAACGGGCGGCGCGGTGCGCGCAGGGGGTGCTGCGACTGCTGCACGACGGTTCGGGGGTGGAATGGGAGGCGGGCCCCGCGTTCCGCGCCGAACTGGGCGGGTCGGTCTGCTACGGATTCGGGCACGGTGTCGCCGGCAACGCGGCCTTCTTCCTCGCGGCCGGCCGGGACCTGGACCGCCCGGACCTCACCGACATCGCCATCGGCGGAGGCCACGCGCTGTGCGCCGTCGCCCAATGGCGCTCCGGCAGCGCGCACTGGCCTAAGGGGCCGGGCCGTGCCGAGCGCCCCGGCCTGAACTTCTGGTGCAACGGGACGTCCGGCATCGGCGGCTTCCTGGTACGGCTGTGGCGCGAGACGGGCGACGAACAGTTCCTGGAACACGCCGAGGGCGCGGCCCGAGCGGTCCGCCGGCAGCGCTGGCAGGTCGGCCCCGGCACCTGCCACGGAGTGGCGGGCAACGCCGAGCTGCTACTGGACCTCCACGAGTTCACGGGCGAGCCCCGGCACCGGGAGGCCGCGCTCGACCTCACGTCCTGCCTGACCGTGCGGGCGGCCCGCCGCGAGGACCGTTTCCTGGTGCCGGACGACACGCTGCGCGAGGTCTGTGCCGCGTACAACGTGGGGATCTCCGGCGTACTCGATTTTCTGCTCCGCCTCATCCACGGCGGAGCGAGGTCGTGGCTGGTCGACCGGCCGGCCCGAGGGCACCATCCAACCCCCGGAAGGGACACGGCACATGGAGAGCCTCGTTCTGGAACTGCAGGAACTGCCCGAAACCGATGAACAGCAGCTTGAGCCGATGATGTGTTGCGACACCGGCCACCGCAGCTTCGAGGTGACCGATCTGTGCGCGGCGCTCGACTGACGCCGTGCGACGTTCGCTGACGGCGTGCTGACGTCCACGATCTCCCCCGCCGCCGACACGGCCGGGACCCGCGCGTAACGGCCCGGGTGAGCGGCACCTGCGCGGGCATCTCGCTGCCCGCACAGGATGCCCGGGCACCGCCGCGCCGCGCTGGCCGACCGGGCTACTCCGGCTGCGGGTTGTGACCCGGAAGGTGGACGACGACGAGCACGATGCCCGCCACCATGAAGTTGCGGGCGGCCGCGTCGAGGCCGTTCCAGGACTTGGACTGCCACATCGCGAACCACTCCCCGCCGACGGCGATGAACCCGGCTCCGAACAGCAGCAGCACCATCAACAGCCCCAGCGTGCTCAGTCGCCGGGCCCGGCCCAGGCCGGTGCGACGCCGCAGCCCGGTCAGCCACGCGGCCGACGCGGCGATGAGCACCAGGGCCGCCAGCGTCTCCCAGGCGATGATCAGGACGTAGGCGATGTCCTGGAGTGTGCCCGACGTGATGGCCCGCCACATGAGGTCGGGGTCCTTGAAGGTGGTGTCCATCGCCAGGACGTGCCGGACGAACTGGCGGTTGGTGTCGAAGTCGGTGATGTTGCCGAACGCGACGAGCGCGATGTACAGCGCCACGGTCGCGGTGAGCAGCGCCGCGGCGACCGGCAGCGCGGGCAGCCGTATCCCGGTCGCGGGCCGTGCGCCTCCCGCCGAACGTGCTCCGAACCTGAATCTCGACGTCATCCCGGACTCCCCTTGTCGGACGGACCGAGCCGATCTTATGCGGAGCACACACGGGTGCCGCGCGCGCCCGTGGTCCAGCCTTCCGCCATCGTGCCGCTCACCCCTGACCATCGTCCCCGGCGCCGACCGTCCATGACGCGGGGCCGCCTGCCTCGTACCCCGGCCGATCAGCACAAGTCCTCTGCTGGGCAGGGGAGTTGACGGCTAAGTGGTCGAGGAGTTGACTCGGGGTTGAAACGGCGCACCAGGGAAGGGAGCTTGACCATGATTCCCGAGCAGCCTGTTCCTCTTACGACTCCACTCGCCCCTCCGTTCGCGACGCCCCGCCCGGCGACCGCGCCGCCCGTGCGCGCGGCCAACTGCTCCTGCGGCCCGAGCTGCCAGTGCGGATGCCAGAGCGGCGGCCCGTGCCAGTGCGGGGGCGCCGTCCCCTGCTGATCCCGTGACGACAGCGCGGCCCCGCCGGAACCGGCGGGGCCGCGCTGGAGCGAAAGGGCGGTTGCCGTCCCGGTCAGCCGAGCCGGGTGAGCTTGGCGCCGAACGACGGCTCGGCCAGGTCGTCCTTGAGCGTGACGGGCACCTTCGCCTCACCGGCCCCGCTGCCCACGGTCAGCGTGCCGACCTCGGTGCCGGCCTTCGCCGAGTGCGGCAGTGTCTTGCCACCGTCGGTCAGCTTGATCGTGACCGAGGCGCCCGACCACACGGGCACCGCCAGGTCCTTGGCCGCCACGACCGGAACCGTACCGCCGAGGCCGTCCTCCACCTGGCCGACCACCTCGCCCTTCTTCACCACCGTCTCGGTCTTGAGCGCCTTGTCCGCCGCCAGGATCAGGCTTTTGCTCGCCGCGGTCGCGGTCTCGATGATGCTCGGCTTGTGCTGACCGAACACGGCACCGACGACCAGCTGCTTGGTGTCGCCGACGGTCGTCTCCGCAGCGAAGAGCAGATTGCCGCCCGCCTTGGTCGTCGAACCCGTCTTGATGCCCACGACGCCGTACAGCGGCACCAGCTTGTTGAAGTTGCGCTGGGTCTTGGCCGTCTCGGTGGTGGCGCCGCCGGACGTCGTCGTCGACGTGTACGAGGTCAGCTTGGCGATCTGCCGGAACACCGGGTCGGCCATCGCGCGCTTGGCCAGCTTGACCTGGTCCTCGGCCGTGCTGACAGTCGACTCCATCAGGCCGCTCGCGTCGGTGTACGTCGTGTTGGTCATGCCGAGTTCCTTGGCGGCGTCGTTCATCTTCTTGATGAACGCCTCCTCCGTCGAAGCGTCCCAACGGGCCAGCAGGCGGGCCACGTTGTTCGCCGACGGCAGCATGACGGCCTGGAGGGCCTCCAGTTCGGAGATCTGCTGCCCCGCCTTGACCTCGACGACCGACTCCTTCTCCTTGACGCCGTTGGCGTAGTCGTCCTGTGCCTTCTGGTCGACCGGGATCGACGGCCCCTTGTCACCGGCCTTGAGCGGGTGGTCGCGGAGGATGAGGTACGTCGTCATCACCTTGGCCACGCTGCCGATGGGCAGGGGCTTCATCTCCCCGTACGACCCCATCCGGCCGAGGCCGTCGATGTCGACCACCGCCTGGCCCTCGGACGGCCATGGGAGGGAGAGGGCGCCGCCCTCGGCGGTGTGGGTCGACTTCGCGGTGAGCTTCAGCGTCGGGGTCGGGATCGGGCGCAGCGCCTGGACGGCCACCAGGACGACGGCGAGCAGTGCGACCAGCGTGCCCCAGATCTTGATCCTGCGCGCGACGGTACGCCCCACCGTCTCGGGCTTCGGCGGGGTGTTCGTCAGCTGCGCGAGCAGGTCGAGCGGAGGCGGCGGCCCCGCGGAGTCGCCGCCTCCGGACGCGGTCGCCGGGGGCGTGACGGCGGGGGCGGGCGGGCGGGTCAGCGCCATGGTGCGGTCGTCGTCCCCGCGCGCGGGCGCGGCGAACTCCCGGGTGCGTTCCCGGTCGACGGCGGGCTCCCCGGGCTTCTTGCCGGGCGTCGGCGGCGCGGGGGTGGACCCGGCCGGGCGGGGCGGGGTCGGCCGCGGCAGGTCCGGCTTCAGCGCGACGAACTCACTGGTCCGCTCGGCATCCGACTCCCTGCGGGCGGCCCACGAGGGTGCGGGCGGCTTCTTCGCGGAGGCGGAGTCCGAGCCGGATTCCGTGTCGTCGGCGGTGTCCCGCTCGGGGGCGGGAGCCGCGCCCGAGGCGGAGGGCGCGTCGGAGTCGGAGGCCGAGCCCGGGACAGGTGTCGATGTGCGGGTGACTTCCGAGGCCGAGGCGGCGACAGCGGCCGATGCCGAGCCTGTGCCCGGGGACGAGTTCGCCGGAGAGGCCGGGCCCGCGCCGGGGCCCGATGCGGAGGCGGATCCGGAGGAGGCGGCGGGGGTGGGACGCGATTCCGCCTCCGCCGCCTCTCCGCGCTCCGTGTCCGCGGTGCGGCCCGGGGCGGGCTCGGGCTTGGCCCCGGCGCGGTCGGCTCCGGTGGGCCGTTCGCCGTCGGATTCGGTTGTGGCTGCGGGTCGTTCGTCGCGCTCCGGAGTGCTGGAGGTCGCGTCGCCGGCGCGCGGGTCGCGGGCGGCCCCGGCGTCCGTGTCGTCGGGCTGGCTTTCGTCACCGTCGGAGGCTGCGTCCTCAGACGTCCGTGCGGAGGAAGCAGGCGATGCCCTCGGCGTGAAGACCAGGGTCTTGTCCGCCCGGTCGGACTGACCCTGATTCGCCGCGGAGCGACCGGAGTCGGGGTCGTCCTCGTCCTCGTCGTGGTCTTCGCCCTTGTCCTTGGGCGCCGTTGTGGCCTGCGCCGCCCCGGCTTCGGGGGCTGTGCGGCCGGTGCGCGTCGATCCGGTCGGGGCCGTCCCGGTCTTCTGCCCCGTCTCGTCGGCCGGTGGGGACGCCGGAGCCTCAGCGTCCGGAGCGGCTTCCTCCGTCGCCTTCACCGCGTCGGCCCTCTCGTCCGGTACGGCTTCCTCGCCGGAAGCCCCGCCCGCCCTCGCGCTGTTCTTCTCGTTCATACGTAGTGCAGCCCGCCTTGCTGATACTGGTCTCGCCCTGTGCTCTGCGCTGTCGGCCGCCTAGACGCCCAGAACATACGAAGGCGTTCCAGTCGGAAGTCTTCAATTCCGATCCGGTCCGGAACTTTCGTGGCGCCAGGCGACCAAGCAGGCAACACCACGATCGCACGTCCGTGTGACCAAATGATGACAAAGGCGCTGGGGGAGCCGTGGTGCGTTCTCGCCGGTCCGCCGACTTGGGCGCATTGTCAGACCGGCTTCCTATGCTGGCAGGGCAAGATCGAACGGGGACCTGTCGGGAGGCAGAGGTGCGGATCGAGCGCCATCGGGTCGATGAGGCGGCGTGTGCCGCCGCGGAGTCCGGCTTCGCGGAGCGGATCGCCAGGGACGTGCAGCGGATGCAGGACGACCCGCGTCCGGCGCGGGGTTGGCGGCTGATCGCCGCCGCCTTCCTCGACTACCTCGGGGCGCGGTCGGCACACCGGCCCGACCTGGGCGGAAAGGACGCCGAGGTCGCACTCGGATCGGCCGCGGCCGCGGCGCTCGGAGCCCTGGGACTGACGAGCCTGCCGGGGCGGCAGTTCGACGTGTTCATCGACTACGTCGCAGCAGGGGTCTCCTACGGCGGCGAGTTCGAACGTGCTGCGCGGGACGAGGACCCGCGGCGGGACGGGGACATGGACAAGGGCGCCGCTGCCGCGAGGACCGGGCGGCGGGACGCGCCGGTCTGCACCTCCCCTTGGGTGGACTCCTTCTGCCTCGCCTTCCTCGCCCGTGCCGCCGACCGCGCGGCCGACGTCCTCATCGCGGCCGCCCCGCCGTGGCGGGGAAACGAGGGTCGAGCCGACGTGGCGCTGGTCCACGCCTTGATGGCGTACGCCTTCGGCCACGAGGAGGGGGCGGACGGGTTGGCCGCCACCGGCCCCGTTCAGGACATCGAGAAGTGCGCGCTGATCGACATGATGGTCGCCACGCTCGGCGAAGGCGACGACCGGCCCGGCCCCCGGGCCGCGCTCGGCACCCTGCGCGCGCTGGCGGCCGGTGACGAATCGGTCTTCACGCGCTGTCTGGCCGCGCAGTTGGAGCAGTACCGGACCTGCGTCGAGGAAGGGCACGCCGAGCCGCGCAGCCTGCTGCCGCTCGACGCCCTGGCGCTCGCGGCGTTGGCCCACCGCCGCTACGGCTGGTGGCCGCGGATCGACTCCGGGTACCTTCCGCGGGCCCTGGTGACCGGGTTTGCCCCCGGTGCGCCGAGGGTCCGGGCCTACGGACGGGACAAACGCGCCGATGCCGTGGCCGCGCTCGGCACCGGCCCCCTCGTCATCGAGCGCCCGGCGCACCCCCTCGTGGCCCGGGCCGCGGACGCGTCGTTGTACGACGACTACGCGGTGCGGGAGATGGCGCGCTTCCACGACCCGGGGGAAGACGCGAAGGTGCTGGCGCGGGATCTGACGTCGTTCATGTCCGACCAGCGGCGGCGATTGCTGGCGCGGGCGGCGCTCGATCCGGACGGGACGGATCCGTGCCTGTACGAGGCCCTGTTGCTCGCTGCCGAGGCCGGAGCCGGTGCCCTGCGAGTGGCACGGGCCGAGCCGGGCACCGAGGTGGAGGTCGCGATCGGCGGCACGACCCGGCCGCTGCCCGCCTGGCGCGGCTCCTTCCGGCCCAATCCGCACCAGTGGCAACGGGCGGTGGCGCTGGCACTGGTCGTCGGTGCGCGCGGGCCGCTGGCCGACTGTGTGCTGATGGAGCCCGAGTTCTTCGCGGAGGACGACCACCCCTCGCCCGGTGGGGCGTACTGCGCGGCGCTCCACGACTATCTGCGCGGAGTGGACCCCGAGGCCGCGACGGACCACGCGCTGGCGACGGCCGAGCGGACAACCGGCGGCGGTTTCCTCGTCCCGCCGGTCTTGTTGTTGTCCCAGCTCGTCGAGGGCGACCAGCGGGGTTTCGCCCTGGCGCTGGCCGATGCGCTGGAGGAGCACCGCGAGCACTACGCCGTCGGGGACCGGGGCAAGGACCTCGAAGCCGCCGTCAACCTCGATGTGCTGGGGCTGGCCTGCCACGCGCGCCGCATCGGCTGGCCCGTCCCCGTACGGTCGCCCTACCTCCCCGAGGGGCTGCTCCGGTAGCCGCGAGGACGGCCGCTATCGAGGGGTGACGGACCCCGAGCCCCGCACGACGAGCCGGGTCAGCAGGACGACGGAGCGGGGCTCGGAGCGGTCGCCGTCGATGCGGGAGAACAGGAGGTTCGCGGCCGTCGCCCCGAGGGCGACCGGGTCCTGGCTGACCACGCTGAGCGGCGGGCTGAGCCGGTCGGCCAGCGGGAAGTCGTCGAACCCGACGAGGGCGACGGGGCTCGGATGCCCCAGCCCGTCCATCACCCCGATCGTGATCAGGTCGTTCGTGGTGAACAGCGCTGTGGGGGGATCGGGCAGGGCGCGCAGTTCGGCGAGGGCGGCCGCCGCGTCGGACCGCGAGCGCAGTTCGTGGCGTACCAGAGCGGGGTCCTCGGGCACGCCGTGCGAGGCGAGGGCGTCGAGGTAGCCGGCGTGGCGCTCGCGCTGGGTCCAGATGTCGAACCGGTCGCCCAGATAGGCGATCCGGGTGTGCCCGTGGCCGAGCAGGTGCCGGACGGCCTGCTCGGCTCCGGCCCGGTTGTCGACGGTGACGGTGTCGACGGCCAGGCCCTTGGCGGGCCGGTCGACGCAGACGACACAAGTGCCGCCCGCCATGGGCTGCTTGAGGAATCCGTGGCCACCGCTGGTGGGGACCAGGATGAGTCCGTCCACCTGGCGGGCGGTGAAGGCGGCTATGACCTCGCGTTCCCGGCGGGGCTCGTCATTGGTGCTGCCGACCAGCACGAGACAGCCGCGCCGATGGGCCTCGTCCTCGACGGAGCGGGCCATGAGCGCGTAGAACGGGTTGGCCAGGTCGTCGACGACGAGCCCGATGGTGGACGTGCGGAGGTTCTTCTGGCGCAGGTTGCGGGCGTTGTCGTTGCGCTGGTAACCCAGCTGCCGTATCGCCTGCTCGACCCGGGCCGCGGTGTCCGGTGAGACCCCGGGCTCGCCCGACACCGCGCGCGAGACGGTCATGGGGCTCACGCCCGCCGCGCGGGCCACGTCCTTCATCGTCGGGCGCTTCACGAGCCTCCTCATCGACCGGTCCGTGACCGGGGCCCGGCACGGCGACGGGTCGATGATGACAGACGGCGCCCCATGTCAGGGGGCCCCTGGGGTACCTGGATCGGCCGAGGCGCAACTGCCGGAACCGCCGTTCCCGCTTGGTAACGTTCCCATCGTGCGAGCCCCGGGGGATCTTCTGAACTGAGGCGACGTCAAAGAAGGCTGGGCAGGGGCGGATTGGTGCCTTGGATTCGACACGGGCAGAGCTTCCGAGCGACGAAGGGCTCGATTTCGCCCCACACTCTTGACGGTTGGTCAGGGACACCTCAACAATCCGGAGTTGATTGGTAACGTTCACATGCACACCGAGCATCCCCCGTCCCGAGGCCGCTCGCCGGACGGCGAGTGGTCCTTTGCGAGAAGGTGGTCCCCCCTCGTGCTCCGCTCCGTGCTCTCCTCCGGATCCGTGGTCCGGCCCAGACGTGCCTCCCGATGCGTCAGCGCCCTCGGTGCTCTCGCGCTCTGCGCCCTGGGGCTCGCGGGCCTCGCCGCGGCGCCCGCCCACGCGGCGACCCTCCCGCTGACCGGGTACGTCGACCCGTTCATCGGCACCGACGACAGCAACGCCCCCAACCCGGTGCCCGGCGGAGCCGGGGGCAGCACCTACCCCGGCGCGGTGGTGCCCTTCGGCGGTGTGCAGGTCGGGCCGGACACCCCCACCGCCTCCCCGTCCGGCTACCGCTACAAGGACACCTCGATCGAGGACTTCAGCCTCACCCACTTCGACGGCGCCGGCTGCGCCAACAACGAGGACCTGCCGCTGCTTCCGGTCACCGGCGCGCTCGGCGGCTCTCCGGGCACCAACTGGACGAGCTACGCCTCCGGTTACACCAAGGCGAACGAAGTCGCCAAGCCCGGCTACTACAAGACCCGGCTCGACCGCTACGCGACCGACGTGGAGCTCTCCGCCACCACCCGCACCGCGATGGGCAAGCTGACCTATCCGGCCTCGACCGCGTCCCGGCTGCTGATCAACACCGGCCGCAGTGCCACCGGGAACCGCGCCGGAACCGTGCGCGTCAACGGCAACGAGCTGACCGGCAGCGTGACGGCGGGCGGATTCTGCGGCTCGTCCAAGACGTACCAGATCTACTTCGACGTGCGCTTCGACCGGACCCCGACCGGCTTCGGGACCTGGTCGGGCGGCACGGTGAGCGACGGCTCGGCCACCGCGTCCGGCACCGACACCGGCGCCTACGTCACCTTCGACACCACCAGCAACGCGGCGGTCCAGTTCAAGGTGGGCCTGTCCTACGTCAGCGTCGCCGGCGCCCAGGCCAATGTGACCTCGGAGAACAACGGCTGGGACTTCGGGGCCGTGCGCACCGCGGCCGACGACGCGTGGAACCGGATGCTCAACCGGATCCAGGTCTCCGGCGGCAGCGCCGAGGAGCGGCAGAAGTTCTACACCGCGCTCTACCACGTCCTCCAGAGCCCCAACATCTCCAGCGACGTCAACGGCGACTACCGGGGCTTCGACAACGCGGTGCACCACTCGGCCCGGCCGGTGTACCAGAACTACTCGGGCTGGGACATCTACCGGTCCTGGGCGGCGCTGATCGCGCTCATGGCGCCCACCGAAGCCGGTGACATCGCCAAGTCGATGGTCCTGGACGGGCAGCAGGGCGGCCTGCTCCCCAAGTGGTCGCAGCAGACCAACGAGGACTTCGTCATGACGGGCGACCCCGGCCCGATCATCGTCAGCAGCATGTACGCCTTCGGCGCCCGCGACTTCGACACCGCGGCCGCCCTGTCCCTGATGGAGAAGGCGTCCAACGGCGGCACCGCGCAGGGCAGTCCGATCCGCGGACGTCAGTCGACGTACACGAGCCTGCACTACCTCGACGATCCCTCGGACTCCCTGGAATACTCGGCGTCCGACTTCGCCGTGGCCCAGTTCGCGAAGGCCCTGGGCAAAGCGTCGAGCTACGCGACCCACATGGGGCGCGCCCAGTGGTGGCGCAACACCTTCAACACCGAGTCGTCCTATGTGCAGCAGCACAAGAGCGACGGATCCTGGAGCTGGCCGCTCGACCCGGCGAGCCAGTCGACCTTCACGGAGGGCAATGCCTCCCAGTACACCTGGATGGTCCCGTACGACTTCTCCGACCTGATCAACTCCATGGGCGGCGCGGGGACCGCGGTCCAGCGTCTGGACCACCACTTCACGGAGGTCAACGCCGGGCAGAGCAGGCCCTATTACTACATAGGGAACGAGCCGGAGCACGGTGTGCCGTGGGCCTACGACTACGCACGCCATCCGGCCGGTGCCACCGACGCGGTGCGCAAGGTGATGTCCGAGTCGTTCACGACCGGCGCGGGTGGACTGCCCGGGAACGACGACCTCGGCGCCACCTCGGCCTGGTACGTGTGGGCCGCGCTCGGCATGTACCCGGCCACGCCCGGCGCGGACACCCTCGCCCTGCACGGCCCGCAGTTCCCCTCCGTCGTGATCCAGCGGGCGGCCGGGGACATCACCATCAACAGTTCCGGCACCGGTCCCTACGTGCAGGCCCTGGACGTCAACGGGACGGCCACCAGCCACAGTTATCTGCGCTACCCGGACGTCGCGGGCGGCGCGACCCTCACCTACACCATGGGCGGCACGCCCGGCGCGACCTGGGGGACCGGCTCCCAGGACGTGCCGCCGTCCTTCCAGGACGGCGCCACCCCGGTGCCTGCCGCGCCCGAACTCGGAACCAACCTCGCCCTGGGCAAGCCCGTGACCGGATCGGCCACGTGCGCGCCGGCGGAGTCGGCCGACAAGGCCGTGGACGGCTCCCTGGCGAACAACAGCAAATGGTGCTCGGCCGCGTCGGACCCCACGCTCCAGGTCGACCTCGGGTCCGCCCGGAACGTGAACTCGTTCGTGGTCAAACATGCCGGTCTGGGTGGTGAGAACACGGGCTGGAACACCGGCGCATTCCAGATCCAGACCAGCACCGACGGCTCCGCCTGGACCACCGCGGCCACGGTCACCGGCTCCCGCTCCAGCCGCACGTACCACCCCGTGGCGGCCAGATCCGCCCGCTACGTACGACTCGTCATCTCCAGCCCCTCCAACACCGGCGGTGGCGGCAGCGACGCGGCGCGCATCTACGAGCTGGAGGTCTACGGGCCGAGCGGCGGCAACCGTGACCTCGCGATCGGTCAGCCGGCCACGGGCTCCGCGTCCTGCAACGCTAGCGAGACCCCGGACAAGGCGGTCAACGGCAGCTTCACCGGCGGCACCGGCGACAAGTGGTGCTCGAAGGTCTCGGGCACCAAGACCCTCCAGGTCGACCTGGGCGCGTCCCACCCGCTGACCTCGATCACCGTGCGCCATGCGGGCGCCGGGGGAGAGAGCGCGGACTGGAACACCAAGGACTTCGACCTGAGCGTGTCCAGCGACGGCAGCACCTGGACGACCGTGGCCCAGGTCCGGGGCAACACGGACGACTCCACGACCAGTCCCGTGACGTCGTCGGCCCGCCAGGTGCGCCTGTCGGTCATCACCCCGACCCAGAACAGCGACCCGGCCGCCCGCATCTACGAGTTGGAGGTCAACGGCACCTGACGCTGCACGGTCCCAGAGCGACGGCGGCCCGCCTCAACTCCCCTATGGCGGGCCGCCGTTGACCCCATCCTTCCCACGCGTGTCGGTGATCTTGGCTGCTGAAACGATTCACGCGCATAAAGCGCCCGAACCTTGGGAATTCAACCACCAGAACAGGGAACACCTGTGCGACACAGGGGTGAAGGTGGGGATGCGCAGATGAAGGCCATACGGTTCGCCGGCGCGGGACGGCCGCTCAACCTGGAGACCGTTCCGGACCCGGAGCCCGGACCGGAATGGGTGGTGGTCGACATCGAGGCGGCCGGTCTGTGCCACTCGGACCTCCACATCATGAGCGGCATGGACCTGGGGGACCTCACCGTCAAGTCCCCGGTCACCCTCGGACACGAGGGCGCGGGGGTGATCTCCGCGGTGGGCGACGACGTGCGCGGCTTCGCGGTGGGGGACCGGGTGGGCATCGCCATCGTCTCGCACCCGATCGAAGCGGCCCGCTTCGCGCCCGGCGTGGGGCACGACGGGGCGTTCGCCGAGCAGGAGTTGGCGCATGTCTCCACTCTGGTGCACATACCCGACAACGTGTCGTTCGCCGAGGCGGCGGTCGCCACCGACTCCGTGGCCACCGCCTACCACGCGGTGCGGGTCGCCGGTTCGGTGCGGCGCGGCCGGAAGGTCGGTGTCATAGGGCTCGGCGGGCTCGGCCTCAACGGCGTCCGCATCGCCCAGCTCCTCGGCGCGACGGTGTACGGGGTCGACATCAATCCGGCCACCTTCGGCGCGGCCGCGGAGGCCGGTGCCGTGGCGTGCTTCGAGGACGTCCGGCAGCTCGCGGGCCAACACCTCGATGTGATCGTCGACTTCGCGGGTGTCCCCGCCACGGCGGCCGCCGCCGTCGAGAGCGTGCGACCGGGTGGCCGCGTGGTGCTGGTGGGGCTCGGTGGCGCCGTCGCCCCGATATCGATCGCCTCCCTGGTGATGCGCAACGTCCAGCTCGTCGGCTCCCTCGGCGCGAGCAAGGACGACCTGCGCGAGGTGTACGACCTCATCGCGAGCGGTGCGCTGAAGCCCCGGGTGCACGAGGTGCCCTTCGCCGAACTCCCGGCGGCGATGGAGCGGTTGGCAAGGGGCGAGGTGCGTGGCCGCCTCTACACGCGGCCGCGCGCCACCATACCCGTGGCGGCGGAGGCCGCCTGAGGAATCACCGGCAGTATTGCCGAAGGCGGGCGGGGGAGCGTATGCCGGGTGCCGTGCGGCACCCGGCGCACTCGTCAGCGCGGTGTGGACCTGATCAGCACGGCGGCGGCCAGGGCGGCGAGCAGCGTGAGGCCGGCCGACCACCACAGCGCGTCGGTGTAGCCGTTCAGTGTCGCCTGCCTGAGCAGGGCGCCGAACGCGCTCGGCAGCCCCCGGCCGTTGAGGTTGCCGCTGCGGGCCGCGTCGGAGAGGCCGGGCGGAAGCGCGTGCTCCGCCTTCAGGCCGGTGGCGACGGCGGCGGCGAGCACGCTGCCGAGCAGCGCGGCGCCGAACACCCCGCCCACCTGGGCCGCGCAGTTGGTCACCGCGGCACCCCCACCCGTGTCCTGGGCGGCGACGCCGCCCGTGGCGATGGCGTACAGCGGCATCAGCGCCATGCCGAGGCCGAAGCCGGTGAGGAGCATGCCCGGCAGCGGCAGGGTCGCGTACGCGCTGTCGGTCCTGAGGAAGGTCAGGAGCGCGAGCCCGAGAGCGGCCGTCAGCAGGCCCGGCACGATCAGGGCGCGCGGCGCCACACGGTACAGCAGCCGGGCGGAGACCTGGGTGGCGCCCAGCACGACCGCGACGGCGGTGGGCAGCAGGAGTTGGGCGCTCTGGGCCGGGGCGTAGCCGAGGTCGCTCTGGAGGTGCGAGCTCAGGGCGGGCAGGAGCGCCGCGCCGCCGGCTCCGGCCAGAAGCAGCGTGACGAGGGAGCCGAGACGGTCGCGGTCCCTGAGGAGGGACGCGGCGAGGCGCGGATGGGGCGTGTTGAACTGCCAGAAGACGAAGGCCGTGAGGAGGGCGAGGCCGACCGCGAACAGGGCGAGCACCAGCAGGTCGGTCCAGCCGCGCGAGCCCGTCTCGTGAGAGCCGTAGACCAAGGCGGCGATTCCGGCGGAGCCGAGCAGCAGGCCCGGCAGGTCGAGGCGGCGGCGGGTGCCCAGCGGGCGGTCGTGCACCAGGGTGGCGGTGCCGATCACGGCGATCACCGCGAGAGGCACGTCGAGGTAGAGGGACAGGCGCCAGCTCAGGTTCTCGACCAGCCATCCGCCGAGGAAGAACCCCAGGCAGGAGCCGCCCGCGGTGACCGAGGCATAGATGCCGAAGGCCCGGCCGCGTGCCTTCGCTTCGGGGAAGTCCGCCGTGACCAGGGCCAGTGCGGCCGGTGTGAGGAGGGCTGCGGAGACACCCTGCAAGGCGCGGGAGGCCAGGAGGGTGTCCGCGTTCTGCGCCGCGCCGCCGCTCGCCCCGGCCACGGCGAAGCCGACGAGACCGATGATCAGCATCCGTTTGCGGCCCACCAGGTCCGCGAGGTGCCCGCCGAGCAGCAGCAGGGTGCCGAGGGCGAGGGCGTACGCCGTGAAGAGCCAGCTCACCGCGGAAACCGGCATGCGCAGATCGGCCACGACGGACGGCAGCGCCGAGTTGAGGGACGTCGCGTCGAGCAGCACGGACAGCTGCACCAGGGCGACCACCGCGAGACCCCACCAGCGCCTGGGGTGGGGAAGCGGCGCGTCCTGGGCCGGGGTCCCCGGCGGGGCGACGGGATGGGCCGGGGTGGTGGGCGCGTACGCGGGCGGCGGGGGTGTCGAGGAGCGCGGCGCGCCGGAGGGGACGCGCGGATCGACGGGTGACGACGGGGCGTCGGCGGGCGCCATGACCGGCATTTCCGGAGCGTAGTCGAGCAACTGGGCCGCGTGGCGGCCCAGTTGGGCCAGGACCGCGCCCGGCAGCCATTCGCCGCCCGTGTCGGCCGCCGTGCGGTCCGCGACCTGCTGGGGAGTGGGCCGCCTGGCCGGATCCTTGTCGAGGCACTGCCGTACGAGGTCGAGCAGGGACGCCGGTACGCCGGTCAGGTCCGCCTCCTCCTCGGCGACCCGGAAGAGGTGGGCGTTCAGGCCGGTCTCCGTGGCGCCGAAGAGCAGGCGCCCGGTGGCGGCGTGGACGAGGACGGCTCCCAGGCAGAACACGTCGCTGGCCGGGGTGAGTTCGAGGCCGCGCACCTGCTCGGGCGACATGAAGCCGGGGGAGCCGATCAGCATTCCGGTGCGGGTGTGCAGGCTGTCCCCGGCGAGGCTGTCCATGGCCCGCGCGATCCCGAAGTCGATCACGCGCGGCCCGTCCACCGTCACCAGGACGTTGGACGGCTTGAGGTCCCGGTGGATCAGGCCCGCTTCGTGCACGGCCCGCAGGGCGAGGGCGAGTCGGTTGGCCAGCACGCGTACGGAGTTCTCGGGCAGCCGCCCGAAGTCCTTGCCCACCACCGTGGTCAGGTCGGGCCCGGGTATGTACTGGGTCGCCACCCAGGGCACCGCGGCCTCGGTGTCGGCGTCGAGCACCGCGGCCGTCCAGGCGCCGCCCACCCGCCGGGCGGCGGCGACCTCGCGGGCGAAGCGCCTGCGGAATTCCGGGTGCTGCGCGTGTTCGGCCTGGACGACCTTCACGGCCACGGTCCGCCCGGCCTCGGAGCGGCCCAGATACACCAGGCCCATGCCGCCGGCGCCCAGGCGGGCGATCAGGCGGTACGGGCCTATGTACGCCGGATCGGATGAGATCAACTTGTCCACGGGGGAACCGTATTGCACGGTGCGGGCGCCTGGCACCGGATCCGCTCAAGACCGTTCAGGCGGGCCTCGTCGGCGGCCTGGGGGTTTCGTCCACGTGCAAGGTGAAAATGTCCGGGCGGCCGTAATGCCCGGTCGCGTCGAAGTCGAAGCGGCCGCGGGCGATGTCCCCCAGGTCGAGGTCGGCGAGGAGGATGCCCTCGCCGCCCCTGAGGGGGCCGGCCAGCACGTCGCCGAGCGGGGAGACGATGGTGCTGCCGCCGCCGATGAGGACCGTGTCCGGGGCGTCGCCCTGCACCGGATGGACGTCGGCGGGCAGATCCGACCGCAGCAGGTACTGGTTGGCGCTGAGCACGAAGCAGCGCCCTTCGAGCGCCACGTGCCGCATGGTGGCCTGCCAGGTCTCCCGGTCGTCGACGGTCGGCGCACACCAGAGGTCGACGCCCTTGGCGTACAGGGCGGTGCGCAGCAGCGGCATGTAGTTCTCCCAGCAGATCGCCGCCGCCAGCCTGCCGTGCCCGCTGTCGATCACCGGCATCGTCGAGCCGTCGCCGAACCCCCAGATGAGCCGCTCGGCGGCGGTCGGCATCAGCTTGCGGTGCTTGCCGAGATATCCGTCCGGCCCGAAGAACAGGGCGACGCAGTACAGGGTGGAACCGGCCCGCTCCACCGCCCCGACCACCGCGTGACAGCCCAACTCCCGGGTGAGCGCGGCCAGTTCACCGGTTTCCGGTCCCGGCACCTCGATGGCCGACTCCACGTAGCGCCGGAACGTCTCGCGCCCCTCACGGCTGCGGCTGCCGACCCGCACCCCGAAGTCGAGCCCTTTGGGGTAGCCGCCGAGGAACGCCTCGGGCAGCACGACGACCTGCGCGCCCCGCCCGGCCGCCTCACGCATCAGGCCCAGCGCCTTGGCCAGGGCGGCCGGGGTGTCGAACAGGGGGGAGCCCGCCTGGACGACGGCGGCGGTGAGGAGAGTCACGGGGCCCAGCGTAGGGCGGCCGGTGGTGCCCGGCCACGGACGCGGCCCGGGTTACTCCTCGATGGCTCCGCCGATGTGCCGCAGATGCCTGCGGAAGGTGTACTCCGGGTCGTCGGCGCGCCGGGCCAGATAGGCGTCGAAGGAGGTCTGGCGGCGCAGGGTGTGCCCGTCCCGGATCCGGTCGGCCTGCTCGCGCTCGGTCTCGCGAATCCGCAGCGCCGTCCCCAGGACGTCCTCGACGTGCTCGGCGCCCACGAACAGGACGCCGTCCGCGTCGCCGAACACGACGTCCTGCCTGCTCACGACGTGGGGACCGAAGTGCGCCGTGCTCAGTGCCTCGGGCTCCTGCGGATCGAGACGCACGGGGCCGGGCGGGTAGCTGCCATAGCTGAACACGGGCAGCCCGATGTCCGTCAGTTCCGGTGTGTCACGGTGCAGGCCCCACACCACCAGACCCGCCACCCCGGCGGCCGAGGCCTCCAGCGCGGCCAGGTCTCCGACACAGGCCTCGTCGGTCCGGCCGCCGTTGTCGATGACCAGCACGTCGCCGGGTTCCGCCCGGCCGAACGCCTCCAGGAACACGTCCACGCTGCCGTAGTGCCGCGCCGGCAGCACCCGACCCGCGATGCGGTGCCCGTGCACGACGGCACCGATGCCGGGCGGCGCGACGCGCAGCGGCACGCCGTGGCGGACGCAGGCGTCGGCCACCAGCGGCGTGGACAGGTCGGCGAAGGCCTTGAGCATGGAGTCACCCCTGACGTGGCAGCGCCGCCCCGCGCGACGGTGCGGCGCGATCCTACCGGCGACGCGGCCGTCGGCCGCGGGCCAGGGCCCCTGGGGCGGATCGCGCGGCCCTGGCTCCTGGCGCGCCGCGCGCACGTCGGTGTTGCTCGGCATGGCCCGGTGGGCGGCGGGGCAGAGCTACCTGGTGAGTGAGCCCGCACCCGTTTCACCGCGAGCCGACGTTCCGGCAATGGCCCGACTTTTTCGACCCCGATCGCTTCTCGGCCCCCCGTTTCGCTCCCGTACCCCAGAATTTCCGCGGTCAACTGGCGCCCGCGGCACGCCCGGAGGGAAATCCAGGATCCGCGTGAAATCTGTGCTGATAATCCGTCCCGTGAACGGGACAGCGGTAGGGCTGAGAAAACTCGGTTGGCGAGCCGCTTCAGCAGTGTGCGGGATGGCGATTCTGGCGTGGGGTCAGATCGCGGTTCCGGCGGACTCCTCGGCGGCGGCACCCGCCGCCTGCCGGAGCACCGTGTTCGCCGGAGTGGCGCACGAGGACGACGATCTCCTCTTCATGAGCCCCGACTTGCTGAACGACTGGGGAAGAGGGGCCTGCCTCGACATCGTCTACCTCACGGCCGGCGACGCCGGAAGCAGCGGTACCGGCTACACCGAGCAGCGGGAGCAGGGCGTCGGCCGCGCGTACGCGCGGCTGGCGGGCGTGCCCAACGACTGGGGCCGCCAGGACCGCCAGCACGCCGCGCGCACGGTCCGCTCTTTCGCGCTGCGGGTCCCGGCGGGCCGCCCCGCCGTGCGGGTCACGTTCCTCCGCCTCCCGGACGGCCTCCACGACGGCTCGGGCACCCGCCTGCAAGCGGGGCAGAGCCTCCTCAAGCTGGAACAGGGAAGAATCCGCCGCATCACGACCATGGACCGCAGCGCGAGTTACGACACGAAGGAACTCACCGAGATGCTGTCCTGGCTCGTCGCGGATTCCCACGCCAAGACCGTGCGCACTCTGGACTATCGGAACATCGACCACGGAATCGGCCCCCGGAGCGACCACAGCGATCACGAAGTCGCGGCCCGCTTCGTGAAATCGGCGGCTGCCTCGATTCCGGGACCAAAGCCCGCGGTCGTCGGATACCGGGGATATTCCATCAGCTCGCTTCCACCGAATCTGGCCCTTCCGGTGGCCCGGCGAAAGGAATCGGAATTCCGGCGGTATCTCTCCACGACGCTGTGCACCACGGCCTGCGCCGACTACACCGGGCCGCTGTGGTCCTCGTACCAGCACTGGATGGTGCGCCAGTACCGCGCGTAGCGGAGGTGTCCCGGTGCCGTCTGGGCAATCCGGCACGGTACCCAGTACAACGGGGGACCGGGCGGTGACCACTGGGAGGCATGTGTGCGCAGGATCGCGATCGTCGGGGCGGGGCAGGCCGGGCTGCATCTGGCCCTGGGGCTCCAAGCCGCCGACTACGACGTGACGTTGGTGTCGGAGCGGACCGCCGAGCAGATCCGCGAGGGCCGGGTCACCTCGACGCAGTTGATGTTCGGACCGGCGCTGGCCCTGGAGCGGGCGGCCGGGCTGAACCTCTGGGACGAGCAGGCGCCCGTGATGGGCGGCCTGGAGATGAACCAGTGGGACCCGACGGCGGATGAGCCCTGGTCGGCGCGGTTCACCACCTCCTACGACCACGAGGCCCGCTCCGTCGATCAGCGCCTCAAACTCTCCGCCTGGCTGGAACTGTTCGCCTCCCGCGGCGGGCGGGTGGAACACCGGGCGGCCGGTGCCGAGGACCTCGCGGGGATCGCCGCGCGCCATGAGCTCACCGTCGTCGCCACCGGCCGCGGGGCCCTCTCGTCCCTGTTCGGCCGCGACGCGGCGCGTTCGGTGTACGACCGGCCCCAGCGCGCCCTCGCCGCCTTCTACGCGTTTGGCGTGAAGGCGAGGGGGGACGAGACCGACGCGTATCTGCGGGTCACGGGGGTGCCCGCGGCCGGGGACGCGATCGCCCTTCAGGCGCTGACCGTGGGCGGCCCGTGCGAGATCCTGCTCCTGGAGGCCAAGTCGGGTGGCCCGTACGACTGTTGGCAGGACCGGCCCGGTCCGCGCGAGGGGCTGCGGCGCGCGGTGGAGCTGCTGCGGGTGTACGCGCCCTGGGAGTACGAGCGCTTCAGCGGCGCCGAGCCCACCGACCGGGGCGCCGCGTTGTACGGCGCGATCACCCCGACGGTCCGCTACGCAGTGGCCGCGCTGGGCAACGGACACCACGTCCTGGGCCTGGCGGACGCGGTGGTCGTCAACGACCCGCTCACCGGGCAGGGGGCGAACAACGCCGCTCGGGCCGCGGCCTGCTACCTCCAGGCGATCGTGCGCCGCGGCGGGCTGCCCTACGACGAGCCGTGGATGCGGCGGACCTTCGAGGAGTACTGGGAGCAGGCCCGGTACATCCACGCCTTCACCGACCTGATGCTGCGTCAGCCCCCGGCCGAGCACGTCTCCCGTCTGCTGCGGGCCACCTTCGAGTACCCCGAGCTCGCCCACCGCTTCGCCAACGGCTACGCGGACCCGCTCGGCTACCACGACTGGCTGATGGATCCGGAGCGGGCCGATGCCTGTCTCGCCTCGATCGCGGCGTCCGGCTGAGGACCTGTCCCTCAGCCGCGGCGGCTCCGACCGGTCGCCGTCCGCCCTCCCGGCTACGACGGCAGGGCGGATCCGGCGAGCGGGCGCTCCGTGAGCAGCAGGTCCGCGTGGTGGCGGGCCGCGACCAGCGGGTGGGCCCGCAGCTTGCCCTTGAGCTCGTTGCGGCCGTACTCGGCGAACAGCGGGTTCTCCGGGTCGGCGGTGGCGCCGGGTGCGTGGGCCGCGTGCGGGAAGGGCAGCGGCTCGATGTGGGCGTCCAGGCGCGGGTTGTAGAAGAACGGCACCGAGAAGCGCTCGGTGGCCCCGGGCGGGCTGACCACGCGGTGGTTGGTGGCGACGAGGTAGCCGTTGGTGGCCACTTCGAGCAGCTCGCCCAGGTTCACCACGAAGGCGCCGGGCAGCGGCGGCACGTCGTGGAACCGGCCGTCCTCGCGCTGCACCTGGAGGCCGCCGACGGTGTCCTGGTGGAGCAGGGTGAGGAACCCGTAGTCCTTGTGGGCGCCGACGCCCTGGCCGGTGCCGTCCCCGGAACTGCCCGGGTAGCGCACCAGCTTCAGATGCAGATGGGCGCGGTCGCCGAACACGTCGTCGTAGAAGTCCTCGGGCGCCCCGATCGCGGCGAGCAGCTCGTGCAGCAGCTTCTCGGCGACGGCGCTGAGCCGGTCGATCCAGGTGAGCGCCGCGGTGCGCAGCTCCGGAAGCGCGGTGGGCCACTGGTTGGGCCCTTCGAGCCACCAGTAGGCGGGCTCGCCCGGACCGGGTACGCGGGCGGCGCGCTCGGCGCCGATGTCGAGCTGGTCGCGCCAGTCCCGGGAGCCGCCGGTGCGTTCGTCGCCGATGCGCGTATAGCCGCGGAAGTGGGGCGAGTTGACGTTGTCGATGGCCAGCCGTTCCGCCTCCGGCAGCCGGAAGAAGGCCCGCATCGTGTCGTTGAGGGCCGCGGTCTCGGCATCGGTGACGCCGTGCCCGACGAGCTGGAAGAAGCCGACGTCATGAGCGGCGCCGTGGAGCTGGGCATGCAGCAGGCGACGGGCCCTGGGGCCGCGGTCGGCGGCGGAGAGGTCGATGATCGGGAGCTGCGAGGAGGACACGTACGACATGGGAGCCATCCGCTGGGTATGCCCCGGCCGGCGCGGGTGGGCGCGCACGCGGCGCCGCCAGGGTGGGGCGGGCGCCACGAGGACACGGGGAGGGTGAAAGGGGGGCCTGGGTCAGCGGTAGGTGCGACAGGCCATGCTCGTAACGCGGACGTAGTCCACGTGGCGGCGTCGTACGAGCGGAGGCATGGCGCAGAGGTTACTCCTAGGCGACCTTCTGGTGCTGTGACGGCCATCACATGTGCGGGAGCGCTGTGATCATGAGTCGGGACCCTCTCCGGGGGCCGGGCCCCACCCCTTGGCGGCCGTCGTCGTCGTGGGGTTCGCGCGCACCGAGGTGTGGCCGGGCGGTGAGCGCCGATGGCTGTGCTCGATGTCCGGGGACGCCGTGGCTGGTGGAGGTGCGCCCGGGCCCCGGCGGCGATGGGGCCGTCCGGCGGACGGGGTTTCCATCGGGGTCGGGGCGGGGCGGGGCGTCGGGTGTCAGGTGGACCTTCGGCCCCTGGTCATCAGAATGCCGCCCGCGACCAGTGCGAACAGGCACACGCAGGCGCCTGTGATGACGTTGCTGAGGATGGCTCCGGTGCCGGCGCTGCGTGCGGCGATCCAGGGGGAGACGATCAGCCAGGCTCCGAGGAGCAGGACCACGAAGTTCAGGTCCTGGGACCTCTCCGGGGCCATCGACATGCACAGGCCCAGGACCGCGAGGGCTATGCCGACGACGAGGTTGCTGAGCGCCAGGGTCGGCTTGGCGGCCGAGAAGTGGACCGTCCAGCCGGAGATCGCTGCGTATATGCCGGCGAGGATCACCAGTTCCTCGACCGCCGCGACGCCGCGGGTTTCCATCACCCTGGCGTAGCGGTCCCGCATCTCCGATACATCGGGGTGCCCGGAGATATCACCGGGGCGGTGTGAGACGTCGGCCATCCGACTCGCCTCCTTCTGAAGTCTGCACGACTGGCCGCGCTGCGACAGTATGTCGCCCATCCATTGTGCTCTTATATGTCCTTTATGTGTAGTCCGGGAATGCGGCAGCCCGCCCCACCCCGCGACGGGTCGCGCTCGGTGACTCATGCACTACGGAACGTGCGATGCGGCCGACTCGCGCGGACCGGATCCGGAGACCGGTCCACGTCGCGGGGGAGCTTCAGCCGCGGGGCGGCCGGGCCACGTCCGCCGGTCATCTGCCGGTCATCTGGCGGGAGTAGGACCGGGCCATGTCACAAACGACGAGTGCACCGGTGGCCTCCCCGGCCGGCTTCTCCGACGTCAAAGGCTGGTTCTGGCCGGCCGACCAACTGCTGTTCGACTGGTTCCTGAAGCGTCAGGACGAGACCCCGCGACAGGCCGGTGACCTGCTCGAACTCGGTGCCTACCTGGGCAAGAGCGCGATCTTCATCGGCGGCTATCTGCGATCCGGCGAGGAGTTCACGGTCTGCGACCTCTTCGACTCACCGGCGCCGGACGACCCCAACAGCGCGGAGATGGACCGGTCGTACTCGACGCTGACCCGCCGCGCCTTCGAAGCCAACTACCTCGCCTTCCACGAGGAGTTGCCCACCATCGTGCAGGCGCCCACCTCGGTCATCGCCTCCCGCCTGAAGGCGGGCAGCTGTCGCTTCATCCACGTCGACGCCTCGCACCTGTACGAGCACGTGCACGGCGACATCGTGGCCGCGCGGGAACTGGCCGCCCCGGACGCGATCGTGGCCTTCGACGACTTCCGGGCCGAGCACTGCCCCGGTGTCGCCGCGGCGGTGTGGGGCGCGGTCGCCACGCAGGAGCTCAAGCTCATCTGCATCACCGGCACCAAGGCGTACGGCACGTGGGGTGACGCCGAGCCGGTGCGCACCGAACTGCTCACCTGGCTCACGACGCGCACCGACCTGTGGCACGGGGTGGAAGAGGTGGCGGGCGCGCCGCTCATCAGGATCAGCGGCAAGAAGGCCCAGGCGCCGACTCCGCCCCGGCCGCTGCGTGGGGCCCCGCCGCAGGAGGCTGCTCCGGCCGCGGTGGCCGTCCCGGCCCGGGCGACCGCTTCCCGGGGACTGCTCGCCCGCGCGCTCGGCGGCCGGCGCCGGCGCTGAGCAACCCGACGGCCCCGGCTCGCCGTCTCGCGCGGGAGCCGGGGCCGTCACCGCCGACCGGGCCAGCCCCTTGGCCGTTCACGTTCGGCCGGGGCGCGAACTCGCGGGCCCCGGCGCCCCGTCGGGCTCAGTGGTCGACGACCACGCCCACGCCCTGCTCCTGCCCGAACAGGTCCGTCCACGAGCCGAAGAACAGGAAGCTGTTGTTCGTTGCGAGTCCCACCGCGGCGAACACCAGCAGCTGAGTCGCAACCAGCAGTCCCAGCCGGCCCAGGACGGTTTTCCAGTTTTGACGTGCCAGGCGCGGCCACAACCAGATGGTGACCGTGAACATCACCACCGCGCACAGCACGGTCAGTGCCAGCACCTTGTTACTCGTGAGACCCATGGGTCGATAAAACTCTCTGCCAGAAGTTCACCCGGGCAGGCCCGAGTGGCACCGCTCGGGGGTGCTCAGGAGAGTAGACAGCGATGCGGGCAGATCCGTTCCAGTGCGGGGCCCTCAGGATCTTTCCCTCCGGCCGGCCCATATGGCCCGGCGACCCGATCGCCCCGGCTAACTGAGGGCGGCGAGCTCCGTGCCCGCCAGCAGGAAGCCGCCGACGCCGAAGTCCGCCGTCGTGTCGTAGGTGACCGGCTGGCTCGAATCCGGGCGGTCGCCGACGCCCTGGACGTAGCCGAGGAATCCGTCGGGGTGGACGGCGGTGGAGACCAGACCCTGCCAGGCCCGGGCGGCGACCGGCAGGAACGCCGCCCGCGCGACCAGACCGGTCCGGACCGCGTGGGCGGCGCCGTAGGCAAGGAACGCCGTGCCGCTCGTCTCGGGGCCGGGGAAGTGCGCCGGGTCGGCGAGGTTGACGTTCCAGAACCCGTCGGCCCGCTGGACCCGGCGCGCCGCGTCGAGGAGGCGGACCAGCGTCCGGCGGTACTCGGCGACGTGCGGAGCGCCCGGCGGCAGTGCCGTGAGCGTCTTCACATGCGCCCCGGCGACCCAGCCGTCGCCCCGCGACCAGACCACGGGCTTCCCGGACGGCGACACCACGGCGCCCGGCAGACCGGGCACGAACCTCTTGTCGCGGAACCACAGCCCGAGCCCCGGGTCGTAGAGCCCCGGCCCGCCCTCGGCGCTCTTGGTGTGGCGGTAGAGCCGGTAGAGCTTCTCCGTGTACGCGGCGTCGCCGCGCAGCACCCCCAGCCGCGCGAACCCGGGCATGGCCATGTGCAGGGCGTCCGCCCACCACCAGTCGTCGTCCTTGCCGGGCCGGTCGACGGCCACCATGTTGTGCAGGCACTCCTCGATCGCCGCGATCTTCGCTGGTTCGGGTTCGACGGCGTAGAGGTCGAGATAGGTCTGGCCCGCGCACTGGTTGTCCGCGTGCCGGGTGCTCACACCCCCGAGGAGACCGTACGCGTGGCTCTCGGCCCAGCCTCGCGCGTACGCCAGGTAGCGCGCCTCGCCGGTCAGGCGGTACAGGGCCATCAGCCCGCTGAAGAACGTGGCCCGCGCCCAGCCGTTGTCGCCCGGCGCGGTGTGCGCGGCGATCCAGTGGTCGGCGACCCTGCGCAGCACGGGCACGATCTCGTCGCGGCGCGGAGGTCGGCCACCGGCGGCGGAGGCCGCGGGGGCGAACGGAAGCGCGGCGGCCAACGCCGCGCCGCCGACGAGGAGTTGACGCCGTTTCATGACTGACACCTCTCGGGTCGCGTGGTTCCGTATCCTGCACGCGAATCCGGAGGGTGTCCACGGGGCGGGCGCGACCGGGCCATTGACCGCATACGTGAACGCGAGAGGTGCGGCGCGTCAGTGTCCCGCCGGGACCTCCGGGGCGCGGCAGGAGCTCACCGTGTCGAGATACGCGGAGACCGCGTCGCGGTTGCGGGTCAGGCATGCGATGCGCTGCGTCATGCGGTCGCGTTCGAGGGTGAGCGTGGAGAGCATCTCCGGGGTGGCGTCGGGGAAGTGGATGACGCGGGGCTTGTTGAGGCAGGGCAGGATCTGCTTGATGATCCGGGTCGGCAGCCCGGCGTCCAGCAGCCCCCGGATCTGCAGGACGCGGTCCACGAGGTCCTCGTCGTAGTGGCGGTAGCCGTTGGGGGAGCGGCTGGAGACGATGAGCCCCTGCTCCTCGTAGTAGCGCAGCAGCCGGCGTGACGTGCCGGTGCGCTCCGAAAGTTCCCCGATGCGCATGTGCTCCCCCTCGGTCGACGGCCTGAGCCTCACATGTGTGTGAGGCTTGGGGCGAGTCTAGGGGGCGGGTACGGCGCGCTCGGCTATCGGCCAGGTCGCAGATCGCGTACGAAGCGAAGGCCCGGCCGCCCGCTCAGCCGCAGACCGCCGGTGGGGATGAAGCCGGTGCGGGCCAGCACGGCCCGGGAGGCGGTGTTGTCCAGGGTCGTGACGGCCGTCAGCTCGGTCAGGCCGTACTCCGCGACGGCCAGTGCGCAGACCTCTCGTACGGAGGCCGTGGCCAGCCCCTTCCCCGCGGCCCGCTCGGCGATGCGGTACCCGAGCTCCGCCGAACCGTCGTCGGCGTCGACCAGGTTGACCCGCCCCAGCACGCCGCCGCCGTCGTCGTCCACCACGACGTGGAAGAAGCAGCTGCCCGCGTCCTGCTCGGCGAGGAGCGCGGTCAGGCGTGCCTCGAACTGGGCGAAGTAGTCGTCGCCCCGGTCCGGGATCGACGCGGCGAAGTACTCCCGGTTCTCCCGCTCGAACTCCAGCAGCGCCGGGGCGTGGTCGGGGCGGAGTCGCTGGAGTCGGGGCACGCGCCAAGGTTACGGGGTGCCGGTCTCGTCCGCCGGGTCGAGCTTGCCGCACCCGCGCGGGGCTGCTCTGATGGGTGGCCGTGACGGCAGTGAGTGCGACCGGGACGGTCGAAGCGGTATTCAGGATCGAGTCCGCACGGATCATCGCGGGCGTGGCCCGCATCGTGCGGGACGTCGGCATCGCGGAGGAACTCGCGCAGGACGCCCTGGTCGCCGCCCTGGAGCAGTGGCCCGAGGCGGGCGTCCCCGACAAGCCGGGCGCCTGGCTCATGGCCACCGCCAAACACCGCGCCATCGACCTGGTACGCCGCAAGGAGACCTACGCCCGCAAACTCGCGGAGGTCGGTCGGGCGCTGGAGGACGTGCCGCCGCCCGACCCGGGGGATGTCGACGACCCCGACGCCATCGACGACGATCTGCTGCGGCTCATCTTCACCGCCTGCCACCCCGTGCTGTCGACACAGGCCAGGATCGCGCTCACGCTGCGCCTACTCGGCGGGCTGACCACTCAGGAGATCGCCCGCGCCTTCCTGGTTCCCGAACCGACGGTGGCGCAGCGCATCGTGCGCGCCAAGCGGACCCTCGCCAAGGCCGGGGTCCCCTTCGAGGTGCCGTACGGCGCCGACCGGGACGCCCGTGTCTCCTCCGTGCTCGACGTCATCTACCTCGTCTTCAACGAGGGGTATTCCGCGACGGCGGGCGACGATCTGGTGCGTCCCGCCCTGTGCGAGGAGGCGCTGCGCCTGGTCCGCGTCCTGTCGGGCCTGATGCCGAAGGAGCCCGAAGTGCACGGCCTGGCGGCCCTGTTGGAGTTCCAGGCCTCCCGCATCCCGGCCCGCACCGGATCCGGCGGCGTTCCGGTACTGCTCGCCGACCAGAACCGTGCCAAGTGGAACCGCCTGCTCATCCGCCGGGGCATCGAGGCCCTGCACCGGGCGGGCGACGGCCCCTACTCCGTGCAGGCCGCCATCGCCGCGTGCCATGCGCGGACCGTCCGCTACGAGGACACCGACTGGACGTCGATCGCCCTCCTGTACGGCCGCCTGATGGCGCTGACCCCGTCCCCCGTGATCGAGCTGAACCGGGCCGTCGCCGTCGCGATGGCCGAGGGACCGGAGGTCGGCCTCGAACTCGTCGACGCCCTGCGCGACGAACCGGCCCTGAAGGGCTACCACCTGCTGCCGAGCGTACGCGGCGACCTCCTGGAGCGCCTCGGCCGGGCCGCCGAGGCGCGGGCGGAGTTCGAGCGCGCGGCCTCGCTGACCCACAACGCCCAGGAACGGGAGCTCCTCCTCGGCCGTGCCGCCCGGGTCCACCCCGAAGGCCCCTAGCGGGCCGTCCGGATGCCGTCGGCGCCCGTTGCAGCTCACCCCGGTGGACGTCCATGGGGCCGTGCTGTCACCTCAACAGGCCGCACGCACAGGTCACTTACCGCAGAACTCCCCTTCCGCGACCGCCATCACGTCGCCGGTCCAGTCGGCGTTGAAGTTGAGGGCCAGCGCATGGCGGGCGTCCTTGGTCACCAGGGCCTCGGAGCTGGAGCCGAAGATGCCGCCGTCGTGACCCCACACCTCGGTGCCGCAGGACAGCGTCACCTTCATCAGGCCGAGCCCGTACGAAGCGTTGGGGCTTCTGTTGATCCGGACGGTCGTCGTCATCTCCGCGAGCTGGCGGGCAGGCAGCAGTTTCCCGCCGAGCAGGGCGCGCAGGAACCGGTTCAGGTCGGGGGCGTCGGAGACCACCTCGCCGGCCGACCCCGCGACCGACGGGTTGAGTTCGGTGACGTCGTACACCCGGTCCGGTGTGCCGCCGAGCGTGGAGTACGCCCGGCCGCTGGGGGCCGGCATCCGGGCCTCGGTGCCGGGGAACGAGGTGGGGCGCAGGTTCAGGGGGCGCAGGATGCGCCGCTCCGCCTCCTGCGCGTAGGTGTGGCCGGTGACCCTGTGGATCACCATCCCGGCGAGGATGTAGTTGGTGTTGGAGTACGTCCAGCTCGTGCCGGGCGCGAAATAGGGCTCGTGGGCCAGGGCGGTCCGTACGAGCCGGTCCGGGCTCCAGGTGTCGAAGCGGTGCTGGAGGAAGCCGGGTCCGAAGAGGAGGTTGCGAAAGCCCGGGTCCCTCGTGTAGTCGAAGATCCCGCTGGTGTGATTGAGGAGTTGGCGCAGCGTGATGGAGCGCCCGTCGTTGCCGTGGTCGCGCACCACACCCGGCAGCCAGTGGTCGACGGTGTCGTCGAGGCTCAGCCTGCCTTCCGCCTCCAGTTGGAGCAGCACGGTCGAGATGAACGTCTTGGTGAGGGAGCCGACCCGGAAGGTGTCCTGGGCCCGGCGTTCGCGTCCGGTGCGCGTGTCGGCGACGCCCGACTCGCCGGTCCAGCGGCCGTGACCGTCCTCGGCCACCCCGATCACGCCGGGCACGCCCGCGGCGACCGCGGCGTCCATGGCTCGCTGGGCGGCCCGATGGCCGGTGGGGCGTGCCTGCTCCGCCGAGGCGGGCTCGACGGACGCGGTGGCGATCACCGCCGCGGCGACGGCCGCCGCGAAGATCGCGGTTCTGACTCTCCGTACTGTACGAACTGCCATGGCCTCTGCTCCCGCTGGTTCTCGTGTGTGCGCCGGTCGGCCGGGAGGACCCGCGGCTGAAGAGAGGAGTTGAGCGGGCTTGGCACGGTTGAGCGCGATCCAGCCGATTTCCGGTTCCGCCCTCATGGAAGCGGAAGGACGGCTGCGGAGCGTCGCGACACGACCGCCGCATTGCCTGCGCAAGCGTGTCTGCCGCGAGCCGACGATCTAGGTTGGGCGCGCCCGATCCCTTCGCCACGGGGCGAGGGATGGCGCCGGGTGACGCAGGTCCGGCGCATGTCCGCGGACGCGGGGAAGCCTCGACCCTGGACAGGGGGCGGATGTGCGCGAGCTCGGCCGGCGCCGTTTCATGACCGCGGCAGGTTCGCTGGGAGCCCTGTTGGCGACCGGGGCCCCCGCCTTCGCCACCCCGCACGCGCGGGACGCGGCGAGCGCGCACGAGTACGTCGACGTCCAACTGCTCAGCATCACCGATCTGCACGGCTTCCTCCAGGGCGCGCCGGGGGCGGACGCGGTGATCACCGGCGCGGGCGGCCGGGAGTACGAGGTGGGCGGAGTGGCCTACATGGCCACCCATCTGGAGCGGCTGCGGGCCGGCCACGCCAACTCGATCTTCTTCGCCCCGGGCGACCTGTTCTCGGGGTGGACGTTCGCGGCGGAGACCCTGGCGGACGAGCCGACCATCGAGGCGCTGAACCGGCTGGGGCTCGACTTCGCGACGGCCGGGAACCACGAGTTCGACCGCACACCGGGGTTTTTGAACGGCCATATGCAACTCGGCATCCCGTACCCGGGGATGGGCCGCACCAATTCGTTCCAGGACTCCCGGGGCAGAGCGTTCACTGGGGCCAGCTTCCGCTACTACTGTGCCAACGCGGTCTGGCGGGACAGCGGCCGCACGGTGCTGCCGCCGTACAACGTCGAATGGGTCAGCGCACCGGGCGGACGCCGGCTGCCGATCGGGTTCATCCATCTCACCACGCTCGGCACCGAGCGGTTCTCCACCTCCTACCAGCCCGCGCTCTCGACGCTCGACGAGGTCGCCACCGTCAACCGGTACGCCGCGGAGCTGAAGGGCCACGGGATCAACGCCATCGTCCTGAGCATGCACGACGGGGCCGTGGCGGGGGAGGACTTCAACAGCGCGACGCTTCCTTCCGGCCCCGCCTACGACCTGGCCCTGGCCGTGTCGGCCGACATCGACGTGATCGTCACGGGCCACTGGCACTGCGCCTTCAACATGATGCTGCCCGATCCCCGAGGTGAACCCCGCCCCTTCGTAGAGGCGGGGTGCCACGGTCAGTTGATCAATGAGATCAACCTACGGCTCGACCCGCGCACCGGATCGGTGGTCCGCGCGCTGACCACCTCCACCAACCACCCCAACACCCGCGACGTACCGCCCGACCCGGCCCTCAAGGAGATCGCCGACTACTGGACCGGGTACGCGAACCGGCGCGGCTCGCGGCCCGTCGGGCGGGTGACCGCTTCCTTCTCGGACCGGCTGGGTGCGATGGGGGAGAGCCGGATGGGGAACCTCGTGGCCGACTGGGCGCTGTGGGCCGGGCGCCAGAAGCCGGATTCCTTCGACAACGGGAACGTCAACCCGAACGCGCCCGCCGAGCTGGCCCTGATCGCCGTGGCTCCCCGCACGGGGCGCGGTGTCATCGTCCACGGGCTGCCGCACGACCCGTCCTCGGGCGGGGCGATCACCTTCGACCAGGCCTGGAGAGCGGTCGGGTACGGCTGCCCCGTCCTCACCGCCACGGTCACCGGCCAGTGCATCCACGACGCGCTGGAACAGCAGTGGACCGAGGAGGGCACGGATCTCGTCTACGCGCCGCTCGCCGTCTCCTCCAACGTGCGCTACGTCTTCGATGCCGCCGGGCCGCCCGGCGCACGCGTCAGCCCGGACCAGGTCCTCATCGACAACGCCCCGCTCGACCTCCGCGCCTCCTACCGGCTCGCCTCCATGGCGTACACCTTCCTCGGCTCCGACGGCTACCCCGCGCTGCTCCAGCACACCGCGGCGGTCCGCCACACCCGCGACTTCGAGAGCTTCAACGCGTTCGTCCGCGCCAACTCCCGTCTGAGTCCAAGGCCGTTGGGGCGCGTGCGGGCGATCAACGCAGCACGGCCCGGCGCGCGACTGGGCACCCTGCCCCCGCGTTCGCGCTCCCGCGCCCTGCCCCCGCCGGCCCACGTCGCCTGCGAGGGGCCGCTGCCCGAACTGTAGGGAGCCGCCGTTCGGCGGGGATCATCCGCCAGGGCGCGGGCGGCGTGACCGGGTGAGGCGGGGCACGTACGCCACGCGGCCGGGCACTTACCCGCGGGCGGGCTGGGTAGGGTCGAGGCAAGTGGTGTCCGTGAGGGGAGGCCGGTTGACCGACATGACCGACGACTTCGATCCGGCGGTACGGCGGATGATGGCGTCCAACGAAGCGAACTGGGATGCCCGCACCCCGGTCCATCTCGCCAGCCGCTTCTACGCGGTGGCCGACAAGAGCGCCGACCCCGCCCGGTGGTTCGCGGAGTACGAGTGGCAGGACCTCGGGGACCTGGACGGACGGGACGTCCTGCACCTCCAGTGCCATCTCGGCACCGAGACGATGGCGTTCGCGGCGCGAGGGGCCCGTACGGTCGGCCTCGACCTCTCCGGCGCCTCGGTCTCCGCGGCGCGGGAGCTGGCCGCCGAGGCGGGCCTGGACGTCGAATACGTCCAGGCCAACGTCTACGACGCGGCCGGGGCACTGGACGGCCGGCGGTTCGACGTCGTCTACACCGGCAAGGGCGCGCTGTGCTACCTCCCGGACCTCGCCCGCTGGGCCTCGACGATCGCCGCCCTGCTGCGCCCCGGCGGCCGTCTCCACCTCGTCGAGTTCCACCCCCTGTTCACCTCCCTGGGGCCCTCACCGGGCCCGGGTGAGGGCGACGAACTGCTGCTGCGGCACGACTACTTGGCGGGCCGCGGGCCCATGCGCCGCGATGCCACGTACACCTACACCGACGGCCCGCCCGTGCGGGACGCGACCGAGTGCTTCGAGTGGGCGCACGGTCTCGACGAGGTGGTCAACGCCCTCCTCGGCGCCGGGCTCAGGATCACCGGACTGCGCGAGAGCCACGAGCTTCCCTGGCCCCGCTGGCCCCACATGGTGCCCACCCCGCAAGGCTGGTGGCGACTGCCCGACACCTCTCCGCGCATCCCGCTCCTGTACGCCCTGCAAGCCGAGCGCTGACCCTTGCGGTTCCGCGTCCGGGTCATTCAACTCCCTTGACCCGAGCCTGATTTGGAGGGGTGGCCGCGGGGGACAATTCCAGCGGGTGCATCTCGGCGGGGCGGCCGGGTTTCGTGCCGAAGAAGACGGGCGCGCGGTCCGTGGCCCGAGCCGGTTCCGGCGTCCGTCGGCCGCCGTGATGCGGACGGTTGAGCCGTGTGCCGGGCGCGCGGGAACTCGACGCGGAAGTACGGCCCCGACGCGGGGACGTGCGACACGGATCGGGGAAGGGCGGCCTTCGATGAGGAGAGGTCCAAGGAGCCGATTAGCCTCCGGTACCGCCGGGTCCTGTCCTGTGCGGGGACTCCGGATGGGCGCCGCATTCTCCGGTGCCGTGACTCGTATTCATGACGGCTGCGCGCAAGCGGGGTTGAAGGAGGCCGGTTTCAGTTCAGCCGCTCGTCATGTCACACCTCCTCCGCGTTTCGCGCGTCTTTTTCTGCCCGTGTGGTTCGTGCGCTTGAGTGGTGAGCGTCGGCGGCGGGGATCCGGCGCGCATGGTCCGGCGGCGTGTCTTGGGTTCGGCCATCCTGTTGTGTTGTATTTCTTGTGCCCGCAATGAGCGGATTCGTGTCGCGTAGTTCTTCGGGCCGCCAGGTGGGGAGCCGGAACATCACTCCCGGCGTGGCCGCGTAGGTTTCGAATGAGGGAGTCGATATGTGGGGCGTGGGTCGACGCAGCTTCATGACTGTGGCGGGATCACTCGTGACAATGGCGGCGACGGGCACGCCGGCCCTGGCCAGCGGCCACGCCCGCGACGCCGCGAGCGCCTCGGAGTACGTGGACGTACAACTGCTCAACATCACGGACCTGCACGGCTATCTGCAGGCCCCGCCGCCGGGTGACGCGGTCATTACCGGCGCGGGCGGAGAACAGTTCACCGTGGGCGGCGTCGCCTATCTGGCCACGCATCTGGAGAACCTGCGGGCCGGACACACCAACTCGCTGTTCTTCGCGCCGGGGGACCTGTTCTCGGGCTGGGAGTTCCCGGCCGAGTCGCTGGCCGACGAGCCCACCATCGAGGCGCTGAACCGGATGGGACTCGACTTCGCGACGGCCGGAAACCACGAGTTCGACCGGACGCCGGGATTCATGATCGACCACATGGAGCACGGCAGACCGTACGCGGGCGAGGGCTGGACGAACAGTTTTCCCGACTCGGCGGGACGGACTTTTCCCGGCGCGAACTTCCGCTACTACTGCGCCAACATGCTGTGGGGCAATTCGGGCAGGACCGTCCTTCCCCCGGTGAATGTGGAATGGGTGCAGGGGCCCGGCGGCAGGCGTCTGCCGATCGGATTCATTCACCTCACGGTCACCGGAACGGAAACCTCGTCGACGGGATTCCAGACGGCTCTGCGCATGCTGGACGAGTTGAAGACCGCGAACCGCTATGCGGCGCTGCTCAAATCGCAGGGAGTCAACGCGATCGTGCTCAGCATGCACGACGGCGCGGTGGCCGGAAGCGATTTCAACAGCGGAAGCGCGCCGTCGGGGCCCGCCTATGATCTGGCGCTCGCCGCGTCGCCCGACATCGACGCGATCGTCACGGGCCACTGGCACTGCGCGTTCAACATGATGGTGCCCGATCCGGCGGGCCGGCCGCGCCCGTTCGTCGAGGCGGGCTGCCACGCTCAGCTCATCAACGAGATCAACCTGCGGCTCGACCCGGTGACGGGGAAGGTCGTGCGCGAGCTGACCACCTCGACCAACCACCCCAACACGCACGACGTGACACCCCATCAGGACCTCAAGGACACCGCCGACTACTGGACCGGCTATGCCAACAACCGGGGCGCGACCCGCATCGGGCGTCAGACGGCGTCGTTCACGCGCACCCTGAACAGCATGGGCGAGAGCACGATGGGCAACCTCGCCGCCGACTGGGCGCTGTGGGCCGGGGCCCAGAACCTGGACCCGTTCGACACGGGGAACATCTACGCCAACGTCCCCGCGGACCTGGCACTGATCTCGCTGGCCCCCCGTGTCGGGCCCAGCGTCATCAACACCGACCTCACGCTCGACGCGACCACCCAGGGAGCCGTCTCCTACCGCAAGGCGTTCAACGCGGTGGGGTACGGAAACCCGATCCTGACCGCGACCGTCACGGGCCAGTGCATCCACGACACGCTGGAACAGCAGTGGAAGATGAAGGGGACCGTCCTGACCTACGCGCCCTTCGCCGTGTCGCACAACGTGCGGTACACGTTCGACGCCGCCGGGCCGGTGGGCAACCGCGTCAACCCCGCCGACGTCCTCATCGACGGTGCCCCGCTCGACCTGCACGCCACCTACCGGCTGGCCACCACGGCCTACACGCTGATCGGCGCGGACGACTACCCGGCCCTGCTCGACCACACCGAACCGGTGCGGCACACCCGTGACTTCGAGAGCTTCGTCGCCTACGTGCAGAGCCAGTCCGTGCTCACCCCCGCCCCCCTCGGCCGGGTCACCGCGCGCAACGCGACCGCCCTGCGCGGGGAAACGCAGGAGCTGCTGCCGCTGCCGCGCACCCGCAGCGCCGAGACCGGGCCCAGGGTCGCGGCCGCGGGCACCACCGGCGGCCGGGGTCGCTGCTGACCGGGCGGCCCCACGCGAGAGCGCGGCGGACGCGGTGGTGAGCAGCACGTAGGGTCTCCTGCGGTGGGGCGGCGCTGGACCCACCGCCGTGATCGCCCGTTGCCCGGAGGCCGACCCTGAGTACCGTCACCGCCGAGATCGTCTCGGCCGTCCTCCTCCTCGGCGTGCTCGCCTTCGCCGTCGTGCGCCCCCGGAATTGGCCGGAAGCGGTGGTGGCGCTCCCCGCGGCCGGGCTCGTCGTCGCGCTCGGCGCGGTCTCGCCCACCGCGGCGTGGCAGCAGACCCGCGATCTGCTGCCGGTGGTCGGCTTCCTCGCCGCGGTCCTGGTGCTGGCCCAACTGTGCGACGACGAGGGCCTGTTCGCGGCCACCGGGGACGCCGTCGCCCGGCTGTGCGGTGCCAGTGCCCGGCGGCTGCTCGGCGGCGTCTTCGCCGTGGCCGCGGTCATCACCGCGGTGCTCAGCCTCGACGCGACCGTGGTGCTGCTCACCCCCGTGGTGTTCGCGACGGCGGCCCGCTCCGGCGTCCGGGCCCGCCCGCACGTCTACGCCACCGCGCACCTGGCGAACTCCGCCTCGCTGCTGCTGCCCGTCTCCAACCTCACCAACCTGCTGGCCCTTGCCGCCAGCGGGCTCTCGTTCACCAGGTTCGCGGCGCTGATGGCGCTGCCCTGGCTGGCCGCCATCGCCGTGGAGTACGCGGTCTTCCGCGGCTTCTTCCGTGCCGACCTGTCCGCGACCCCGCGCGGGGCACGGGCGCCGGGCAGCACGGACATGCCGGTGTTCACCCTGGTGGTCCTCGCGCTGACGCTCGGCGGGTTCGTCGTGACGTCGTTCGCCGGCCTCAGCCCGGCCTGGGCGGCCCTCGCGGGCGCCCTCGTGCTCGCCGCCCGCGCGCTGAGCCGACGGCGCACCACCGCACGTGCCCTGGTGGCCTCGGCCGGTATCCCGTTCTGCCTGTTCGTGCTCGGGCTGGGCATCGTCGTGAAGGCCGTCGTGGACAACGGGCTCGGCTCCGCCATCGGACGGCTGCTCCCCGAAGGTGACTCGCTGCCCGCCCTGCTCGCCGTGGTCGCCGTGGCGGCGGTCCTCTCCAACCTCATCAACAACCTGCCCGCCGTGCTCGCCCTGCTCCCGGTGGCCGCGGCGGGCGGGCCCGGCCCGGTGCTGGCCGTCCTCATCGGCGTCAACCTCGGCCCCAACCTCACCTACGTCGGGTCGCTCGCCACCCTGCTGTGGCGGCGCATCCTGCACGAACACGACGACGCGCCCGCGCTCGGCGACTTCACCCGCCTCGGGCTGCTGACGGTTCCCGCCACACTGGTCGCGTCGACCACCGCGCTGTGGGCGGCGCTGCACACGATCGGAGGCTGAGCGCATTCCATGAGCGTCATCGTCTGGATCACCGAGAGCACCTGGCCCGCCTGCGTGGACGCCGCGCGCGAGCGGGCCGCCGACGGGGACTGCGTACTCCTGCACGTCACCGACGACGCGGTCACGGAGGCCGCGCATGGCGCGTTCGCCGGGCTCCTCGGCCGCGGCCGTGCCGACCGCGATCCCGGGACCCGGCTGGAAGGCCTCTCCCGGGCTGCCGCGGACGACCTCCTGGCCGAGGCGGAGCGCCGCCTGGGCAGACCGGCCCGCCGCCTCGTACTGCACGGACGCCCCGAACAGCAGGTCGTGCGTGCCGCGGAAGGCGCCGACCTCCTGGTCTGCGCCCGCGACGGCGACCGTTCGCATCTGGGGCCGCGCAGCCTCGGCCCCGCCACCCGGTTCGTCGTCGACCACGCGCCCTGCCCGGTCCTGCGGTCTGGCCGGACGCGGCACCCGGCCTCGACTCGCTGCCGCCGCCACCGCCGCATCACCCACGAGGTTGACCGAGGGCCCGGCCCGGGCCGGTTGGCGTGCGGGGGAGGGCCGGAGCTAGCCTTGGGGAAGCGGTGATCCCTGGTGTTCACCGCGCGGCGGTGGGGCCCGCCGTACCCGAACCGCGGCATCCGCGCCGCCAACGGTCCCTGCTTGCGAGCGCGTGCGCCCGGCGTGGGGTTTCCCCTGCTCGAACGAGCCGAGAGCTTGGGGAAGGGCGCCCTCCAGGTAGGAGACGTATGTCCAAGGGAGCCCAGCAGCCCAGGGCGATCACCGAGCCCACCGACCCGGATGTCGATCTGGCCGTGCCCGCGCAGCGCCGCGATGCGGCGCGCGGCCTGGGGCCGGTCGTCGCGGTGGTGGCGCTCGGCGGAGTGATCGGCGCCTGCGCCCGCTACGGGGCCTCCCTGCTGTGGGTCACCCGCTCCGGCTCGTTCCCCTGGACGACACTGCTCGTCAACGGGGTGGGCTGCGCCGTGATCGGGGTGTTCATGGTGGTGATCACCGATGTGTGGGCGGCGCACCGGCTGGTGCGGCCGTTCTTCGGCACCGGGGTGCTGGGAGGTTTCACCACCTTCTCCACGTACGCCGTCGACATCCAGAAGCTCATGGCCGCCGGGCGGCCGGGTACCGGCCTCGCCTATCTGGGGTTGACGCTCGTGACGGCGCTCGCGATGGTGTGGAGCGCGGTGTGGGTGACCCGTCGCGCCCTGGTGCGGAGGCAGCGATGACCAGACTGACCGGACGGGCCCTGCGCGTCACGATCTTCATCGGTGAGAGCGATCTGTGGCACCACAAGCCCGTCTACACCGAGATCGTGCACCGCGCGCACGCGGCCGGGCTCGCCGGAGCGAGCGTGTTCCGGGGGATCGAGGGCTTCGGCGCCTCCTCCCTCATCCACACCCAGCGGCTGCTCTCGCTCAGCGAGGATCTGCCCGTCGCCATCGTCATCGTGGACGACGAGCGGCGCGTGAGGGATTTCCTGCCGCAGCTCGACGAGCTCGTCGGCGAAGGCCTGGTGATGCTCGACGACTGCGAGGTCATCCGGTACGTGGGACGGGAGCGCGGCAAGTGAACTGGTTGCTCGTGGTGTTGGGAGCGGCCATCGGCGCGCCGCTGCGGTTCCTGACCGATCTGGCCGTGCAGAAGAGGCACGACAGCGTCTTCCCCTGGGGCACGTTCACCGTCAACGTCGTCGGCTGCCTGATCCTGGGCGTGCTGACCGGCGCGGTCACGGCGGGCGCCGCGTCCTCGCAGGTGCAGCTGTTCGTCGGCACCGGCCTCTGCGGCGCGCTGACCACGTACTCGACCTTCTCCTACGAGACGCTGCGGCTCGCCGAGGACGGGGCGAAGTTCTACGCGGCCGCCAACGTCGTGGTCAGCGTGGTGGCGGGGCTCGGCGCCGTCTTCATGGGCGTGGCCGTCGCCGAGGCGCTCTGGGCCTGAGGCCCGCCGCGAAACCGGCCCGGCCGGGCCGCGGTACCGGGCAACCGATCGCCGTCGTTTAACGTCTACGTGCGTGTAGACGTTCATGTTCCGCTCACCCGGCAGTCACCTGGAGTCCCGCCCGTCATCCCGTCCCGTTGCCCGCGGGGCGCGCGCTGCCGCCCGAACCACCGGAGAACAGCATCCCATGACCAGTTCCACCCCTACGACGCAGGCCCTGGACGGCGCGTCCATCGACGGCGGCCTGTACGGCGACATCACCGACTTCGCCCGGCACACGCACTGGCTGAACGGGCCGGTGTCCGCCTTCACCAGTTACGGCATCGCCCTGTTCGCGGTGTTCATGCTGGCCGGATGGTGGTCGGCCCGGCGCAAGGACGCCCCGGTGATGGCGGCGGCACTGGCCGCGCCGTTCGCGGTGGTGTTCGCGTACGTGGTCAATGACGCGATCAAGTCGGTGTTCACCGAGCCGCGCCCCTGCCGGGCGCTGCCCCACGACTTCCTCATCGAGAAGTGCCCGCCCCTGGACGACTACGCGTTCCCCAGCAACCACACGACGGTGGCCGCGGCCGCGGCCGTCGCCCTGTTCCTGGTCGACCGGCGCCTCGGCGCGGTCGCGGCGCTGGTCGCCCTCCTAATGGGCGCCTCGCGTGTCTACGTCGGCGCGCACTATCCGCATGACGTACTGGTCGCGTTCGTGGTCGGCGGCCTGGTCTCGCTGGCGGTGACCTGGTCCGCACGCCGGTACGCGGCGCCGCTCGTCACACGGCTGCGGGGCGGGGCGCTGAGGCCGCTGCTCGCCTGAGGCGGGCGCAGGGCGCGCTGCTTTCTTGGTGCGGGCGGGCGCGGACCGGTGTCAGCGGCGGGCACGAGCGCCTAGGCTCGGCGACGTGCTGCGAATCGTCGATGAACTCGCCGGGCCGGGCCCGCTGCGCATCTGCGCCCATGTGCCGGACGACGGCGCCCCGGGGACCGGACTGCGGGTACTGCTGATCGCGGACGTGCTGGCGCGCGTCGTCGAAATGCGGGGCAGGGCGGTGCTCATCGGCCGGTCCGGTCCGGACAACCCCTCCGCCTCCGCCGCCGGGATCCGGCCGGCCGACGCCGAGGGCGATCCGGCCGAACTGGCCGAGGCGCTCGGAGGCCCGCCCGGCGTCCACCTCACCAGCGGAACGTATGAGGGGCCGGGCGCGGCCTGCCTGCGGATCGGCGAGGCCCGGTTGCCGTCCCTCGAACCCGCCGATCCGCTGGCCGTACGGCTGTTGCTGCTCGGCCACGGCCACGAGGAACCGGTCTCGTTCACGGCCGACGAGGTCGGCGAAGCCGGCCGCACCCTGGCCCGGTGGCGGCACGCGGTGGCCACCTGGGCCGCGCAGCCCTCGAAGCCGGTCCCGGCCGAGCTCAAGGGCGCCGCCCGTACCGCCCTGGACAACCGGCTGGACACCTCGGCCGCCCTGCGCCTGCTGGGCGATCTGGAGAGGGACGCCGAGGTGCCGCAGGGCGCGAAGTTCGAGACCTTCGCCTACCTGGACCGCGTCCTCGGCCTCGAACTCGTCCGCGAGGTGGGGACGGTGTGAGCCCCGCGACGGGTGGGCGCACCCACGCCCACCGGCCTAGAGCCGTCAACCGGCCATCACGCAACAGTCGTTGAGGGCCTGGGCTCAGCCCTGGAAACCGCCCTCGCTCAGCGCCTTGTCGATGCGCGCGCGGTGCGCCTCCTGCCACGCGTCGAGGGACTCGGCCGCCTCCTTGGCCACCTTCCGCCGGGCGTCGAGCAGCACCTGCTCCCGGCGCCCGTGGGGAGTGACCACGACGCCTTCCTCGTCGGCCACCACGACATCGCCCGCCGCAACCCGCACCCCACCGCATCGCACCGGCTCGTTGAGCGGGGTCACCGCGGACTTGGTCCCGGGGATGGGGATGACGCCCCGGGCGAACACGGGAAAGCCCGACTCACGGACCTCGGCGAGGTCGCGGATGACGCCGTCGGCCACGAACGCAGCGATTCCTCGGCGTTGGGCGACGGCGCACACGTTTCCGCCCGCCAGCGCGTAGTCCAGATCGCCCGATTCGACGACGATGACCGAGCCGGGCTCGGCGCGATGGATGGCCGCGTGCAGCATGAGGTTGTCCCCCGCGGGGCAGCGAACAGTGAATGCGGGACCGGCGACACGCGGCATCGGAGACCACAAAGGGCGAATTCCGATATCCATGACCTGTGCGCGGCCCAGAACGTCGGCGAGAGTCGTGGGGGAAAAGCTTTTGAATTCGCTGATGTCGTTCATGTTCTTCCTTATAGGACTTGATGGGGCGTAAGAAAGGCTGTTCAAAGCGCCGGTTGTGCGGCCATGGTGGCGGGGCGCGGGCTGCCCGGCGGTCAACGCCGAAATGATTTCAGGCGATCTGATCGGCCGCCAGCAGCTCCCTGAGGGAGAGGGGATCGGTGGCGGCCGGCGCGGTGCAGGCGTGGGCGCCGGCCACCGCGCCGAGTCGGCCGCATTCCCGTGCGTCCCGGCCGCTGAGCCTGCCGTACAGGAAGCCGCTGACATACGCGTCTCCCGCCCCGTTGGTGTCCACGACGGGGGCGCGCGGCGGCGCCGCCGGGACATGGTGCGGGGTGGAGTGGCCGTCGCGGGTGAGGACGTAGGAGCCGTCGGCTCCCGCCGTCGCGACCACGGTGTCCGCGCGGCCCTCGCGCAGGATCTCCCGCATCAGAGCGGTCGTGCCCGTGCCCGCGCCCGCCGCGCTGAGGAACACGAGGTCGGAGCGGAGGGCGAACTCCCGGTGGTGTTCGGCCAGTCCGTCCCAGTCGTGCAGATCGGTGGAGACGGGCACGCCGAGCTCCAGGATGTCGTCGTAGAGGAAGCGCGCGAAGTTCGTGATCGAGAGGTGGACGTGCCGGGCCCTGCGGAGCCGGGGCAGGTAGAAGTCCGGGGGCATCCGCAGGTCGGCCGGGTCGCGTGCGTCGTAGAACGACATCCGCCGGCCCTCGGCGTCCACCAGGTTCACCGCCCGGCGGGTGCCCGCGGCTGAGATCAGCGGGGCGAAGTCCACGTCCCCCTCGGCCAGCAGCCGGCGCACCTGGGACCCGGTCCAGTCGTCACCGATGCAGTCGATCAGGCCGACCTCGAGGCCGAGTGCCCGGGCCCCGAGGGCGACGTTCGCGCCCGTGTGGCCGGGCCACTCCTCGATGGGCCCGACCTGCACCGAGTCGGCGAGCGGGACCGGCAGGGAGTCGACCCGTACGACCGTGTCCACCCCCGTGCCTCCGACCACCAGGACGTCGTACTCCGTGCTCTCCCGGATCACCGTGCCACCTCTCCGCCGCCGGTCCCGCCGCGGAGGGCGGGCTGTGAGCATGATCCCCGGCCAGGGTGTGCGGGGTCACGTGTGCCGACCCGTCGTGGGAGGCCTGAGGGGCGACAGAAGTCCCGAGTGTCCCTATTGGGGTGTTATCGGATTCGCGACCCCCGGTTTTGAAATGTCCGAATTAGGGGTTAATGGATAACACTCACCTTTTTGTGATCGACCTGCCCGGACGCCCGCTGGGCGAGTGAAGTGGGTCACGTGGGCGAGGGGCGGCCGATCGGGCTCCGGTCCGTCATTTCGGCTCGGCGGAAAGCGAGTTGAGGGCCTTCGGAGGCACGGGTGGGGCGGGTGGATTTAAGTGGATCTATATCCCGGACGGGCCCCATTGAATTCTGGCCTTGTTTCCACTCGGCATATTCGTTTACGTTCACCGTCAATCCGGAAGGAACGCCGAATCCTGCCGCCGTCCGGAGCCTCCCAGACACGTACGGCAGGAGCGGGGGACCCAGGTAAGCCGCCGATCCGCATTCCGGAACGGCTGGGGTGAAGTCGCGTGTGCCGCGACCGGACATCTCCCGTCCGAACCCGACAGCTCACCTCGTAGGCGACGGAGAGGAAAACACCATGCCTGCAAAGGGCAAGCACCGCCGCCCCAAGTCCAGCCCGCTCTCCCGTGGCCTCGCCGCGGCAGGCACGGGCGGCGCCGTCCTGGCCATTCCGGTGATCGGTGCGACCACGGCCACCGCCGCTCCGGCGTCGGTCCACTCCGCCACCACGGCGAAGGTCGCGGCGCCCACCCGCGCGGCCGCCCAGCCGATCACGGCGGTGAAGGGCGCTTCCACGAGCTACGCCGTCGTCGCCGGGGACTCGCTCTCCAAGATCGCCGACGCCCTCAACGTGAGCGGCGGCTGGAAGCAGCTGTACCAGGACAACCAGAGCGTCATCGGCGGCAACCCCGCGATGATCCACCCCGGCCTGAAGCTCACCGTCGGCGCCCCGGCCGCCCGCGACGCCTCGGCCGGCCGGGCCGACCGCTCCGCCCGCCCGGCCACCCTCACCGCGGCCAGCACGGCCGCCGCGACCAGCGCGCCCGCGTACGCCAACAACCTGGACGGCTGGATCCGGCAGTCGCTGGACATCATGGCCCAGCACGGCATCCCCGGCAGCTACGACGGCATCTACCGCAACGTCATGCGCGAGTCCTCGGGCAACCCGCTGGCCATCAACAACTGGGACTCCAACGCGGTGGCCGGAACCCCCTCCAAGGGGCTGCTCCAGGTCATCCAGCCCACGTTCCTCGCCTTCCACGTGCCGGGTACGTCCCTGGACAGCTACGACCCGGTGGCCAACATCACCGCCGCGTGCAACTACGCCGCCAAGACGTACGGCTCGATCGACAACGTCTTCGGCGCGTACTGATCCGCCCGCGGGGCCGGGCGCGCTCGGGGCGCCCGGCCCCGCCGCGCGAGCGGCCCATCCGCCGCCCGGCGCGCGGCCGTCAGCTCCGGCGGGCCAGCAGATAGGCCCGCCGGGTCTCGGCCTCCTCGGCGTACGGGGCACGCTCCATCCGCATCTCCACGGCGAACCCCGCGTCCTCCAGCGCCCGGACGACGCGCCCGGTTTCGAGGAAGCGGAACTCGATGTCCACCTCGTGGCCCCACCACTCGTCCAGGTGCCGCACCTCCGAACCGAGGTGGAACGCGACGAGGAGCAGGCCGCCGGGCCGCAGCACCCGATGCGCCTCCTCGAAGGCGCCGTGCAGCTCGGACGGCGCCAGGTGGATGACCGAGTACAGCGCGACGGCCGCGCCGAACTCCCCGTCGGCGGCGGGCAGTTCCAGCAGGTCCCCCTCGCGGAAGTCCACATCGGGGAACGTGCGGCGCCCGAGGGCGACCATGGCGCCGGACAAGTCGATGCCGACCGCCTTCACGCCCTGCCCGGCGAGCAGGGCCGCCACGTGCCCCGGCCCGCAGCCGAGGTCCGCGACCGGCGCCCCCGCCTCCGTCTGCTCGACCAGGCTCGCGAGCAGCGCCCGGTCGAGCGGCTTGCCCGTGAGCTCGTCGAGCAGCCGGGCCGCGTAGGTCTCGGCCACGGCGTCGTAGCTCCGGCGTACCAGGTCGTGGCTTCCGTGATCTCCCATGGACGAGAGCATGACATCCGCCGCACGGGGGCGATCCCCGCGGGGCGAGCGCGTGGGCCACTTCGGCCCGGGCTGACGCCGTGCCGGGCCGGAGCCCCCGGAATCTGGGCTTCACTCCCCGTGTGCGGGGTTCAAACGGGGAGCGGCGCAAATTTCGTTCACCCCCCAGGGTGAACAAATCGAAGGCTGCACGTTTCTGCATACGGGGCTGTTTCTAGGGTGGTAGTGCGTCACCCCGGGACCACGGTGACTGCCCATTACCGAGTACCTCCGCGCCCGTGGGGGTCAGTTCTGGACCGGGAGCTGTCATGGGAACCACCGCTCGGCCATCCGTCTCGGCCCCCGTGCCGCTTCCGCCGGGGCTGTTGCCGGACCGGTGCTGCAACGCGCGTACGTACCTGATGCAGGGGTTCACCGTGGTCGAGGTCCACGGCACGGTCGACCTGGCCACCGCGCCCGGCGTGCAGTTGCACCTCGACGCCGCCACCCAGCCCGCCGGCGCCAGGGTGATCGTGGACCTCCGGCCCGTGGAGTTCTTCGACTGCGCCGTCCTGACCCTGCTGAGCCGTGCCTATCGCAGGATCCGGGACCGCAAGGGGCACCTCGGCGTCGTCTGCGCCCGGCCGTGGCATCTGAGGATCCTCACGGCGGGCGGCCTCGACGCCCTGTTCCGGTCGGCCGCCACGGTGGAGGAGGCCGCGCGCGTGGCGCTGGGCGGGGGCGTCGCCGGAGACAACCGGCGCTGACAGGAGCCGAGTTGGCTCTCGGTAGTGGGGGCTGTGGCCCGCAAGCCGACCATCCCGTACGCGCGGCAGTCGAGCGCGCTGGAGCGCGAACGGCCCTCGGAGACCCGAGAGCCTGCCTGGCGCGGCGGCGACGCCCCTGGCACGTCCGGTGAACTCTGGCTGAAATCAACCGGGTTGCGGCCGCGTGGTGCTCAGCAGTCGGGTGCGGATTTCGCGTCCTGTCAACGGGCCGCGCGGCACGGCGACAGAAGGAACCTCTCGTACCCGAAAGAGGCCGACGGGTGCGCGGAATTCCGGGCGGTGCGGGCGTATCGTCGCTCGGGTGACTGCGACGAGAAAGATCATCCATTCCGTGTCGGTCTCTCTCGACGGCTTCTTCGCGGGGCCCGAAGGGCACATCGACTGGCACCTGGTCGACGACGAGCTGCATCGGCACTTCAACGAACAGCTCGCCACCATGGGCGCTTTCCTGGAGGGGCGCGTCACCCATGAGCTCATGGCCGCGTACTGGCCGACCGCCGACGCGGATCCCGCGGCCCCTGCCGTGGTCGCCGAATTCGCCCGCATCTGGCGGGAGATGCCGAAGATCGTGTTCTCCCGGACCCTGGAGAAGGCCGAATGGAACGCGACGGTCCGGCACGAGGTCGACGTCGCCGAGATCGAGGCGCTCAAGGCGCGGCCCGGCGGGGACCTCGCGCTCGGCAGCGCCGATCTCGCCGCCACATTCAGGCGGCACGACCTGATCGACGAATACCACCTCTACATTCATCCCGTCCTCCTCGGCACGGGCAGGCGCCTCTTCGCGGTGCCCACCGGCATGCACAAGGTGCGCGTCGTCGAAACCCGTACGTTCGGCAACGGAGTCGTCCTGTTGCGCTATGCGCGGGACAGGATCGCGGCGTAACCGGTAATGCCGGTCGATTCGCAGCGGAGGGACGAGGAGCATGGAACAGGATCTGGCCCGGCAATGGCTGGCGACGGCCGTCGAGGAAGCCCGGGCGGGCCTCGCCGAGAACGGTATTCCGATCGGTGCGGCGCTCTACGCCGCCGACGGCACGGTGCTCGGCCGGGGACACAATCTGCGGGTGCAGGAGGGGGACCCGTCCCTGCACGCCGAGACGGCGGCATTCCGTGCCGCGGGACGACAGCGTTCCTATCGGGGCACGACGATGGTGACCACGCTGTCGCCGTGCTGGTATTGCAGCGGCCTGGTGCGGCAGTTCGGCATCTCCCGCGTGGTCGTGGGGGAGGACAGGACGTTCTGCGGCGGGCAGGAATGGCTGGCCCGGCACGGGGTGGAGATCGTGGTGCTCGACGACCCGGAATGCGTTTCGATCATGCGGGAATTCATCGCGGAGTATCCCGCCTTGTGGAACGAGGACATCGGGAAGTGACCATGGTCGGGACCGCGACGCAAACAGCCGTGGCTCTTGCCCGAGCCGTCAATCCGGTGTGCCTGTCCGGTCGTTGAGGTGGGGGGCCAGCTCGTGGAGATGGCCGATCGTGGTGACGGCCGCGGGCAGGTCCGTCGGGCGGGGCCCTGAGGTGATGAGGGCCGCGGACATGCCGTACGCCGCGGGGCCGAGGGCGTCGGCCCATGGGTTGTCGCCCACGAACAGGATGTCCTCGGGCGGGCGGCCCGCCGCCCGGGTCACCGCGGCGTAGAAGCGAGGATCGGGCTTGCGGACGCCCAGGGTGCCGGACAGCACCAGCGCGTCGAAGCAGTCCCCGATCCCGGCGGCCCGCAGGGTCCGTCGGCGCACCGGCACCGGGCGGTCCGTGTTGGCGGCCAGCACGCAGGTGAGGCCGCTCGCGTGCAGCTCCCGCAGGGCCGCGGCGGCCAAGGGGTCGACTGTCGCGTCCGGCGTCGCCGTGAACACCGCCGCGACCGCGCTCCGCAGGTCGGGGATGCGCGCGCCGCAGTCCCGCGCGGCGCGGTGCAGCCGGGCGGTGAAGGTGCTGGGCACACCCCGTGCGGCGTCGGTGCGGCGCGCGCGGCGCGTGACGGTGTCGAACCGGGCGGGGAAGTCCTCGGGCACCACCGCCCCCGGCAGACTTCGCAGGACCTCCCCGACCAACTGGCCGTCCGGGGCCGGTCCGTGGCCCGCCAGGGTGCCGACGAAATCCAGCGCCAGTACGCGCACCCGCGCCATGCGAGCGCCCCCTTTCCCGTGCTTCCCCTCACCCTACGGAGCGGTTTCCTGGATATGGGTGCGCGCCCCGCGCGGGTTGACGGGCCCGTTGGGCCGAGCCGCTCAGGGGCCGGGGACCGCGACCCGGTTTCCGTTCGTGGCGAGCGGGATGGGAATCGTGCGGGATTCGACGGCACTCCGTCCGCCGCCCAAGGGTTTCTGGTCGGTGTTCACATTCAGTGAGACGCCCTGACCCCCGCTGAACGTACCGCTCGCGAAGGCATTCACCCCGTCGGCGACGATCTCGTATCCGGGGGTGTCGATGATCTGGTGCTGTCGGCAGTCCCGGAACACCTGCTCCACGGGCACGAACCACAGCCAGTGACGGCTCCCGTCCTGGTTGAGATCGACCTTCTCGTTGAACCAGATCGCGACGTTTCCCCGCAGCCCGACCGTCGCCGTCCAGTCGATGTCGTACTTCTGCGTGCCGACCACCAAGGTCGCCTCGACCAGCGACTTGGGCGGTATCCGCAGCGGGAGATCGACGCTCCACGTCTGCGTCTGCTTGTGCGTGAACTCCTGCGTCGAGGACAGGCTCGCCTCGATCGACGTGGTCTCGCTGACCTTGGCGACGGCCGGAATCTCGGCCGACACCTCCACGGTGACGCCGATCTTCAGGGATTCCGTGACGGATATCCGCAGATCCTGCTCGGTCGTCCTGCTCTGCCTATAGGTGACGGTCTGCTCGACCTCCGTTCCGTTGCGGTAGTTCGTGGCCACTGAACTGACCTGTCCGGGAACGGGAGAAGGGGCATTCGCGTCGTACCTGATGTCCTGGTACTTCGCGCCGACCTGATGGCGGTGGTAGTCGGCGAGAAAGCTCTGCTTCCCGTAATCCGTGGAGGCGGTGAAGCGGCATCCGTTCGACGCGGGGAACCGCTCGCGAGCCATCCACTGCCCCCAGGCATCGGTAATCTCCTGAAGGGGACGGGCCGATGTTCTGGTGCCCGCCCGACGGGGTGCGGCCTGCGCCGCCGTGAGAGACAGGGGAATGGCCGAGGCCACTCCCACGGCGGGGGCCAGAGTGAGCAGACGCCGTCTGGAGACATGACTCATCAGCACGGAAGCCCTTCGGTCGGTGGGGTATGAAACTGGCCAACTTCACCAACTTCCCTGGGGTGCCATGCAATCCACCGGCGCCCGCCGCCGCATAGGGGCTTTGGTCCCGACCCCGCGTCGAACCCGGCCGTGAAATGGGTGTCAGCATGTATGGACGTGACCCCTACCGATTGCGGAGACTTCCGGGACCAGCGTGTTCACCTCAGGCAGGCGGCTCTGTGCCCCGGCATCCCATGGAGGGCAGGCAGTTCACGGAGCAATGAGAGGACCGGCGATGTCGCTGTTCTGGCGCATCTTTCTGCTGAACGCGGCGGTGGTCGTGGTGGCGATGGCGCTGTTGCTGGGGCCGTATGTGACGGTGTCGAAACATGTGCGGCTCGGTGAGGCCGAGGTGGTGGTCTCCGGGGCCGCCGCGATGCTGGTGGTCAACGCCCTCCTCGTCCGGTTCCTGGGGCTCGCTCCTCTCAACCGACTCTCGCAGGCCATGACGACGGCGGATCTGACCCGCCGCGAGGCCCGCCCGGCCGTGGTCGGCACGGGGGAGGTCGCCGAGCTGACCCGGACGTTCCACTCCATGCTCGACCGGCTCGAATCCGAGCGCGCCGCCAGCAGCGCCCGCATCCTGGGCGCCCAGGAGGCCGAACGCCAGCGGGTGGCACGGGAGTTGCACGACGAGGTGGGGCAGACCCTCACCGCCGTACTGCTCCAGCTGAAACACGCCGCCGACCGGGCGCCCGCCGCCCTGAGTGACGAGCTCCGACTCGCGCAGGAGACGACGCGTGGCAGCCTGGACGAGATCCGGCGCATAGCCAGAGCCCTGCGGCCCGGCCTGCTCGAAGAGCTCGGCCTCGGCAGCGCTCTGCGCGCCCTGGCGGCCGAGTTCACCCTGCCGGGGCTGACCGTCCGCCACCGCATCGACCGGGGCCTGCCGCCGCTGGACCCCGAGAGCGAGCTCGTCCTGTACCGGATCGCCCAGGAAGCCCTCACCAACCTGGCCCGCCACTCGGGCGCCACCCAGGCCGAACTGCGGCTGCGCCCCGGCGCCGAGGGGCGGGTCGAGCTGCTGATCAGCGACAACGGCAAGGGCCTCGGCCAGGCTCCGGAGGGCAACGGCATGCGCGGCATGCGCGAGCGCGCCCTGCTGACGGGCGCGGAGCTGTCCTTCGCATCGGGACCGTACGGCGGCACCGAAGTGCGCCTCGTCATCGCCACCCTGGCAGGGAGGCCCGCATGACGACACCGGACCAGACCCGCATCCTGCTCGCCGACGACCACGCGCTGGTGCGCCGCGGCATCCGGCTCATCCTCGACAGCGAGCCCGGCCTCACCGTCGTCGCCGAGGCCGACAATGGGGCCGAAGCCGTCTCCCGGGCTCGGGACACACCGGTGGACCTGGCCATCCTCGACATAGCGATGCCGCGCCGCACCGGTCTCCAGGCGGCCCGCGAACTGTCCCGGTCCCAGCCCGGCCTACGCATCCTGATCCTGACGATGTATCACAACGAGCAGTACTTCTTCGAGGCGCTCAAGGCCGGGGCCTGCGGCTACGTCCTCAAGACGGTGGCCGACCGCGACCTCGTCCTGGCCTGCCGGGCCGCCATGCGCGACGAGCCGTTCCTGTACCCCGGCGCCGAGAACACCCTGATCCGCGAGTATCTGGAGCGCCTGCGCCAGGGGCGGCCGCTCCCCGACCGGACGATCACGGAGCGCGAGGAGGAGATCCTCAAACTCGTGGCCGAGGGGTACTCGTCGAAGGACATTGGTGAGCTCCTCGTCATCAGCAGCAAGACCGTGGAGCGCCACCGCGCCAACCTGCTGCACAAGCTCGGCCTGCGCGACCGCCTCGAACTGACCCGGTACGCCATCAGAGCCGACCTCATCGAGCCGTAGCCGACGACGTGCCGGACCCGCGATCCGCAGCTGAACGACCCCCGCACCTTGCTCCAGGAGCCACCGGTGGCCACACAAGAACGTGCCGTACGCACCCGCAACGCCCTCATCCACTCCGCGGCCGAAGCCTTCGAGCGGCACGGATACGCGCTGGCGAAACTGGCGGACATCAGCGCCGGCGCCGGTGTGAGCGTGGGGGCCCTGCACTTCCACTTCGAGAGCAAGGCCGCGGTGGCGACGAGTGTGGAGATGGCGGCGGCCGCGCGGCTGCGCCGGGCCGCCGAAAGCGCCCAACGGCCGGGCATGAACGCCCTTCAGCGCCTCACCGGCACCTCCTTCGCCCTCGCCGACCAGTTGCGCAGCGACGTCGTGTCCCGCGCCGGGCTGAGGCTGAGCAGCGAGGGGGTCCCCGAGAGCGGGCTCGACCTGCGCCGCGAATGGAAGGCCTTCGTGCGGCGGGAGCTCGCGGAGGCGTCCCACCAGGACCTCCTCGACGAGCCCGTCGAGCGGACCGACATGGCGGACCTGATCGTCGCGGCCACCACGGGCTTCGAGCTGCTGTCGCGCCGCGACCCCGCCTGGGGCGCGCCGCCCCTGCTCAACACCTTCTGGAGCCTGATCCTGCCCAAGGCGCCGCGGCCCTGACTCCGAGGCCCGTTCCCGCATGACCGATTCACGCGGGTGTCCCGGGGAGTACTGGGACTCTTGGGCGCGGAGGGGTCCGGCGCACGTAGAGGTGCGCCCCCGGCGAGGAGAGGAACGGACACATGCGCGAGAGGCACGGCGCCCGATGGGCGGTGCTGGCCGGTGCGACGGCGCTGGCTGCGACCCTGGGGGTGCTGCCCGCGGCGGCGGCCACGCCGGACCAGGACGGCTCCCAACAGGCACGGGTGCAGGCGTACTTGGAGCGCATATCCCACTCCCCGAGCGAGCTCCACCGCTTCATGGCGGAGCTGCCCAAGGGCGCCGATCTGCACCACCACCTGGCCGGCGCGGTGCGCGCCGAATCACTGATCGGCTACGCGGCCCGCGACGGCAAGTGCATCGACACCACGACGTACGTCGTCACGGCCGGGCCCCGGACCTGCTCGGTCGGACAGCGCCCGGCAGGGGACGCGGTGGCGCCGGGTCCGTTCCGGCGGCAGGTGGTCCGGGCCTGGTCGATGCAGGGGTTCGTCCTGCCGCCCGACGGTGATCCCCAGCCCGGTCACGACCACTTCTTCGACACGTTCGGCAAGTTCGACGAGGCCGAGCGCGGCCACGACGCCGACATGCTCGCCGAAGTCACCCGCGCCGCCGCGAAGGAGCACAGCGGCTATCTGGAGACGCTCACCACCCCGCAGGCGGGCGCCCTGAACCAGCTCGTCGACCGCATCCTGCCGAAGGACCCCGGCCCCGACGACTTCGCGCGGTTCCACTCCGTGCTGACGGCGGACCCGCGGTTCGGGGCGCTGGTCCGGCAGGCGGCCGCCGACACCGACCGCGCCGTGCGCGACTACCGCACGCTGCTCGGCTGCGACACCCGCACCGCCCCGGAGGCCTGCCGGGTCGCCGTCCGCTTCGACTACCAGGTCCTGCGCGCCCAGGAACCGCGTTACGTCTTCGCCCAGCAGATCCTCGGTTTCGAACTCGTACACCAGCGGCTCGGCCGGTTCGTCGGCGTGAACATGGTGCAGCCCGAGGACGCGCCCGTCGCGCTGCGCGACTACACCCTGCACATGAGGATGGTCCGTTTCCTCAAGTCGCTCTCGCCCGACGTGCGGATCAGCCTGCACGCCGGTGAACTCGTCGAGGGCCTCAACGGAGTCGGCGGCCGCGACCTGACCTTCCACATCAACGAGGCCGTCGACCTGGCCGGAGCCGACCGGATCGGGCACGGCGTCGACCTCGCCCACGAGAAGAACCCCCGGGCGCTGGTCGCGCGGATGCGCGAGCGCCATGTCCTCGTGGAGGCGCCCCTGATCAGCAACGCCCAGATTCTCCGGGTCAGCGGCGACCGGCACCCGCTGCGCACCTACCTCGACGCGGGCGTCCCGGTGGCCCTGGCCACCGACGACCCGGGCGTCAGCCGCACCGACCTGACCGCCGTCTTCCAACAGGCCGTCACCGACCAGGGGTTGACCGTCGCGCAGCTGCGCACCCTGGCCCGCGCCTCCCTGGACCACGCCTTCGTCGAGGGCGCGAACCTGTGGAAGGAACAGGACCGTTACGGCGCCTACGCCGAGCCGTGCCGCAACGACACCCCCGCCACCCACCGGCCGCCGAGCGCCGCCTGTCGCACCTTCCTCGCCGACAGCCCCAAGGCGGCGCTCCAGTGGAAACTGGAGGCCGACTGGCGGGACTTCGACAACCGGTACGCCCGTCGCTGACCCGCCGGGCCCTCGGGCTCACGTGACGGTGACCGCGATCGCGTGCAGGCCCGTCGCCCCGTTGGGGACGGTGGGGGTGCGCTCCTCGGTCTGGGGCGCTCCCGTGCGGTCGGTGGCGCGCACGGTCAGGGTGTGGGCGCCGGGGGTGGCGGCCTGCCAGGGGAAGGACCACAGGCGCCAGGTGTCGACGGTGTCCTGGTCCGCCAGGCGCGCCTGCTGCCAGGGTCCGTCGTCGACGCGCACCTCGACCCGTTCGATGCCCCGGTGCTGGGCCCAGGCCACCCCGGCGACCATGACGGTGCCCCGCCGGATCCGGGCGTCCGCCTTGGGCGTGTCGATGCGGGACTGAGTCTTGACCGGGGCCTGCTGAGACCAGGACCGCTGGACCCAGTAGGCGTCGTACGCGGCGAACGTCGTCAGCTCGATGTCCTCGATCCACTTGCACGCCGACACGTACCCGTACAGACCGGGTACCACCATGCGGACCGGAAAGCCGTGGGCGAACGGCAGGGGCACGCCGTTCATGCCGAGGGCGAGCAGAGCGTCGCGGCCGTCGAGGACGGCTTCGACCGGGCTGCCGATCGTCATGCCGTCCACGGACCGGGCCACCAACTGGTCGGCCGGGCCGCCCCGCGAGGGCGGCCGCACCCCGCAGTCCCTCAGGAGGTCGGCCAGCCGTACGCCGATCCAGCGGGCGTTGCCGACATAGGGGCCGCCGACCTCGTTGGACACGCAGGCCAGGGTGATGTCCCGCTCGATCAGTTCTCCCGCCCGGCCCCGGACGAGGTCGTCGAAGGTGATCGTGCGCGGGGAGGTGACACCCTGGCCGTGGATCCTCAGCCGCCAGGTGGTGGCGTCCACCTTCGGCACCACGAGTGCCGTGTCGACGCGGTAGAAGTCGGCGTTCGGCGTGAACAGGGCGCTCAGTCCCGGCAGTTGGAGGAAGGCGGCCTTCGGTACGGGGGTGGCGGGCGACGTCGGCCGGGGCAGGACGAGCTTGCCGCGCGAGGCGACCGCCTGACGGCCGCTGGAGGTGTTGAGCGCGCGCCCGAGCACCCCCGCGGCGGCGGACGCGGCGGCCGTCGCCGTGGCGGCGATCACGAAGCCGCGCCGGTCCCAGGTACCGGCGGCGGGGTCCGGCCCGGTGCCGACGGGCGGCCCCGGCAGCCGTCCGGCGAGCCAGTACAGGAGGGCCGCGCCGGCCAGCGCCCCGCACACCGACGGCAGCGCGTCGACCGCGCTGTGCGAGTCGGGGCGCCCCGTGGCGGCCAGCGCCCCCACGACCCCGAACACCAGGATCCCGGCGGCTCCGGCCCGGCGGAAGCGCGCCGCGACCACGCCGAGGACCAGGGCCAGGACCGCCAGCACCGCCAGGATGCCGATCTGCAGGACGAGCTTGTCGTGCGTCCCGAAGTGGCGGATCGCCCACTCCTTGAGGGCGGCGGGCGTGCGGTCGATGGCCGTTCCGCCGACCGCCGTCACCGGCCCAGCCTCCGGCCGGACCGCGGCCGCCACCAGCTCGGCCACCGCCAGCGCGGCGCAGCCCGCGAGGAGACCGCACAGGGCCCCGAGGGGAATACGGCTCCACCTGTTCCGATGTGTTGTCACAGCGGCATTCGATACCGCGGCCGTCCCGGATCGTCCACATTCTCCGGGCCCGGCCCGTTCCGTCACACGGCCGGCGGAACGCGCCCGGCCGGTGGTGTGCTCAGCTCATGGTCACGGTGAGGAGCGCGTACTGCACGACCGTCAGATCCACGCTCACCGTGGCGCCGCCGACCTTCCAGGCGACCGGCACCGGAGCGGGCGAGGCGCCGTCCGGCGAGCTGACCGCGGCGGCCGTCACCTGGCGGCCCGCCGGGACCGCCAGGGAGACGGTGCAGGCCGCCGGGGTGGTCGCGAACGGGGCGGGGACTTCGCCGAAGTGGCTGAAGTTGACCAGCTGGACCACGGTGTCCTTGCCGAGGTGGCTCAGCTCCAGGTGGATCCGCTGGTCACCGGTGAGCGAGACGGCGGGCGGCGCGGCCCTGCGGACGGGTTCGAGCAGCCGGTCGGCGGTCGGCCCGTCCGTGCGCGCCAGATAGGACAGCCCGGGCAGGTCGTTGAAGTACCAGCAGGTGCCCGCCCCGAACGCATGGCGGTTGGCTGCCGGCAGCGGGTCGGCCCTGCGGAAGCCGAGCACGTCGGCGAGGGCGTACTCGGTCCTGGCGGTGCCCAGCGGGTCGAGGGCGGTCGGCGCCGGGCCGGTGACGACGACCGTGCCGCCGCCGCTCACGAAGGAGCGCAGCACCTCGGCCTCGGCGTCCGAGACCGCCTGGAGGTTGGGCAGGTACAGGACGCGGTAGGGGGCGAGGTCGGCCGCGGTGAGCCCGGGGCTCGGCACGGTGTCGAACGGGATGTGCGCGTACACCAGCGCCTTGACGGTGCCGCGGAACTCGCCGAGCCACTTCTGCTGGGTGCAGCTCTCCTCGGAGGCCTCGAAGCTCCACCAGTCCGTCACGTCGGCGGGCGGCGTGGTGTTGACGTACATGCCGCTGCCCGGGACGGGGCTCACGAAGTCGCGGCTGGCGGACGAGTGGTACACGGCGACCCGCGCCCCGGAGACCGCGTCGAACAGCCGGTCCTGGTGCGCCGCGACGAACCCGAACATCCGGGTGCGCATCGCGGTGTCGGTGCTCTGGTCCTTGAACGGGCTCTTCACCTCGAAGGGGTTGCAGCCCGCGGCGAGCAGCTCGGCCATCACCAAGGAGGCGTCGTCGGCCTTCCAGCCGTACGAGAACGCCCAGGCGGGCTTGGTTCCGCTCGCGGCCCGCGCGTACTTGTACATCGAGATCAGGCAGATCCAGTCGCTCGCCGTGGCGTGGCGCATCCCGTCGTAGTTGCCGAGGATGTCCACCTCCCACACCTGGCTGACGCCCTCCGCCCGGCGCAGCTGCGCGCCGTCCAGACCGATGAGGCAGGCGTACTGGTAGTCCATGGTCACCGTCTCCACGAAGGTGACCAGGTCGGGGTTGACGGAGCGGCCGGCGGCGGCGATGTCCAGCTGGAACCGGGCCAGGTTGCGGTGGCGCCAGTCGACGTAGTGGCGAAAGCCTGCGTCGTTGAAGTCGGCCGTACGGGGCAGTTCGAGGCCGGTGTCCGCGCGGAAGGCGGCCGCGGCCCAGGTGGAGGCGTCGCACCAGCTCAGCGCGCCGTCGAAGTAGATCGGCACGTCCGGCCAGACGGCGTCGACACCGGTCGCGGCTAGGGCGCGGATGCGGGTCAGGTAGTAGTCGCGCCAGGGCGAGTTGGGGCTCAGCCAGCAGCTCTCGTCGCCCGGGTCCACCCAGACGACGAGGCCTCCGTAGAACACGTTGGGCTGCCCGTCGAGCCCCCGCTGCACCCAGTCCTTGCCGCTGCCGTCCTTGTAGAAGGAGGGCCCCTTCTCGCCGCCGGGGCTGATGAGTTCGAGCGAGGGGTAGTACATGACGACGCGCATCCCGGCCGCGTGCGCCAGGTCGGCGAAGCTCTTGACCTTCCCCATGTGCTCGGTGAACTGCTGGTCGGTCAGCCAGTTCGACAGGACGGTGTCGAGCTCGATCACGCTCACGTTCTGCGCCTTGAGCCGGCTGATGACCGGCTTCATGTCGCGCTCGGGATCGGCGTCGTCGTTGAAGGTGCCGTCGGCGAGCCGCGCGTAGCGGGCCCAGTCGGGGAAGGCGACCGTGGCCGCGTGTCCGGCTTCCGGCGCCTCGGCCCAGGCCGGGCGGGGCCCGCCGCCGGGCAGGAAGGGCAGCAGGTTCGCCGTCACCGCGAACCCCCCGGCGCCGAGCCCCGTCCGTAACACGCTGCGGCGGCTCAGTCTTCGTCTCGATTCCATGTCCGCGTCTCTCCCCTCGGCCCCGCCGGGTACGGTTCCGGCTCGGGCGAGGCATCCTGTCGCCGCCGGGAGGAGTCGGCCAGAGGGCCCTTTCGGCCAGCGCGGCGGGGCGAGGGGTACCGGTGCCGGTGCGCTAGGACACGACCTTCGCCGGGCACAGCCGTCGCGGCGCACCGCCCTTGAGGGTCGCGTCGACGCACCCGCCGGGGAGCCCGTCGTGGGCGGCGGTGCCGAAGTTGGCCGTCACGGTGAGCGTGCCGTCGCCGAAGACGGTCCGCTGTACGGTGCGGTCGGCCGTCAGCCAGGCGAAGGAGGTCAACTCCTGTGTCCCCGCCGCCTGGTGGAGCGGTGCGAAGTACCGCTGGAGCGCTGCCAGTTCGCGCAGGTTCTGGTCGTCGCGCCCGTCCTTGTCGCTCAGGACGAAGTTCAGCGGGGTGTTGTAGAGCATCGCGAGGAGCGCCCGCGTCGTCTTCTGCTCGGGAAGCTTGCCGAAGGGCAGCTCCCAGCGCTCCACGTTGACCAGCGAACCGTGCAGCGCCGTCTCGTACAGCGGCACGCGGTAGGCCGGGTCGTACATCGCCCGGAGGGCGTCGGCCACCGCGGCCCGGTGCTCCGGCTTGAAGTCGCCCACCCGCACCGGCTTGAAGAAGGTGTCAGGAGCCCCGGCCGGGGTGTAGCCGCCCCAGGCCGGGTCGTCCTTGGGCTGGTCCGGCGTGGTGTCGAAGTGGCCGGTCTCCATCGGCCACAGGCGGCCGTCGACCGGGGTGCCGGAGCCGTGGTCGAAGGCGAGGACCTGGTTGGCCCAGGAACCGGCGGCCTCAGAACCGAGCACGAGCGGCGCACGCCGTGCGGTGTCGTACGTCCCGTCGGTGATCCGTCGCATCCGGGCCAGGCGGTTGGCGCGGTCCTGGGCCATCGTCATCGGGTGCGCGGTGTCGTGGTCGCGGAAGAGCTCGCCTGCCGCGTCCACGTCCAGGAAGTAGCTCGCCGCGCCGTTGCCGACCAGCGAGCGGGTGCGGTCGGCGAGGTAGTGCCGCTGCGGCTCGGCCTGCTCGAAGGCCTGCGAGCTGAGGTAGCAGCCCTGCTTGTGGAAACCGGGCTGGGGCGTGCCGTCGGCCCGCCGCACACAGAACGCCGGGTAGACGCCATCGGGCCAGAGCGAGTTCGGGGGAGTGTCCGGGCCCTCGGCGCGCCCGTTGGCGAAGGAGTCGTAGGGCCCCACCAGATATCCGGCCCGCTGGGCGGCGGCGACGTCCGCCGCCGTCATGGGCGCGTCGTCCGCGTCGTAGCCGAGCCACAGCCGGCTCACGCCGAGCGACGTGAGCCGGGCGATGCCCGCCGCACGGCGGGCGCCGCCCCAGGCGTAGGCGTGGAACGCGCCGAGCAGCCGTCCCGTCTCCGGGTTCTCGCGGATCTTGTCGCTGAGGCTGCCGAGTCGGCCGTGTTCGGCGAGCCAGTGCCGGTAGTCGACGGCGGGCGCCACGGGAGATCCGTCGGTGAGTGCGAAGACGACGGTGTACGCACGGGTCGCGTTGGCGGCCGAGAAGGTGTGCCGTGCCGTCGTGCGCAGGCGTCCGCCCTCGGAGGCGTACGCGAGTGAGGTGGCGATGTCGGTGGGGGTGAGATAGCTGACGCCGTGCCCGCCGCCGAGCGTGTAGCCCCAGGCCGGCAGGGTGAGTTGGGAGGCCATGTCCTCCTCGGAGCCCACGAGCTGGGCGCGCGAGGAGTTCCAGAAGGGGTCGGCGACCGGCAGGGACAGGCCCTCGCCGCGCGGGAGTTGGAGGGCCGAGGCGGCCGGGTCGGCGCCCGTGACCGGCCAGGCCAGGCCGGTGTCCCGGTCGGCGGTGATGGTGACGAGCAGCCTGCCGTGCTCGGTGTGTGCTTCGGCGTTCAGGCCCCGGCCGGGGTAGGACCACCGGGCGCCCTGGCCCGAGACGGTCACATGCCCCGGCCTGCCGGGGGCGTCGGCCGCCGGGTCCGACATGCGCAGGGTCCGCCCGTCGTCGGTACGGGCGTCGACGCGCAGCGTCGCGGGATCGATCGTGGCCGTGCCGCCCCCGACGGGCAGCTCCACGCGGCCGTCGTGGAGGCGTGCTCCCGCGGACGGCGCGGGCCCGGCGGTGGCGGCCGGGGTGAGACCGGCCGCCAGGGCGGTGGCGACGGCGAGAACGAGAAGGGTGCGTCGGCCGGTTCGGCGGGCCGGGCGCGCGATGGATGACTTCCCCGTGCTGATGTCCATGGCGCAGTGATAGTGAAGAGTTGTAAGAGGACTCTAAGAGAAGGCCCCTCCGGGCAGAGGCACCGGCGTCCCCTTGCCCCGGTGCGCGGGTCGGAAAAGGGGGCGCCGCCCCGCACGCCGGTGTGCGAGGGTGCCCGCGGGGAAGCCCGCGCCGACGGCGTGCGGGTGCGCCCGACTCTGACACCGGAGGGGTGCATGGGGACCAGCAGGATCGCGGTCGTGACGAGTGGTGCCGGTCTGGAGCACGACAGCGACCTCCCGCTCATCATGGCCGGGCTGTCCGCCGAGGGGCTGGCGGCCGAAGCGGTGCCCTGGGACGCGAAGTCCGTGGCATGGGAGGGCTTCGACCTGGCGGTCATACGGTCCACTCGGAGCGCCTTGAGGAGTTCCTCGCCTGGGCGGACCGCGTGGCCCACCTGACCAGGCTCCTCAATCCGGCCCCGCTGGTGCGCTGGAACAGCGACAAGCGCTATCTGCTGGAACTCGCCGCCCGCGGCGTCCCGGTCGTGCCCACGCGGGTCCTCGACCCCCAAGAGCCGTGCGCTGAGGGCGACTTCACACGGCCCGGGGGCGTGGTGGTCAAGCCCAGCGTCTCGGCGGGCGCCCGCGACACCGCGCGCTACGAGCCGGGCCAGAGCGCAAAGGCCGTACGCCATGTGCGGATGCTGCACGCCCAAGGCCGCGCCGTGCTGGTACAGCCGTATCTGCCCCGGGTGGCCGAGGGCGAACGCGCGCTGGTCCACATACGGGGCGCCTTCAGCTACGCCCTGCGCAAGGGGCCTGTGCTGACCGAGCCCGGGGTCATGGACAACTCCAGGAACCCGCACCCCGGTCTCGCGCCTCATCTGCCGACCGACGCCGAACTGCGCACCGCGTCGGCCGCGTTGGCGGCCCTTCCCTCGGCGTCCGCTCCGCTGTTCGCGCGGGTCGACCTGGCTCTGGACGACGACCGGAAACCGGTGGTGATGGAGCTGGAGCTCATCGAGCCCAACCTGTTCCTCGGCACCAATCCGCGTGGTCTGAAGCACCTCGTGGCGGCGGTGGCGGCGGAGCTGAACACCGCACGCTGACCCAAGCGATCAGGAGGGCTCCGAGAGCCCCTCGGCCGGCACCGGCGGCCAGTGGCCGGGGGCGAGCACCCCCAGCGCGTACGCCTTGGCCACCAGTGCCGTCCGCCCTTGGACGCGCCAGCGCTGGGAGAGCCGGGTCAGGTGGTAGTTGACGCCGTCGACGGTCAGCCCCAGGGCCTTGCCGATGGCCGCCGTGGTCGCGCCGGACGCGGCCAGCGCGAGGATGCGGGCCTGCGCCTCGCTCACCGCGCCACGCGGAGCCGGCGGTGGTCCGGGGCGTTCGTCGCGGACGTACAGCATGGCGAGCAGGACGGGCTCGGGGTTGGGGAAGGCCATGATCGGGTCGATGGTGAACTCGCCCTCGCGCTCGGCTCCGTCCTGGCCGGCCCGCCAGGTCACCCCGATGGGATAGCGGGAGGTGCGCCCCGCGCGCAGCGCTTCGACCAGGCGATCGAGCTGCTCCTCGGAGCGCGGGGTGAACAGCTCGCGCAGCGAACGGCCGCGCAGACGCCCGGGCGTGGTGCCCCACTCGGCGGCCATCGCGGGATTGGCGACGTGCACCTCGCCGTCGATGCGGCAGACGGCGATCGGCACGGGGATGCGGTCGAGGAGGGTCAGGAAGTGGTTGCGCCACGCGCCGATGTCCTCCTCCACCGCCTGCTCGTCGCTCATGCCGCGGGTCACCGCCCCTTTTCCTGGCCCGTCCGCAAGAGCGGTACGCGAGAAACCACTGCACAATCATGCAGTCGCCCGCGGCGGCGGGGCACACCGGGCGGGTGAGTCTTGACGCATGACGGACACGATCCTGATCCCCGCAGACGCACGCCCCGACGACGAGACCGTCCCCCTGGTGGACATCTCGGCCGGCGGTCTCACCGAGACGCCCATCCAGCAGTCCATGGAGCTGGCCCGGGTGCACGGGCCGGTGTTCCGGCGCCGCCTCAACGAGCACCAGCACCTCTTCGTGAGCTCGCTCGACCTGGTCACCGAGCTCGCCGACGAGACCCGCTTCTCCAAGGGCATCTCGAAGGTCCTCGACCACGTGCGCGAGTTCGCGGGCGACGGGCTGTTCACGGCGTACAACGACGAACCGAACTGGGCCAAGGCGCACGACATCCTCATGCCCGCCTTCGCGCTCGGCTCGATGCGGACCTACCACCCCGCCATGCTGCGCGTCGCGCGCCGCGTCATGGACAGCTGGGACCGCCGGGCGGCGCTGGGCGAGCTCGTGGACGTCGCCGACGACATGACGCGGATGACCCTGGACACCATCGGTCTGGCCGGGTTCGGCTTCGACTTCGACTCCTTCGGACGCGCCACCGCGCACCCGTTCGTCGAGGCGATGGTGCGCTGCCTGGAGTGGAGCATGCAGCGGCTCGGCCGCACCCCGGACGGCGACCACAGCGAGCTGGACCGCGCGTTCGAGCGGGACGCGGCCTACCTCGCCTCGGTCGTCGACGAGGTCATCGCGGCCCGCACCCGCGGCGGCGACACCTCCGTCGACGACCTGCTCGGCCTGATGCTGGGCGCCGAGCACCCCGGGGACGGCACCACCCTGGACGCGGCCAACATCCGCAACCAGGTCATCACCTTCCTCATCGCCGGGCACGAGACCACCTCGGGCACGCTGTCCTTCGCGCTCTACCACCTGCTCAAGGACCCCACCGCGCTGCGCCTGGTCCAGCGCGAGGCCGACGAGCTGTGGGGCGACACCACCGACCCCGACCCCACCTTCGAGGACATCGGGAAGCTGCGCTTCACCCGCCAGGTGTTGAGCGAGGCGCTGCGGCTGTGGCCCACGGCGGCCGCCTTCACCCGCCAGGCCCGCGAGGACACCGTGCTCGGCGGCCGGGTCCGGCTGCGCGCCGGCGAGCTGGTCACGGTGCTCACGCCGATGCTGCACCGCGACCCGGCCTGGGGCGACAACCCGGAGCTGTTCGACCCGGCCCGGTTCACGCCCGAGGCGGAGGCGGCCCGCTCACCGCACGCCTACAAGCCCTTCGGCACGGGCGAGCGGGCCTGCATCGGGCGGCAGTTCGCGCTGCACGAGGCGACCATGCTGCTCGCACTGCTCGCGCACCGCTACCGCTTCGTGGACTCGGCGGACTACCGGCTGCGCGTCAAGGAGACCCTCACCCTCAAGCCCGAGGGCTTCACCCTCTCCCTGATTCCGCGCACCCCCGCCGACCGGTCCCTGAACCGGGCCGCCCACCCCGGCCAGGTCCCGCGCACGACCGCCGAGGCCGCCGCGTCCGCACCCGGACTGCCCTCGCGGGTGCGCCAGGGCACCGGGCTGCTGCTCCTGCACGGCACCAACTACGGCACCTGCCGCGAGTTCGCCGAGCGGCTGGCCGCCGAGGCCGCCGGGCTCGGCCTCGCCGCCGACGTCGCCCCGCTCGACGCGTACACGGAGGCGCTGCCCACGGACCGCCCGGTCGTCATCGTGGCCGCGTCCTACAACGGCCAGCCCACCGACGACGCGGCCCGGTTCATCCGCTGGATCGAAAGCGCGGAGCCGGACGCCGCCGACGGCGTGCCGTACGCGGTGCTCGGCGTGGGCGACCGCAACTGGGCCGCGACCTACCAGCGCGTGCCCACCCTCCTCGACGAGCGCCTCGCGGCCGTCGGCGGCGAGCGCCTGCTGCCCCGCGCCGAAGCCGACGCGTCGGGTGAACTGACCGGCACGGTCAGGGAGTTCGCGGCCGCCCTGCGGGTGGTGCTCCTCGAACGGTACGGAGACCCGGAGAGCGTCGGCGCCGCCGAGCCACCCACCGAGGCGGCCTACACGGTCACGGAGGTGACCGGCGGGCCGCGCCAGGCCCTCGCCGCGCGCCACGGCCTGGTGGAGATGACCGTCACCGAGGCCCGCGACCTCACCTCGCCGGGCCACCCCCGGCCCAAGCGCTTCGTGCGGGTGGCCCTGCCCGAGGGCGTCACCTACCGCACCGCCGACCACCTCACCGTGCTGCCCGTGAACGCCCCGGCGGTCGTCGCACGGGCGGCGGCGGCCCTCGGTGTGGAACTCGACACCGTCCTGAGCATCCGCGCCCCGCACACCACGCCCACGCCGCTGCCGCTCGACCGACCCCTGTCGGTGCGTGAACTCCTCACGCACTACGTCGAGTTGGGCGGCCGCCCCACCCGTGAGCAGACGGCGCTGCTCGCCGCGCACAACCAGTGCCCGCCCGAGCGCGCCGCGCTGGAGCGGCTGGCGGCGGACGATCCGCGCCCGCTGCTGGCGCTGATCGAGGACCACCCCGCGCTGCGGGGCGCGCTGGACTGGCCCACGCTCCTGGAGCTGCTGCCCCCGCTGCGGCCCCGCCCGTACTCGGTGTCGTCCTCGCCCGCCCGCGACCCGCGCCACGCCGACCTGATGGTCTCGCTCAACCCGGGCGGCACCGGATCCGGCCATCTGCACGCCCTGCGGCCCGGCGACACCGTCCTCGCCCGCGTCCAGCCCTGCCGCGAGGCCTTCCGTATCGCACCCGGGGCACCGGAACCGGTCATCATGATCGCCGCCGGGACGGGCCTCGCCCCCTTCCGGGGCGCCGTCGCCGACCGCCTGACGCTTGCTCACCCCGCCCCGGCCATCCTCTACTTCGGCTGCGACGCCCCGGAGGCCGACTTCCTGCACGCCGACGAACTGCACGCCGCCGAACGCGCCGGAGTCCTGTCCCTGCGCCCGGCCTTCAGCGCACCCGCCGACGGCGGGGGCCGCTTCGTTCAGCACCGTATCGCCGCCGACGCGGACGAACTCTGGCCGCTCCTGGAGTCGGGCGCGCGCGTGTATGTGTGCGGAGACGGCAGCCGCATGGCGCCGGGGGTGCGCGCGGCCTTCCGCGAGCTGTACGCCCGGCGCACCGGCGCCCCGGCAGCCGAGGCCGAGGAGTGGCTGAACCGGCTGACCGCCGAGGGCCGGTACGTGGAGGACGTCTACGCGGGCTGAGCCGCGCCGGGGTCCGCGTCCCGGCCGGGCGATCGGGCCCGTCCGGGGGGCGGGTCCGCGCCCGGCGCACCAGAATCGGAGTAACCGGGAGGGCCGGTGACCGCAGGGGCTCGCCGGCCCGTGCGTCCGGCCCTCCCCGCCCACCTCGACACCGGGAGAGAGCCCGCGATGCCCACCAGCTCCGCAAGCACCGAGAAGAGCACCATGAAGGCCATGACGTACACCTCGTACGGCGACAACTCGGTCCTGAGCCTGACCGAGCAGCCACGGCCCAAGGTGGGCCCGGGCGAGGTCGTCGTACGGGTGCGCTGCGCGGCCGTCAACCCGGTCGACTGGAAGATCATGTCCGGGGGTCTGGACGGCATGATGGACACCGTCTTCCCGGTGGTTCCGGGCTGGGACGTGGCCGGTGTCGTGGAGAGCACGGGCATCGACACCCCCGAGTGGAAGGCGGGCGACGAGGTCTACGCGTACGCCCGCAAGGACTATGTGCACGGCGGCACCTTCGCCGAGTTCGTGACGGTCCCGGTACGCGCCCTGGCCCGCAGGCCGAAGTCCCTGAGCTGGGAGGAGTCCGCGGGCGTCCCCCTGGCGGGCCTCACCGCCCAGCAGACCCTGACCCGGCTCGGCACCGGCAAGGGCGACACGGTGCTCGTGCACGGCGCGGCGGGCGGCGTGGGCACGTTCGGCGTACAGATCGCGAAGGCCCTGGGGGCCCGCGTCATCGGCACGGCCTCCGAGCGCAACCACGACCGGCTGCGCGAGCTGGGGGCCGAGCCCGTCGCGTACGGAGACGGGGTCACCGAACGCATCCGGGCCCTGGCCCCGGACGGTGTGGACGTCGTCGTCGACTACGTGGGCGGCGTGCTCGACACCACCCGGGCCGTCCTGCGCGAGGGGGGCCGACACGCCTCGATCGCCGACCCGTCCGTCATGGAGGCGGGCGGCCAGTGGATGTGGGTACGCCCCGACGGCCCCGGTCTGGAGACCCTGGCCGGGCTCGCGGACGCGGGGCAGCTCAAGGTGCCGGTGGCCGAGACGTTCCCCCTGGAACGGCTGGCCGACGCGTTCGAACTCAGCCAGACGGGCCACGCCCACGGCAAGATCGTGATCCGGGTCGGTGAGGACGGGGCGTAATGCGCGCCGTTCGGGGCGCAAGGCCGGTGTCGGGTCGGTGAACTCGGGGGTAAATCTGGGGGTGCGGCCACCCGGATGAGCGTTCGGGCCCGGCCGGTTGCCTAGCATGAGCGGCGTCGTCCCCTCGCTGCTGACACGAACGGAGTGCCGTGATGAGCGACCCCGAACCGGGCTCGGGTCACGAACCGGCCGAACCCGACGAGGGGCCCGGCATACCGGCACGCAAGAGGTGGCCCAGCGGCCGCCGCACCGCCGCGATCGTCGCCGTGGCCGCTGTCACGGCGGGCACGGCGACGTACGCCCTCGGCCCCACGGGCGGGTCGGCCGGCGCGAAGCGCCCGGCGGCGAAGGGGCCGACCGTCGTCGAGGTGGCGCAGGGCGCGTGCGGCACCGGCTGGAGCGGCGCGACACCGGGGCCCCAGGTGTTCGCGCTGCGCAACACGTCCTCGACACCGGCCGAAGTCGATCTCACCGATCCGTCGACCGGCGCCGTCTACGGGGAGGTCGAAGGGCTGGCCCCCGGCACGACCCGCGAGCTGCGCGTGGTCCTGGGCGGCGGCTCCTACGCCTTCAAGTGCCTGCCGGACGACGCCGACGCGATCACGGGCCCCACCGTGACGATCGCGGGCGCCCCGGGAGGCGGGGGACCGGCCGCGGTGCCGGTCACCCAGCACGACCTCATTCCCGTGGCGCTCGCCTACCAGCAGTGGATCGCGGCCAGAACCGTCGAACTCTCCGACCGCGCCGATGAGTTGAAGCGCGCCGTCGACGACGGCGACCTCGCGGCGGCGCGGGACGCGTGGCTGCCCGCGCACCTCGTCTACGAGCGCATGGGCGCCGCCTACGACCAGTTCGGCGAGGCGGACGGAGCCATCAACGGCTCGGGCCCCGCCCCGTCCGCGGCCGCGTCGGCCCAGGGCTTCGAGGGCTTCCACCGCGTCGAGTACGGCCTGTGGCACGGCGAGTCGGCCGCCTCGCTGCGCGGCCCCGCCGACCGGCTCGCGCAAGCCGTGCACGCGCTGCGCGACAGCTGGCCGCAGCAGCGCCTCGACCCGGCCCAACTGGGGCTGCGGGCCCACGAGATCCTGGAGGCCACCGCCCAGTCGGAGCTCACCGGGCGCACCGACTACGGCAGTGGCACCAGCCTGGCCACCGCCCGCGCCAACCTCGATGGCACCCGCGAGCTGCTCACCCTGCTGCGTCCGCTGCTCACCACCCGCTACCCGGACCTGCCGCGCCTCGACGCGTGGCTGGACCGCACCCAACACACCCTGGACGGCTTCGGCGCGGGCGGGCACTGGACGCCGCTGGACCGGCTCGGTCACCAGGACCGGCAACGGATCAACAGCGACGTCGGCCAGGCCGTGGAGCTCCTGGCCCCGGTGGCGACGATCTGCGACGCGCGGAGGACGGCATGAGTGAGGTACGACGGCGGGGATTCCTGCGGGGCGCGGCCGCGGGGGTCGGGACCGCGGTCACCGGAGCCGCCCTGTCCGGCGGGGTCCCGCGCCCGGCCCGGGCCGACGACACGCGCGCGACCGCCGCGCCCGTGGACTTCCACGGGGCGCACCAGGCCGCGATCCTCCAACCCCCGCGGCGGGCCACGGCGTTCGTGTCCTTCGACGTGACGGCCGCGGACCGCAGGGAGCTCACGGAACTGCTGCGGACGCTCACGGAGCGGGCCCGCTTCCTCGCCACCGGCGGCTCGCCCGCTCCGGTCGGCATCACCGCGCCGCCCAGCGACTCCGGGGTGCTCGGCCCCCAGGTGCCCACGGGCGGGGTGACGGTCACGACGGGGGTGGGGGCCTCCCTCTTCGACGACCGGTTCGGGCTGAAGGGCCGCAAACCGGCCCGGCTCGGCACGATGCCCGCCTTCCCGGACGACGACCTCGACCCGGCCTGGTGCCACGGCGACCTGAGCGTGCAGCTGTGCGCCGACAGCCCGGACGTGGTCCTGCACGCCCTGCGCGACATCGCCCGGCACACCCGCGGGGCGATGCAGGTGCGCTGGCGCATGGACGGCTTCACGAGCCCGCCGAGACCGAGCGGGACCCCCCGCAACCACATGGGTTTCAAGGACGGCACCGCCAACCCGGACACCCAGGACGCGGCCGCGATGGACCGGCTGGTGTGGGTGGGCCCCGGCGGCGGCGAGCCCGTGTGGGCGGTCGGCGGCAGTTACCAGGTCGTGCGGCTGATCCGCATGCTGGTGGAGTTCTGGGACCGGGTCTCGATCGGGGAGCAGGAGCGGATGTTCGGGCGCAGCCGGGACACCGGCGCGCCGCTGGACGGCTCCGCCGAGTCCGACGTCCCCAGGTACGCGGAGGATCCCAAGGGCGACGTGATCCCGTTGAACAGTCACATCCGCCTGGCCAACCCGCGCTCGGGACAGCCGAGTGAGAGCCAGCGGATTCTGCGCCGCGGCTACAACTACGACCGGGGCATGGACGCCAATGGCGACCTCGACATGGGGCTCGTGTTCTGCTGCTACCAGCAGGATCTGGCCCGCCAGTTCGAGACCGTGCAGAAACGGCTGAAGGGCGAGCCGCTGGTGGACTACGTCAAGCCGTTCGGCGGCGGTTACTTCTTCGCGCTGCCGGGAGTGCGGGACCGGACGGACTGGTTCGGGCGGTCCCTGCTCGCCTGACCGGCCACGCTTCACCAACAGAGGGTCAAGTTTTGGCCTGATATTCCTGACTGGCTGTTCACCAGGAGGACACGGTGTCGCCGTCGCGGTGTAGTGGTCCGCGCGAAACATCGCGTCTCGTCAACGACATCACGAAGGCGGCCGGTCGCCGGACGCCAGTGGAGGCACGCGGAGCATGGGCAGCAAAGGCAGCGCGGCGGGTCCGGGGCGCTGGGCCAGACGGTGGGGGGCGTTCGCGGGAGCCGCGGCACTCGGCCTGCTGAGCGGTACGGTCCCGGCCGCGGCGGACTCGGCGGACCACCACGGCGGCCAGACGGCCACCCCGGTCAAGCACCTGGTGGTGCTCTTCCAGGAGAACGTGTCCTTCGACCACTACTTCGGGGCCTACCCGGTGGCGGCGAACACCGACGGCACGAAGTTCACGGCGGACAAGCACACGCCGAAGGACATCAACACCCTGCGCAACGCCGGGCTCCTGACGAAGAACCCGAACCAGTACCTGCCCAAGCGGCTCACCCCCGAGCAGGCCATGACCTGCGACCAGAACCACAGCTACGGGCCCGAGCAGTACGCCGCCAACGGCGGCAAGGCGGACCTGTACGTGCAGAACACGGACTCCGGCAAGTGCTCCGGCAACCTGTTCGGCGAGCCCGGCCTGGTCATGGACTACTACGACGGCAACACCGTCACCGCGATGTGGAACTACGCCCAGCACTACTCGCTCGGCGACAACTCCTTCAGCACCACCTACGGGCCCTCCACGCCCGGCGCCCTGAACCTCGTCTCGGCGCAGACCCACGGGGTGATCTCCACCGACCCCGCCTCGGGCACCGAGCACCCCAAGCAGACCGCGAAGCCCGACCCGTACACGGTCGTCTCTCCGGACGCCCAGGGTGTCGGCACGCTCGTCAACGACCCGGACCCGGCGTACGACGACTGCTCGGACAAGGACCACACGAGCAAGAACGCGCTGGCCGCGATGCAGGGCCGCAACATCGGCGACCTGCTCAACCAGCAGAAGGTGTCCTGGGGCTGGTTCCAGGGCGGCTTCCGGCCCAGCACCGCGTGGGACGGCAAGCAGGGCGACTACGCGAAGTGCTCGGGCAGCACGCACACCAACGTGGGCGGCGCCGCGGCCGTCGACTACAGCCCGCACCACTCGCCGTTCCAGTACTACAAGTCCACGGCCAACCCGCACCACCTGCCGCCGAAGAACACCGCCGAGATCGGCCACGGCGGACAGGCCAACCACAACTACGACCTCAGCGACTTCGACGCGGCCCTCAAGGCCGGCAACCTGCCGGCGGTGAGCTTCCTGAAGGCCGCGGAGTTCCAGGACGGCCACGCCGCCTACTCCGACCCGATCGACGAGCAGCACTTCCTCGTCGAGCAGATCAACAAGCTCCAGCAGTCGCCGGAGTGGAAGGACACCGCCGTCGTCATCGCCTACGACGACTCGGACGGCTGGTACGACCACGCGTACGCCAAGCCGCAGAACGGTTCCAAGGACACCAAGCCCGGCTCCGACGGCAAGGCCCCCGACAGCCCGGCCTGCCAGGCCGGACCGGCCGCGGCCGGCGGCTACTCCGACCGCTGCGGCCCCGGCACGCGCCAGCCGCTGCTCGTCATCTCGCCCTACAGCAAGGTGAACTCGGTCGACCACACCCGTACCGAGCAGGCGTCCATCACCCGCTTCATCGAGGACAACTGGCACACCGGACGCATCGGCGACGCCTCCTTCGACGCCCGTGCCAACTCGCTGGAGTCGGCCTTCGACTTCAAGCACCCCAACGGCAAGCAGGTCCTGCTGAACGCCGACGGGTCGGTCAAGTCGGTCACGGACATCCCCCAGCACCCGACCGGGCCCAGCGCCCCGGCCGGGACCGGCGGCGCCGCGGGTGGCGCCGGCACCTCGGGCACCGGTGGCTCCGGCAACGGCCCGACGACCCAGACGGCCGGTGAGACCCTCGCCGAGACCGGCTCCTCCTCGGCGCTCCTCCCGGTCGGCCTCTGGGCGGGCGCGCTCGCCGTGGCCGGCGCCGGCATCGCCTTCGGCCTGCACCGCCGCAGGAACCGCGCCGCCCAGTAGCACCCGCCGGGCGCATCGGCGCCCGCCGCACCAAGGACCGCCGACCCCGGGTCGGCGGTCCTTCGCGTCGTGGGCCCAATGCAATGTGCACGACAGGCCGCGGCGTGCGTCGGGCCACCGGATCGCGGGCAAGCAATCTGTGGGAAGAGCCGGTTGCGCCGGCTCGCGGAAGGTTGCTGATGGGGATCTACGGCCAGGACTGGGCCTCCTACCAGTCCTCGACACCGAGCACGAGCGGCCTGTCCTTCGCCTTCGTCAAGGTCACCGAAGGACTGTCCTACGTCAATCCGCGCTGGGTCAGCCAGCGCGACCACGCCAAGGCGAACGGGCTCGTGTGGGGCGGGTACCACTACCCCAACATGGGCAACAGCGTGCGGGCCGAAGCCGACTACTTCGTCGACCAGGTCAACTGGCGCCCCGGCGACCTGGTGGTCCTGGACTGGGAGGGCTATGACGACGCCAACTCCCGCGTCGCCAAATCGACCCAACGCGCCTACAAGGACGCCTGGTTGAGATACGTGAAGGGTCGGCTGCCGCACAACCCGGTCGGCATGTACGCCAACCTCGACTACTGGTGGAACGTCGACCAGGACGGCTACTACGCCGACTTCCTGTGGATCGCCACGGCCGGCCGCCCCGCGGGGAGCCCCGGGATCCAGGCCGACTGGCTGTTCCACCAGTACGGCGAGTCCAACGACCTCGACCTCGACTACTGCCGCCTCGCCAGCAAGGGCGCCCTGCGCGACTGGGCGCTCTCGTTCCAGTACTCACCGCCTCAGGAGACCGACATGCCCCAATGGATCACCGGCCGCGTCGACCCCGGCGCGCAGCCCACCGTCGTCCTGCTGCCGCACGGCAGCGCGTGGAACGCCTACAACCGAAGACTGCACCTCGGCATGGACCAGATCACCGCCACCCCGGCGACCGGCTCGGTCCGCGTCGCCCTCCACGACGGCACCACGTGGCACGGCGTCCAGGCCGTGCAGGTGGCGGCCGACGCGGGCGCGGTCGACGTCGACATCACCAGCGCCGATGTGAAGCTGAGCCTGCAGACGGACACGGCGGGCGTCTGTTTCGCCGTCGAAACCTGGTAGGAACCGATCGAGAACGACAGGACTCGGCCGTCCTGTTCGGCGACGCGCGGCGCGGAGCGTGACACGCTGGGCACTCTTGTGTCCTCAGTCATGCAAGGAGGCGGGTGCGCGTGCGGCCCATCCAGCCGGGGGAGACCCCTTCGGTCCTGACCGTCCTGGGCGAGGAGCGCCGGCTCCGCAAGGAGCTCGGCTTCTGGAGCCTGACGGCGATCGGGTTCTCCAACATCCTCGGCTCGGGCTGGCTGTTCGCCGCCATGTTCGCCGCGCAGACCGCGGGGCCCGCCGCGCTGCTGTCCTGGGTCGGGGCGGGCGTGCTGTGCGCGCTGGTGGCCCTGGTCATGGTGGAGCTCGGGGCCACCCGCCCGGAAGGCGGCGGCACCGTGCGGTGGCCTCTGTACGCCAGCGGCCGCCTCGTCGGCACCATCGTCGGCTGGTCGGTGCTCCTGTCGGTCGGCGGCACGGCGGCCGAGATCAGCGCGATCATGCAGTACGCCGCGCACTACCTGCCCGGCCTCTACGACCACGGCCGCCTCACCGGCTCCGGCCTCGCGGTGGCCACCGGGCTCAGCGTAATCCTGACGGCGCTCAACTGGTTCGCGGTGCGGACCTTCGCCCGGCTCAACAACCTGGTGTCCCTCTTCAAGGTCCTCATCCCGGTCCTCACCGTGGTCGCCCTGTTCCTGTCCGGCACGCACTCCGGCCGCCTCACCGACCACGGCGGATTCGCCCCGTACGGCTACGCGGCCTGTCTGACCGCACTCGCGGGCGGCGGGATCGTGTACTCCGTCAACGGGTTCCAGGCGCCCCTCGACTTCTCCGGCGAGGCCCGCAACCCGCGCCGCACCGTGCCGCTCGCCGTGCTCACCGGGATCGGGCTCGCGGTGCTCGTCTACCTCGGCCTCCAACTGGCCTTCCTGTTCACCGTGCCCGACTCCCTGCTCGGCCACGGCTGGCACGGCGTCAACTTCGACTCGCCCTTCGGCCAGCTCGCCCTCGTCCTGAACCTGCACTGGCTGGCCACCCTGCTGTACGCGGACGCGGTGGTCTCGCCGGGCGGTTCGGCCTACGTCGGCGTCGCCATCGACGCCCGGCACACCTACGCGCTGGCCAAGAACGGCCTGCTGCCCCGCTTCTTCATGCGGATCGACCCCCGCTCGGGCACGGCCCGCCGGGCGCTGCTGCTCAACCTCGTCGTCATCATCGTGTTCATGCTGCCGTTCGGCGGCTGGCAGGACATCGTGAGCGTGATGGGCGACATGTACCTCCTGGTGTACGCGGCCTCGGCCGTGGCCGCCGCCGCGTTCCGGGCGCACGACCGGGACCGGGGGGTTGCGCCCGCCGAGGGCCAGGTGGCCGGGGTGCACTGGATCGCGCCCATCAGCTTCGTCGTGGCCAGCGAGTTCGTGTTCTGGTCGGGCTGGCACCATCTGCGGCTCGCCCTGCCGCTGGTCCTGGCGGGCGTGCCCCTGTTCCTGATGCTGCGCCCCGACACCGACGGCCGCTCCTCGCGTGACGAACTGCGCCACGGCGCCTGGCTCGTCTTCCACCTGGCCGCGCTGACCCTGCTGTCCTGGCTCGGCACGTTCGGCGGCTCGGGCCACCTCGCGGCGCCGTACGACTCCGTGGTGGTGGGCGCGCTCTCGCTGGCGGTCTTCGTCTGGGCGGTCCGCTCGGGAACGGCCCACCTCAGAACGGCCCCGGTCACGGCGCTGCCGACGACCTAGACCGCGGGGCCCCAACAGGCCTCTCCGTGCCCTGAGTTGACCCTCTCCGGAGTGCGGGCGGACCCCGGTGGCTGCATCTGCCACCAGGGATCCGCCGCCCCGAATCCCCGCAAGTGCCGCACACCCCCCGATCCACCGGGCGGATGTGCGAGAACACCCGTCGCGGCCTGTCCTTGTGGTGTTACCTTCCGTGTCAATCGATGCGGAAGGTACGCCTTGTGTGTGTCGGTTCCGGGGGGCGGTGAGTGCGGTGGGGGATCTTGATGTGGCCGGGGGCGCCGATGCGTTCCTGCGGCACATGTTGTGGCGGTACCCGGGTCAACGGCAGCCGATCGTGGCGCTGCTGGGGCCCCGGGGGTCGGGCAAGACCGATCTGTTGCGGGCGGTGTCACGCGCCTGCGGCGGCACGGTGGTCCATGCCTCGCTCGACTTCGAGGAGAACCCGGTCGACCCGGTGTCGGCGGCCGCCCTCGCCGCGTTCCAGATGATGCGCGGCTGGGACAACCTGCGCCACGGCCCCGTGTTCCACCGCTTCGGCCTCGGCCTCCTGGCCCTGAACGAGAACCTGGACGCGGACCGGGGCCGCGCCGCCGACCAGATACGTGAGCTCATCCAGAAGTACACGCGCAACACCCGGCCGGGGCGGTTCGCCACCGGCATCGAGCACGCCGCGTCGACGACCATGGACGTCGTGGCCGAGGGCGCGTTGAGCCCTCTGGTGTCGGGGCCCGCGCGGGAGGTGGTCTCGGCCGTCCGCGACCGGGCCAAGCCCGTCATCGGCTCCTTATTGCAGAGCGCCGCGCGCTGGGGCGTACGGGACGCGCTGCGCTGGCACATCAGCGTTCCCGAGGCCGAGTCCGCCCGCTCCATCGACGCGCTGATCAGGCTGAGTTCCTCCTCCCGGTCCGCGGCCGTCGGCCCGCTGATGGCGGCGTTCCTCGCCGACGTCAAGGCCCAGGCCGAGCGCCATCCGCCGCTGCGGTCCGCCTGCTCCTGCGTCCTGCCCGCCCACGGCGGCCGCCGGGACCGGCACGACCACGCCTGGGTGCTGCTGGCGGACGGCGCGCAGACACCGGCCGGGCGCCGCTTCCTCACCGAACTCGCCGGTGCCCGCTCCCGCAACCAGGCGGCCGACCTGGACGGCTCGGGAGCCGCGGACCCGCTCCTCGTGCTGGCCGCGTGCGCGCAGTGGCAGTCCGAGTGGACGTCGTGGTGGTGCGAGCCCTGGCGCTCGACGCCGCTGGCCGCGTCCCCCCAGCGCCGGGTCCCCCTGCTGTCCCGGGCGACCCGGACCCTGTGGGCGGGGGAGAACGACGCGGCCGTCGCCGTCGAGCGCGCCCCCGCGGCCGCCTGGTGGTACCCCGTGTGGCTCGACCCGATGACCGAGGAGCAGGTCGGGTACTCGATGGACCGCTCCGATCCGACCCCGGCCCGCCCGCTGCCCGCCTCCGTGGTGCACCGGCTCACCGGCGGCCACCGCGGCGCCGTCTCCGCCGTCCTCGACGAACCCTTCGGCGCGCACCCCGGCCCGCACGGACCCGCCGTCCCGCTGCTCGCCCCGGCCGACGAGGACGGCACACCGCTGTGGTCCCTCGCCCTGGAGACCGGCCTGCCCGAAGGGCTGCCCGTCCCCGGCACCGCCTGGAGCACGGCCCCCGCGGTGGTCCTCGCGGCCGCCTACCTCGCCGACGTCCGCACCGCGCACGACCCGCGGCTGCCCGCCGCCTCCACGGAACTCCCACGCGCACTGGAACTGTTGCGCCGGAACCTGTGGGTGAGCACCTTCACCCACCGCCCCTCCCGCATCCGGCAGATCGGCTGGGGCGACGCGGACGGCCCCGCCACGCTGCACCCGTGGCTCGCCCGCTCCGCGCTCGCCGCGCTGAACGCCGCGCGCCAGGCGCGGCCCGACCGGCCGACGCCCTGGGACGAGGTGTTCGCCGCGCAGTCCCTGGCTTTGGCGGCGCTTCCGGTCCCCGGCGGGGACACCGCGGCCGCCGAGCGACGGCTCTTCCACGACCTGGCGCTCGGCCGCTTCACGCCGGTCGCCGCGGCCCTGGCCGACCGGTTCGACGAGGACCATCGCGCGTGGATCCGCCTGCTCGACTACCTCTCCTCGGCGCCCTGCCGCCTGCTGTACGACCAGGCGCCCCAGGATGCGTACGCCACGCTGCTCGGCGGGATCGAGGACGGCGGACAGACGGTCCTCGCGGTGGCCACCGCCAAACTGCTCGCCCTGCTGTGGCTGTACAACGACCCGCTGACCGAGCACACCCGGCGCTGGGACGGCGAGATACAGGAATGCTTCACCCGCCTCGCGCACAACTCCCGTCTGCTGGACGTCAGTCCGCTCCAGCAGGCGGCGGCCGCCTTCGCCTAGCCCCGCGACGGGCGCGGCACCGCCGCGCCCGTCGACCGCACCGCAAGGAGTGTCCATGCCAACCGTTGTAGGCAACCCCCGCTTCGGCCGGCTGCGCCGCCACCCCGTGCTCTCCCTCCTCGCGGCGCTCGTCGTCCTCACCGGCCTCGTGTTCGGCGGCCGCTGGGCCTACGGGCGGCTCTTCCCGCCCTCGCTGACCTGCGGCACCGGCCTGACCGCCACGGGAACACCGCTCGCCTGCGCGGGGGTGAACATCGACAGCGTGCCCTTCACCGACCACGAGCCCGCCCGGATGCGGGAGTTGGAGAACATGGTCAAGACGGCCAACGACACGGTGAAGGGCCCGTACACCAGCGTCGTGCTGATGCTGGACCTCTCGCCCGTGTCCGACGTGGACACGCTCACCTACGACTCGCTCTACCCCAACATCGAAGGGGCCCTCACCGCCGTGTGGCGGGCCAACAACACCGCCGCCTACGGCAGCACGCCCGCCATCAAGCTCTACCTCGCCAACATGGGCAGCCAGTACGGCTCCTGGTCCGAGACCGTGGCCCAGCTGAAGGACCGGATGAGCGCCGAGCACGTCTCGGCGGTCGTCGGGCTCGGCCAGTCCACCGACCAGACCCGGCGCGCGGCCGCGGCGATCTCCTCGCAGCTGCACATCCCCGTGATCGGATCCACGGTGACGGGCGACTCGATGAACATCGACCCCGCCGACCCCACCGGCAAGAAGCAGATCGCCGACATGTTCCGGGTCTCCCCGACCAACACGGACTCGGTGATTGCCGCGAACCAGTACGTGTCCACCCTGCGCCCCGCCGTCACCTCCCTCGCTGTCGTCGCGGACAGCGTCACGGGTGACGACTACACGCAGACCCTGGCCGAGGCGGCCAAGACCCGGTTCAAGGCGGCCGGCCGTACGGTGACGGTGCTCCCGTACACCTCGCCCAGCGACCTGCCCGCGGGGTCGGGCCGCCAGGACTACCTGGTGCAGCAGTTCAACCTCATGCACGCCAACCTGTGCCAGGCGGCGCCCTCCGTGGTCTACTTCGCGGGCCGGGGCCGCGACCTCGGGGCGTTCGTGGAGAACTGGGTGCAGGGCGCGCCGTGCGGGATCGCCCAGCTGCACATCCTCGTCGGTGACGATGCCTCGGAGAGCATCCACGACAAGGGGGTGCTCAACGGCATTGCCTCGGGCCGGGTCACCGTCGCGTACACGGCGCTGGCCAGCCCCGACGAGTGGGGCAAGGACTGCCCCGGCTCCGACGCCAAGCACAACTACGACCAGTTCTGGTCCGCCTTCACCGGCCGTCCCGACCCCTGCACCGGCCAGCCCCTGACCGCCGACAAGGACGTGGCGACGCTCTCCTTCGACCCCGCCGATCTGGCCAGCGGCCAGGCCATGCTCACGCACGACGCGGCGGTGGCCGCGATCAGCGCGGGCCGGCACGACGCGGTGGGGCTCAAGAACCCGGGCCTGGAGACCGGCATCCTGCACCAGTTCTACTGCGCGCAGATGCTGCCCGGCGCCAGCGGATGGCTCTCGTTCCGCACCGACGGCACTCCGGCGGGCAAGCCCAGCCCGGTGGTCCAGCTCGGCTCCGACGGCTCGGGCAGAACGATCGCTCTGACCTGGCCCGACGGCGCCCCCAACCTCAGCCTTCCGCAGCGCGGCGGCAAGGGGGCACCCGGCTGCTGACCCCCGCACGCGGAAGGCTCCTTGGCCGCATGAACCGGCCAGGGCACGGTACTGGGGGAGTGACGAGGCGGCCGGCCGGGCCGCCCGGGCACTGACCGAGGAGGTGGCTTCGCATGACGGAGCCGATGAGCCGGACCCCGAGCAAACCCGAGTCGGACGCGTTCCGTCCGGCCGTCGACAGCACGACGCTGGAGCCCGCGAAGGCCGGGGCGGGCGAGCCGCCCGCGACCCGGGGCAGGACCACCATCGCGGGCGGCGTCGTGGAGAAGATCGCCGGGATGGCGGCCCGTGAGGTGCCGGGCGTCAACTCCCTGGGCAGCGGGCTCGCTCGTACGCTGGGAGCGATGCGGCCCGGGCGGGCCTCGGTGACCCGGGGTGTGAAGGTCGAGGTCGGCGAGCGGCAGACCGCGATCGACCTGGAGATCGTCGTGGAGTACGGGGTGAGCATCGCCGACGTGGCCGCCGAGATCCGGCTGAACGTCATCGGTGCGGTGGAGCGCATGACGGAACTGGAGGTCGTCGAGGTGAACATCGCGGTGAGCGACGTCCACCTGCCCGACGAGAGTGAGCCCGAGGTCCCCGAGAGCAGGCTTCAGTAGCATCGCCGCCACAGTGCGACGGAAGGCGGCCCGATGAGTACCGAAATGAAAGTGGCCCTGGTCCTGGCGGCCCTCGCGCTGCTCGCGACCGCCGTGGTGACGGTGGTCCTGACGGTACGTCTGATCCGCGCCCGCAAGATCCTCAAGGACGCCGGGGTCCCGCTGACGCACAAGGCCGCCTTCTGGGGCGCCCTGCTCTACGTCATCAGCCCCGTCGACCTCCTCCCGGACCCGATCTACCTCGACGACATCGGCGTCCTCCTGCTGGCTCTGCGCACCTTGCACATGGCGGCCGCCGCGCCGCGCGGCCCGGAGAAGCTCACCGGGGGCGAGACAGGAGGGCGCGGAGAGCGGCGGTGGTGACGAGGGCCTGGGTACAGCCGTCCCGCAGGACGACCGCGGTGTTCTGGTCGCGCGCCGCCAGCGCGTCGAGGGCGGCGTGGGCGGCCTCGCCGTAGCCGAGCTGGGGGAGGGGTGGTTCGAGATGCGCGGACAGCGGGTCGGCCGGGGTCGCCCGGCCGTCGCGGAGGGCTGATGCGAGCGCGGCCAGGGTCACCGAGCCGGTGAGCTCGGGCGCGGTGGGGCGGCGGCCGGGGCTCGCCGGGCAGGGCCCGGCCGGCACGACGGGCTCCGCGCCGCGCGCCGTGGCCGCGCGCAGCACCTCCAGGGCGTCACCGACCGGGGTGTGGTGGTTGAGGTAGGGGCACGCCGGGACGTCGCGGTCCCCGGAGACCGCGTCGCCGACCCTGGCGGCGCTCTCGTCCCCGTCGAGGAAGCCGAGCCGCAGCATCCAGGCGTCGTTGAAGTACTTGGACAGGTACTGCCGTCCGGAGTCTGGCAGGATCACCACCACGAGGGCGTCCGCCCCGGCCTCGGCGGCCACCTGGTGGGCCGCGGCCAGCGCGGTCCCGGCGGACCCGCCCACCAACAGGCCCTGTTCTCTGGCGAGTTGGCGCAGCGTGTGCAGGGCGTGCCGGTCGGCCACGGGTACGATCCGGTCGACGACGCCTGGGTGGTAGGAGGCGGGCCACACGTCGTGGGCGGTGTCCGGGTGGAGGAAGTGCCCGGCCGCCTCGATGAAGTAGGGGCGCCCGTCGCCACCGGAGTACACGGAGGAGGCCGGGTCCGCCCCGATCACCTGGACGGTGTGGTCGCTGACTTCCTTGAGGTAGCGGCCCGTGCCGCTGATCGTGCCGCCGGTTCCGATGCAGGACACCAGGTGGGTGACGCGCCCTTGGGTCTGGCGCCAGATCTCCGGCCCGGTGGTGAGGTAGTGGGCCTCGGGATTGGCCGGGTTGTCGTACTGGTTGGCCAGCCAGGCTCCCGGTGTGGTCGCGGCGAGACGGGCCGCGTGGTTCACGGGGTGGTCGGGATGCTGGCGCGGCAGCCCGCCGGGCCTGATCACCACCTCGGCGCCGAACGCCCGCAAGGTGGCGACCTTCTCCTCGCTGACGCGGTCCGAGACGACCAGCACCGTCCGGTAGCCCTTCTCGGCCGCCACGAGGGCGAGCCCGATGCCGGTGTTGCCGGAGGTGGCCTCGACGACCGTCCCGCCGGGCAGCAGCAGCCCGTCCTGCTCCGCCTGCTGGATCATGCGCAGGGCGATCCGGTCCTTGGCGCTGCCCCCGACGCTCAGGTACTCCAGCTTCGCGTAGAGGGCGGCGGCACCTCTCGTGCGCAGCCGGACCAGCGGAGTGCCGCCGACGAGGTCGAGCGCAGACTCATATACGTCCATCACCGCACCCTAGCCAAGGGCCCGGCGGCACAAACGCCGTGCCGGGGTGGAGAGTTGGGTCAGGGCGGCGCGCGGGCGCCACGGGTCGGCTCCCGCCCCGTGGCGCCCGCGGAGCACGCCGTCCGGCAGGACGCCGTCCCGGAAACGGCAACGCGAGTTGCCGGGACGGCCGGATGGGCGCACGCTCCTCCGCATGAGCGAACACCACACATCGGGACACCCACACGGCCACGATCACGACCACGGTGACATCGACTGGGAGGCCATGGCCGCCCACCTGGAGAACGGCGGTGAAGTCCAGCTCCCCGTCCTGCGCCGCACGGCGGCCCGGCTGGCGGAACTGCTCGTCCCCGAGCAGGAGGTCCGGCGCGTCCTCGACATCGGCAGCGGGCCGGGCGTGATGACCTGCGTGCTCGCCGAGACCTTCACCAAGGCCGAGGTGGTGGCCGTGGACGGCGCGCCCGCGCTGCTCGACCACACCCTGGCCCGGGCCGAGCGGCTCGGCGTCGCCGGGAACGTGGCCGTACGGCACGCCGAGTTGCCCGCGGGTCTGGAGGGCGGGGGGCTCGGTGCGGCGGATCTGGTGTGGAGCAGCAAGGCCGTGCACCACCTCGGCGATCAGCAGGGCGCGCTGGACGCGCTGGCGGCCACGCTCAGCCCCGGCGGGATGCTGGCCGTGGCGGAGGGCGGCCTGCCCCCGCGCTTCCTGCCCCGCGACATCGGCGCCGGAAGGCCGGGGCTCCAGGCCCGGCTCGACGCGGCGCAGGAGCACTGGTTCGAGGTCATGCGCGCGGACCTTCCCGGCAGCACTCCGGTCGTCGAGGACTGGCCAGCGATGTTCCGCCGGGCCGGGCTCGCCGACACCGGCAGTTTCACGCTGCTGCTCGACCTGCCGGCGCCGCTGGGCGAGCCGGTCCGTACGTTCCTGCACGCCCATCTGACGCGGCTGCGGGAGACGATGAGCGAGTCGCTGGACGAGTCGGACCTCGAGACCCTCGACCTGCTCCTCGACCCCGGTGCGGCGGAGGGCATTCTGCGCCGGCCGGACGCCTTCCTGCTGTCCGCGACGACGGTCCACACGGGCGTACGCGCGGCGCGATGACCGCTGCCGGGGTGCGACGGCCGGCGCACAACGGGCCGTCGCAGCCCGGTGGTAGGGGGCTATCGCCCGACGTGGCCGTTCGCGAGCGGCCACTCGCGGTGGAGGCTGCCCAGCGGAATGCGGTGCTCGATGACGGGCGTGCCGAACAGGGACAGGTGGAAGTCGAGCCGGCCGTTCAGGTCGAAGCCGCCGTACACCGCCCAGGAGGCGGACGCCGACGTCTTGCCGTCGCTGGACGCGGTCGCCTTGGCGTCGGCCTCGCCGCGCAGGTACGGGGCGAAGTCGGCGGTGACACCGACCGCGCCGTACAGCCCGACGGAGGCCTCGGCGCCGAGGGCTCCCTTGACGCTGCCCGCGGCGCTGACGCCGGCGTTCACCGGCGTGCTGTGCACGGCCGAGGTGCTGACCGGCGCCCAGCCCTTGCCCGCGGCGTAGCTGCCGCCCACCCGGAAGTCGCCCTTGACGTCCTGCTGGACGTCGAGCGTGACGTGCCCGTCGGCCTCCACCTGTACGTAGCAGGTCAGGTCGAGGTTGACGACGACGGGCACCGGGCCCACCTGGATGACCGGTGCGCTGTGCAGCTTGGCGAACGGGAGCCGCTTGGGCGCGCCCGCGCTCGCCGCCGCGCGGCCCTTGAGCGCCCACTGCGAGGACCAGTCGCCGCTCATGCCGAGGAAGGCGGAGCTGAGATGGAGGCCGCCGTCCTTGCCGCCGTCGTAGGAGAACTCCACCTGCGGGGCGAGCTGCACGAAGCCGGAGACCGAAGCGGCCGCGGAGGCGGGGGCGTCCTTCGCGGTCTCCACCCCGGCGTTCACGTCGAGTCGCAGGTCGCCGAGGGGGAGCCCTGCGCCCTGGGGGCCGAACCGCACGCCCTGGCTCTTGGCCCAGGAGAAGGTCACGCCCTTCATGAGGGGCACGACGGTGACGGATGACGGGTCGACCGGGACCTTGCCGTCCGCCTTGTCGTCCTTGAGGACGGATGCCAGCGTCGTGGAGGCGGTCTTCACCTCGGTGCCGCGGTCGGTCTTGCCGACGACCTCGGTGACCTTCGCGAGCAGCCCGTTGGGGGCGCCGGGGGCCGGTGCGCTGGCGATGATGTCGCCGACGGCGACGGGCTTGTCGGACGGCTTGCCGGGTGTGGGCGAGTGGCTCGGCTTCGCCGTGGGGGAGGGCGAGGCGGTGGATATGACGGCGCGTCGGCTCGCCTGGTCGTAGGAGGCGACCTTGAGCGAGGACTTCTCCGGCTGCCCCTTGCCGGTACGGGTGCGGGCAAGGGGCGTCGGCGCGGCCGACCCTTGCGGCGCGGCGTTCACGTCGAGCCGCTGGGCGCCGTCGACGGTCACCGCGGGGGAGGAGGCGCCCTCCGGTCCGGCCGCCGCGGGGTGGCCGGGCGAGGAGCAGCCCGTGCCGGCCAGCGCGAGCGCGGTCAGGCCGGGGAGCAGGAGGCGTCTGGTGAGGGTGCGCACGTAGATGTGACCTTCAGGTTCGGGGGGTGGCCGTTACCGACAGGTAACGTGAAGATGATCATGCCATGGTGTGCGGCCGTGGTCATCTCCGGACCCGTCAACTCCCCCTGGGAGAAGGTCGGTTGAAGCTTCATCTACGGCTGGGGTCGGAAGCCTCCACGGGGGCCGTCCGCCGCCAGGGGTGAAGCCCCTCCAACTGCGCCGCCAGATCGAGCAGTTGATGCTCGGATCCGGGGCGTCCGACGAGCTGGACGGAGCCGGGCAGCCCCGAAGGGAGCGAGCCGAACGGCACCACGAGAGCGGGCCGCCCCGAGAGGTTCCAGGCCGGCGTCATCGGCGAGCAGGCGGTGTTCACCAGCATGTTGGCCAGCCAGCCCCGCTCGTGCCAGGCCTCGGCCGCGGGTCCGGGGCGGGCCAGGGAAGGCGTGATCAGCACGTCGTACTTCTCGAAGAACGGCGCGAGGCGCTCGTTGAGCGCCGCCCGGTGGTCCGTGCGCAGCATGCCGAGCGCGTGGCGCCGGGTGCGCGGCGCGAGCAGCCGCGGGTCCAGGCCCCGGGCGTCCTGTGCGGTGCCGCCGGTCCACCGCGCGAGGGAGACCGCGCCGAAGGACAGCGGATAGGGCGGATGGGCGGTCGTCACCCGGTGTCCGGCCCCGGCGAGAGCCCGGGCGGCCCGGCGGGCGAGCGCCGCGTACGCCGCACCGACGTGGACTCCCGCGATCGGGCTGCGCGTCGAGAAGGCGAGGGCGAGCCCGCGCGGGGAGTTCTGCTCGGGGGCCGGCGCGTCGCCCTCCGCCCGGTCCCCTGCGTCCGCGGCCGCCTCGCCGGCCAGCACCGAGAACATCAGCCGCGCGTCCGCCGCCGTCGTCGCGAGCGGCCCGTTCTGCGACATGCCGAACCAGCCGCCGCCGAGCTCGACCGGTACCCGCCCGGTGCCCGGCTTGAGGCCGACGAGGCCGCAGTGCGCCGCGGGTATGCGCAAGGAGCCCATGCCGTCGTTGCCGAGCGCGACCGGCACGAGTCCCGCCGCCACCGCCGCCGCGCTGCCCCCGGACGAGCCGCCCGCCGTGCGCGTGGGGTCCCAGGGGTTGCGCGCGATGCCGTGCACCCCGTCCGTGGTCCCGAAGACGCACAATTCCGGGACGTGGGTGAGCCCCACCACCACCGCGCCCGCCGCCCGGAGCCGGGCCACCGTGACGTGGTCCTCGGCGGCCGGTGTCGCCGGGGTGGCCGCCGAACCGTTGCGGCTGCTCTCGCCGCGTACCGGCAGGTTGTCCTTCACGGCCACGGGCACGCCCGCGAGCGGCAGCCGGGCGAGGTCCGGGCGTGCGCCGACCGCGTCGGCCTCCTCCAGCGCGGCGGCGGCGCGCACCACGCGGAACGCGCCCACGCGGCCGTCCACCGCGGCGATCCTGGCCAGGTGGTCGGCGACCACCTCGCGGGGCGTGGCCTCCTCGCGGCGCACCGCCTCGGCGATCTCGACGGCGGTCCGGCCTGCCCACTGGGTCACGGTGGCTCCTCGGTGCTGGTGCGGTCTCTCGGGCTGAGGAGGCCACTGTTGTATGCCGGTACGTGTTCTGTCGATGGCGCGATCTTCAGGGTCGGCGGATTCGCGCGCCTGGCGGGGCCGGGGCCGAGAACGCTCCGCTCCGGCCTCACCGGGCGGCGAACTCCCGCAGATCGGCGTTGAGTTGCTCGGCGTGCGTCACGTAGAGGCCGTGGCCGCCGTTCTCGTACAGCTTGAAGGTGCTGTCGGGGATGAGCCGCGCGCAGCGGCGGCCGGTGAGGTCGATGGGGGCGGAGGCGTCCTGGTCGCCGTGGATCACGAGGGTGGGGACGTCGATCTTGCGTACCTCGGGGGCCATCTCCAGGGTCTCGAAGTTCGCGACGGCGGCGGTCGCGGCCCGGGGAGTGGCGCCGTGGCAGTCCTGGACCACCTTCTGGACGTAGGCGGCCGAGACGTGGTTGCCGGGGTGGCCGAGTGCGAAGTAGTCCTCGGCGCCGCTCGAGAAGAATTCGGCCCGGTCCTTGCGGAACGTCTCGTTGGCCGCCTTGACCGCCTCGGCGGGCAGCCCGGCCGGATTGTCGTCGCTGCGCACGATGCCCGGCGCCATGGCCCCGATCAGCACGAGCCGGGCCACGCGCCCGCTGCCGTGCCGCGTCAGGCAGCGCACCGCCTCGGCCGTGCCGAGCGAGTGCGCGATCAGGGTGACGTCACGCAGATCGAGGTGGTCCAGGAAGGAGGCCAGGTCGTCGGCGAGGGTGTCGAGGTCGTAACCGCCCCAGACGTCCTCCGACTTGCCGTGGCCCCGGCGGTCGAAGCCGACGCAGCGGAAGCCCTCCTCGGCGAGGGGGAGCATCTGGAACTCCCACATCTGGGTGCTGAAATAAGCGCTGTTGACGAAGACGAGGGTGGGTCCGTCGGACGGTCCGTAGTCGATGAAGTGGAGGGTGGTTCCGTCGGTGGCGGTGGTGAAGTACGGCATGGGACTCTCCCCGTCGAGTGGTGTGACCGGCCTCGTCGCGCGGCGTGCACCCACTGTGGCCCGCGGCAGGGGGTGCCCGCGATTACCGCCGAGGTAATGGTCGACCGACCTGGTGCCGGTCCACTCCGTGCGAGGTGGTTCTGGGGGGAGGCCGGGCGGGGCCCTTGGGTTCGCGGCGTGCGATCCGCAGCTCCCCGATCCCGCGGCCGTCGCCGCCCCGGCGCGAGCACCCGAGGGTCGTCGCCGTCACCGCTCCGGCGGCCGGGCCGCGGGGACGGCTTCATGATGGCGGACGTCAGCCGGTCTCGTCCGGGGCCGGGTCGTACTGGGCGAGCCCGTGACCGAGCGACCAGTCAATGGACTCGTTCTCGGTCAGGGTGATGAACACGTTGCGCGGCTCGGTGCCCGCGTAGGCGTGGGCGAGTTCGGCGATGCGCCGGTAGAGCGCGCGCTTCCGGGCGGGCGTCCGTCCGGCCCGCAGGGTGATCGCGACGTACACGATGCCGTGGTCGCGGCGCACGCCGAGGTAGTCGTCGTAGCGCAGAGTGCCGCGGGTCCCGTCGTGACCGACCAGGACCTGGAACCGGTCGTCGGGCGGGATGCCGATGGTTTCGACCAACGCGTCGTGCACGGCGTGGCCGAGCGCGTCGAGCCGGTCGCTGTCGGCCCCCAGCGCATCGATGCGGACGAACGGCATGTCAGGTCCCCTTCCGGATGGCGGGCGGCTCCGTCGAGCCGACAGCTGTACATACTAGTAGGTACAACCTGGAGAGGTGAAGACACCTGTCGAGCCTGTAGGGGAGGAGGGCTCAACAGGTGGAGGGATCAAGCGACTTGATGGGGAGTCAGAAGACGGACAGGCCCGTCAGGGTGGTGAAGCGGTCGAGTGCGGCGACCCCCGCCACCGAGTTGCCGCGTTCGTCGAGGCCCGGGCTCCAGACGCACAGGGTGCAGCGGCCGGGGACGACGGCGATGATGCCGCCGCCGACACCGCTCTTGCCGGGCAGACCCACACGGTGCGCGAAGTCGCCCGCCGCGTCGTAGGTGCCGCACGTCAGCATGACCGCGTTGATCTGCTTGGCCTGGCTCCGGGTGAGCAGGGACGAACCGTCGGCTCGTATGCCGTGCCGGGCCAGGAATCCGGCCGCCCGCGCCAGATCGGCGCAGGACGCCTCGAGGGAGCACTGGCGGATGTACTGGTCGAGCAGGTGCGGCACCGGGTTGGTGATGTTGCCGTAGGACGCCATGAAGTGCGCGAGCGCGGCGTTGCGGTCGCTGTGCGCGGCCTCGGACGTGGCGACCTGCTCGTTGAAGGACAGCTGTGCGTTGCCGGACTCGGCGCGCAGGAACATGCGCGGCGTGTCGGCCGCGGCGCCGGTCAGGGTCTGGAGGCGGTCGGTGACCACCAGGGCGCCCGCGTTGATGAACGGGTTGCGCGGGATGCCGTCCTCGTACTCCAGCTGAACCAGGGAGTTGAAGGGGTTGCCGGAGGGCTCACGGCCGACGTGCTCCCACAGCTCCTCGCCTTCGCGGGACAGGCAGAGCGCCAGCGTGAAGACCTTCGTGATCGACTGGGTGGAGAAGGGGTGCTGCCAGTCGCCGACTCCGTACACCGTGCCGTCGAGTTCGGCGACGGCCATCCCGAAGCGCTGCGGATCGGCCGAGGCGAGCACGGGGATGTAGTCGGCCGGGCGGCCGCGGCCCGGGGTTGCCGCGATCTCGGTGGCGATGCGGTCCAGGACCGACTGAAAGGACGAGGACACGCTCAACTTGCTCCGGCTTCCTGCGGCACTGCACGACTGCATCACCCTACGACAGGAGTCACACACCTGTGCGCAGGTGTCGGGGCGGCTCCGTGCGCCCCACTCGTCCGGAGGCCGGGGGGGTGGTGCGACCGGGATCGTCCGAAAGGGACCGAGTCCGCGCGGGTCGCCTGTCGGGCCCGCGGGGTGGGTAGGGAGAAGTTACGTTGGGCCCCACCAGGCGAATCCGGGGAGTTCCGTTGCCCGCATCGACGTTGCCGCTCCACCCCGTCCGCGGCCCGCGCGGCCTGCCGCTCCTGGGCAACCTGCCGGCCTTCGGGAAGGATCCGCTGGCCTTCCTCACGCGCCTGCGCGACGAGTTCGGCGACGCCGTGACCTGGTCCCTGGGTCCGCGGCGCAGCCTCTTCATCTCCCAGCCCCGCCACATCGCGGAGCTGCTCGCGGCGCGCGAGGACACGTACGAGATCCTCGAAATCGGCTGGGCGTTCAAACAGATCACAGGGCCGAGCGTCCTTCTGAGCAAGGGCAGCGACTGGCGGCGCAAGCGCTCCCTGGTCCAGCCCACCGTGCGGCCGCGCCAGGTCCGTTCCTACGCCCGGACGATGGTCGAGTGTGCCGGGGCCGCGGCCGACGGCTGGCGTGACGGCGCGCGCATCGACGTCCGCAGGGAGATGGCCCTCATCACCCAGCGGGTCGTCCTGCGCACGCTGTTCGGCAACGACCTCGGACAGCAGACCGAGGCCCTGGGCGAAGCGATGGACGTCGCGGGAGCCACGGTGGGGGAGGAGTTGCGGGGCATCGGCCTGTTCCTGCCCGAGTGGGTGCGGACCCAGTCCCGGCGGCGGCTGCTCGCGGCGGTGGCCACCATCGACACCGAGGTGCACCGGCTCATCGAAGAACGGCAGGAGGCCGCCCGCGCCGCACGGCCGGACGGGTCCCGGCCCGCCGAGGAGCGCGACGACCTGCTCACCCGGCTCCTCGCGGCCCGGGACGAGCAGGGCCGCCCGCTCTCGCCCCGGGAGGTGCGCAACGAGGCCGTCACCCTCTGGGCCGCGGGCCACGAGACCACCTCGACCGCCCTGACCTGGACCGTCCATCTGCTCGCCCGCGCACCCGAGGCGCGCGCCCGGCTCGAAGCCGAGCTCCGTGACGTCCTGGGCGACCGACCGCCCACCATCGACGACTACGAGCGGCTCACCTGGACCCAGCAGATCGTCAAGGAGGCCATGCGGCTCTACCCGCCGGCCTGGCTGATTCCCGCGGTGGCCCGCGAAGGCGCCACGCTGGGCGGCACCCGCATCCCGGCCGGAACCGTCGTCTGGTGCAGCACGTGGACGACGCACCGCGACCCCCGCTGGTTCGCGGGCCCCGACCGGTTCCGCCCGGAACGCTGGGCTGCCGACGCCCCGGACGTGGTGCCCGACCATGCGTGGTTCCCCTTCGGCGGCGGCCCGCGCACCTGCCTCGGTGCCCGTTTCGCTCTGGTGGAGGCCGCGCTGGTCCTCGCCACCCTCGCCCAGCGCTTCCACCTGGACCTCCCGGACACGGACGTGCCGCCCCACGCCGGACTGCTCCTGCAGCCCGCCACCGCGCTCCACGCGACCCTGCGCCAGAGAAGCGCGCATGATCCGGCGCGTGTCAACTAGCCAAGGCGGCTGGCGAGTTGGGCTGGGACGGGCGGGCCGAGCCTTTCCCCGACCGCCACCCCTGGCCGTACGCCCATTACCTGACTATGGTCAGAGAATGGACGCACGCCACATCGAGCAGGTCCGGCACTTCAACCGCACCGTCACCGAACGCGTGGGGGTGCTCCACGACCGTTATCTGGGCCGCGACCGCCCCATCGGCGAAGCTCGGCTGCTCTGGGAAATCGGTGAGGAGGGGCAGGACGTACGGGCACTGCGCGAGCGACTCGGGCTGGACTCCGGGTATGTGAGCCGCCTGCTGCGGTCGTTGGAGAGAGACGGGCTGGTCACGGTGGAGCCGCAACCGAGGGACCGGCGGGTGCGCACCGTGCGGCTCACCGAGGCGGGACGCGGCGAACGCGCCGTGCTCGACCGGCGCAGCGACGAGCTGGCGGGCTCTCTCCTGGATCCGCTCAACACCGCTCAGCGGGTCCGGCTCGTGGAGGCCATGGCCGAGGTCGACCGGCTGCTGACCGCCGCGACGGTCGTCGTGGACACCGTCGACCCGGACAGCCCCGACGCCCAGCACTGTCTGCTGTCGTACGCCAGCGAGTTGCGGGAGCGCTTCGACACGGGCTTCGACCCCGCACGGAGTCTGCTGCCCGACGCGGGTGAACTCCGGCCTCCGTACGGCCTGTTCCTCGTGGCGCGGATGCATGGCGAGCCCGTCGGCTGTGCCGGTCTGAAGCTGCCGGGCGGGGCGCCGGCCGAGATCAAGCGGATGTGGGTCGCGCCCGCCGCACGGGGCCTCGGGCTCGGCCGGCGCTTCCTGGCGGAGCTGGAGGCGCGGGCCGCGGAGCACGGCCGGGACGTTCTGCGCCTGGACACCAACAAGGCCCTCAGCGCCGCGATCGGCCTGTACCACGCCTGCGGCTTCCAGGAGGTCCCGGCCTTCAACGACGAGCCCTACGCCCACCACTGGTTCGAGAAGCGCGTCGCGGAGCCGCCACCGCGGTGAGGGCCGCGGGGCCGCGCCCCCTGGCTCGGCGCAGGGGGCGCGGGTCGCGCGTCAGGCGCGCTGGGCGGCGACGAGTTCAGCGGCTTCCTCTTCGGTGGCCACCGAGGGCGGCGAGCCCTCCAGGGGCTGGCGGGCCGTCTCCTTCATGGCGAGCGCGGCCACCAGGCCGACGAGACCGGCCAGCATCGTGTAGAACGCGGGCATCAGGTCGTTGCCGGTGGCACCGATCAGGCCCTGGACCACCAGCGGCGTCGTACCGCCGAACAGGGACACCGAGATGTTGAACCCGATGGACAGCGAGCCGTAGCGGATCGCCGTCGGGAAGAGGGCGGGCAGCGCGGAGGACATGGTGCCGAGGTAGCAGACCAGGGCGAGGCCGAGCGCGAGGAGTCCGGCGAAGACGGCGGCCGTGCCACCCGTCTTGATCAGCAGGAAGCTGGGCACCGCCAGCACGATGAAGCCGAGCGAGCCGCCGATGAGCATGGGCCTGCGGCCGACCCGGTCGGAGAGCCTGCCCACGGAGTTGATCAGCGCCATCAGCACGATCATCACGACGACGATGGACATCAGGCCGCCGGTCTCGTTGAAGCCGAGCGTCGAGAGGTACGTCGGCATGTAGGAGAGCAGCATGTAGTCGGTGATGTTGAACGCGGCGACCAGGGCCAGGCACAGGAGCATCGCCCGTCCGTTGCCGAACAGGATCTGCCTGAGCGGCACCCGCTCGCGCTCGGCGTCGGGCGAACCCGCCTCCTCCAGCTTCTTGAAGGCCGGCGACTCGTCCAGCTTCAGCCGGAGATACAGGCCCACGAGGCCGAGCGGACCCGCCACCAGGAACGGCACCCGCCAGCCCCACTGCTGCATCGCGTCGTCGCTGAGCAGCAGGGTGAGGGCGGTCACGAGCGAGGCGGCCAGCGTGTAGCCGATCAGCGTGCCGAACTCCAGGAAGGACCCCCAGAAGCCGCGGCGCCGGTCGGGCGCGTACTCCGCGATGAACGTGGCGGCGCCGCCGTACTCGCCGCCGGTCGAGAAGCCCTGGACCATGCGGCACAGGATCAGCAGGACGGGGGCCCACACGCCGATGGTCGCGTAGCTCGGGATCAGGCCGATGGACAGCGTCGCCGCAGCCATCATGATCATGGTGAGGGCGAGGATCTTCTTCCGGCCGACCCGGTCGCCGAGCGGCCCGAAGAACATGCCGCCGAGCGGCCGCACCAGGAAGGCTGCGGCGAACGTCGCCAGCGAGGCGATGACCTGCATGGTGTCGCCCGCGCCGGAGAAGAAGACCTTTCCGATGATCACGGCGAGGTAGGAGTAGACGCCGAAGTCGAACCACTCCATGGCGTTGCCCAGCGCGGTGGCCTTCACGGCGCGCTTGACGGCGGCCTCGTCGGTGACGGTGATGTCCGAGCGGCGCAGCAGGGGGTTACGCCTGCGGTGGACCGCCCGGAACAGCGAGCGGTGCCTGGCTACTGCCTCGGGCGGATGATCCTCGGTACTCAGCACGCAACGTCTCTCTCAGTCGGCGATAGAAGGGTGCGCCCTACATGGAACTCCCTCGGGGCGGCGCGATCGTGCGGTGAAGGTCCCTTGTCGCCGGACCAAAGCCCCGGCCCGGGGCGGGGGCTTTGGTCCCGAACCACAGCAAAGGGGGACACGCGCGCTCGGGAGTGCCGGGCACAGGGGGCGGGGCGACCCGCACCGGCCGTCGCGGGCCGGTCGCAGCGGCCGGAATTCCGAACGAGGGAGCCGGGGCGGTTCTGGCTATTCCCCGGAACCACAGGCGACCGCGTCCCTGAGGACGCGGCCCGAGTCGAATGCGTCGGAATTCTGGGCGCCTATGGCGATGCCCGCCGCCGGATTCCCCGAGTTTCCGGGCGGTTAAAAGCGAGCGTGCGCGGCACTTGCGCGCCGCGCTCACTCCGCTCACTCGATGGCTCAGTGCTTGAAGACGTCCTTGGCCTTCTCCTTGGCCTGACGGGCATCGCCCTTGGCCTGGTCGACGCGGCCCTCCGCGGTGAGGCGCTCATTGCCCGCCATACGGCCGACGGCTTCCTTGGCCTTGCCCTTGACCTGCTCGGTCTTCGCCTTGGCCTTCTTCTCGCTCGACATGGAATTACCTCCACATGCGGTCGATTGCTTCACCCGACATCGATACACCTGGCCGTTCCGGCGGATTTCAAACGGGTGGACCGCGTCAAGAAAATATGGCCGCGACGCGTCAGCCTGTTGAGCCCGCCCGCGCGCGATGCGGCTGCGTGGTGAAGTCGTCCAGGGGAGGGAACGGCTCTGTCGCCGGTTGCGAAAGCGTCACGTCGCCCGGGGCCCCGAAGACGGCCATCGTGCTGAACATGGACTGTTCGCCGAAGGGGTGCGCACGCGTTCCAGGAGCGGTCGACGATCGCAGGCGTGGCGGCGCGGCTCGCGCCAGCCCGTCAGACCGCCTGGAGCTGGGCCAGCGTCTGACGCAGCTCCTTCTGCAAGGTGCGGCCCGCGCTGTCGGCGTCGCCTCCGGTGATGGCCTCGACGAGTGCGGCGTGCCCCGCGTCGCCGTGGTTCGGCTCGTCGGTGCGCAGGCCGAGCAGGTCCACCAGGTCGATCAGTCCTTGGCGCAGGGCGGGCACGAACTCGGTGAACAGGGCGGTGAGGACGGGATTGTGCGCGGCGGCGACCACGGCGGTGTGCAGGGCGATGTCGGCATCGACGAACTCTGCGGTGCCGCCGTGCGCGGCAGCCCGGCGGCCGGCCAGCGCAGATTCGAGGGCGGCGAGATCCTCGGCGGTGCGGCGCCGCGCGGCCAGCCGCGCCGCCTCGACCTCGATGACCATGCGGACTTCGTAGACATCGGCCACGGCCGCCCGGCGGAGCTGGGTGGTCCAGTCCTCCCTGGGCCTGGTGGCGATGACGAAGACCCCGGCACCCTGGCGGGCCTGGACGAGCCCTGCCCCGGCGAGTGCGCGCAGCGCCTCGCGGACGGTGGAGCGGCCCACGCCGAGGGCCTGCGCGAGGGCGTTCTCGCCGGGGAGTTTCGTCCCCACCGGCCACTCCCCGCCGACGATCTGCTCGCGCAGCCGGTCAGTGGCCTGCTCGACCAGGGGAGTTGGCCGCAGAGTGCCCAACGGCATCCGGGATCACCTTCTTTCAGATCTCAGGTTGTCTGAGGAGTTCAACTGTGGTTACTGTACCGCCATGTTGACGCGTGAGCTTCTCCTTCTCGGCTGCCGCTGCGGGGTCTGAAACGACCGGCACCCCGCAGCGGGTGCCTGGCCGCGCCGGTCCTCCCAGGGTCGAATGAAGGAAGCACCGCCGCATGAACTCCTCCCGCACCGAAGCGTTTCCCACGCTGCGCACCCCGTCCGCCGCGGTACCCCAGGGCGCCCCGGCCTGGAATCCGCAGCGCCCCAGCGCGATGCCCCACCACCGCTACCGGCCCGCACCCGAGCGGGTGGCCCTGCCGCTGAGGGACCGCGCCTGGCCGTCCCGGCAGCTCCAGCAGGCTCCGCTGTGGGTCCCGGTCGACCTGCGCGACGGCAATCAGGCGCTCGCCGAACCGATGGACACCCCGCGCAAGCGGCGCATGTTCGACCTCCTGGTGGCCATGGGGTTCAAGGAGATCGAGGTGGGCTACCCCTCCGCGAGCCAGACCGACTTCGACTTCGTACGCCATCTGGCCACGAGCGGTGCCGTGCCCGAGGACGTCACCATCTCCGTCTTCACCCCGGCCCGCGCCGACCTCATCGACCGGACCGTCGCCTCCATCGAGGGGCTCCCGCGCACCCTGGTCCACCTCTACACCGCCACCGCCCCGGTGTGGCGGGACGTGGTCCTGGGACGTTCCCGCGCCGACGTCCACCGGCTGATCCTGGACGCCGGAACGCATCTGATGCGGCGCATCGGACAACTGCCGCGCGCCGACGTCCGGTTCGAGTTCTCTCCCGAGGTCTTCAACCTGACGGAGCCGGACTTCGTCCTGGAGATCTGCGACAGCATGACCGAGCTGTGGGAGGCGAGCCCGGACCGCCCGGTGGTGCACAACCTCCCGGCCACCGTCGAGATCGCCACGCCCAATGTGTACGCGGACCAGATCGAGTACATGCACCGCCATCTGGCGCGGCGCGACGCGGTGATCCTCTCCGTGCACCCGCACAACGACCGGGGCACCGGGGTCGCCTGCGCCGAACTCGCCGTCCTGGCGGGGGCGCAGCGTGTGGAGGGCTGCCTGTTCGGCAACGGCGAGCGGACCGGGAACGTCGACCTGATCACGCTGGCCCTGAACCTGTACGCCCAGGGCGTGAACCCGATGATCGACTTCTCGGACATCGACGCGGTGCGCGAGGTGGTGGAGCACTGCAACCGGCTGCCGGTCCACCCCCGCCACCCCTACGGCGGTGACCTCGTCCACACCGCCTTCTCCGGAACGCACCAGGACGCCATCTCCAAGGGGATGGCCCATCACACCAAGCAGGCGGCGGAGCTGGGCGTCCCCGCGGAGGAGGCCCCTTGGGAGGTTCCCTACCTGCCCATCGACCCGGGGGACATCGGACGCACCTACGAAAAGGTCATCCGCGTCAACTCCCAGTCGGGCAAGGGCGGCATCGCCCACCTGCTCCGCACCCACCACGGCCTGGACCTGCCCAAGGCCATGCGGCCGGACTTCTCCCGCACGGTGCAGCAGGCCACGGACGCGAGCGGCCGGGAACTCTCCCATCAGGATCTGTGGGAGCTCTTCCGGGCCACGTACATCACCCCCGGCGTGGCCGGACCGACCACCCTGACGTCCTGGGACACGGCCGAAGTCCGCCCCGGCGAGCACCGGTTCACCTGCACGCTCCGCACGGACGGGCAGGAGCGCGGGCTCCGCGGAACGGGCAACGGGCCCCTGGCGGCCTGCGTCGACGCGCTCGCCGCGGCCGGGCTCACGGTCGACATCCTCACCTACGCCGAGCACTCCACCGGGCTGGGCCCGGGCAGCCCCGCCGTCGCCTACGCCGAGTGCCGCGTCGGCGACGTCACGACCTGGGGCGCGGGCTGGGACACCTCCATCCTCGCCGCGTCGGTCCACGCGGTCATGGCCGCCGTCAGCCGCGCCGGGCGCGGCTGATCATGATGGCTCCTGTGATCCAGGTGCGGGACGCCGACGTCGTCCGCGACGGCCGCCCGCTTCTGTGCGACGTGTCGCTGACCGTACGTGGCGGAGAGCACTGGGCGCTGCTCGGTGCCAACGGGGCGGGCAAGAGCACCCTGCTCAGCCTGCTGGGGGCCCTCGTGCACCCCACCCGGGGGACCGTCGAGGTGCTGGGGCACGCGCTGGGCCGGGTCGACATGCGCCACCTGCGCACGTACATCGGCCATGTGAACCCGCGGCACGGGGTGCGCGGCCCCCTGCGGGTCCGTGACGTGGTGCTGACCGGGCTGACCGGCACCAGCGAGGTGGTCCCGCGGTGGAGCCCAACGGCGGAGCAGACCGCACGGGCCGATCGCCTCATCGCCGTGCTGGGCCTCGGTGAGCGGTGTGAGGCACGGTGGCCGACGCTTTCCCAGGGCGAACGAGGCCGGGCGCTGATCGCGCGGGCCCTCATGCCCGGGCCCAGGCTGCTCCTGCTCGACGAGCCGGCGACCGGTCTCGACGTCGGGGGCCGGGAGCAGCTCATCGAACATGTCGACGCACTCCAACGCGACGATCCGGAGCTGTCCTCGGTCCTGGTCACCCACCACTTGGAGGAGCTGCCGCCGGGCACCAGCCATGCGATGTTGCTGCGCGAGGGCCGTGCACTTGCCTGCGGGCCGGTGGCGGAGGTCCTGACCAGCGAGGGGGTCAGTACGTGCTTCGACCACCCGATCCGCCTCTCCCGAGCCGGCGGGCGCTGGACGGTGCGGACCGGCCGGTGCGTCCGGGAGCCGGTCGGATGAGCGCCGCCGAGGGGAGCGGACCCTCGCGCGAGCCCCCCTCGGCGGCGCACGGCAACCTCAACTACGTTGGGCGACAATCGAGTTGGTGCCCTACCCGTCGTAGTCGTACACAGTCACGGATATGCCCCGGTCGACGAGCCGAGCCGTGATCAATGGTTCCACCCTGGACCAGGCGCCGCCCGCGAGACCGCAGCCGATCCTCGGCATGTGGACCGAGGCGCCCAGCTCGTCGGCCTTGTCGGCGAGTGCGCCAAGGGCCGTGTCGATCGCCTCGTACCGCACGGGCACGCCCTTGCTGCCCGTGCGGATGCCCCGCTGTCCCACCATGTTCGCCACCCACAGGCAGCGGTCGACCTGAACGAACTGCACCGCACCCAGGCCGAAGTCATTGCCCGCACGGTCACGGTGCCAGCGCCGGTAGGCCGCCTCCGGTTCCGGCCAGCGCCGGGACACGGAGACGACGAAGCCCTTGCCCCAGCCCCCGAGGTCGTTGCAGACGTGCGCGACCAGCTTGACGCCCTTGCCGTGCGGCGCGGTGGCGTCCCCCCGTACATACGTGATCCCCGTCATGCCGCCAGCGTACGAGGCCCCTCTGACAACAGGGCTGTGGCCAGTGGACGTCGCGCGTGGGTCAGCCGCGGCCGAAGAGTCGCTTCAGGCGGCCCGTGCGGGCCGGTGGGGGTGAGGCGGGCGTGCTCGGCTGCTTGTCCCGCGCCAGTTCGGCGAGGCGCTCACTCGTCTGCCGGCGCGATCGCTCGTCCTCGGGCCTCGGTTCCGCCTGTTCCTCGCGGTCCAGTTCGGCCATGGTGCGGGCCAGGCTCAGCGCGGCGCCGTCCGCCCAAGGGCAGCACAGCATCAACGCGCAGATGGACTGAAGGGTCGTCACCTCACGCTGCTGGGAGCTCGTGGCCGCGTCCAGGAGGCGGGCCCACAGCTGGGTTCCGATGTCGGACCGGGTCTCGGGGTTCGTCCAGGCCACGGTGACCAGCGCGAAGGCCGCCGCCTCGTTGACCCAGTCCTCGGAGCCGAGGAGCAGATCGAGCAGCACCTGGCGGCGCTCGGACTCGGCCCAGGGCTGGTCGGTGCGGTGGTGCGCGATGCCGAGGCAGGCGAAGACCTGCACGCCACGGACCCAGAGCTCGGGCTGGCGGGCCAGCAGCGCGCGCCCCAGCTCGTCCTCGCGCGGCGCGGGCGGGTGGGCGAGGGCGCCGAGGAGGTCGCGGAGCGGGAGCCCCGCGAGCCGGACCGCATGGTCGTAGGCGGCGGGCAGGGTGGGCCACGAGATCTCGGCGGTGGCCCGGATCAGCTCGGCCGCCTCCGCCGACGGCGCCGGTACGGCGGGGCGGGCGTCGAGAGCGTGGTACTCCCATATCCGGGTGCCGACCTCGCGCAGCGTCCTGCGCGGGTCCGGCTCCGGCAGCGACTGGTATTCGATCGTGGCGCGCGGGAAGGCGAGGCGCATCGCGAGGAGCGAGCTGGGCGGCTCCAACTGGGACGCGGTGCAGACGATTTCGCTGTCGCGGTTGCTGGAGGCCGAGTTCAGGAACTGGTGCAGCACGTTGACGGTCGCCTCGGTGGCCGGGTGGACCATGCCCAACCAGGGTTTGCGCCAGGTGAGTTGGGCCAGCAGCTCGGGAGCGTAGTCGTGGTCGGGGTGGGCGCGGTGGTGGTCGGCCAGGGCGAGCAGATGCACGGCGTCGCCGTCGATCCGGTAGCGGAGCCCGTGCAGTGCGGGCGCCGCCTTGGGGTGGTCCGGCTCGGCGGCCAGGACCCGCTCCAGCCACGGCAGCCCGTCGGCCGGACGCCCGGTGGCCCCGTACAGCTCGGCCACGTCCACCGCCAGGTAGTCGTCGAACGCGTGGGCCAGCTGGGCTTCCCAGACCGTGAGGGCCTCGTCGGGCCGGCCATCCGAGCGCAGCGCGTTGCCGAGCATCACGGCGGGCATGAAGCCGGGGGCGGTCCGCTGGGCGTGTTCGGCGAGCCGGACGGCCTCCGCGGTGTCACCGAAGCGCCGGACCAGGCCGGAGGCCATCGCGGACAGCAGGGCGTGATCCGGGTGCCGGGCGGCCACGGCCCTGACCAATTGCTCGAACGTCCGCAGCGGGGGCCGCTGCTCCTGGGGCAGGGGGTCCGGGAGGTGTCCCGCGACCCGGGTCACCGACTGCGCCAGCGCGTCGGGGCTGAGCAGCGCCGCCAGGTCGGGGTCGGCGAGCCAGGCGGCGTCCGCCCAGGGCATGCCGCGGTCGTAGGCGATGGCCGAGGCGATGAGTCCGACGGCGGCGTCGCGGTCCCCGGCGGCCGCCTCGACGTGCGCCCGGCACACCAGGGTGCCCAGATACACCTCCCCTTCGATGGGGAAGAGGTCCCGGGCGGCGGCCGCGCCGCCCGCCTTCGCGCACAGCTCGGCCAGGGCCTCGTGCAGCTCGGGCAGCTGCGGTTCGTGCAGCATGGCGTCGGCCAGGTGCCGAGCCGCGTGGGGAAGGTCGTCGTCGTGGAGCGCGAGACGAGCCACCGCCACCTCTCCCCCCGCCGCCAGCCGTTCGTCCCCGCACTCCGGATGCCGCATGCCCCGCTCCCCCCTGAAAACCAGCCGTGTCGAGCGCTGAGGTTATCTGCTGGGCGCAGCCGGGTCGAACCGCCCGGATCCTGCGGCGAGACCGCTGTCCTCGCAGGTCAGGAGAACGGTGTCGGAAGGTCTGCGCCCGGGGGAGGCGGCGGCAAAAGGGTTTGACCTGGGTGGCGCGCGGCGGTGGGATGGCGGGCCATGAGCGCGGAGCGGATGCACGAGGGCCAACACCCCCTGGACGGCGACCTCGTACGGCGGCTGATCGGCGCGCAGTTCCCGCGGTGGGCGGGGCTCGCGGTGGAACGGCTTCCGTCGGACGGCACGGTCAACGCCATGTACCGGCTCGGCGACGACAAGGTCGTACGGCTGCCGCTGGTGAGCGGTGGGGCCTCGGACGTGTTGCTGGAGCGGGAGTGGCTGCCCCGCCTGGCGCCCCTGTTGCCCGTGGCCGTCCCCGAGGTGCTCGGCGTCGGGAAGCCTGGCCAGGGATATCCCTGGCCCTGGTCGGTGTACCGGTGGCTGCGCGGGCACAATCCCGAGGCCGGGGCACTGGAGGAACCCCTGCTGCTGGCCAAGGACCTCGCCGCCTTCGTGACCGCGATGCGCGGCATCACCCTGTCGGGGGCGCCAACGGCCCATAGGGGAGGGCCACTTGGCTCGCTCGACGCGGAGACCCGTGGCGCGATCGAGCGGCTGCGGCGGATCCCGGAGGAGGGCGTCGACTGTGACGCGGTGGCGGCCCTGTGGGACGAGGCGGTGCGTGCCCCGCGGTGGGACGGCCCGCCGGTCTGGCTGCACGCCGACCTCATGCCGGGCAACCTCCTGGTGGACGGCGGCAGGCTCACCGCGGTCATCGACTTCGGGTGCCTGGGGACGGGCGACCCGGCCTGCGATCTCTTCCCCGCGTGGAACCTGCTTCCGGCCGGTGCGCGGCAGGTCTTCCGGGGCGAACTCGGCGTGGACGACGCGACCTGGCGTCGTGGGCGGGCCCGCACGCTCTCCCAGGCGCTGATCGCGCTGCCTTACTACCGCACGACCAACCCGGCGATGGCCCACAACGCCCGGCACGTGATCCGCGAGGTGCTGGGGGAGTGGATGTGACAGTCAACCAAGCTGTACGGCAAGCGAGTTGTAGGTGTGTGCGCCTGTGGCCCTGGACGGCTCGGTCCAGGGCCACAGGCGTGGCCGCGTCAGGCGAGCGGCTTTTCGAGCACGGCCTTGCGGTGGCTGAACGTCTCGATCGAGTAGCGGCCGTGGTAGCTGCCCATGCCGGACTCGCCAACCCCGCCGAACGGCAGGTCGGAGACGGTCAGATGGGCCAGCGGCAGCCCGAACCCGAGGCCGCCGGACGACGTCTCGGCCGCCAGGCGCTCGCGGGTGGTGTCCGCGTCGGTGAAGGCGTACAGGGCCAGCGGCTTGTCGCGGTCGTTGATGAAGTCGATCGCCTCGTCCAGGTCCGCCACGGTGACGATCGGCAGGATCGGCCCGAAGATCTCCTCCCGCATGACCGGGGCCTTGGGATCGACATCGGCCAGAACGGTCGGCGCGATGTACTTGGCGGCCCGGTCGGTGGCGCCGCCGACGACGGCCCGCCCCGAGTCGAGCAGGGAGCTGAGCCGGTCGAAGTGCCGCTCGTTGACGATGCGCCCGAACTCGCGGGAGCTCCGCGGATCGGCGCCGAAGAGCGCCTCGACGGCGCGGGCGAACTCCGGCTCCAGGGCGCGGGCCGTCTCCGGGTCGGTGAGCACGTAGTCGGGTGCGACACAGGTCTGCCCGGCGTTGAGGAACTTGCCCCGGGCCAGCCGGTCGGCGACGACGGACAGGTCGGCGCCGCGGTCGACGAACGCCGGTGACTTTCCGCCCAGTTCGAGGGTGACCGGGGTGAGGTGCTCGGCGGCGGCGCGCATCACGATGCGGCCCACCGTGCCGTTGCCGGTGTAGAAGATGTGGTCGAAGCGCTCGGCGAGCAGCGCGGTGGTCTCGGGTACAGCACCCTCGACCACGGCGACCGCGGAGGTGTCGAGGTACTGGGGCAGCAGGCGGGCCAGGGCCGCGGAGGCGGCGGGGGCCAGCTCGCTGGGCTTGACGACGACCGCGTTGCCTGAGGCGAGCGCGCCGAGCATCGGGGTGAGCAGAAGCTGAACCGGATAGTTCCAGGGCGCGATGACCAGGACGACACCCAGCGGGTCGTACTGCGTCCACGCCGTCGCGTCCGCGCCCAGGTGCCCGGGGACCGGGGCGGGCTCCGGGCGCAGCCACTCGTCGAGGTGTTCCAGAGTGTGGTCGATCTCGCGGACCGTGAAGTCGATCTCCGTGCGGAACGCCTCGGTGGGACTCTTGCCCAGGTCGGCGTGGAGGGCGTCCGCGAGGTCGGCCCCGTGCGCGGTGAGCATCTCGCGCAGCCGGCGCAGCTGGTCGACGCGCCACGCGACGGGCTTGGTGCGGCCGGAGCGGAAAGTGGCGCGCAGCCGGGCGACGATCTCGGCGGGCTGCTCGGGGGTGTGGTCGTTCACGATGCCTCGCTGATCCGGGGCCGACCTGATCGCCGTGAGGCGTTCACAGGCCGAGCCGAATAGTTCGATGCATATGCCAACCATTGAGTTCGTCAACAAATTCCGCTGCCGCCGGAACTACTTTCCGTGAGGGGATGACCGCGGGTGGCGCAGGGGCGGCGCCCCTACATGCGGGGCTGGCCGTAGTACCTCGCGAACCGCTCCAGATAGGAGGGCTCGCCCGCGTGCTTGGCCGCGTCGTACTCGGGGGCGTCCTTGACCTGGTCCTTGGTGCGGTCGACATGGACCGTCCGCTCGGCGGCGTCGATGCGCTCGATGGTTCCGACGGGCAGGAGCACGTGCCTGCCGAAGATCCAGACCCCGGTGTCGACCACGAGATACGCGGCGCCGACGGCCTCCGAGTGTTTGTCGATCCTCCCGATGTGGCCGTCGGTGGCTTCCACCCGGTAGCCGACCAGGTCGACTCCCGCACGGTATCCGGCAGTTGACCGATAGTCCCAGATCTCGTGGCTCACCGTCTCACCTCTCCGGTTCCCGCGGACGCGCCGTCGGTCGGTTGCCGTGACGGTACGTCGGCGGCGCCAAGGCCGCCACCGGGCTCTTCGCGCACCGCGCGCCAGGAACCGGGCTCCGGGTGAGCGCGGGCTAGGGCCTGGCCGGGAGATAGGGGCCGGGCCCCTTCAGGGTGCGGTGGATGGGCACGGTCGCGGTGTGACGCAGGCCGGGCAGCGTGGCCACGGACTCCGTCAGGTAGCGGTAGAAGAGCTGGGCGGTCGGGACGTCGATGCTGGCGTAGAGGTTGGCCGTGCCGGTCACGGCGGCGGCGAAGGACACCTGCGGATGTGCGGCGATCGCCTCACCCGCCTCGGCCAGACGGGACGGATCGATCTCCAGCCACAGGGCGGCCCGGAAGTTCCGCCGCAGCACGTCCGGGTGGTACTCGACGTCGAAGTAGAGGACCCCGGCCGTTCTGAGCTCGGTGATGCGACGGCGCACGGTCGAGGGGGACAGGCCGGTCGCCGCCGCCAGCTCCCCGGGCGCCGCCCGGCCGTCCCGGGCCAGCAGGTCGAGCAGGTGCCGGTCGCCGTCGTCCAGGGCCACGGGAGGCGTGTCCGCCGTGGCCCGCACGGGGGCGGCGGACGGCGTGAGTGCGGCGACCTGCGCCGCCGTCAGCGGCCCGCTCTTGTTGATCGTGCTGAGGTCCTGGCCGAAGAAGATGTGCAGCAGGCAGTGCGCCGAGACGTCCACCACCTGGGGGGTGCGCGGCAGCTTGCGCAGCAGCAGCGACTCCTCGATCCCCGGGCCCCGCGTCCGTACCGAGCAGGAGATCTCGGTGCCCCCGGAGCTGAGGTTGACCCAGCTGGTGTCCGTGCGGCGCGCCATCGCCTCCCCGATGGAGGCCGCCGCGTCCGGTGTGCACCGTACGCGCACCACCCACGGGGAGTCGCCAAGTCGCTGCGGATCGGTCAGGCCCAGCACCCGGAGCCTGCCTGTCGAGCGCAGGCGCGACCAGCGGCGGGCGGCCGTCTGGTCGGACACCCCGAGGACGTCGGCGATCTCCCGGAACGAAGCCCGCCCGTTGATCTGGAGGGCGTGCGCGAGCGCCAGGTCCTCCTGCGACAGGTGGTGATCCGCCGGGGTGAGGGTGTCGAGATACGTCGTCATGGCTCCCATGATGTCGGATCCGCGCAAGATGCTGGTGCTGGCTCAGGAAAAGCGCCTGACACGTCCAACACTCGCTCCAGGGGCCACGCCGCGGTCAAGCGCGCGTTGCGGCCCCCGACACACGCTCGAACCGATCGGAGAACCTGACATGCGCAAGTGGTGGCCCCTGACGGCGGTCTGCCTGGGCGCCTTCATCCTGCTGGTGGACGTGACCATCGTGAACGTGGCACTGCCCAGCATGGCTGAGGACCTCGACGCCTCTTTCACCTCGCTGCAATGGGTGATCGACGGGTACGCCCTGGCCCTCGCCGCCCTGCTCCTGGCCTCCGGCTCCCTGGCGGACCGGTTCGGCCACCGGCGCTGCTACGTCTACGGCCTGGCGCTGTTCGCGCTCGCCTCCCTCGTGTGCGGACTGGCCCCCAGCGTGGGCGTGCTGATCGCCGCGCGCGTGGTGCAGGGCGTCGGCGGTGCCGCCATGTTCGCCACCGCCCCCGCCCTCCTGCTGACCTCGTACCAGGGCAGGGACCGGGGCACGGCCTTCGGCGTGTGGGGGGCGGCCAACGGGGCCGCCGCCGCGGCGGGTCCGCTGCTCGGCGGCCTGCTCACCGAGCACCTCAGCTGGCCGACGATCTTCTGGGTCAACCTGCCCATCGCCGCCGTCGCCATCGCGATGACGCTGCGCGTGGTGCGCCCGGACCAGCTCCGTACGCCCGCCGGTCATGGCGCGCCCGCCCGCATAGACCTCCCCGGCGCGACCGCCTTCACCCTCGCCGCGGGCACCCTCACCTACGGACTCATCCGCGGCGGCGAGGCGGGCTGGACCGCGGCCGAGACCCTGGCGACCTTCGCCGTCACGGCGCTGGCGCTGGTGGCGTTCGTCGTGATCGAGCACCGGACCGCGCGGCGCGGCGGCGCTCCGATGCTGGACCTGACGCTCCTGCGCCGCCCCTCGTTCGCCGGCCTGATGAGTGGCGCCCTGCTGTTGCAGGGCAGCGCCTTCGGCTGCCTGGTGCTCGTCTCGCTGTGGCTTCAGTCCGTGCTGGGCCTCAGCCCGGTCGCCGCGGGTCTGGCGCTGACCCCGCTGGCCGCCGCCTCCTTCGTCGTGGCCGTCTTCGCCGGGCGCCACATCCAGCGGCTGTCCCCCCGCGTGCCGATCGGCGCGGGCCTGCTCCTGGTGGCGGCGGGCATGCTGCTGCTGCGCGCCGGGATGACGGCCGAGGCGGGGCGCGCCTCGCTGCTGTGGGGCCTCGTGGTCACCGGTGTCGGGGTCGGTCTGGCCACGCCGGTCCTGGTCTCGGCCGCCACCGCCACCGTGCCGCCGCAGCGGGCGGGCATGGCGGGAGGCGCGGTCAACACGTTCCGTCAGCTCGGCATGACGCTGGCCATCGCCGTCCTCGGCGCGGTCTTCACCAGCCGGACGGCCGACGTGTTCGCCGCCTCCGGCACGGTGCCGGACGCCGACAAGGGCGCGGCCGCGCTGGCCGCCGGGCAGGCGCAGCATCTCGTCGAGGCCGCGCCCGCGGCCCGGCACGACGCGGCCCAACACCTCGTCCACCAGGCCTTCGCCACCGGCCTCGACCGCGTCTTCCTGCTGTCGGCCGCGGCGGCAGCCCTGGGCGGCCTGATCGTCCTGGCGCTCGTCCGTCCGTCGAGCCGCCCGGCAGCAGGGCCGAGTGGCGGCGGCCCGTCGATGGCCGCGCCGGAGCAGCCGCGCCGCGAGGACCCGGTGACGTCGGGGGTGTGAGGAGGCCTCGCCGCGCACCTCGTGGCGGCGAGGGTTCAACGGGGCGCGCCCGTCAGGCCGTTCGGGGTTCCACGAACACGATGACGGAGGCGACCTGCTCGCGCTTGGGGTGGGTGTCCGCGCCACCGAGCCCGTAATGGGTCTCGACGCGGCGGACGACCAGGGGGTGGCCGGTGACCCACAGGGTGACGGACTGCCCGACGGCCGGGATGGGCAACGGGCCCTCGAACATGGCGAGTTCGACCGCCTCCGCCCCGTTGGTGGTGTGGACGAAGGTCATGATCTGGCGGGTGCGCGCGAAGTCCTGCTCGAAGTCGACCTTGTCGCGGGCGGCGAGGGTGGCGGTGATGGCGTCGGGAAGGCTCATGAAGCCATCATCGCGTGTCGCGGGACCGGGCCGGATCACCACCCCGGACGAACGCGAACAGCCGCCGGTGCTTCGCCGGCGCAGGACCCGGGCCGACCCTGTCGGTCCGGGTCCTCGTACGTGCCGCGGGCGCGGTGACACGGTGTCCCGCCGAGCGGGGGCCGCCAACCGATCAGGATCGGAGAAGCGCGGCTCCGGGGCCGAAGCTAGCGTAATCAGCACATCGACCCCCGGGTTCCCGCCCGGCTACGAGCGGGGCGGAGCGCGCCGGGTCGATGACACCCACGACCCAAGGAGCGACCATGGCCACCGGCTCTTCCACCCAGGGAATCAAGACCGTGCTGCACCCCGTGACCGACCTGGCGGCGGCCAAGGAGGTCTTCACCGCGCTGCTCGGGGTCGCGCCGCAGACCGACGAGCCGTACTACGTCGGCTTCGAGGCGGAGGGCCAGCAGATCGGCCTGGTGCCGGGCGGCGCGGACCAGGGCATGACCGGTCCCGTGGCCTACTGGCACGTGCCCGACATCGAGGCGAAGCTGGCCGAGGTCACCGCCGCCGGCGCCAAGGTCAAGGAGCCCGCGCACGACGTGGGCGGCGGCCGCCTGGTGGCCACCTTCACCGACCCCGATGGCAACGTGCTCGGCCTGCTCCAGGACCGGTGAGCTCCGGCTCCGCTCCGGCCGCGGGAGTACCGATCCGCGGCCGGTCCCGCGGCACGCGCCGGACCGTTGCCGCGACCGTGCCGACGACGTAGAACCGTACCTACTGCTCGCAGCCGGGCCGATCCAGTCGGGCGCCCCCGGCAGGGAGCGCGATGACGCCCCCGCCCGAAAGATGGAGAACACGATCCGCATGGCCAAGAGGACGGGCCCGCAGCCGCCCGCAGCGCACGCCGCCGACCGTCACGACCTGATCCGGGTGCACGGCGCACGCGTGAACAATCTCAAGGACGTGAGCATCGAGATCCCCAAGCGCCGTTTGACGGTGTTCACGGGTGTCTCCGGCTCGGGCAAGAGCTCGCTGGTGTTCGACACCATCGCCGCCGAGTCGCAGCGGCTGATCAACGAGACGTACAGCGCCTTCGTGCAGGGCTTCATGCCGACGCTCGGGCGGCCCGAGGTCGACGTGCTCGACGGACTGACCACCGCGATCACCGTCGACCAGCAGCGGATGGGCGGCGACCCGCGCTCCACGGTCGGCACCGCCACCGACGTCAACGCCATGCTGCGGATCCTGTTCAGCCGACTCGGCAAGCCGCACATCGGCTCGCCCAAGGCGTTCTCCTTCAACGTCGCCTCGATCAGCGGGGCCGGCGCGGTCACCGTGCGGCGCGGCGGCCAGGAGGTGAAGGAGCGGCGCAGCTTCAGCATCACGGGCGGCATGTGCCCGCGCTGCGAGGGCCGCGGCGCGGTCAGCGACATCGACCTGACCCAGCTCTACGACGACAGCAAGTCGCTGAACGAGGGCGCGTTCACCATCCCCGGCTACACCGGCGGCGGCTGGAACTCCCGGCTCTACATCGAGTCCGGCTTCTTCGACCCGGACAAGCCGATCGCCAAGTTCACCAAGAAGGAGCTGCGGGACCTCCTGCACCGCGAACCGACCCGGATGAAGATCGCTGGCATCAACATGACGTACGAGGGCCTGATCCCGCGCGTCACGAAGTCGATGCTGTCCAAGGACACCGAGTCGATGCAGCCGCACGTCCGGGCGTTCGTCGAGCGGGCGGTCACCTTCACCACCTGCCCCGACTGCGAGGGCACCCGGCTGAACGAGGGCGCGCGCTCCTCGAAGATCAAGCGGAAGAACATCGCGGACCTGTGCGCCATGGAGATCAGGGACCTGGCCGAGTGGATCCGCGGCCTGAAGGAACCCTCGGTCGCGCCGCTCCTTACGACGCTCCTGGAGACGCTCGACTCGTTCGTCGAGATCGGCCTCGGCTACCTCTCGCTCGACCGGCCTTCGGGCACGCTGTCGGGCGGCGAGGCGCAGCGCGTCAAGATGATCCGCCACCTCGGGTCCTCACTCACCGATGTCACCTACGTCTTCGACGAACCCACCATCGGGCTGCACCCGCACGACATCCAGCGGATGAACGACCTGCTGCTCCGGCTGCGGGACAAGGGCAACACGGTGCTCGTCGTGGAGCACAAGCCGGAGACGATCGCGATCGCGGACCACGTCGTCGACCTCGGCCCCGGCGCCGGTTCCGGCGGCGGCACCGTCTGCTTCGAGGGCACCGTCGAGCAGCTGCGCACCGGAGGCACCATCACCGGCCGCCACTTCGACGACCGGGCCGCCGTCAAGGACAGCGTGCGCAAGCCCACCGGCACGCTGGAGATCCGGGGCGCGAAGGCGCACAACCTGAAGGACGTCGACGTCGACATCCCGCTCGGGGTGCTGACGGTCATCACCGGCGTGGCCGGCTCCGGCAAGAGCTCGCTCGTGCACGGATCGATCCCGGCGGGCGAGGGCGTGATCTCCGTCGACCAGGGCGCGATCCGCGGCTCGCGGCGCAGCAACCCGGCGACGTACACCGGACTGCTCGACCCGATCCGCAAGGCGTTCGCCAAGGCCAACGACGTGAAGCCCGCGCTGTTCAGCGCCAACTCCGAGGGCGCCTGCCCCACGTGCAACGGTGCGGGCGTCGTATACACCGACCTGGCGATGATGGCCGGGGTCGCCACGACCTGCGAGGAGTGCGACGGCAAGCGGTTCGAGGCGTCGGTGCTCGACTACCACCTCGCGGGCCGAGACATCAGCGAGGTGCTCGCGATGTCGGTGACCGAGGCGGAGGAGTTCTTCGCCCAGGGCGACGCGGCGACACCGGCCGCCCACCGCATCCTCACCCGGCTCGCCGACGTGGGCCTCGGCTACCTCAGCCTCGGCCAGCCCCTGACCACCCTGTCCGGCGGCGAGCGGCAGCGGCTCAAGCTGGCCACCCACATGGCGGAGAAGGGTGGCGTCTACGTCCTGGACGAGCCGACGGCGGGCCTCCACCTCGCCGACGTCGAGCAACTGCTCGGCCTGCTCGACCGGCTCGTCGACTCCGGGAAGTCGGTCATCGTCGTCGAGCACCACCAGGCGGTCATGGCCCATGCCGACTGGATCATCGACCTCGGGCCGGGCGCGGGTCACGACGGCGGCCGGATCGTCTTCGAGGGCACTCCGGCCGATCTGGTGGCGGCCCGGCCCACCCTCACGGGCGAGCACCTCGCGGCGTACGTGGGTCGCTGACCGCGCGCTCGCCCCACTCGCCGCGCCCCGCCGCCGACGAGCAGGCCGGGTGCGGGGCGAGTAGCGAGCGGTGGGCCGGGCTCCGATGGCAGAGCCGGTTGCCTACGCCGCCTTCTCGTGATGCCGCTCGATCACGAGGAAGGCATCGCTGTCGAGATCCATCACGACCGTGGCCGCCCGGCCCCGCCTCCTGAGCTGAGCCGCCAACTCCTCGGCCGGCCATGACCCGCGCGGTCCACCGGCAGGAAAACGCCCTAGCACCGACATGGAAGCTACCTCCCCTTCGAACCGTGGCCTGTAGTGTGCGCCTGCCCCGGCGCCACCGGATCATGCGCGTCGAGCGGGGAGGGACAGTGGGGCGGCTTCGTCAACCCGCCGTCGGCGCGCGGTAGTTGATCCCCGCTACGGCCCGCACGGGCGGCGTCGGCGCGGATCGGCTCGTGTCCTGTCGGCAGGGCCGAAACGCCGGGTGGCGGGCGCTCGCGCGGGAGGAACCCGACATACCTATACGATCTCGGCCGCATGGGATGTCCGGCAACCGGCCGCCTTCCTGCGCCGCCGCGGTCCGGCGGGTGAGAGAAGGGCTGCTCCACGATGAGAACCAGGCTCGCGCGTTCGGTGACCACTGCCGCCGTCACGGTGGCTCTGCTGATGGGGAGCGCGATGGGCGCGTGCGGCGAGCAGACGCGGACCGCGCCGGACACGGCCGGGGTGCGTGCCGCGCTCGGGCGGGTGCTGAGGGCCGGGGCGCCGGGCGCGTTCGCCGTGATCCGGGATCACCGGGACCCGGCGCTGACCTGGTCGCAGCCCGTCGGCGAGGCCGACCTGAGCGGCGTCCCCATGACGGTCGACGCGCGGTTCAGGGTCGGCAGCAACAGCAAGATGTTCACCTCGGTCCTCCTGATGCGCCTCGCGGAACAGGGCCGCGTCGACTTGGACCGGCCGCTGCGCGACTATCTGCCGGGCGGGACGATCCCGGAGGGCTGGCCGATCACCGCACGGCAGGTCCTCGAACACCGGGCGGGGGTGTACGACCACATCAACGACCTCTTGGAACAGGGGGGCGAGGAAACCACCGCCGCCTTCGAGCAGCGCATCCGCACCCGCGTGTACGACCCCCGGGAACTGGTGGCCCTGTCCGTTCGGCACGGGCTGCAGTACACCCCGGGAACTTCCTACGCGTACTCCAACACGGGTTTCGTGCTGCTGGCCCTGGCCGCCGAGCACGTCACCGGACGCCCCTACGCCGAGCTGCTGCGCGAGCAGATCTTCGGGCCGCTCAAGCTGCGCCGTACGTCGTTCACCGTGCCCCGCCAACGGATCGGGGGCCGTCACATCACCGGATACCTGACCCCCGACGACCGCCGCCGTCCGCTCCTCGACGCGACCGAGCAGACCGGGTCCTGGATCTGGAGCGCGGGAGGCATCGTCTCCTCGGCCCGGGATCTCGATCGCTTCCTGACCGCTCTGCTCGCCGGGAGCGCCGGAGGGCTGGTCTCCGACGACTCGTTGCGGCAGATGACGGCGGCGCTCCCCACCGGCGCGAGGAACGTCGGCTACGGGCTTGGCGTGCGGCAGATCGCCCTGTCCTGCGGGAAGGTGTTCGGGCACGGCGGCATCGTCCAGGGGTACCAGTCGCAGGCGTTCTCCACGCCGGGAGGCGAGCGCACGGTCGTCGTCTTCGCCAACGCGTCCAACAACGGGGCGGTCACGGAAGGCCTGATGGACGCGCTGGAACCGGCCTTCTGCGGCGCCGCCCCGTCAGGATCACGCGTGGCCCGCCCTGCCCTCCCGGCCGTCGAGGACCCGCGCGTCTGAGCGGTGGACGTGGCTGCGGCGACAGGGCCGGGCGGGCCGCTGCCCGGCCCGTCGTCGCTACCGGCCCAGGGGATCGATTCCGGCGGGGACTTCGTAGATCTTGCCGTCCACGCCGGACCGGTAGAGCCTGCCCGCCGAGAAGCCGCGTTCGCCGTGTCCGTACGTGATCTGCGTCGAGAGGTGCAGGCCCGACTGCACCGAGCACAGGGCGCCCCGTTCGGCCCGCCAGATCTGACCGGCGGCGTGGGTGGCGATCAGGGGTCGGCCCCGGCTGTCGAGCGTGAGCCCGTCGGGCAGGCCGAGGGTGTCGGCCAGGGCGGTGGGGATCCAGCGTTGAGGGTGCGTCGGGTCGCCGACGGGGATGCGGTAGAGCGCCGGGGCCACCGTGGTCTGGATGACGTAGACCTCATCGCCCTGGGGCGAGACGGCGATGCCGTTGGGCATGAGGACGTGGGCCCACGCGGGGTCGACCCGGCCGTCGGGTGTGACGCGGCCGATGTTCCGGCCGCCCACGGTGGTGGTGTACACGGTGCCGTCGGGCGCCAGGGCCACACCGTCGATGCCGCCGAGCCCCGAGGCGTACGTGCTGACCTCGCCGGAGTCGGGGTCCACCAGCAGGAGTTTTGAGACCGGCAGGACGTCGCCGGTGAGCGAGTGGCCGAGGTCGTTGCCGGTGCCGACGAGCAGCCGGCCGTCCTCGCGGACGACGACGCCGCCGTTGGCACCGATGTCGCCCGTGAGGGCGACCGGGGCGCTGCCCGGTGCGTCGATGCGGTAGACACGCCCCGTGAAGTAGGCGGTCGCGAACATCCGCCCCTTCTTGTCGACGACGATCGACTCGGCCCAGTCCGGTATTCGCGCGACCTGGACCGGCGGCGCGGTGGAGGTCGTTTCGCAGGCGGGGGCCGCGTGGGCGGGGGTCGGTGCCATCAGGGCCGTGGCCGCGGCCAGCACGACCGCGAGCAGGGCGCTCCCGCGTCGCCCTCGTGCCGTGGTGCGGGGCGTGTTCGTCGGCCTCATCAATTCCCTTCCCGGCGCGGTCAGTTGGTCGGTACGTCGGCTTGGGGATCTTCCAGTACTGCCGAGTACGCGTCAACAGGGCGCCGGGCGCGGGGAGTTCGAAGAGGTCGATGGTGGCTCGATGAGGTGGAGGACGGGGGGCGGCCCGCAAGCCTGGGGGCGGGCCGCCGCGCCCGGTCCTCAGCGGTTGCGGTTGCCGATGAGCAGGCGGTACAGGGCGAGCACGATGACCGAGCCGACGATGGCGGCGATCCACGTCGAGAGGTGGAAGAAGCCCTGGATGGAGTGGACGTGGAAGATGACCTTCCCGAGCCATCCGCCGAGGAGGCCTCCCACGATTCCGATCAGCATGGTGATGACGCAGCCGCCCGGGTCCCGGCCCGGCATGAGGGCTTTGGCGATGGCTCCGGCGAGAAGGCCGATCAGGATCCAGGCGATGATGCTCATGGTGTGTTTCCGTCCCGGGGTCGGTGTGCCCGCGCCATGGGCGGCGCGGGCACGGATGATGGGTTGTTCCAGGTGGCCGGGGGGCCTTGTCTGGAAGAGTGCCCAGGTCGGGGAGGGCTATGCCAGTCGCATCGGCCATTGGGGGGCCATCGGGAGCGCATGCGGAGCAGTCGCGCCCGCGGGAGGTCGCCGCTTCGGCGGTGCGTCCGCTCAGCCGTGCGCGACCGTGAGTTTGTAGAAGGCCACGCGGGCACCCCTGGTCGTGCTGTTGGAGGACGACTGATTGTACGAGCCCGCCTTGAAGTACTGCCGGTAGCCGTCGAAGGAGGACGGGATCGGATAGTGGGTCGTGCTTCCGTTGACCGTCAGGTCGATGGTGTGACCGCCCGAGACGCCGATCGTGTAGCTCCACTTCGTGCCGAGGGGCACATGGCCCACGGGGTGGCTCGTCTGGCCGCCCGAGGGAGAGTTCTCGGTACCCAGCACGATGTCGCCGTTGGCGCGGTAGTAGAGCTCCACCAGCGGTTTCGTGGACGATCCGCCCGTGCCGAGGTGGATCTGGCCGACGCAGACGTGGTCGGTCACCGACACCACGCGCAGGGCTGCGTCGAGCCGGTGGGTGCCCGCCAGCGGCCAGTTCGCGGTGCTGCCGTCGCGGTTCATCTCGCGCAGTTCCGAGCGGGCGTAGTTGGAGTTCGGCGTGGTCACGCCCTTCTCGGGGGCCCAGAACGTCATGGCGCCGTCGTGGGGGTCGCTGTAGAAGTACGTGTCCTGGAACCCGTTGGCCCCCTGGAGCCGGGACGAGGGGATGGTGGTCGGTGAGCCGGGGGATCCCACCGGCTCCTGGAGTTCCCACACCGACAGGTCGAAGGTGCCCCCGGGTGCGGCGGTCGCCGCCGCGAGGGGATCGAGGGCGACCGCGCTGTGGACGCCAACGTCCTTGCTGTGTGCGGAGGTTGAGAGGGAGGGGGCCACCAGGGCGAGGCTGGCGACGGTGGCGGCTGTCGTCGCGAGGGGGAGGAGCACGGTGCGTATGCGCATCAGCGGGACCTTCTCGTGGGGGGAGTCTCGACGGGCTGGGCACGGAACCGCTTCACATCGTTCATAATGGTGAACGATGTGCTCTGATGTGAACGGGGAAACCGTAGGACCCTGCCGTGGGCGCGTCAAGGGAGGCGTGCGCGGGAAGAGGCCGGGTACCCGGGGTGACATGGCATCAGGACCTCGGCTCCAACGCGGTACTTGGCAGGCGACGCTGGCCCGGGCCATCGTGCTGATCGTGGGGTTCGTCTGCATGGTGGCCTTCGCGGTGCTCCTCGCCCGCGCCACACTGGTCCCCTCACCGGCGTCCGTCCGGCTGATCCACACCAACCTTCACCCGGGCGCCTCGATACGCGCCTACTTCGCCCAGCCCGACTGGCGGGACACGGTGAAGCAGGTCGGCGGCAACATCGTCCTGGGCATGCCCTTCGGTGTGCTGCTGCCGGTGCTGTTCCCCAGAACACGCGGCCTGGTGCGCGTGGTGCTCATGACGGCTTTCGTGATGCTGACCGTGGAGACGGCCCAGGGCCTGCTGGTCACCGGCCGCGCCTTCGACATCGACGACGTCATCCTCAACTCCCTCGGCGCGTTCACCGGGTACCTGCTCCTGGGCCGTCGGCTCGGCCGCGCCCTGCACCCCCGGCGCCACCACTGGTGGCAGGGCCGTCCGGTCGAGGACGCGGAGGAGCCCCCTCCGGCCAGGACGCGGCCCCGGCTGCCCGCGATGCTGAGGGCGGCGCGCAAGCCCGGGTCGGCCAAGGGCGGGCCGGACGCGGCGCCGCCCTCAGCCTGAGAGCGCGTTCACTCCTTGGTGATGCCGGTGATGACGGCGTCGCCCAGCGGCGCCTCGTCCTCTGCGTAGCCCGCGGTGCGCAGGGCGGCGGCGACCGTCCGGCGCGCCTCCTGCTCCGCGGTCCCGGTGTCGTCGGCCTCCACCTCCAGGCGGACGCTGAAGGCCGACGACCCGCTGTAGAAGGTGAGCATCTCCAGGTGCTCGGCCTCGCCGAGGCGGGTTCCGCGCGGGTCGGCGGGGCGCAGCGCACGTTCGAGGGTCTGGGTCCTCTCCTCGGTGCGCTCGGCGAGGAGGGTTCCGGGGATCGTCACGACGTAGGTGGTCATAGAGCTACGGGGTGCCCACAGCGCTCCCTTCGTACACCCACCCGTGCAGCGAACGGGGTGCGTCGCCCGGTCTGAGGGGCGCCAAAGGAAGCGGCCCGGCCGCCATGGAGCGGTGCGGGAGTGCCGGTGCGGGGCTCGTCAGCCGCCGGAGGGCGGCGTCGCGGCGACCTCGGCGATGAGCAGGGCGATGTCGTCGTGGCCCTGGGGCGGGGGGAGTGCGGCCAGGAGCCGGTCGCAGGTCGCCTCCAGGGGCAGACGGTGGTGGGTGAGCGCGTCGAGCAGGGCGCGCAGCCGGTCGTCGATGGGCTGGTCGCGGGTCTCGACGAGGCCGTCGGTGTACAGGACCAGCCGGTCGCCGGGGGCGCAGTCGACCGTGGTGGCCCGGAAGGGGACCCCGCCGACGCCCAGCGGTGCTCCGGTGGGGAGTTGGAGGAAGCGCGGGGCGCGGCCCGGACGGTCCCAGATGGGCGGCAGGTGGCCCGCGAGGGCGATGCGGCAGTGCATGCGGTGCGGGTCGTACACGGCGTAGACGCAGGTGGCGGTGGTCTCGTCGAGCTCGGAGGTGATGCGGTCGAGGTGGTGCAGCACATCGGCGGGGTCGAGGTCGAGGCCGGCCAGCGTCCGCGTGGCGGTGCGCAACTGGCCCATCGTCGCGGCCGCGTTGATGCCGTGGCCCATGACGTCGCCGACGACGAGGGCGGTCTTGTCACCGGCCACGGGGATGGCGTCGAACCAGTCGCCGCCGGCCTCGCCGATCGCGGCGGCGGGCTGGTAGCGGTAGGCGACGTCGAGCCCGGTGGGCTGCGGCGGCTGGCGGGGCAGGAGGTGGCGCTGGAGCGCTAGGGCGGCGTGGCGCTGCTGCTGGAACCAGCGGGCGTTGTCGATGCAGACGGCGGCCCGGGTGGCGAGTTCGAGGGCCAGGACGGCGTCGTCGTGGGTGAAGGGCTGCGGGTTGCGGGCCCGCTTGAGGTCCAGGGCGCCCAGGACCTCGCCGCGCGCGATGAGCGGGACCGCCAGGTAGGAGTGCAGGCCCGCGCGGGCCAGGAGGGCTTCGGCCTCCTCGTCGCGCGCGATGTTCGCCAGGTCGGCGGGGCCGACCCGGCTGACCAGGACGGGTCTGGCGCTCGTGACGCACCGCGTGACCAGGCGTTCCGCGTTGTACTTCGCGATGTTTCCCGGGGGGTCGGCCGCCCGCAGGGCGTCGGTGGGGTAGGCCGCCGCGACGGCGAGGGCACGGATGACCACGGGCCCGGTCGCGGGCTCGTCCGTGGTGCCGCGGCCGTCGAGGACGGAGTCCAGGAGGTCGACGGCGGCGATGTCGGCGAGGTCGGTCACCACGAGGTCGGCCAGTTCGTGGGCGGTGCGGTTCAGGTCGAGCGTGGTGCCGATGCGCACCGAGGCGCGGGCGATGAGGTCGAGGCGTCTGCGGGCCTCGGCCGCCTCGTTCGCGGCGTGGTACTGCTCGCTGACGTCCACGATGGACGTCGCGACCCCCAGCACGCGGCCCGCCGGGTCCTCCAGGCGGTAGTACGACACGTTCCAGGCGTGCTCGGTCGGATCGCCCGGGGTGCGGCCGATGGCCGTCTGGTCGAGCAGCGGCACACCGGTCTCCAGGACGCGGCGCATCGCGGACTCGATGGGCACGGTGTCCAGGAACGGCAGGGCGTCACGGACGGTGCGCCCCATGTGTTCGGCGGCGGGCACGCCGTTGATGCGGGCCAGGGCGGGATTCACCAGGACGTAGCGCAGCTCGGTGTCGAGCACGGCGAGACCGATCGGGGACTGCGAGACCAGGCGCACCGACAGGGCCAGGTCGCGCTCCACGGCCCGCAGCGTCGGCTCGTCGGTCGCGATGCCCAGCGCGTACAGGCCGCCGTGCTCGTCCTGGAGCCGCATGTTGCGGAACTCCACCAGCCGCGTGCGCCCGTCCTTGTGCCGGACCGGGAAGACGCCCGCCCAGGTCCCCCCGCCACCCATCACCCGGGCGAACAGGTCGAGGACCAGCGGGCGGTCCTCCTCGGAGACCAGGAGCTTGGCGGCGGAGCGGCCGAGGGCCTCGTGGGCGGTCCAGCCGAACAGCTCCTGGGCCGGTGGGCTCCACAGCGCGATCCGCCCGGACTCGTCCAGCACTATGGCGGCGACGCCCAGCACGTCGAGCAGGCCGCCGGGCTCGGTCGCGGCGACCCGCTGGGGCCCGAGCCGCTCCTCGAATACCTCGGATGCGTTCATCGTCGGCCCTTCGTCAGCCTGACCGGTACCTCACTCCTGTCCCAGCGCCTTCCCCATCTTCTCCCCGTCCGGCCCGATCGGCAGACCAGGAGGGAGAAAGGGAAGCCGGGGGCGCACGGTGAGTGACCCCCGGGTTCCGGTTGGTGTCCGGGTCGAGGGCCCGGCTCAGCGGGACGGGCCGGTTTCCGCCTCGCGCTTGCGGGACGGCGAGGGGCGCCCCTGTGCGGGGGGCTCCTTGCCGCGCTGCTCGTCGTGCTGGGCGAGGACCGCGAGGAGGGTGGCCACGGTCAGGCCCGCCTCGGCGGGGTGCCGCAGGGGAGTGCTCGGTTCGATGCGGTAGGTGTTCGAGCGCCCCTGGCGGGTGTGGGAGAGGTAGCCCGCCTCCTCCAGATCGGAGATGATCCGCTGGACGGCGCGCTCGGTGAGTCTGCAGTGCGCGGCGATGTCGCGGATGCGGGTGGAGGGATTGTCGGCGATTGCGGCCAGCACGCGGGCATGGTTGGTCAGAAACGTCCAGCCCGCATGTGGTTCAGGTACGGCACCCATTCCCTCAGGGTAGGACGCCGCATTCACGCAAACAATCGGGCGAAACAATTTTCATGTATCGCCAGACGTTATTGGCCGCTCGCGGGGACCCCCATCACCCTCCGTCGCCGCTGTGAAGCGAATCACAGGGGTGCGGGGGTACGTTCTGCCGCGGCCGTGTGTCTCGATGGGGGTGCGTGGACAGGGAAGAGGGCGAAGGGGAGAGCGGGATGTCTCGCTGTGCCTGCGCATGCGTGAGGGAGGAGCGGCGTGGCCGAGGACGCCTTCAGCGAGCATCGCGCGCTGTTGTTCACCATCGCCTACGAGATGCTGGGCAGCGCCGCCGATGCCGAGGACGTGTTGCAGGAGAGCTATCTGCGGTGGAGCGCGGTCGACCGTGCCGAGGTGGAGCACCCGCGCGCCTACCTGGTGCGGGTGGTGACCCGGCAGGCGCTCAACCATCTGCGTACCGTCAAGGCGCGCCGCGAGGAGTACATCGGCACCTGGCTGCCCGAGCCGATCCGTACCGGGCCCGCGGTGGGCGACGACGCGATCCTGGCCGAGTCGGTGTCGATGGCCCTCATGCTGGTCCTGGAGACGCTGAACCCGACCGAGCGCGCGGTGTTCGTGCTGCACGACGTGTTCGGCTACAGCCACCGCGAGATCGCCGACTCGATCAGCAAGTCAGAGGTGACGGTCCGTCAAATCGCCCACCGGGCACGGCAGCACGTGCACGCCAGACGCCGCCGCTTCGATCCCGACTCCGAGGCCACCCGTGAGATCGTCGACCGTTTCCTGTTCGCCACGTCCACCGGTGAGATCCAGGCGCTGATGGATCTGATGGCCCCCGACGTCGTCCAGATCGCCGACGGCGGTGGGAAGGTGACCGCCGCCCGCCGTCCGGTCACCGGCAGCGAGGAGGTCGCCCGGTTCGTCCTCGGTGTGGCCCGCACCAGCATCACGCCCGCGACCCGGATCGAGCACGCCACGTACAACGGCATGCCCGCGGCGCGGTTCCTCACCGACGGTGTACTCGACTGGCTGGTGGCCTTCGAGATCCACGACGGGCGGATCACCGGCCTCTACGCCGTGCGCAACCCGGACAAGCTGCACCGCGCCGACACGGTGCGCCCGCTCGACAGAGGGGAGCACCGGGCTCCGGGGCTCTAGGGCTGGACGTTGGGGCTCGGTGAGCACTCCAGCTGCTTCTGGCTCGGGATGGCCCCGCAGATCGTCACGGACTCCGCCGGTGCGTCGGCGGTGACCGCGAGCATCTGCGTGTAGGTGTCCCGATCGGTCCGGATCGTGGCCTGGAGTTCCAGGCCGGTCCGGTCCTTGATCTTGACGACGTCGCCGACGGCGCCGTTCTCTATGCGCCCCCACACCGCGTGGCAGGCGGGGCTGTAGCGCAACTCGATGTGCATGCCGCGCAGCCAGGTGTCGTGGGACGTGGTCGCGTCCCACTGGCAGTCCATGGCCTGGGGGTCGCGGCGCAGGCAGGTGTCGCCGGAGCAGCGGACGTCCACCTTGCCGCCCGCGGGCACCGGGGCCCCTTGGGCCGTTCCGGTGCCCGACGCCTGGGCGCCGGAGGGCGTGTCGCCGCCGTGCGCGCCGGACGCGGTCCCCATGACCACCACGGTGGCGACCGTGCCCATGACCGCGCCGGACGCGATGTAGCCCACGGCCGCGAGGCGGCGCCGCCAGGGCCGGTGCCGCGCGAACAACGGGGGAAGCCACCTGCGCGTTCGGGACGCGACCGGTGCGGGCGCGGCGGGCTCAGCGGGCTCGGCCGTGGCCTGCAAAACCTCCGCCACCACGGTGGCCGCCCCGGACGTTTCGGGGCTCCGAGGCTCGGGCTCGGGTGTCAACGCCTCGTCCGCGGCCGGTTCCTGGATGGGAGGGAGCGGGGTCTGACCCACCGTGTCGAGCAGGGTGAGCAGCGGCCGCGGGTCCGCGCCCGTGGCGGCCGCGAACTGCTCGACGGCGACCTTGGAAGGGAGTTGCTTCCCGTTCAGGAAGCGCTCCCAGGAGGAGCGGCTGTAGTGGGTCCTGTCAGCCAGTTGCCCGTAGCTGAACCCGGACTCCTGCTTGATGTGGCGCAGTTCCACGAAGAGCTGTTCCTGCGCCCCCGCAGGTGCATCGGTCTGGTCCGACACGTGCTTCCCCCCGTCATCACTCGCGGCGTACGGCAACACCCTGGCCGTCGCGCGGACCACAGAGTAACCGGACCTTTGAACGGTTTCCGGACGCTCTTGGGGTCAGGCCTGCCGCGCCCCGCGCAGGGGCACTTCGGGGACGAGGCGCGGTCACCGGCCGGCGGTGACCCGTACCGGAATTCACCGTGTGTCCGGCGGAAATGCGTCCGTGCTCCGTTGCTCCGCACTGACCTGCGCGCCGGTTCGTGTGCGCCGTTCTCTCCGATTGGTCGGGTGAAGGTGATGGGTGGCTACCGCACCCTTCGTGTGGAATTTCCACGGAGACAGGCCTCGAATGGTCGGCTCCATGCTGCCGTTCAGGCCCGGAGGAGAGGGCGGGACGGGTCTGGGGATCACGTCGGGAGAGTTCTTCGCGGTGCGGGAATTGAGTTTCTCCGGTGTGCCCGGAAAGCCGACCGCCCGACCGGTCGGTGTGCTAGGGAATTCTTCGGCGGCGATCAGCCGAGGTCACGGGCGGGCCGATCGGTATTCGTTCGCGCCCGGCCCTGCGACCGCTTCCAGGAATACGCCTTCGCGCGCACCGCGCCGGAGGTTCCCGTACCGCCGGGCCGAATCATGTGTGGATCACCACACTCCTGCCTCACCCGGCGTTTCGCCGGAAGGCGGCACGGTAGTCCCGGGGGCGCCGTCCGGTGTGCCGGGCGAAGAGCGCGGCGAAGGTTCCGGGGTCGCGGTACCCGACCGCCGTGGAGATCGCGGCGACGGTGCGGTCCGTGGTCTCCAGGAGGTGGCGGGCGCGGCGCACGCGGGCCCCCTGGAGGTACTCCAGCGGACTGCGGCCGGTCTCGCCCGCGAAGCGCCGCAGCAGCGTTCGCGTGCTGACGTGGAAGGTGTCGGACAGTGCGGCGAGGTCGTACGGGGCGGCGAGGTTCTGGTCGAGCCACCGCATGACCCGGCGGGAGAACTCGTCCCCCGGCCGGGGCAGGAGGCGGAGGTCGACATAGGGGGTCTGTGAGGACCGGGCGTCGTCGAGGAGCGCCACCCGTGCGGTGGTCCGCGCCACGCGGGCGCCGCTGTGCTCGCGGATCAGGCCGAGGGCGAAGTCGTACATGGCGCTGAAGGCGGCCGTCGTCGTCACGCCCCGGTCGGTGATGACGAGGTGCTCCGGCCGGATCTCGGCGGCCGGGCAGCGCCGCGCCAGCTCGTCCGCCAGGAGCCAGGCGGTCGTCGCCCGGCGGGAGTCGAGCAGGCCGGCCTCGGCGAGCAGAAAGGCGCCCACACAGATCGAGACCACGACGTGGCCCGAGGCCGCGTGGGAGCGGATCACCTCGATTTCGGGGCCGAGGCGGGCGAGCCTTTCGTCCACGCCCCGGCCCGGCTCCGGCCCGGACCCCGGCATGAGCGCGAACCCGGGGACGACGAGGACGTCGACCTCGCGCGGTGGCGAGACGGCCAACCGCACGCCGCCCGACGCGGTCACGTGACGGCGGGGCGAGACGACGCAGACCTCGTATCCGGCACGGTCCGGACCCGCGACATGCGCGGCCATCGTCAACAGGTCCGGTACACCGAAGACTTCGGAGGCGAAGCAGCCCGGATAGGCCAGCACCCCCACGCGCAGTGCGGTCACGCTCGCTCCCCTCGCCGCCGGGTGCTGGCGAGATTACCCCTGTCTCTGGCGATCTCGCCCGTCGTGTTGTGGGTGATGCCGGTCCACGCTGCCGTCATGAGTGCTGACAACGGATGTCCCGACGACCCGGTCTCCGACTTCTCCCGCCAACTCGTCGACGTGGACGGGGTGGTGAAGACGGTGTACGTCTCCGGCGCCGGGCCGGCGGTGGTGCTGATGCCGGAGATGCCCGGCATCAGCCCCGACGTGCTCCGCCTGGCCCGCTGGGTGCGCGACGCGGGATTCACCGTCCACGTGCCCTCGCTGTTCGGGGTCGACGGCGCCTGGCCCACGGTCGAGAGCGGACAGGAGATCGTCCGCCGCGCGTGTGTGAGCGCCGAGTTCCGCGCGTTCGCCGGGGGTGGCACGAGTCCGGTGACGGCCTGGCTGCGGGGGCTGGCCCGCCAGGCGCACGCCGCCTGCGGCGGGGTGGGTGTCGGCGCGATCGGGCTGTGCTTCACCGGCAACTTCGCCCTCACCATGACGCTGGAGCCCGCCGTCGTCGCGCCGGTGCTCGGCCATCCGTCGCTGCCCCTCGACGACCCGGCGGGTCTCGAACTGGACGCCGAGGACGCGCACGCGGTCCGGGACCGTGTCACGCGTGACGGCCTGAAGGTGCTCGCCTACCGCTTCGAGGGCGACCGCTGGTGCACGGGGCAGCGCTTCGCCGCCTACCGGGCCCTGCTCGGCGACGCCTTCGACGGCCGCGTCCTGCCCGACGGCGCCGCGCACACGAGCCCGCCGCCGTTCTTCCGCGACGTGGTCGGGACCCCGCACAGCGTGGTCACCGCGCACCTCGTCGACGAGGAGGGGCACCCCACCGTGCGGGCCAGGGACGAGATCCTGGCCTTCCTCGCCGAACGGCTGGGGACGCGCGTCTGAGCTCCGCCGCGGGGGAGCGGCAGCCGCCGTTCCCCCGCCGACCCGGCCTTGCCCGCGGTCCGCCGCGGAGGACGGGTGGGGCCCTCCGCGGCGGCGCCGTACGACGTCAGCCGTCGATGCGGTGCTGGGTCCAGAACGAGGTCAGGTCCGTGCTGGTGACCGCCTGGGCGGCCGCCTTGAACTCGGCCGTGGTCGACACGCCGTACCAGTGCGCGGTGGCGTAGTCCTTGAGCAGCTTGGCCATGACGCTGTCACCGAGCACGCGGCGCAGGTCGTGCAGGGCGCACTTGCCGTAGCCGTACACGACGGTCGAGTACCGGGACGAGTGCGCGTCCCAGTAGGCCATCGAGTTGGTGATCTTCTCGGCCGACGAGGCCCACGAGACGCTGTTCCAGCAGCCCGTGCCGGTCTTGTTCTGCGCCAGGTCGGTGGCGTAGTCGGTGAACGCCTCGTCCAGCCAGGGGCTGTTGTACTCGTCGTCGCCCACGATGCCGTACCACCACTGGTGCCCGATCTCGTGGGTGAGCGCCGTGGTGGAGACCAGGTCGAGGACGAATCCCGGGTACTCCATGCCGCCGAACCAGTAGTTGTTGTCGATCACCGCGTCCAGTTCGCCGTACGGATAGGCGCCGAAGCGGGCCGCGTGCGTGTCCACGGCGGACTTGGCGGTGGCCAGCATCGACTGGGCGTCGGCGGAGCTGATGTCCGAGACGGAGTAGATGTTGACCGCGGTGCCGGCGGCCGAGTTGCCGGAGATCTTGTTGAACGGGCCGGCCGCCCAGGCGAAGTCGCGGACCTTGGAGGCGGTGGCGGTGGTGACGGTGCGTCCGCTGGAGCCGGGGGCGTCGACCGAGGTGCCGGTGGCCGGGACCAGCAGGCTGGTGGGGTGGTCGAGGGTCACCTTGAAGTCGGCGGCCAGCGAGTAGAACGACTCGCCGTTGTTGGTGTATGGGTCCAGGTGCCAGCCCGCGGCGTCGCGAATGGCCAGTACGGGCAGGGCGTTGCCGATGTTGCTGAAGGCACCGTCGTAGCCGAACCGGTCGGCACCGCTGGGCACCGTGATGCCGAGGTCGAAGCCGATGGTCGCGCTCTGCCCCTGGGCCAGCGGGGTGGGCAGGTCGATCCTGAGGGCGGTGCAGTCGACGGAGAGGTCTCCGGCGGTGCCGCCGGTGACGTTGCCGACCGTGATCGGCATGGCGGAGCAACTGCCGTGGTAGTTGTCCCACAGCCTCAGGTACACCTCGCTCAGCGGGGTGGGCGAGGCGTTGGTGAAGGTCGTGCTCTCGTGTCCGCTCCAGCTGGTGCCGCTCGTGTCGCTGGTCAGGTCGACGGTGTACGCGGGCGAGGCCGGGGTGCGGGTGGAGTCGCCGGGCGGGGTGGAGCCGCCGGAGGTGGCCAGCGCGATGTCGTCGACCACGAAGCTTGTCTGGAGGCTGGAGTCCTCCTTGCCGGTGAAGGCCACGGTGACGGTCTGCCCCGCGAAGCCGGAGACGTCGAACGACTTCTGCACGTACCCGGTGTTCTTGTCGAGGTTCGAGTACGTGGCCAGTGTCGTGCTGCCGATCTTCGCCGTCAGCTTGTCGTACGCGGTCGACGTGGTCGTCTCGTCGGTGTCGATGTGCAGCCAGAACGTGAGGGTGGCGGTGCTGCATCCGGAGGGGATGGTGACGCTCTGGGAGAGCGTGTCGGTGTGGGTGCTGCCCACACCGTTCAGCCAGGCGAAGTGGGTGCCGCCGTGGGCGTTCTCACCGGCGCGGTTGGTGATCACACTGGTCGACGACTGGCTCCAGGGTGAAGTGCCGTTCTCGAAGCCGCCGTTGGCGACCACCTGGGCCGGAGTGCAGGCGGCGGTGGGGGCCGCGGCCGACGCCGGGGTGGCGGGGAGGGAGAGGGCGGTCAGCGCGGCGGCGGCACACGCGGCCACCGCGAGGGACTTGTGGGGGGTGGATCTCACACGGAACTCCTTTGAAGCGGCCGCGATCGCGGCCTGCTCGGTGGCCGTCCGGCCCGGCCGGGGTGCGCCGGGGGACGGCCGCGGACTGTGTGCGGCACGTACACGATCACTGCGGTGGAGCAGCTGCCGCTGTCCTCATGGGATCGGGGCGGCAGTTGGGGGGAAGCTTCGCAGGTCTGACCGGGGCATGCCAAGGGAAGGGAGGCGCGGTCAGCGGGAAATTGACAGGCTCCCGCCAGGAAGACCATGATTCCACTAGTTGACTAGTGGAATCGGGCGGGAGGGGGAGCATGAACGGCACGGCCACTTCTGGTGGGAACGGCGGTCGGTGGGCCCTGGAGGCGTACGGACTCGGCAAGAAGTACCGCCGGGGGTGGGCGCTGCGGGAGGAGTCCTTCCGGATTCCGGCGGGCCGGGTCTGCGGCCTGGTCGGGCCCAACGGGGCTGGAAAGAGCACCCTGTTGGGGATGGCGGCGCGGCTCGTCGAGCCGACGCGGGGCGAGCTGCGGATCTTCGGACGACCGGTCGGCGACCCGTCCGTGATGCCCCGGTTCGCCTACCTCGGCCAGGACAAGCCGCTGTTCAAGAGGTTCACCGTGGCCGAGTGCCTGCGGATGGGCCAGGAGCTCAACCCCGGCTGGGACCAGGCGGCGGCCGAGCGGATCGTACGGGAGGGACGGCTGCCCCTGTCGGCCAGGATCGGCAGCCTGTCGGGCGGCCAGCGCACCCGGGTGGCGTTCGCGCTCGCCTTCGGCAAGCGGCCCGAACTGCTGCTCCTGGACGAGCCGATGTCCGACCTGGATCCGCTCGCCCGCGACGAGATCGGCTCGCTGCTCATGTCGGAGGTGGCCGAACGCGGCACCACCGTCCTGATGTCGTCCCACATGCTCTCCGAGCTGGAGCACATGTGTGACTACCTCCTGGTGATGGCCGAGGGGCGCGTCCGCATGGCCGGTGACGCCGACGAACTGGTGCCGCTGCACACCGTCGTCACCGGCCTCACCGTGGACGGCGCGCTGCCCGACGCCCTCGCCTCCCACACCGTCATCGATGTCCGCACCGCGGGACGGCAGTTCACCGCGCTCGTGCGGCACGAGGTGCCGCTCGACCCCGCGTGGCAGCTCGCCGAACCCAGCCTGGAGGAGGTGCTGCTCGGCTACCTCCGTCATCCGGAGGCGCCCGCGCTGCTCTCCCCGACCGCCGTCCCCGACCTCCGAGAGGAGCGCGTGGCATGAGCACCCTGACCCGCGTACCGCAGGAACGCTCGTCCGCCACCCGTCGGCGGCTGCGCGGGCTCGCATGGCTGATGGTGCGTCAGCACCGGGCCGCTCTCATCGCCTGCGCCGCCGTGACCGTCATCGGCGCCGCCTGGATGATCCACGAGCGCGGCACCATGCTGGACAGCCTGCACGCCGCGGGCTGGCCCGCGAAGCCGGTGGGCGCCCTCGACGGCGCCATGATCCAGCGCTTCGACAACTCCTTCGGCGACGCCGCGCGGTACCTCGGCTTTCTGCCCGTCCTGTTCGGCGTGTTCGTCGGCGCCCCGCTCATCTCCTCCGACCACGAGCAGGGCACCCTCCGCCTGGTCTCCACCCAGTCGGTGCCCCGCATGCGCTGGCTGCTCTGGAAGCTGGGATTCGCGCTGGGACTGACCGTGGTGACCGCCGCGGTCCTGGGAGGGGTGTTCGGCTGGTGGTGGCGCGGCGTACGTCCCGTGGTGTCCAGCAACTGGCTCGACGCCGCGGTCTTCGACAACACCCTGCCGGTACTGATCGCGCTGTCGCTGCTCACCACGTCGCTCGGCATCGCGATCGGCACGTTCGTACGGCGCGCGGTGTCCGCGATGACCCTCACGTTCTTCTCCTCGGCGGCCCTCCTGCTGGTCGCCGACCACTTCAGAAACCGGCTCGCCACCCCGCGCCGGGTCGCCTTCCCGCTGGACGGCGCCCATCCCGCGGTGCTCACCGGCGCGGCCGAGGTCGACCAGTGGGTCGGCACCGCGATTGGCAAGGTGTACGGGTGGGGTACGTGTGTGAGCGACGCCGTCCCCGATGCCTGCCGCGCCAGGCTGGGGATCGTCAACTCGGTGTGGGACTACTTCGGTTACGACCAGATGCCCGCACTCCAGTGGATCGCGGCGGGCTACCTGTTCGGCGCGACCGCCCTCCTGGTGGCCCTCGTCGTCTGGCGCACCCGGCGCCAGGCCTGCTAGCCGGTGCGGGGCTCCGTATGATCCAGGACGCGGGAGGCGGTCCGGGCGCGCCGGGTGCGGTGTGTGCTCGGCCGGTCGCCCCGACGAGACGGGGAAGGGGGCGGGTGTGATGGTGGTGTTCCGTATCGAGCGACGCGGAGGTGTGCCCGCGTACCTCCAGATCGTGCACCAGGTGGAGCAGGCGCTGCGCATGGGGGCGCTGGGCGAGGGGGACCGGCTGCCCACCGCGGCCCAGGTCGCGGCCGACACGAAGGTCAACCCCAACACCACGCTCAAGGCCTACCGGGAGTTGGAGCGGTCGGGCCTGGTCGAGGTGCGCCAGGGGGCGGGCACCTTCATCACCCGCTCCCTCGCGCCGGCGCAGGACGAGCCCGAGTCGCCCCTGAGGGCCCGGCTCGCCGACTGGATGCGGGAGGCCGTTGCCGCGGGGCTGACGGAGCAGGAGGTCAACCTCCTCTTCGAGACGGTCCGCGCGCTGACGTACGCCGCGCCGTCCGCCCCCTTCGAGCGGCCCCGACTCGTGACGGGGCCGGCCTAGCCGCTCGCGGTGCCGGCTTCCGCCGCCCTGGACGCGGTGCCGGTTTCGGCGACGGCGGCGGCCAGGTGTTCGCGGACGGATTCGGGCAGGGCGTGCCCGTCGCTGAGTCCACCACCTGCTCGGCGAGGCGACGGAGCTTGGTGTTCGTGTGCTGGGAGGTGGCGACCAGCACCCTCCAGGCGTCGTCCGGGGTGAGGGCGAAGGCGGCCATGAGGATGCCCCGGGCCAGGTCGATGGTGCCCCGGCTCAGCATGGCCTGGCGCAGCTGACCGAGTTCGAGGCGGAGGTCCGCGTCGGGATCCGGGTCCGTGGCCGGGGGCACGGTGTCGCCGTGGTCCGGGGCGAGGGTGGCCTGGGCCAGGGCCTGCTCCCTGACGTGCAGCAGGATGGTGACGGCGGAGCAGTCGCAGAATTCGACGCCGCTGACGTCGAGCCGGATGGGGCTCTGCGTCCCGGTCGGGCCGGGACGCAGGGCGTGGTGCAGCGGGTGGTCCGCGGTGAGGTCGAGGTCGCCGCACACGCTGACGACGGTCCGGTCGCCGTCGGGGCGGCCGAAGAGGGTCAGTCCGGACAGTCGCTGTGTGCCCGCGGTGCCCGTCAGTTTGGTGCACGTGCCGACCTGTCCGGAGCCGGACGGTTCACAGTGCGGCATGGCCATCTCCCCTGAGTGCCAAGGCAGTTCCTCCATCCCCAGATTCGCGCCTCCGGACAACACACGTCAAGTGATACATGAAGACAACTTCGCGTATTCTCCAACACGAACTGTGGGGCCTGCGATGCGTTCCTGGGCGGAGCGCCGAAGCCGGCGCCGCCGCCGTCCGGTCTCCGTGCTACGGCTGGTTCTAGCGGGTCACGCTGGCCGATTGCGCGCTGGCCGTGGGACCCGCGCGCCGCGAGGATGCTCCCCGGCCCGATGGGGCGATCGAGAGGGCGGGGAGCAGATGAGGTTACGACGAAGAGGCGTGCGGAGCCCTGGGGCGGGCGCGCTGATGCGGGGCGTGGTCGCGGTGGCGATCGCCTGTGCGGGGGTGGCGGGAGTGCCCGCCGCGGCACAGGCGGCACCGGCCGCGACGACGGCCGCGTGCAGTACGGACACGGGAGCCAAGGGGCTGGCGAGTTCGCCGGTCTCCGGCAGCCTGGTGTCCGTGGACCGTGCGGACGGCCGGATCGCGCAGTTCCAGCTTTTCTACGACACGACGGCGACCGGGGGCCTGCCCTTCGTCTGGCACCGTGAACAGGACGCGCCGGGCGGCGCCTACGGGGCCTGGCAGCGGGTGAGCGCGGCGACCGTCGGCCCGAAGAGCTACTACATCACCGCGATGGAGAACTCCGCGGGTGACCTGGAACTTCTGTTCTCCACGTACGGCACGTTCTGCCACGCCGTGGAGAGCGACACCGCGGGCGGCTGGAGCACTCCGGACGCGTTCGGGCTCGCCCCGACCCCGTACCACGGCGGAGTCGTGCTGTTCAAAGAGCGTGACGGCAGCATCGACGCCTTCGCGTCCGGGCAGAACAACGGCAACACCATGGAAGTGCGCCACCAGCAGGACGCGAACTCCGGCTGGGGCCCGGTGCAGAGCACGGGCCAGGTCCCCGATCCCAACGTGGGGCTGAGCCAGCCGAGCACCGTGGAGCAACTCCCCGACGGCAGGCTCCACTTGACGGCCCGCGAGTGGAACCGGAACCGCACGTGGGAGGTCTACCAGTCCCTTCCCGGGGGCGGCTGGGGCCCGTGGCAGCTGATGACCGCCGCAGCGGCACCGGCGGCGGCCGTGCCGGCCGTCGCCGCAGGCCCGCAGCTGAACGTGAGCCGCACCACCGGTCTCCGGGACGGCGACATCGTCAAGTTCACCATCGCGGGCGGCCCGCCGAAGGCCTACGTCTGGGTCAAGGAGTGCGGCCCCTCGGCGTCCACGACCACCTGTGACGAGGCCACGGGCCGCCAGTTCCGGGTATACCCGGACGGCACCTACCAGCTCTCGCCCAAGAAGCTGTACGCCCAACTGGCCACGACGGCGGGCGCGTTCGACTGCCGCACGGTGTCGCCGAGCAATCCGTGCTCGCTCGCGCTCACCGACAACACCGGGGCCCTGCTCACCACCGTCCCGCTGCGCTTCGAGGCGCACGGGCGCAGTGAGGCGCCGCCCACCTTGCACGTGGACCCGGACCAGGGCCTCGTGGACGGCCAGGCGGTGCGGGCGACCGGCAAGGGTTACGAACCGCAGTACCACGTGCTGATCATGGAGTGCGCCACCGGTTCCACCGACACGTTCGGCTGCCGCCCCCGCTCCAGGCCGCCGGCCACCAGCGACAGCGGGCGGGTGGACGAGACGGTCACCCTGTCGGCGACTTTCACCGCGATCGACGGCCGCACCGTCGACTGCCGCGCCGCGGCCGCGTGCGAGCTGGTGGTGTTCGGTACGAGGGTGCGCGGCCCGGAAACGGTCCGCCGTCCCCTCGGATTCGCCCCGGCGGCCACGCCGGGGAGCTGATCGCTCTCACGTGACCACCGCCGCCGAGCGGCGGGCGGCAGGGCCGGCCCGGGTGTGTGCACCCGGGCCGGCCGCTTGTCCGGCGGTCCCGATCGCGCGCGTCCGCGAGGGCGCCCGTCACCCGTTGGCGACGGGGCGCGGGGGCCGTCCCGGCGAGGCGCGCGGCCTCGTCCAGGAGCGCGTCGACGATCCCCGACTCCGTTACGGTGCGCACGACTTGACCGCGGACGGAGATCTGCCCCTTCCCGTTGCCGCACGGGACCCCGATGTCGGGTGCGTCTGCCCGGACAGGCCGGGCCCCGCCTCGCGGCCCGTGGGCTCAGTCGGCTCCCGGCAGGCCCGAGCGGTAGGGGCGGAAGAACGCGCGCAGCTCCGCCGCGTAGGACTCCGGCTCCTCGAACGCCGCGAAGTGACCACCGCGCACCGGTTCGGTCACGTACGCCACGTTCGCCGTGCGTTCGAGCCATGCCCGCGGCGGGCGGACGACATCGCCCTGGAAGAGCGAGAACCCGGACGGCACTTCGACCCGGCGGGCGAGCTGGGCGGGCGGGATCGCGGCGTTCGCCCGGTACATGCGCATCGACGAGCCGATCGTCCCGGTGAGCCAGTAGAGCGTGACGTTCGTGAGGATCTCGTCCTTGGTGAAGCTCCGCTCGATGTCGCCGCCGCAGTCGCTCCACGACCGGAGCTTCTCGACGATCCAGGCGGCGAGGCCGGCCGGTGAGTCGTTGAGCGCCGCGGCGGCCGTCTGCGGCTTCGTTCTGTGCATGGCGGCGTACGCCCCTTCCGCGCCGCCCCAGGCCGCGACGTCCGCCATCCACGCGCGTTCCTCCGGCGTCAGGTCGGCCGGGTCGCCGGAGTAGAGGGGCAGACCGGCGTCGGTGCGGTGGACCGCCACGATCCGGTCGGGGTGGTCGAGCGCGAGATAGCGGCTGACGTGGCTGCCCAGGTCCCCGCCCGAGGCGCCGAACCGCTCGTACCCCAGGACGCTCATGAGCTCGGCCCACAGACCGGCGACGGCGATCGAGTCCAGCGGCGGGCCGGTGGGGCGGTCGGAGTACCCGAAGCCCGGCAGGTCGGGGACGACCACGTCGAAGGCGTCGGCCGGATCGGCGCCGTGGGCACCGGGATCGGTGAGCATCGGGATGATCTTGGAGTAGCGCCAGAACGAGTCCGGCCAGCCGTGGCTGAGGAGCAGCGGCAGCACGGGCCCCCTCGGCGCGACGGCCCGGGCGTGCACGAAGTGGATGCCGAGGCCGCCGAGCGGGACGCGGAAGTGGGGGAGTCGGGCGAGCGCCGCCTCCTGCGCCGGCCAGTCGAACTCGTCGGCCCAGTACGCGACGAGTTCGCGCAGATACCCGATCTCGGTCCCCAACTCCCAGCCCGCGTCGGCGGGTTCGTCCGGCCAGCGCGTCGCGCGCAGTCGCGTGCGCAGGTCTTCGAGCGCGGTAGGGGCGGTTCGCGGAATGAACGACTCGGGGCGAGGCGACGCGTGTGGCATGAGAGGCACCCTACCTACCGTGGTGCCCGCGGGCGGAGGGCTCGGGACGGCTTCCGATCTGCTGGCTGTTGCCGCTGAGCACGTGGTGCTCGGCCAGCACCCCGCACAGCCCCACGTGGACACCGATCCCGGCGCAGTCGTCGTCGGCGGTCGGTGCGGCGGGCCCGGCGTGGGCGGCGCCGGCGAGTGCGAGGCCGGTGCAGGCGGCGAAGGCGACCAGGGCAACGGCGGTGCGAGTCAAGAACATGCGCTGCCCAACGACCGGCCCGGCACTCCGACACTCGGTACGTGGCCCGGGTTTGACGGGGCGCCGGGAGGCCGAGGGGTCACGCGTGGGCGGTCCACCCCGGGATGGTGGGGAGCACCTGCTCGGTGACGCGGAGCAGTACCGCGTCGTCCGGCACCAAACCGTCCGCGCGCCACAGCGTCACTTCGAACGATCCGCCGCTGTCCTTCGCGTCCTGGGCGACGCTGACGGTGCGGGCCGGGACGCCGGGACCGGTGTCGGCGTCGTGGCCGCCGAGCCGGAAGCGGATGCTGATGGTGTGGTCCGCGTAGATCACCGCGGGGCGGCCCAGGACCGTTTGCTGCTGAGCGCCGTTCCCCAGGAGTGCGGCCGACCCGGCCACCGGAAGCCGGTCGTAGGTGGCCGTGAGGGTGACGGTGTAGGTCTCGAACTCGACCCGGGCCGAGGGGGTGGTGATGTTCTTGCCCAGGAGGTTCATCGAGCCGTCGCCGCCACTGGCGGTCTTCGCGATCTGCCCCGGCGTGCCCAGGAGTTGGGCGAGGTCGGGCCGGTTCAGCGCCGCGCACAGACGTGCTCCGGAGACATGGTCCTGTTCGCTCTTGCCCGGGGTCTTGTCCGGTTTCCCGTCCGGACACGTGGCGGGCTTGGCGGCACTGCTGGAGGACGAGGTCTCCCCGGACGCCCACACCCCGGCGCAGAGCGCCGCCACGAGCGCCACCGCCGCGAGCGCCTGCCGCCACGGGCTGCCGCCCTCCGTGGGCGCGTCGAAGTCTTCTGCCATGTCCCCCGCCTGCGATGTTTCCCCCCGATACGTGCCCGCGGACCCTAACCCTTGGCCGCCCGGCGTACAAGGGGCGCCCTCCGTCCCGCCGGGGCAGATCCGACGCGGCGCCGCGTGGGCCCGCGTCCACGGGACGGACGAGCGCGTGCGGTTTCCGCGGTGCGGCTCGGCGGTCGCCCGCATGGTCCGCGGCGGGGCCGACTTGAACGGCGGCGGCCTCGCCGGGTTCGCCTGGAGCCTTGGGGAGGGCGCGGCTACAGCGGGCGCCGGTAGCGCAGTTCGGTGAGCGTCGCGTCACCGTAGGAGTCGCTCTGCTCGCCGCCGTCGGCCGTGTAGCCGGCCCGTTCGTAGAAGCGGCGGGCCGCTCTGTTGTCGTCGAGGACCCACAGCGCCGTCGAGCCGAACCCCGCGGCCCCGGCGCGCTCGTGCGCGGCGGCCAGCAGGGCGCGCCCGGCGCCCTGGCCGATCCGGTCCGGGTGGATGTAGAGGGCGAACACCTCGGCCACGCGTGCTCCGGGCTCCATGGCTTCCCCGCGGTACGGCCCGAGGCTCAGCCATCCGACGGGAGTGGCGTCGGCCTCAACCACCAGGTCCACTCCCTGCCGTCGGGGATCCGACAGCCGCTCCCTGTGCCGACGGGCGCCGTCCTCGATCGACATGGCGTCCAGATACGCCCGCGGGACGATGCCCGCGTACGCGCTCTGCCAGCCCCGGACCCGTATCGCGGACACGGCCTCGACATCGGCCTCGTTCATTTCTCGCACGCGCCACATCACGACACCGTAGGTGACCGAAGGGGCGCCGGGCACGGCCATTTCGGCGCGCGGCGACGCGTGCGCGGCCCCTGGTGCGACCATGGCGACGGATCTTTCTAAAGAACTTGCTGCAACTTTCAGAAGGTCTTTGCGCCAATCTCTTGACGCGGTATCGGCCAGGACGGGATCGTCTTCCTCGCGCAGCCCAGCCCGACCGCCCCGGCGGGCCGAGCGCCGAACACCGCTGTTCCCCGCGGGTGCTCGGCGCGGGACACTGGTGCGCCGGGTCCCGGGACGGATCCGGCACGGGTGGTGCCGGGGGCGGCCGACAGGTTGTGCCGCGCCGTGGTGTCGGCCGACGCCACGGAGCACCTCCCCGCAGCGCCACCGCGCCCGGCGGCCACCCTCCCCAGGGCCGCCACAGGGTGCGGATCAGCGCTGCCCCCACCAGCCCAGGGAGCCGCCATGACCGCGCCGTCCAACCCCAGAGCCTCCACCGCCCCGCCCCTCACCCGCCGCCGAGCCTCGGCCGGTCTCCTCGCGGCGGGCGCCCTGCTCGCAGGGGCCGTACTGCCCGTCGCCCTCCAGGGCACCGCGCAGGCGGCCGCCACCGCCAACGGCGGCGACGTCATCGCCAACCTCTTCGAGTGGAACTGGAAATCGGTCGGCCAGGAGTGCGCCACCGTGCTCGGCCCCAAGGGGTACGGAGCCGTCCAGGTCGCCCCGCCCGAGGACTCGATCCGGGTCGGCAACGGCGCCCACCCCTGGTGGGACGTCTACCAGCCGGTGGGCTACGACCTGAACAGCCGGATGGGCACGGAGGCGCAGTTCGCCGCCATGGTGACGGCCTGCCACAACGCGGGCGTCAAGGTCTACGCCGACGCGGTCGTCAACCACACCGCCGGAGCCAACCAGACCAGCACCGACTCCTACGGCGGCGCGAGTTTCAACCCGGCTGCCTACAGCTACGGCAGCATCGGCTACGACCGCTCCAGCTTCCACGACTACCCGGCCAACTGCCCCAACTCCGGGAACACCATCAACGACTGGAACAGCGTCCAGCAGGTCCAGGAGTGCCAGCTGGTGTCGCTGTCCGACCTGTACACCGAGAAGGACGACGTCCGCTCCAAGATCGCCGGGTACCTCAACAAACTGGAGGGGTACGGCGTCGACGGCTTCCGGGTGGACGCCGCCAAGCACATCGCCCAGGCCGACATGGCGGCCATCCTCGCCAAGGTCGACGACACCCAGTGGGGCGGGCGGCCCTACGTCTACCAGGAGGTCATCCCGGGCGGCAGCGGACAGCTCGCCCCCAGCGCGTTCGAGGGCAACGGCAGCGTCCTCGAGTTCACCTACGCCCACAAGCTCAAGGACCAGTTCAACGGCAACATCGCCAACTTGAGGACGTTCGGGCAGAGTTGGGGCTTCGAACCCAGCGACAAGTCCGCGGTCATGGTGACCAACCACGACCTGGAACGCGACAACAGCACGCTCACCTACAAGGACGGCTCCAAGTACACCCTGGCCCACATCTTCGAACTGGCCTGGGGCTACGGCACCCCGCAGGTCTACGCGGGATTCCGCTTCAACGGCAACGACGACTCCCCGCCCGCCGACGCCAACGGCTACGTCACCGACACCGACTGCTCCTCCGCCGCCTGGACCTGCGCCGACCGCGACCAGGGCATCGCCAACATGGTCGGCTGGCACAACGCCGCCAAGGGGCAGAACGCCGCCAACTGGTGGGACAACGGTGCCAACGCCATCGCGTTCAGCCGAGGCAACGCCGCCTGGGTGGCCCTCAACAACAGCGGCGCCGCCGTCACCCAGACCTTCACGACCGGTCTCGCGGCCGGCACGTACTGCGACGTCATCCACGGCGCCCCGCCCGCCAAGGGGGCCTGCTCCGGTCCCGCGGTGACGGTCAACTCCTCGGGCCAGGCCACCGTCACCGTCAAGGCGGGCGACGCGGTGGCCCTGTACGCGACGGGAGCCCCCTGTGCGGGCGGCTGCCCGACGGCCTCGCCCACGCCCACGACGTCCGGCACGGTCAGCGAGACGTTCCACGAGAACAAGACCACGGTATGGGGCCAGAACGTGTACGTGGTCGGCTCGATCCCGGCCCTCGGGAACTGGGACCCGAACGCCGCCGTGGCGCTGTCCTCGGCGTCCTACCCGGTGTGGTCGGCCACCGTCAGCACCCCGGCGAATACCCGCTTCGAGTACAAGTACATCGTGAAGGACGGGTCGGGGAACGTCACTTGGGAGTCCGGCGACAACCGCGTGCACACCAGCGCCGCGTCCGGCTCGGAGACCCTCGACGACACCTGGAAGTGACCGCGCCGCCCGGGCCGGTCCGGCTACTGGATCGGCACGGGCAGCGCCAGGTCCACCGTCACCCGCCCCTCGCCTCCATGGTGGGTGGCCGAGGAAGCCAGGGGCGCGTGGCCAGCGGCCGTCGCGGCCAGGACGTACGCGCCGCCCCGCGGGACCGGCACCGCGTAGTGGCCCGCCTCGTCGGTGTGGGCTGAGCCCGCCTGGCGGCCGTGGCGGTCGATCAGGGTGACCTTGGCGTGCGCCACCGGGGCGCCGGACGCGGCGAGGACCCGGCCGTGGAAGGCGGCCAGCGCCTCGGTGGCCCGCTCCAGCGCGGCGTCCTCCTCACTGCTGGCGCGCAGCTGCGGCTTGACGGCGGGGCGGCCCTTGGGCAGGAACACGGCGAGCAGCAGCCCACCGGCGACCGCGGCGGTCGCGATCAGGAACGAGACGCGGAAGCCGTGCATGGTCGGGACCTCGACCGGTCCCATCTTCTGCGCGGTGTTCGCGAGCACCATGCCGATGACGGCACTGGACACCGACGTACCGATAGAGCGCATCAGGGTGTTGAGGCCGTTGGCCGCGCCCGTCTCGGACGGGTCGACCGCGCCGATGATGAGCGCGGGCAGGGAGGAGTAGGCGAGGCCGATGCCCGCGCCGACGACTACCGAGATCACGATGGTCTGCCAGGCCGCGTCCATCAGGCCGAGCCCGGCCCCGTACCCGATCGCGATGACCAGCATGCCGAGGATGAGGGTGGTCTTCGGCCCGTACTTGGCCGAGAGGCGGGCGTACACGGGCGCGGTCAGCATCATCGTCAGGCCGAGCGGCGCGACGCACAGACCGGCGACGACCATCGACTGGCCGAGGCCGTACCCGGTGGCCTTCGGCAGCTGGAGGAGTTGCGGCAGCACGAGCGAGATGGCGTAGAAGGCGACGCCGACCATGGTCGAGGCGAGGTTGGTGAGCAGGACCTCGCGCCGGGCGGTGGTGCGCAGGTTCACCAGCGGAGCCTTGATGCGCAGCTCCATCACGCCCCACAGCAGGAGGACGAGCACCGCCGCGCCGAACAGGCTGAGCGTGGTGGTCGAGCCCCAGCCCCAGTCGCTGCCCTTGGTGATCGGAAGCAGCAGCAGGACCAGACCGGCCGAGAGGCCGATCGCGCCGAGCACGTCGAAGGTGCCCTCGGCCTTGACGGCGCTTTCCGGGACGAACAGGAGGGTGAGCGCGATGGCCACCACGCCCAGGCCCGCCGAGCCGAAGAAGAGGGCGTGCCAGTCGGCGTGCTGGGCGACCAGGGCGGCGAGCGGCAGGGCGAGTCCGCCGCCGACGCCGATGCTGGAGCTCATCAGGGCCATGGCCGAGCCGAGCTTCTCGCGGGGCAGCTCGTCGCGCATCAGGCCGATGCCGAGCGGGATCGCACCCATGGCGAAGCCCTGCAGGGCGCGTCCGGCGATCATCACGAGGAGCTGGCTGGTGAAGCCGGCGATCAGCGAGCCGACCACCATGATGGCGAGGCTGGTCAGGAGCATGCGGCGCTTGCCGTACAGATCGCCGAGCCGCCCCATGATCGGGGTGGCCACGGCGCCGGCGAGCAGGGTCGAGGTCATGACCCAGGTGGCGTTGGAGGGCGAGGTGCTGAGCAGCGTCGGCAGGTCCTTGATGACCGGGACGAGCAGCGTCTGCATCACCGCGACCGTGATGCCGGCGAAGGCGAGGACGGGGACGACACCGCGTATGCCGCGGGGTGCGGCCTGCTGGTGGGTCGTCGGCAGGGACATGGCGGGGCCTCCGGAGGCGGGAGAGGTCGGCGGCGGCACCCGTGCGGGGTACGTGCGGCATAAACCTGTTTCCCGAGGCGACTATTCCACCGGGGACCGTCCCGTCCCTTATGTGCGCCAGTCTTGACCTGGATGGGAAACGCTTGACCGTTTCATTGCCCGGCCCCCTGAGGGGCAGCCGCGGGTGAGCCGGTGATCACGGCCCCGGCGCCGCCGCCGGGGCCGTGATCCTGGAGGCGGGACGGTCAGTTAACCGTCCACGAGGCGGCTGCCGCGGGGTCCGTGATGCTCGGCGCGCCCGTCTCCAGGTGCCCGGCGAGGCGGCGCAGGAGGCCGTCGGTGGTGTTCGCCGTGACCGTCAGGTCGTACCAGCCGCCTGCCGTGGCGAAGGACGCGGTGACCGGCGCGGAGGTGTGAGCCGGGACCGAGTAGGTCCAGGGTCCACCGGTCGCGTACGCGTTGTCGGTGACCGTCACCGTGGCCGGGGCGCCGCCGGAGTTGGCGAGGTCCAGGATCACGTTGCCGCCGGTGGTGTCGTAACGGACGGCCGCCTCCACCGAGGCGGCGGATCCCGCGCAGGCGGTGACGCGGTTGCCCGCGAAGCGGCGGTGGAAGCCGTTGGGCCCGTACAGCGACAGGTCGTACGCCCCAGTGGGGGTGCCCGCGACCCAGTAGTCGGACACGGTGGCCCCGGCGCCGACGGTGTACAGCCAGGGGCCGTCCGTGCGATGGGCGTTGGGATGGACGGAGTACGTCACGCCCGCCGTACCGGTGTTGGTCATGTCGATCCAGAACCGGCCGCCCGCGCAGTCGGTCCTGCCGTTCGCGTTCGGCTGCCAGGGCAGCGCCCGTGCCGGTCTGGTCCCGGGCTCCTGCACGGGCAGGGACTGCTGGGCGGGGACCCGGGGCGCGGGCAGGGTGGAGCACTGGGTGTCGGCGCCCGAGACGTAGCCACTGGTGTCGGGCAGGGACGGCCAGGACGTGTCGGCCGCGGTGAAGGCGAAGGCTGACGTCAGGTCGCCGCTCACGGCCCGGCGCCAGGCGCTGATGTTGGGCTCGTGGACGCCGAACCGCTGCTCCAGGAAGCGGATCACCGAGGTGTGGTCGAAGACCTGGGAGCAGACGTAACCGCCACGCGACCACGGTGAGACGACGATGAGCGGGACGCGCGGGCCCATGCCGATCGCCTTGCCGCCGGAGATCTCGCCCGCCGTGCCGACGGAGCTGATGCCCTGGCCGGTGGAGGCGGGCGGGACGGGCGGCGGCATGTGGTCGAAGAAGCCGCCGTTCTCGTCGTAGTTGAGGATGAAGGCGGTCTTGGACCACACGCTCTGGTTGGCGGCCAGCACCGAAAGGAGCCGGGCCGACAGGTCCTCGCCCCACGCGGGCTTGTAGTTGGCGTGCTCGGACTGTGCCGCCGGGGCGATGATCCACGAGACCTGGGGCAGGGTGCCCGCCGCGATGTCGTTCCCGAAGGCCGTCACCAGGTCGGGGACGGTGGCCATGCCCTTGTCGTGCAGGGCCGAACCGGGCTTGGCGTTCTTGAAGTTGGCGAACCAGGCCAGGGCGTTGTCGTCGAAGTTGTCGCTCTGCTGGTAGATCTTCCAGCTGACTCCCGCCGCCTCCAGGCGTTCCGCGTACGTGGTCCAGGTGAACCCGGCGCTCGGCTCGGTGTTGTCGAGGACCGCGCTCTTGCCCACCGAGAGGCCGTTGGAACCGGTGAACAGGTGCAGCCGGTTCGGGTTGGTCTGGGTCAGCGTCGAGCAGAAGTAGTGGTCGCACAGGGTGAACGCGTCGGCGAGCGCGTAGTAGAAGGGCAGGTCCGCCCGCTGGAAGTAGCCCATGCCGAGGCCGGGCGTGCGGGCGGTGTTCCAGGCGTCGTACTTGCCGTTGTTCCAGATGGCCGTGTCCACCGGGTAGCTCATCGCCGGGGCGTCGGCGCAGATGGCGCTGGTCGTGGCGGTGTCCATGTGGAACGGCAGGATGTAACCGTCCGAGTTGGCGTACGGCTGGTGGAAGACGGACCTGCCGCCCGGCAGGTTGATGGCGTTGCGGTCGGCGAAGCCGCGGACGCCCCGCAGCGTCCCGTAGTAGTGGTCGAAGGCCCGGTTCTCCTGCATGAAGACGACCACGTGCTGGATGTCGCCGATGCTGCCGCCGGTGACGGGCGCGGCGAGCGCCTGCTGGAGGGCGTCCGGCAGGGCGGACAGCGCGGCGGCGGAGCCGGTGGCGCCCGCCGCCAGGCTGATGAATCTGCGTCGCGACACGGGACTCATGGGCACTCCTTGAGGTGAGGGCAGCCGACCCCGCCCTGCTTGAACGGGCAGGCGTGGGAAGGGAGTTGGCGAGTTGTTGGGGTGCCGGGCCCTGTGGCTCCCGGCCAGCCGAGCCTGGCGCCGCCGGGTGGCCGAGGGCTGCGGGTTGCCTGTCCGGCGCTCTAACAGGCCCTGAAATTTGGGCTAGTCCCGTTATTCGTTGGTTACTTTCCAGCGGGGGGAAGGCCGGCGAAGTGCCGTACGGCCTCATCTCATTGGGGGATAGCCGCGCGCTTCCTGTCATGGAAAGGATGGGTAAGTCAGACATGCGCTGGAGGGGTGCCGGCCGAGGTCGTGGCCCCTGTGGGAGGGAGATTCGTCATGCGCCGTCGTATCGCCGTGCTCGGCACGCTGGTCGCTGCCGGTGTGCTCGCGCTCGCCGTACCCGCTCAGGCGGCGACCGGATTCCTGGTCGTCAACGGGGTGCTTCACCAGAACCCGAGCCGGGGTTGCTACGCGACGTCGTCCCCGGTGTCCGTCCAGAACCACACGAACTCCGTGGTGCTGGTGCACGCCGCGGGGAACTGCCAGGGTCCGGTGACGGCGGAGGTGGACCCCGGACAGTCGGCGACGACGTTCGGGGCGAGCTACTTCGTCTTCTGAGGCGCGGTCGGCTTCCGGGCCGGGCCCGGACGGCCGGGCGTTCGCGGGCGGAGCGCTCGTCGTGGCGGTCCCGTCACGAGGGCGGGACCGGCACGGAGAGGTCCGTGGGGCCGGGGGCGCTTCGCTACTCGTCGTCCCAGGACATGGAGCTCATCCTCCAGCCGGCGGGTGTCCGCACGAACTGGGTGGTCTTGTGGCCGGAGCCCTCGAACCATGCGCCGTTGAGGCGGCCGGACTTGCGGTACGCGCTGAACCGCTGGGCGACCGACCCGAAGACCTCGGTCCGCTCGGCGACCTCCCACTCCGAGAACTCCGTCAGGGTCCCGTCGGTGAGGATCTTCTCCCGGGGCGCCACGAAGGAGTCGAGGTCGTACACCACGGGCTCGTCTCCGGCGTTGCTGATGATCAGCCCCTGCGGAATGAAGACCTCCCGGACGACGCCGACGTCGGGCCGACCACCCCCGGTGTTGGTGAACGCGCCGAGGAAGGTGGTCATCAGGCGGTCGAGCTCCGCCTTGACCTCGGGCGAGGGCGGGGCGAAGGCGGTGTCGGCCGACCGGTCCGCGCGGCCCCCGTCCGCGGGCGGCCACTCCTCGGCGAGGACCGCCCAGACCTCCGAGTCGTGCCGGACGTCCCGGTACGGGTAACGCCGGCGCAGCACGCCCTCGCGGGTCATTCCGAGTCGGCGTGCGGCCTGGATGCTGCGGGTGTTGTCGGACGTGACCCACCATTCGACGCGGCTCATGCCCCGCTCGGTGAACGCCCAGTCGATCAGTGCCCGGCACGCCCGTGTCACCAGGCCTCGGCCGGCGCCCTTCTCCTCGAGCCAGCAGCCGATCTCGCACACGCCCGACGCCGTGTCGAAGCTCGTGAACATGACCCCGCCGACCAGGGTGCCGTCGAGCCAGATCCCGTAGATCCGGCGGGAGTCCTCGGCCTGCCGGTCCGCGTAGCGCCGCAAGGTGGCCTCGGCGCCGGCGAGGTCGGTGCTGAACGTGGCCCACGGTATCCACGGGTCGACATAGGGACGGGCGCGGTCCATGTGTGCCAGGAACTCCGGCGCCTGCCAGGGTTCCAGGGGGCGAAGCTCGGCGTCGTCGCCGAGCGGCAGTGCGAACACGGGATACCTCATTCCATGGGTACGTAACAAGCGTTCGGTATGTAAGGTAGCAGCATGCCACCCGCTCCCGGAGACCGTGAAGCACGCCGCGAAGACGTATCCCAGGCGGTGTGGGAAGTGCTGGCCGACCGCGGGTTCGGCGGCCTCACCCTGCGGGCAGTCGCCTCCGCCATGGACGTGTCCACCGGCATGCTCATGCACTACTTCCCGACGAAGCGGGCCCTGGTCGCGCACGCCCTGCAACTGCTGGAGACCCGTACGGCGGAGCGGCCCCGGCGGGAGCGTCCCGCCGAGGGGATCGCCGCGCTGCGGGCGGTGCTCCTCGACATCCTGCCGCTGACCCCGGACGACACGGCCCGCAACCGGATCTGGGTCAGCTCCTGGGACCTCGCCCTCGCCGACGAGGCTCTGGGCGTGGAGCAGGCGGACCGCTATGCGCGGATGCGCTCGGCGATCAGCCCGCACCTGGAGGCGGCGCGCGCCGCGGGCGAGCTGCCGGCGTCGGCCGACCCCGAGCAACTGGCCGCCACCGCCGTGGCGTTCACCCACGGCCTCGTGGTCCAGGCCCTCTTCGACCCGGCCCGCTTCCCCGAGCAGGTGCAGATCGCCCTGCTCGACGACTTCCTCGCGTCGATCACGGAGCGGCCCGGCCGGGACCGGTAGGGGGCCGCGAGCCGCCGTCGGCCGGGTGGCGCCGCCGTAATTGGCTGGCGCGCTCCGGGCGCGCGGCGGATGATGCGCTGCGTACGGAGGCGGTGCGGCCTCCACCCTCGCGCAGGGGAGCCACGATGACTGGTGCCGGGTCCGAGCCGTTTGCCTCACGGCCCGAAGTGCGCTCCTCTCATGGGGTGTTGCGCGGCACCCGGGAGGCCGGGGTCGCGGTCTTCCGGGGCATCCCGTTCGCCGAGCCACCGGTCGGCGCGCTGCGCTTCGCCGCGCCGCGGCCCGTAGGTGGCTGGAGCGGCGTGCGGGAGGCGGTCTCCTACGGCCCGCCGCCACCACAGGCCGCCCACTTCGGCATGGATGCCCTGGCGCGCGACCCGGCGGACCACGACTGGCTCACGGTCAACGTCTGGTCACCCGTACCCGAGACCGGCGCGGGGCTCCCGGTGATGGTGTGGATCCACGGTGGTGCCTATGTGATCGGCATGTCCGGCCTGCCGGAGTACGACGGCACCCGGCTGGCCCGGGACGGCCAGGTCGTCGTGGTCACCTTCAACTACCGCGTGGGCATGGAGGGTTACGCGCAGATCGAGGGAGCCCCGGCCAATCGGGGCCTGCTCGACCAGGTGGCCGCCCTGGAGTGGGTGCGCGACCACATCGAGGCCTTCGGCGGCGATCCGGGGCGGGTGGCCGTCTTCGGCCAGTCGGCGGGCGGGGGATCGGTGGCCGCGCTCCTCGCCACGGACCGTGCGGCCGGGCTGTTCCGCCGTGCCGTCGCGCAGAGCGCACAGGGCACCTACTTCTCACCGGAGCTCGCGGCCGACATCGCGGCCGCCTGCGCCGCCGAGCTCGGACTGCGCCCGACGGCGGCCGACCTGGCGGACGTGGACCCGCGGCGGTTGTCCGCCGCCGCTGACGCGGTCGCCGCGAAGGCCGGTCAGAGGGGGCATCGCTGGGGCCGCGCCGCGCGACGGTCGGTGTTCTTCGCGCCCGTCGTGGACGGCGAGACGCTGAGGACCACGCCGTGGCAGGCGCTGGACGACGGCGCCGGGCGTGCCGTCGACCTCATGGCCGGCCACACCCGCGAGGAACAACGCCTGTTCACCGTGCTCGACGGGCTCCTCGGCCAGGTGACCGAGGAGCAGGCGGCGGCCGCCCTCGATGCCTTCGCCCCGGAACCGGACGGAGCACGCCGGTACCGCGACGCGTTCCCCGCCGCGAGCCCGGACGAGCTGTACGAACTGGTCCAGTCCGACTGGCTGTTCCGCATGCCGACCCTCCGCCTGGCCGAAGCCCAGGTGGCCGGGGGCGGCCGGGCGCACCTGTACGAACTGACCTGGCCCGCGCCCGGCATGGGCGGTGCCTTCGGCGCCTGCCACGGCCTGGACGTGCCCCTGGTCTTCGGCACCCTGGACCGCGGCCGGCCCGCCGCGCTGATCGGGGAAGCTCCGTATCCGCGGGCGGAAGCCCTGTCCGCGCGCATGCGCGCCGCGTGGACGGCCTTCGCCGCGCACGGAGACCCCGGCTGGCCCGCGTACGACACCCAGCGACGCCGGACCCGACTCTTCGACGCCGAGCCCACCGTCGTTTCGTACCCGGAGGAAGCCTCCCGCCGGATCTGGCGCGACCACACCTTTCCCGCGCTGCCGCTGACCGGTGGCTAGTGCCGCATCATGCAACGTTCGCCCCGCTGAACCCGGTCGGGGGTAGAGACGACATGCCGGAGCGAGATGCCCACTGTGTGCGGCAGTGAGCTCTGCCGGAGTTCCAGCCGTGGGCTCTCACTCGAAGTTACGGGCAGATGTAAGGCCTTCGATGAAGGACCGGAAGTCCGGGGCGAGGGCGAGATCGGTGTCGAAGTCCGCATCGAACTAGGCAACGGAGGGTTCCCGGTGTCGGCCACAGGCGCGGTAGTCGAGTCCGATCCAGCAGTGCCCGTCCCCCGAGAACAGCACGATTCCGGTTGGAAGTCCCCACTCCCCGACCAAATACGGACTGTCGAGCAGGGAGGTCGTTCCCCTGCGACGGCCGATGCCCAACATGGTGTCGAAGGGGACGTGGTCGGTGCTCCAGGAGGTCGGCTGACTGGTGGGGAAGGCATTCCATTCGTCGGCGACCTCGCCGCCATTCCGATGGCGCAAGAGATCGAGCAGGGAATTGGGAAGCGTGACATCGAGCAATCGCTGGGCCTCCACGACCGCCCGGTCGGTTAGCGCCGGCTGCACCGTGTACTCGCTACTCGTGTCCCACAGGGAGCGCTGGACATCTTCAAAGCGTGCCATGGCCAGCATCGTAGGAGCGGTGTCCCACAGGTTCCCTCCCGCCCGGTCGCGGACGACCAGAATGATCACGTGGCTGAACGCGTGCAGGTCCGGAAGATCGATGACAACGAGGGCAAACGGTTGGTACGGATCGTCCGCCGGTGCACCGGGTCGGTGGTGACCTGGCGCCGGGCCCAGATGGTGCTGCTGTCCGCCCAGCACATGCCGGTGGCGCAATGCCTCCCGAAGGCCTGTGGGCGGGGCTCAGGCGGAGCGGGGTTTGCGGTTGGTGGCCTTCGTGGTGGCGTGCTTCTTCGCGGCGTCCTTCTTGGGCGGCGCGCCGGCTTCTTCGCGGCCCGCTTCTTCGGCAGGTCGCGCACGGTGGCGACCGGGCCGCCCAGCTCGCCGCGGTCGGCTTTCGCGGAGGCCACGCTGGCGTTCAGTGTTGCCATCAGGTCGACCACCTCTCCGGGGCTCTCGCGGGTTGTGCCCACGCGCCGACGGCGAGGTTGCCGTTAAGACGACTTCGGGCTCGCCGTCCTCCGGTATGACAAGGTCGCGCACTCCGCGACCCCCAGCTCGGACAGCACCGCCCGAAGCCGATCCAGGGCCACAGCACGGTTCGAGCCCTCCGCGATTTCGAGGTCGAGATGACAGCTACCCATGCCGCTTCCCGCGCCGGTGACCTCGCCGTCGAGCTCGAACGCCGCCTCCAGTGCCTCCTCGACCTCGTCACGATCGATTGGCAGCCCCACGAACACGATCTCGACGAACACCCCGGTCCTCCTCCTCAAGCCGGCGAACCATAGCGGTCACAGCACTAGCGGCATGCCTTGCGCTGACAGCAGCACCATCTGGGACCGCCGCCAGGTCACCACCGACCCAGTGCCCCGGCGGATGATCCGCAGCAGCCGCCGACCCTCATCATCATCGATCTCACGTACACGTACTCGTTCAGCCACCCGGACACAATGACGATCACGCGCCGCCCGGCACAGCACCCCGAACGGCGCGGCACATCACAACAGGGCCGCCTGATCAAGCATCAGCTGTACCTCGGACGGGGCGTGGACAACCGCCACTACGGCACATTCCACCCGAGTACGACCGGCAGCCCATGCTCGTAACCCAGCGTATTGATCGTCCCCGGATACGGGTGCCCGAACTGCCGTGCGGCTGACGCGTCGAGCCCGAGTCAGCGCGCGGTGAGGATGCGTGACAGATGGCCGTGCGCGACAACGGCCACGTCACCCTTGTCCAGCACCGGCCGGACCCGGCCGAGAAAGGCGTCGACCCGCACAGTCACGTGCCCGAGGTCCTCGCCCGCGTCCACGCCGTCACGCCACAACTCCCAGCCGGGCTTGAGCTCCTGGATCTGCTCGGCGGTCAGCCCCTCGTAGCGGCCGTAGTCCCACTCGATCAGGTCGGCGTCGGGCTCCGCGCCGCTCAGCCCCGCCAGCTCGGCCGTCCGCACGGCCCGAGTCAGCGGGCTGCTGTAGACGGCGGCGAACTCCCGTCCGGCCAGCCGAGGCGCGAGCGCACGCGCCGCTTCCTCCCCCGCCTCGGTCAACAGCAGGTCGGTGCGGCCGGCATGCTGGCCGGTCCGGCTCCACGCAGTCTCACCGTGCCTGATCAATATCAACTCGCCCATGGCCGAGAAACGTATCTCACACCGCACACAGGGCGAACGTTGCCTGACCCGGTACTAGCGTCGTGGGCTCGGCACGGGGCGGAGGACGAACCGCGGTGAGGCGTCGCGACGGTCGCGGCTACAGCGGCGGGACCAGTTGGAAGTAGCGCTCCAAAAGGGCGCCGTCGCCCCGGACCTCCAGGCCGTCGGCGGGGATGCGGTGCCACAGGAAGAGCATCAGGTCCGATGCCGTGGCCGTCAGCTCGACGTCACAGCATTGGGTGCCCGTGTCCAGGCGGACGCCGTCCGGATCCAGCTGTGCGATCCAGACGCCGGAGCCGTCGGACTGCCGGAACCGGAGCCGTTCGCCCTGCCCCTCCGGGGCGTTGTGGCGGGCGCGGCGGGCGGGGGCCATGACGTCGAAGGTGTGGCGCACGGCGTCGGCGGCGAGCAGGCGGTCGACGGGCCGGGCCTCACCCAGGGCGTTCTGGAGGTCCCAGAGGTGTACGGCCGCCTCGATGGCCTGCATGCGCTGCCAGAAGCCCACGGACTGCTCCTGGGACCAGGACCACACCCGCTCGGTGGGATCGTGCTCGGTGAACAGGGTCGCCAGCCGGGAGGCCCCCTCGTGGAGCCACGCGAGGAGACCGGAGGGGAACGCGGCCTGGTTCGGGGCGTGTCGGGGATCGGGCCAGCCCTTCGGGTCCGCAGGGAGCGACAGGAACGTGAAGTCGGTGTCGTCGGGCTGGTCGAGGAGCCCTTCGCCGATCACCCGGCTCACATAGCGGTGCACGGCACCCAGATGGAACACGAGATCGGCGACCGACCAGCCCGGGCATGAGGGCACCAGCGGAATCCCGTCGGCCTCGGCCTTTCCCGCTGCGTCGAGCGCGGCGTTCTCGAAAGCCTCGATGTCACGACGGAACTGACTCACATGGTCCATGTCCCCGAGCACTCCTCACCCAGCAGGGGTCGACTGTGTCGCCAACGGGCCCGCGGTGAGCGGGGGTTGAGCGCGGACGGGACCGCGCTCCCCGCGTCCGTGGGGCGTCGCCCCAGTCCAGCACCGTGATCACCCGTTCCGCAAGGCGGCGCTCGGGAAGGCCGCCCCCGTCCGGGAAGGGCGGGGGCGGCGGTGCGTCACGGCGTGCGGGCCGTTCGGCGGGGGCGCGTGGGGCTCACCAGGTCACGGGGATCTCGGCGGCCATGATGGCCATGCGGTTGGGGTGCCAGGGGACCTCCGCGGGCGGGACGGCGAGACGGATGCCGGGCAGCCGGTCCAGGAGGGTGCGGAAGGCGACCTCGGACTGGCGCCGCACCAGGTGGGCGCCGGGGCAGTGATGGCGTCCGTAGCCGAAGCGGAGGTGCGGGTTGGGCGAGCGGGCGGGGTCGAAGGTCTCGGCGTCGGAAAACGCCGCCGGGTCGTAGTTCACCGCGTCCAGGGAGAGCAGGATCATCTCGCCCTCCGTCACCCGGGCGGAGCCGAGCTGGGCGTCGCGGGTGACGAAACGCGGGATGGCGTTGCCCAGGACGACACTGCAGCGCAGCAGCTCCTCCACGCACTGCGGCATGGTCTCCGGGCGTGCCCTGACCCTGCTCATGGCCTCGGGATGGCGCAGCAGATTCAGGGAGGCGACGCCCAGAAAGCTCGCGAAGTCCTCGTAGCCGCTCACGAAGAGGACGGACACGATGTTGGAGAGCTGACGCTCCGTAAGGCCCTGCTGGGGGGAGTTGAGGTCGGCCAGCCGGTCGGCCAGGCCACGGGGGCTGCCCGGGTCGCGGGCGGCCATGTGCTCCTGCATGTACTGGCGTATCTCCTCCCAGTTGCGGGCCAGTTCCTCGTGGGTGGGGGTGACCATGGTCAGGTCCAGGTCGGCCCGGTGGGCCAGCCACGCGTGGTCCTCGAAGGGCAGGCCGAGGAGGCGGCACATGCACTGGGCGGCGACCCACTCCGCGAAGTGGCGCTGGAGGTCGCCGGGGGCGCCGTCGCGGACCATCGCGTCCAGGCCCTCGCGGGTCACGCCTTCGACCCAGTCGGCGGGAAGGGCGGGCTGGTCGCGGCCGAGGGCCTTGAGGACCTCGTCGCGCAGGCCCGCCTTCTGGAGGTGGTTCATGGCGTCGAGCAGTTCGGGCGCCATGATCGGCGCGTCCTGTGCGGGGCTGGTCGCCTCCGCGAGCACGGAGCGTCCGAAGGCGCGGTCGCGCAGCACGTGCTGGGTGAGCTCGTATCCGGTAACCAGCCAGGCCTGATCGCCGGAGTTGGTGCGGACCCGCGCCACCGGGCAGCCGCCGCGCAGCTCGGTGAGTTCCGGGGCGAGCCGGTCGCCCCGGGTGCTGAACGGATAGTGCGGGAGGGAGCCGTCGTGCGGGGTCGCCCCGGTGGTGGGTGCGTGCGGTGCGGTCACGGGATGCGGGCCTTTCTCATCGGGTCGCGTACGGTTCGGCGGAGCGGGCGGAGTCACCACCGCACGGGCAATCGGGCCGGGGCGCGCAGCGGGGTGGACTCGTCCCAGGCGATGGCCTCGTGCGGCACGGCCAGCTCGATCCCGGGCAGCCGTTCCAGCAACACCTCGATGGCGGTGGCGAGTTGCAGGCGGGTCAGATGCCCGCCCAGGCACGCGTGCGGGCCGTGTCCGAACGCGAGGTGCGCGTTGGGGGACCGGGTGAGGTCGAGACGGTCGGCGGTGGCGAACGCCTCCGGGTCGCGGTTGGCGGACGCGGGCACCGGGACGACCGCGTCTCCGGCCCGGATGCGCTGCCCGTGCAGGGTGAGGTCCTCGGTCGCGACGAGGATGTTGATGGCGTTCATCAGCGGGACGTACCGCAGCAGCTCCTCCACCGCGGTGTCGATCCGCTCGGGTGCCTCGCGCAGGCCGCGTAGCTGGTCGGGGTGGGTGAGCAGCACGAGCAGGGCGTTGGCGGTGTGCTGGATGTTGGTCTTGTAGCCCGCCATGAGCATGGTGACGACGAAGCTGACGACGTCGTCCCGGCTCAGCCTGCCGCCCGGTCGCCTGGCCTCCGCCAGGAGTTCCCCGATGTAGTCGTCGCCCTTGCCGTTCTTCTCCCGGACGGAGATGAGTTCGTCGGCGTAGTCCTGGAGCGCCTGGAGCGCCGCGAGCACCTCCTCCATCGTGAGCCCCGCCGCGCCGAGGAGCGTGAGGGTGTGCGGCAGGTAGATGTCGCGGTCCTCGTAGGGCAGGCCGGTGGTCTCGCACAGCACGCGCAGCGGCAGCGGATCCGCGTAGGACGCGACGAGATCAGCCGTTCCGTGCGCACCCGCCCCGGCCACCATCGCGTCGACGAGTTCCCCGGCCATCGCCCGGATCCGGGGCCGCATGCCTGCGAGACGGCGCCGGCCGAACATCGGCAGGACGGCGCGGCGCACGCGCTCGTGGTGCTCGCCGGTCATCTCCAGGAAGGTCGGCAGGGCGGGCGGCGGCGCGTCGGCCCCCTCGCGAGGCGGCCAGGCCGACAGGAGGGGCCGGACGAGCCGGGAGTCGGCGAACGCGGCACGCGCGTCCTCGTACCGGCTGATCAGCCAGCCGCTCTCGCCGTTGGGCAACTCTGCTTTGACGACGGGCCGTTCGGCCCGCAACCGGGCGTACGCGCAGGGCGGGCCCGCCGTACCGGGTTCGGCCTCCGGTACCGGGATGAGGGCTTTGGGGCTGCTCATGCGGCGTTCTCCGATCCCGCATCGGGCGTGTACGGCGTGTCGTGGTGCGGCGGGTGGCCCGGGCGCGCGATGTAGCCGGACGTGAAGAAGTACTCCAGGTACCGGTCGAGGAGCTCCGCGTCGACCGGCGGGCAGTGCAGCCCGCTGCCGGCCAGTGCCCCCTCGGCGTTGCTTCGGCCGAGGACCGGGAAGGTGCCCTTGAGGTACATCTCCTTGACGGACATGTCGGCGTCGCGGCCGCGGTCCACACACAGGGACACGAAGGGTGCCGTGGCGCTCGTCGGGTTCTCGGCGACGTACCGGACCAGCTCGCCGACCCACTGTGCGTACGGCAGGGTCCGCAGGGTGATGCCCGTGGCGCGCATGCGGTCCAGGACGTCCGACAGCATCGCCGGGCGGGGGTTGGTGAGGTGGTAGACGCGGCCGTCGGCCGGCTGGTGGGTGGCGATGTGGACCACCGACTCGGCGAGGTGGTCCACGGGGACGAAGTCCATCGGCAGCTCGATGTCGGGGGCCAGGCCCGTCTCGGCGATGGTCTTGAACAGGGAGCAGATGGCCGTCTCGGTGTTGCACGCGCCGTGCTCGCGGTCGCCGGTCACCTCGTAGGGCCGGTACACGGCCACCGGCAGGCCCTGCTGGGCGGCCTTGCGCAGGACGCCCTCGGCGACCCACTTGCTCTCCGCGTAGCCCATGGTGAGCCGGTCGGCGTGGGCGAGCGGCAGGTCCTCGGGCACCTCGCGCACCCTGGCGGTGCCGAATCCGGCGGCGACGGCGACGGTCGAGACGAAGTGCACCGGCACCCGGCGCGGGGCCGCGAGCCGGATGACCTCCCGGGTCCCGTCGACGTTCGCCGGGCGCAACTGCTCGTATGGGTAGAGGAAGTTGACCCGGGCGCCGTTGTGCAGGATCAGGTCGAGGTGACGGCTCAGGGTGGCCGCGTGGGAGGCCGAGAGGCCCAGTCGCGGATGGGTCAGGTCCCCGGGGAAGCACGCCACGCGCCGCCACTCGGCCTCGTCCAGGCGCAGCCCGTAGCGGTCGAGAGCGGTGCGTACGCGCTGCTCGGCGTGGGCCGGGTCCGACGCCCGTACGGGGCAGTGGACGCGGGCGGCGGTCGTGCGCAGGAGGCGGTGCAACAGGAACACTCCGACGAACCCCGACGCTCCGGTGAGCAGCACCTCCTTGGGGTTCTGAGGGGTGGGCGCCGGACCTTCGGCGGGCGGCAGGGTGAAGCCGAGCCCGCTCTCGCGTACGAAGTCGACGACGGGCCCGGGACCCGCGCCGGCGCCGCCGCGGGCCTCGCGTACGGCGGTGGCGAAGCCCTCCAGCGTAGGGGTGGCCAGCAGGGCCCTGATCAAGGTCGAGCCGAGTGCGGCGTCCAGCCCCAGCACGGCCAGGGTGCGGGTGACGGCCTCCGAGGCGAGCAGGGAATCACCGCCGAGGAGGAAGAAGTCGTCCTGGGGCGCTGGACGTACGCGCAGGACCTGCTGCCACACCTCGGCGAGCGCGTCGAGCAGCCCCTCGATCTTCGGCCCGCCCCGCTCGGGAGCGATCACCGCGTCGGTGCCCGGGCCGGGCGGCGGGGTGACGGACTTGAGCCGGGCGCGGTCGACCTTGCCGCCGCTGGTCACCGGGAGGTGGTCCAGGGGCACCAGAGCCGGGACGGCCTGCGGGGGCAGCCACTGGGCGCAGTAGGCACGCAGGGCGGCGAGCGGCGGGGTGCGGCCGGGGGCCGTGGGGGTGACGTAGGCGGTCAAGGTGTCCGATCCGGCTTCGACGGCGGCCTCACCGACCTCGGGGTGGGCCCGCAACCGGGCCTCCACCTCGTCGAGTTCGATGCGGGCTCCGCGCAGCTTGACCTGGCGGTCCAGGCGGCCGCGGTATTCCAGGAGCCCGTCGGCGTCCCAGCGGGCCCGGTCACCGGTCCGGTACAGCAGTCCGCCGGGTTCGACGGCGGGCAGCGAGACGAACCGCTCGGCGGTCAGCCGGGCATCGCCGAGGTACCCCAGGGCCAGGCCGTCCCCGCCGACGTACAACTCCCCTTCCTCGCCCGGCCGCGCGACCGACCCGTCGGCGCGCAGGACGTGGCAGGTGGTGGCGCCGAAGGGGCGGCCGAGGGGGACGTGTGCGGCGTCGTGCGGAAGGGGGCTCAGGACGTGCGCGGTGGACACCACCGCGTTCTCGGTCGGGCCGTAGAAGTTCACCACCGTGGTGTCGGGGCAGGCCGCGAGGACGGCGTTCGCGAGGTGTGCGTCCATCGCCTCGCCGCCGGCGGAGACGAAACGCAGCGGGGCCAGCGCGGCGGGGCGGGTCCGGGCGACCAGGTGGAACACGCTCGTCGTCAGATAGGCCACCGTCACCTGGGCCGTGCGGAAGAGCCGTTCCAGCGCTGCGGGGGAGAGCAGTTCCGCGCGGTCGGCGATGACCAGGCAGGCGCCGGTGAGCAGCGCGCCCCAGATCTCGATCGTCGAGGCGTCGGAGGACAGTCCGTACGCGTGCAGTATCCCGTCGCCCGGCCCCGGCGGGGGGAGTTCGGGGTCGGACAGGACGAGGCGCACCACGCCACGGTGCGGCACGGCGACCGGCTTGGGGCGGCCGGTCGTCCCCGAGGTGAAGGCCACGTACGCGCAGTCCGTCGCGGAGCCGGTCCGCGCGAGGGCGGGCCGGTCGGCGGCGGCCACGGCCCGGTCGAGCGGGCCGACCTCGACCGACGCGCGTAGACCACGCACGCGGCGGGTGCTGCCGGGCAGGGTGACCGCGGCGCTCAGCCCCGCGTCCTCGGCCATGGCCCGCAGCCGGGCCGGTGGGAGGTCCTCGTCGAGCGGCACGTACGCGCAGCCCGCCTTGAGGATCCCGAGCAGTGCCACCAGTGCCTCGAGCGAGCGGCTGCCGCACACGCCTATCAGGTCGCCGGGGCGGACGCCGCGTGCGAGCAGGCGGTCCGCCAACGCGTCGGCGTGGGCGTCGAGTTGGCCATAGGTCACGACGCGCTCGCCGTGCCGGGCGGCCGGTGCGTCGGGCCGGGCCGCGGCCTGGGCCTCGAAGAGCTCAGGGATGAGGCTGTCCCGGGGGTAGGCGGGCGCGGGTGTCCCGGCCGCCCGGGGCGTGGACGCGGCTGAGGGTCGTGACGGGGATAACGGAACGTCGGTGTTGTTCATGAGGTCCTTCTTGCTCGAACGGTGTACGTGCGCGGGGCCGGCGCGGCCCGTGCGGGGATCTCGGGGCGGTGGCGCTCAGCCGCTGCTGCCGCCCGAGCCCTCCTCGGCGAAGTCGGCGGCGAACGCGGCGAAGTCCGCGCTGCGCCAGCGCTCGGGACGCATGCGGAACAGGACGTCGTCCGTGAGCTGGGCCGAGGTCGCCGCCAGATAGGCGCGTGCCTCCTCGGGATCCAGGTACCGGTGCGCCAGCGCGTCCCGGACGGCCGGGGCTATCGGGTCCTCGACCGCGGTGACCGGCCCTTCGACGCTGACGTACCGGTACGGCCGCGTCTCGTCCTGCACGCAGAGGCTGAACCGCCCCGCGGCGCGCAGGAGCCGCGCCTTGATGTTCTCCCGGCCGGTGCCGACGACGACGTCGCCGCCGGGCTCGTACCCGTACCAGACCGGTACGAGCAGGGGCGCGCGGTCGCCGCCCCGGGAGTCGGCGACGCCCAGGACGCCGACGCGTGGTTCGGCGAGGAAGTGTTCGCGGGCGTGGCGTGGCATGGAGGGCAGCATGGGTGGAGCTCCCGTCTGGGTGACTTGGCCGGGGTGACGCCGTCGGGGGCGCCACCACGGTGAGCGATCGTGCGAACGAGTGATCACTCCCCGACCAAATAGCCACTAAAACAGAGGGTTTAGGCCGTTTTGAGCCGGTTTTATGCGGAGTCTCGGTCCAGCCGTGAACGGCCCGGCGCGGGGCCTTCGGCGAAGCCGTCCGGTAGGCGGGAGAGCCCGGGAACCGGCACAGGGGCAGAGGTCACCCCACGGCTCGCACCCTAGGCGCGGGGATGTGCCGGGCGAATGGGCCGCTCCTCGGCGTCGGCTGAAAACACGGGGGTCACCGGCGTGACCCGCGGGTCCGGCCCGGCCCTGTCGCGAGAAGGCGCAGCAGCCCGCACCGACCCACCTCGCCCGCCCCTGCCCCCGCCCGAGTCCTGCCCGGAAAGTGTGCTGTGGAGGTGTGTCGTCAGCTCCCGGTGGCCCGCAGTGCTGTCGCGTCCTTCGGCAGGGGAGTTGTTCGTTCTTACCCTCCGGGCTATCCGGGGTTCATCGGCCATGGCTAATGTGGTGCGTTCATGTGTGGTGCGGCAGTGGGCTGACACCGACCAACCGGAGGGGGGCCGGAGTTGACCGATCAGGGGGCGTACGCGGAGGGGCCGGAGACCGCGCCGATACCGGAGGGGGTGGCCGAAGCGGCGGGCCGGGCGCGGCTCGGCGCCCATGTGGCCGCCTACGGGGGCCGTCAGGATCCCAGCGGGATGGGATGCATGACGATCCTGGCCATCCTGCTCGGCGTGGTCGCGTTGGTCCTGCTGGTGGCCGGCATGGCGGGCGGGGCGCTCGTGCTCGCTGTGCTGGCCGGTCTTTCGTTGCTCGGCCGCTCGTGGGAGCGGGCCGGGTCGCGGCGCAACGCGACTCTAAGGCTGGACCTCTACCGGGACGGCTGCGTCGTCTCGAGTGACGGGCGGCTGAGTGTCGTGCGCTACGACGCGACCTCTGTCTGGCAGAACAACGTGCGGCACACCGGTGCGTTCGGGCACACGGACTACGAGTACACCCTCCTCGACGTCGACGGGGCGAAGGTCGTGCTGCGCGGCCGCTCGGACCGGACGGTGGCGCGCGGGGTCCTGGAGGGCTTCGACGCCTGGGGCAAGGCGATACAACTGGGCGTCACCGACGCCCAGTTGCCGCGTGCCGTCGCGGCCGTCCAGGCGGGGGAGCGGCTCGACTTCGGCCACCTGTGGATGAGCGCCGAGCGGATCGGCTCCCAGAAGGAGTCCCTGTCCTGGCAGGAGATCCAGGCGGTCGAAGTCGTCAACGGGTACCTGAAGATCCAGGTCACCGGACGGTGGCGCACGCTGAGCAACCGTTCCGTGGCCGTCGTCCCAAACCTCTTCGTCTTCCTGACCCTCGCCGACCGTCTGCTGCGCAGGGCCCGCCGCTGACAGCCGCGGGCCGAGAAGTCCCGGGCACCGGTCCGGTCAGGACCGCGCGGGCAGCGTCCGTACCTCGACGTCCACCTGGGGAAGCTTCGCCCACCAATGTTGGTAGCGGCCGTACGGAGCCGACTCGCGCCCGGCGAGCAGAGTCGCCAGTGACCGGGCCTCGGAGGCCAGGCCGTCCCAGGCGGCGGTCGGCAGCGGGTGGAAGGCGGTGGCCTCGATGCCGCCGTCGACCGGCCGCCACACTCCGGCGACATAGCCGTCCACCAGCAGGGTGGGCAGCACGTCGCCGTTGTTCCGGATCACCGAAGACCGGTAGGGCGCCGGGATCAGACGCCCCCGGTCCGCGTAGGCGAGCAGGATGCTGTCCCACATCGCCATGAGCCGGGGTGGAGCAGGGGTGTCCGGCGGTGGCCGGTCGGCATCCGGAAGGTCGAACAGTGGGACACCTCCCGGCCCCTGGAGGCGTACGACGGCACCGTCCAGGGCGGCCAGCGCTTCGCTCACCAGGGGCCGCCGCACCAGCGCGAACTGCGCCACATCGGCCACGGAGGCGGGCCCGAACCCGGCCAGATAGCGCAGGATCAGGGTGCGCAGGGCTTTCGGGTCCCCCGCCCGCCCGGCGACAGGCGGCTCGATTCCGGAGCTGATGTAGGACGGCCGGACACCGAACGACCAGGGCGCGCCCGTCGGTACGTGCTGCAAGGGCGCGTAGGCCTTGAGCCCCCACCACCCCCCGTCCTTCTTCGCGGCCCCGAGCCGCTCCTCGACCCAGGCCTGCATCTCGGCCGCGCTGCGAGGCCGCTCCGCGAAGGCCAGCAGCCGCGGCACCAGCTCTTCGGCGTCCGCGGGCGTCAGCCCCGCGGCGGCGAAGCGGTAACCGAGCCGGGAGCTGTACAGCGTCGACTCCATCGCCGCACGGAAGACCGGATAGTCCTGCGCCGCCACGGCGTGCAGGGTGATGCGCATGAGCGTCGCCTTGACGACGGTGCGCCGGGCGAAGGCTTCGTCCAGCTCGGCCGGGGCGAAACCGGCGAGCCGGTTCCAGAGCGCGAGATACGGCGAGGCCGGCTGCTGTGCCTGGAGCGCGACAAGACGCCGAACGCCGTCCGGCACGGACAACGGCTCACGCGCCAGCAGTAGTTGCCGACTCAGGGTCGCCCGGTTGAGCCCGCGTTCGGTGATCTCCATGGCCCGGAATTCTGCCCCGCCCCACCGGCGCCCGCCAGCTTCCGGCCTCCCACGCGAACCGCGGCGGCCGGGCCGAGCCGACACCCTGTGACACGTGGCGCGTTCAGTGCTCCGCGATCAGCGGGAGCACCATGGCCGCGGACCAGCTGAAGTTGGGTGAGTTGAGGGGGGCTCCGGTCAGCGGGTCGTAGTTCTCCATCAGGGGTGCGTCGCCGCTGAGCCCGGCAGCACCGTCGAGCAGGCGCGCGGACAGGGCGTCCGCGTCGCCGCCGTATCCGTAGCGGCGCAGTGAGGCGAGGGCGAAGTACGCCTGGTCGAGCCACACGGGCCCGCGCCAGTACTGCCGCGCAGCGAAGTACGGCGAGCTTCTGGAGACCGTGGGCAGAGGCAGGGGAGTGGCGAACTCGGCCGGGTCCAGCAGCCGTTCGCGCACGGCTGCCGCCTGGTTCTGGGTGGCGGCCCCGGCCCACACCGGGATCGCGCCCTCGATCCCGCGCCCCCGCTCCGTCAGCCGGGTGCCCGTGCCGAGCGCGGTGTCATAGAACCAGCCGGTGGCCGGGTCGTACATCCTCTCCCGTACGGCCCGCGCGGTGGCGGCGGCCCTGGCCCGCCAGTCCCGCGCCGCCGCCCGGTCGCCCACCTCCGCGGCGATCCGGCCCAGGTACTCCTGGTCGGCGGAGAGATAGGCGTTGAGGTCCACGGACTCCTGGGTCAGCGAGTAGCCGGTCACCCGGCCCGCGCCGTCCCGGTTGGGGACGACCGAGGTGCCAAGGGCGGCGTCGAAGCGCGGCGCGTTGTCCATGCCGCTCTCCCATGCCGCCGCCTGCCGCTGGTGCTCGGCGGTGTCGTTGGCGGGGTCCACCGTCGCGCCGTACTCCGCGAGCCCGTTGTGATCGTGGTCCCGGTTGCGGTACCACCAGTTCTGGTAGGCGGCCAGCTTGGGGTACACCTCGCGCAGGAAGTCCTTGTCCCCGCTCCGGCGGTAGACCTGCCACACCGACCAGGCGCCCAACGGGGGCTTGCTGTGCCGCTCGTTCCAGTTCGTCCCGCCCCGCCGCGGGTCGTTGTAGAAGACGACGTCCGGGATCATCCCGGCGTCCTGCGGCCGGGTCGTGGAGCCGGGCGGTATCTGGTGGTCGAGCACCGAGCGGATCTGCGACTGGGCGAGCCCCGCGTCGAAGCGTGCCGTGCCGACCGCCTGTTTCCAGGTGTCCCAGGCCCAGAAGCCGCCCGCGAACCACTTGTACGAGAGGGACGGCGTGATCCCGTCGTGTGCGAGGCAGCCCGCGGCGCTGCGCCAGTTGGTCACCAGCGTCTCCAGCGCCTTGACGGCGAGGCGCCGCCGCGCGGCCGGGACCCCGGCGGTCACGCCGTCGACGTACCGCCGCCAGCGGGCCTCTGCGGCCCGGACGGTCCGTGCCGGGTCGGCGAGCGTCAGCCGGACCGCACCGGCCTCGGCGGCGCGCTCGGCCCCGGTGAAGGTGAAGCTCTCGGTCCAGTCCAGGAAGCGCTCCGCGCCGGGCGCGACGGTGAAGGGCCGGGTCAGTTCCGTACGGTAGGAGTCACCGGTCACGGCCGTGCGGACCGGGTCGGCGTGCCGCACCTCGAACCGCTCGGTGCCGTCGGTGAGGAAGTCGTCGGGTGCGCGCACCTTGGCGAAGTCGACGGCCACACCCCCGGGCGCGACGGCCAGGTGAGGGGCCTGGCGCATGGGGGCCTCGGCGGGCCGCAGCAGGGCCCCCGTCCAGTCGGCACCCAGGGTGCGGGCCGCCCGGCCGGTGTTGCGCACGGCGGCGCGGACCAGCGCGGTGCGATGGGTGGCGTACCGCAGTTCAAGGGTGAGCCGCAGGCCGCCGCCGATGTCGTACGTCTGGATCAGGGAGCCCGGGCGGGAGGTGAAGCGGGGCTCGGCGCCGCCTGCCAGGTCCAGCGTGCGGCCGCCTTCGCTCAGCCGGATGCGGCTGAAGGAGGTGCTGAGCCACCAGGGATACTCCTGGGCGATGTAGAGCGGGCCCGTGAAGCCGCCGTAGCCGCCCGGGGCTTCGGCCGAGGGCAGGGCGTAGGCATGCCAAGCCCCTTGATCGGCGAAGACGTTGACGGGGTTGTTGTCCCGCGCGTCGCCGGGCAGCGCCGTGACGGGAGTGCCGCGCAGGTCGAGCACGTCGTCGTAACGGGAGCCGTATCCGGCGGAGGCGCCGCGCGGGGCCGGGGCGGCGGCGGTGGGCTGGACGCAGGTGGCGGCCACGGCCAGGACGAGCGCGAGGACATACAGGGCGCGCGGGTACGGCCGCATCGGCGAACTCCGTTCTTCCGCGATCCGGGGGCGTGATCCGAAGAGTGCAGCATGGACCGGACCCCGCGCCGAGGCCAGACCTTCACCCGCTCCGGCCTGAACTCGCCGCAGGTGCACCGGAGTTCGGCGGCGAAGAGCGGCCCCGGGAACGTCATTCACCTGGCCGCCTGGTTCTCCGGCCGTCGCGGGTGTGTGACCATGCTGGGCATGACGCCTGGCAGGATCATCTTCCTCAATGGCACGTCGAGTTCAGGGAAGTCGAGCATCGCGCGGGAGCTCCTGGAGATCCTGGACGACGGTGTCTACTCCCACTTGGCGGTGGACGGCTTCAACGCGATGCGCACCAAGCGGGCGCTCGGACCGGCGGAGCTCGACCGGGCCTTGCGCAGGACCAGGATGGGCTTCCACCGGGCGGTCGCGGGCATGGCCCGGGCGGGCAACGACCTCGTGGTCGACCACGTGCTGAGCGAGCCGTGGCGGCTGCGGGACTGCCTGAGGGTGCTGCGCCCGCAGGACGTGCTGTTCGTCGGCGTGCACTGCCCGCCGGAGGAGCTGGCCCGGCGGGAACTGGCCCGGGGCGACCGGCCGCCGGGCCTCGCGGCGCACCAGTACAACCTGGTGCACACGCACGGCGACTACGACATGGAGTGCGACACCGGCACGGCGACCGCACGCCAATGCGCGCAGCGGATCAAGGAGTTCCTCCCGCACCGCCCCAGCCCCACGGCGTTCACACGCCTGCGCCTGCGCCATCTGGGGAGCGGCTCGGCGTCGGAGCTCTCAGACCACGCCGATGTCGGAGAAGAACTGGTACCGGACCGGATCGTCGGGCAGGAACCAGTGGAAGCCCTCCTCCAGGAAGACGGCGACCAGGTTCACGGCGATGATCAGTGCGACGAAGCCGATGGCCAGGTTCCCGAGCAGCCGGTTCGGTGACGCAGGAATCGTGGAGTCGGCGGTGATGTGCGCCAAGGCCATCACCACCCCGACGGCGGCCACGGACGCCACGAAGAGGATCCACGCCCAGACGTACATGTGCAGTCCGAGCACGGGGTCGCCGTAGCCCTTGTCGCCCGGCAGGATGTGCAGCATCGTCTGTCGCCAGGCCGTGAAACCGCCGCCGACGCAGGCGATCAGGGCGAGGCCCCAGCCGGTCATGTAGTCGCGTCCGGACACCGTGCCGGTCATGCCCCTGCGGACGACGGTCGCGGCGCCCAGCGCCGCGAGCAGCATGAACATCCGCTGGATCATGCACAACGGGCAGGGATAGTCCCAGCTGATGAACTGCACGCCGAGGCCCGCGCACACGACGCCGGTCCAGCCGACGGCGAAGAAGCAGGCGAACCAGAACTGCACCTGGCCGAGGACCGGGAGCCTTCGGCCCGCGTCGAGCGGGGGAGTCGTCGGGTCCGTCATGTCAGTAGCTCAGTCCCAGGCCGAGGCTGCTGGTGATGTGGTGGTTCAACAGCACGGCGACCAGCACGATCACGACCGCCCAGCCGCCGAGGACCACGGCTCTGGACCGCTGCTGCCAGATGGTCACGAGCGTGCCGAGCAGGCCCGCGAAGATGATGGTGTCCATGGGCGCGAACCGTACGTACGGATCCGGTGGGTTTCGAGCCGCCGCGCACGCGTGACCTGGCCGTACGTCCGTACGGCGCACCCGCGGGGCGGCAGTCCCTTCCTGCCGCCGTCAAGGCTTGGGCGGAGTTCCGCGGGGCCGCTGCTATCGGACGCCGTCGGCGCGGCCCGTCACCACGAAGGCGCCGTCGGGGGTGCGTCGCGCGAGGTGGCCGGTGTGGAAGTAGCCGTCGGCGGTGAAGGAGTTCGCGTGATGGTCCGGGGCCCGGTAGTAACCGCGCGGAGTGTAGGGGCCGCGGGCCAGCATCTCGCCGGATGCGCCGTCGGCCACGTCCTCGCCGTCGGAGTCGACCAGGCGGACCTCGTCGTCGGGGGAGAGCGGGCGGCCCTGTGTGGCGAGCACGGTCTCGTCCGGATCGGTGGGCCGGGTCAGGATGAGCGGACCCTCGGCCGGGGCGAAGACCTGCTGGAGGCGGCAGCCCAGCTCCGGGCCGACCCGTTCGGCGGTGGCCCGGGGCAGGGGTGGACCGCCGACCTGGAGCAGGCGCAGGCTGCTCAACTCGGCCGGGCGGGTGGCGAGTTCATCGAGCCAGCGCTGGAGGGTCGGGGGCGCCAGCGAGGTGAACGTGACTCCCTCCCGTTCGATCAACGGCAGGCATGCGGCGGGTTCCGGGTCCTTTGCCAGGACGACGGTGCCGCCGACGGAGAGGGTGCCGATGACGCCGGGACAGCCGAGGGCGAAGGCCGACGCGGCCGGGAGGGCGGCGAGGTACACGTCGTCCTCGGTGAGGGCGACCGCTTCGGCGGCGGCCTGTGCCTGGTAGCCGTAGTCGTTGTGGGTGCGCGGAACGAGCCGGGGAGCGGCGGTGCCGCCGTCGCCGGAGAGCAGGAGGAACGCCACCTGGTCCGCGCTCTGGGCGAGCGCCGGCTCGGGCGCGGCGTCGAGGGAGCCCAGCGGTGAGTACTGGCAGCCCGAAGGGTCGGTGGTGAGACCGCCGTAGGGGGACTCGGTGCCCGGCGCCTCCCATGTGAACACCCGTCGCAGGAACGGCCACCGGGCCGCGATGTCCGCCGCCATCGCCGTGTGGTCGACACCGCGGTGCGTCGCGGGACCGACGTACCCGACCGCCTGGGTGATCCGCACGAGCTCGGGCACCTCGGAGGCGGGGTGTGCCAGGGGGCAGAGCACGGGAATCGCCCCGGCGCGCATCAGCGCGAAAACGGTGGTGACGAACTCGGGGACGTTCGGCAGCTGGACGACGACCCGCTGGCGGGGCCGGATGCCGCGCAGCCGGAAACCGGCGGCCATGCGGTCCACCTGCCGGTTCAGCTTCGCGTAGGTGAGCCGTGTGGTGCCGTGCACGAGCGCGGTCCGCGGCCCGTGCTGGAGGGCCCAGCCGCGCAGCAGGTTGTCCAGTGTGTTGCCGCGCCAGTACCCGGCCGCCCAGTAGCGGTCGACGAACTCCTTGGGCCAGGGCGTGCACCCGTCGAGTAGGGATGTCATGCGCTTCCTTCTGTACCGGCGCGGGAACGGAGGCCGTGCGGATCGCGCCGCGCCCGCCGGGTGGTGGTCCCGACGGCGCGCGTCCCGACCCCGAGGTCGGGACCGGCCCCGCCGAGGCGATCTCGGCAATCCAATCCGTCGCCCTGCGCCCCGCACAAGGCGCCGTCCCGACCATGGACGCCGCCTGCCCTCGGCAGAAGGTCCAAGGAGTGAGGGCGACCAGGAGGGACGCCGGGGCCCGCGCCGGTCGACCAGGCCGACGGCCGGCCCCTCCCCGTGCGGAGGGAAGGGGCCGGCCGGTGAAAGCAGGTCCGTGCGGCCTCTGTTACCGCAGGAGGCCGCGCACGGCTTCCGGGTCGGTGGGGGTGAGCGGAGTGGCCGCAGCGGCGGTCTTGGCGGTGAGGGACGGCTCGCTCACGTACGTGGGAGTGGGATCGGGCTCCGGGGCGCAGGTCTTGGCGATGCGGCCGCGGGCCGTCGGCAGAGTCCCGTCGCGGAGGTAGTCGGCGAAGGTGTCGTCCAGGCAGGCGTTGCCGTGGAAGAGGATCTCGTGGAAGCTGCCGCCGTTCTGGACGACGAGCTTCGAGCCGGGCAGCGCGTCGTGCATGGCGAGCCCGCCCTGGTAGGGGGTGGCGGCGTCCTCGGTGGCCTGGAAGAGCAGCACGGGCGGCAGGCCCTTGCCCGTGATCTTCATGCGGCCCGCCGGGTTGCCCTGGTAGGGCCAGAACATGCAAGCCGCGTTGTACCACATGTTGTTGTACGTGTAGAAGGGTGCGACGGCGTTGACCTTGGCCTGGTCCTTCTTCCAGAACTCCCAGTCGCGCGGCCAGGCGTTCTCGGTGCACTGGGCCGCGTTGTACGCGGGGAAGGCGCCGTCGTCGCCGCTCGGCGCGGCGTACTTGTTGTAGGCGGTGTTCAGCGCCCGGGTGTCGTGGTGGGTGAGGTAGGCCGAGAGCACGGTGGCCATCCGGGGCCAGCGCAGGAAGTTGTAGCCACCCCCGTAGAAGGTGTCCTCGAACTCGGCCGGGCCGATCTTGCCGGGGGCGGGCGCCGCGTCCACCGGGTGCGTCCGCAGATCGGCTTCGACCTGCTGGTACGCCTTCTCGACCGCGGCGGCGTCGGTGCCCAGGTGGTACACGGAGTCGGCCTTCGCCGTCCAGGCCGCGAAGGCGTCGAACCGGCGCTGGTGCTCCTTGTCCTGGAGGATGTTGTGGTCGTACCAGCTGATGGTGGGGCCGACGATGCTGTCGAGGACCATGCGCCGCACGTGCGACGGGAAGAGCTGGCCGTAGGTGGAGCCCAGCGAGGTCCCCCAGGAGCCGCCGTAGAAGTTGATCTTCTGTGCTCCCAGGGCCCGCCGGATGCTGTCCATGTCGCGCGCGTTGTCGACGGTGGTCATGTGCGGCATCAGCCAGGACCAGTCGGCCGCACAGTCGGCGGCGTACCCGGCCGCCTTCGTCAGCCAGGCCTTCGAAGTGCCCTGGCCCACCTGGTAGTCCGGGCGCTCGCCGTCGAAGTAGTGCGCGTCGCACACGACATGGGGCTCGCTGCTGTTGGTGCCCCGCGGGTCGAAGCCGATCCAGTCGTAGGTCGACGCGACGTCCTTGGGGATCTGCCCGGCGATGTAGGCGGGCATCCAGAGCCCGGAGTCGCCGGGGCCGCCGGGGTTGAGCAGGATCGGCCCCTGCCGCTTGCTCTGCGGCGCGGTGGCGGGCAGGCGGTTCACCTTGATCTTGATCTTGCGGCCGTGCGGGTCGGCGTAGTCCACCGGCACGTCGAGCATCGCGCACTGGAGCGTGGGCGTGGTGGCGTCGTTGCAGGAGCTCCAGACGAGCTTTCCCTGCCCGGTGTCCTCGGGGGCGGCGGGCGCGGCGCCGGCGGACGTGCCGGTGAGGGCTGTGACGGCCGCGGCCGCCGAGAGCAGAGCCAGGACTTTTCTCATGCGGAGCAGCATGTGATATGTGAAATGTTACTGGCTAGAGGAGCGGCGGGACGTTATCAAGCTGTGACTCACCGGCCGAGTCGCCGGACCCGCCCGCCGTCGAGAGATCGCGGTACGGCGCGACCGGCCCCGGCTCGGAGCGCCGCCGCTACCCGTAAGGGTGGTTTACCGTCCCTCCCGGCCCCCGCCCCCGCTCGCGCAGGATGCTTGCCACCCGAGGTGTTCGTGCGACTGCGGGTGGAGATGGTCATGGCGAACGGAAGTGTCCTGCTGGCCCTGCGTGAGGACCCCCTGGGCGGCGGGATCGGGGCCGAGCAACTGCGCCGGATCGGCAAGGAGTTGGAGGAGCGCGGCCTGGAGGTGCGGTGGGCCCGGACGGCCGAGGGCGCCTGCGCGGCCCTGCGGACCGAAGCGGGCCTGAGCGCCGCCATGGTGGCGTGGGAACTGCCCGCCGAGAGCGGCCCCAAGCCCTCCGACGGGGCGGAGCCGGGCGGCGCGGCCGTCCTGCGGCAGCTCTACCGCCGGTTCAAGGACCTGCCGGTCTTCGTCGTCATGGCCGAGGACTCCGACCACGGACTGGACCAGCTGCCCCTGTGGGTCGCGGAGACCGTCGTCGGGTACGTCTGGCCGCTGGAGGACACTCCCTCCTTCATCGCCGGCCGGGTCGCGCACGCGGCGCTCGCCTACAAGGACGCGATCCTGCCGCCGTTCTTCAAGGCGCTCCGGCGCTTCGACGACGCCCACGAGTACTCCTGGCACACACCCGCCCACTCCGGCGGGGTGGCGTTCCTGAAGTCACCGGTCGGGCGGGCGTTCTTCGACTACTACGGTGAGCGCCTCTTCCGCACCGATCTCTCCATCTCCGTGGGGGAGTTGGGCTCGCTCTTCGAGCACAACGGTCCCATTGGCGACGCGGAGCGCAACGCCGCCAGGGTCTTCGGCGCCGAGCGCACCTACTTCGTCCTGCACGGCGACTCCACCGCGGACCGCATGGTCGGCCACTACTGTGTCACAACCGACGAGATCGCCCTGGTGGACCGCAACTGCCACAAGTCGGTGCTGCACGGCCTGGTGATCTCGGGCGCCCGCCCCGTCTACCTCGTGCCGACACGCAACGGCTACGGCCTCGCGGGCCCCCTGCCCGCCCGGGAGACCGCTCCCGACGCGGTCGCCGCGCGCATCGCCGCCCATCCCTTGACGCCCGGAGCGGTCTCCACCGACGCCCAGTACGCCGTCGTCACCAACTCCACCTACGACGGCCTGTGTTACGACACCGTGCAGACGGCGCGGGCCCTCGCCCCCAGCGCCCCGCGGCTCCACTTCGACGAGGCATGGTTCGCCTACGCGCGCTTCCACCCCCTGTACGCAGGGCGGTACGGCATGGCGGTGAACTCGGACACCTTCGAGGGCGAGGACCGTCCCACCGTCTTCGCCACCCAGTCCACCCACAAGCTGCTGGCCGCCCTGTCCCAGACCGCCATGGTCCACGTGAGGTCCTCACCCCGCGCCCCCGTCGAACACGCCCGGTTCAACGAGGCGTTCATGATGCACGGCACCACCTCCCCGCTGTACCCCGCCATCGCCTCCCTCGACGTGGCTGCGGCGATGATGGACGGCTCGCAGGGCGAGTGGCTGATCACCGAGGCCGTCACCGAGGCGATCCGGTTCCGGCAGGCGGTGGTGCGCACCGGCCGCCGCATCGCCGCCGCCGGTGACCGCCCGGCCTGGTTCTTCGGCGTGTGGCAGCCCGAGACCGTCGGTGACCCCGCCACCGGATCCCGCACACCGTTCGCGGACGCCGCCCCGGCCCTGCTGGCCACCGACCCGGCGTGCTGGGAGCTCGACCCCGACGCCGACTGGCACGGCTTCCCTGGCCTGAGCCGGGGCCAGTGCATGCTGGACCCCATCAAGGTGACCTTGACCTGCCCCGGCGTGACGGCGCAGGGCCGGAGCGAACCGTGGGGCATCCCCGCCCGCGTCCTCACGGCCTACCTCGCCGAGCGCGGCATCGTCGTGGAGAAGACCGACACCTACACCACGCTCATCCTCTTCTCCATGGGCATCACGAAGGGCAAGTGGGGCACGTTGATGGACGCCCTGATGGACTTCAAGGCCCTCCACGACGCCGAAACCCCACTGCGCCAGGTCCTGCCGCAACTGGTCGAGCGCCACCCCCGGCGCTACGGGCACACCACTCTGCGCGGCCTGTGCCAGGACATGCACGAACACCTCACCCACGCCGACCTGATCGACGCCCTGGACACCGCCTTCCAGCAACCGCCCCACCCCGTCGTGCCGCCCCAGCGCTGCTACCAGCAGCTGATCCGGGGCGGTACGGAACGCCTCCGCCTCGCGGAGGCCTCGGGCCGGGTGGCCGCCGCGATGGTCACGGTCACCCCGCCAGGCATCCCGGTCCTGATGCCCGGAGAGGCACTCGGCGCCCCCGACGGGCCGGTGCTCCGCTACCTCGGCGCCCTGGAGGCGTTCGACCGGGCCTTCCCCGGCTTCCACAGCGAGGCACACGGCGTGGTCGTCGACGCGGACACGGGTGAGTACCTCATCGAGTGCGTGCGGGAGGAGGCACCGCACCGAGGCTGACACGCAGGGCGGGCAGGGGCGATGATCCGTACTGCCCGCCCCCGAGCGGGTGTTGAGGTGGGCAGACCCTAGGCGCGCGGCAGCGCGAGCCAGGCCTCCCAGCTGATGTCCCGGCCCAGGCAGCGGGGCCGCCGGAAGGGCCAGTCGGTCGCGATCCACTGCGGCACGAGCGCGTCGAGCGCGCGCTCCGCCTCACCGCCGGCGAGTGCGTCCACCACCCACCAGGCCACCTCCCCGTCGGCACCGGTGCGCTCGGGCGGGTCGATGTAGACACAGCCGAGGAGTGACGTCTCCTGTTCGTCGAGGAGCGCGTAGTTGAACGACTGGTGCGCGGCGATCTCCTTCTCGTGCCGCAGCAGGTCGACGCGGTTCTCTTCGTACGTCATCGTCTCACTGGGCCACGCCCAAGCCGGACCGAAGACCTCCCACAGGCGCTCTCGGGAGCCCATGACCGCGGGGTAGTCGAGCGCGCAGTCCGCCTCCCGGATCGGCCGTAGGTGAAGCGTCGTACGGGGCACGGGCACATGCACGGGGTGGACGAAGTCGTCAGGCAGCCAATTCACAAGGGCCGAGGCTACAGCCGTCCTGCGCGTGACTCGCTGGCCGGTCGGCCGTCCAACTGCCCACGGCGCGGGCTCAGTACGAGTCGTGGGCCTGCCAGTACGTCCAGGCGCCGCAGGGGCTGCCGTAGCGCTCGTTCATGTAGTTGAGGCCCCACTTGATCTGGGTGGCCGGGTTGGTCTGCCAGTCGGATCCCACGGAGCTCATCTTGGAGCCGGGCAGTGCCTGGACGAGGCCGTAGGCGGTGCCGTTGGTGGCCCGGTAGTTCCAGCTCGACTCGTTGTCCACGATGTTGCTGAAGCACTGGAACTGGCCCGCGGGGATGATCTGGCGGGCGATCGCCTGGACCTCGGAGACCGAGTAGGAGCTCTGGACCTGGAAGGTGGTCCGACTGGTCGAACGGCTGGCGGTCTGGGTCTCCAGGTCGCGGGCCTTGGCATCCTTGTCGGCCTTGGTGGCTTTGTCCTTGTCGGCGGCGCTCTTCTTGGCCTTGGCGTCTTGGGCGGCCCTCAGGCGCGCGGCCTCCTCGGCGGACTTCTTCGCCGCGGCGTTGGCCTGGGCCGACTGAGCGTCCGCCTGCTGCGCGAGAGACGCGGTCTGCACCTGGGCCTGCTGGCCGGCGGGTATGTCGGCGAGGAGCGTCGTGTCGGCGGCGCCGGCCTCGACGTTGTCGTTCGAGGCGGCAGCGGGGCTCCCCGCGGCAACGCCGACCACGGCGCCAACGGCGGTGACCGCGGTGGCAGACGCCACCGCGAATCCCCGGATCGGGATCCGGCTCACACGAGTTCCTTCCAGGAGGATGCGCACGGGTGACCTCGCGGGCGCGATCGTGCCCCTTGCTTGTTCCTCCCAACTGCCGGTCACGGAGGACGGAACCCGATGGGCAACTTCCCGGGGGGAAGATCCGGGTGATGCGCGGGCGGCATACGGCTCGGCTATTGAGTTGTACGAGTACGAGGTACCCGGGGGACGGGGGTGGCCGTATGCGGGGCCTGACGGTTGTAGAACTCTGCGGGAAGCCGACACCGCCAGGCAATTCCCCGCAGCGTGTGAAACCTCACACCTCGTTCAGCCCTAGAATTTCTGCGATCACCCACCCAGGAGGGTGTCACGGGGTTAGGATGCCACGCTTCGGTGACCGTCCAACGGGGGCACCATGAACCGCAGTTGACGGCCGTTCAGCGCCCCGGCGCACGGAGTGAGCTGCGAAGACGTGGCCCGGCCAACAGCGGGGCGCCGACACGTTAGTGGAACGTTAGCGGCTGGTGCGAGACTCGGCGCAGGCGTTCTCCTGTTCAGGAGCTCAGGCCGGAGATCGGTCTGCCGAATGAACCGTACGGTGCAGCACTTTTCGCCTTCCGCCAACCCCGTGCCGGAGCGCTGTATTTCGACTGGCCTTTCCCGGAGGGCCTTTGATCGGCGTTCACTGTGTTGTGCACGGGAATTCCCCTCCGATTCGCCGGGAAGGGCCGCGCTCCCCGTCACCGGGCAGGGTGACGATGCTCATCTCCAGGGGATGGCGGGATGGGTGCATGGCTCATCAGCCCTGGTCGGGCCTTCACTGCGACCTGCTGGCGGCGCGGGCGCTGGTGTACGTCCCGAGCGGCTTCGACTGCTCGCACCCGGAGCCCGAAGCGGAAGGCGCGGAGTACGGGGCGCACCGGTTCACCCTCGACGGGCAGGCTGTCAGATTCCGTGTGGCCAAGACCACCTCGACGAAGGTGGGTCAGTTCGTCACGGTGTGGTGTTCTGCTCCGGCGGCCTCGTCCGGCTGCGAGTCACCTCGTGTCCGGCGGGCCTTGACTGCGTTGATCGCGCTCGGAGTTGACGACATGGACTGCGGCCGGGGTCGGCTTACGGACGTCGTTCCGGCGGTGGCTGGAGTGCGGGCCAATGGGCGAGCATGGCGGTCCGCATTGCCGTGGACAACTGTCCCAGACGGGTCAAGTCGCCGCCGTCGCCGGAGGCCATGCGGCCGATGACTCCGAGCCGATGGGCGAGCCGTTGCCGTGCCGTGACGGTGCCCCAGTGCCAGTCCTGGCGGGGAACTCTGGCCAGGTGATCCGTGGTGCCGCGCCGGGCCCGTTCGACCAGAGCGTCCCCGCGCAGGAGCCAGCCCGCACACGCGTCGGTGAGATCGCCCGTGATGTCGGTGCCCGTCGCCCGGCGCCAGGCGAGACGGTAGGCGGCCTCCGCCGTCTCCAGCAGCGGCTGGGCGGGGACGGTGACACACCAGCAGGTCGGAAACCCGATGCGCAGGTACGCCAGTTCCACCAACCCGTTGCCCAGCGCGGCCTGTTCGAAGTCGATGAAGCGGACACCACCGTCGGTGTGCAGGTCGTTGCCTGGACAGGGATCGCCGTGCAGCAGGGCGCGCCCGGGCAGGCGAGCCAGGCGGTCCACGAGGCCGTCCAGCTCGGCCCGGGCCGAGGAGGTCGTCGCGACGCCAAGTGCGGCGGCAAGTCCCAGGAAGGAGTCGACGTCGTCGTGTGTCGGACCCGACCAGAGGGGGAGGTCGCCCGTGGCGTCGGCGGAGGGCGCCGCATGGAGCCGGGCGAGCGCGGTGGCGTAGTCGATCACCCAGTCCTCGCGCGGCTTTTGGTGTGTCACGTACTCCAGGACCAGCATGCGCTCGTCCGGATCGGTGCCGAGGAGCGTCGGCACGACGGGTGGGGCGACACGTGAGGCGAGCGTCAGCGCGGCCACCTCGCGCGCGTACCTCTCCGCCGCTTCCGGGGCGTCGACGAGTTGCTTGACCACCACGGGGGTTCCGGCCAGCTCGGCCTGCCAGACCCGTGATCGAGGGCTGCTTTCGAGCCGCCGAGCGTTTCGGGGTGAGCCCAGCTCGGCCCGCAGTCTGTCCCCGAACGGAGGTTGTGCGCGCATGGCTCATCTTCGCATGAGGAGTGAACTGCCGTGTGCGTTGTGCAAGTTGGTGTGAAGTGTTGGCGTTGCGGAGGGGGGTGGCCGCGCGGTGGGCGCCGCGGCGGTGGTCTGCCCGGCCTGCGGCTGTACGCCCGGGGCACCGGCGGGTGTGCGGCACGGGGGACCGGTGGCCGGGCTCTCATCCAGCCGCGGAGAATCGCTCCACGGACGTCAGCTTGCTGGTGATGTCGCCGGTCGCCTGAGTGGGACTGCTGGCTGTGTCCTCGGCTGTCTCTCCTGGCGCCACATGTGTCTGCAACGTTCCGCCCTCGCCCACGCGTGTTCCGTTCGGGGCGAGGAACTCCACGGAGATGCTGTAGTCCGAGGGTTTCGTGCTGTGGTTGATGATCCTTAGCTTGGCGCTGGCGAAGGAAGTGGCGGGATCGAGTTCGCAGGACGTGATGGACACGTCCGCGGCGGGAGGGTGCGCCCCTCCGCTGGATCGGACGCCACTGTTCGTGGTGGGACTGGGCGGCCTGTTCTTGCCGCTGCTGCCGACGAAGACCAGGACGACGACCGCGCCGATCGCGATGAGCAGCACGACGGCGCTGAGGCAGCCGACCAGGACGCCTCGGCCGAAGCGGCGTCCGGGAGGGGCGGGAGGCTGTCGGCCCCAGGCGGGCGGGGGTGTCCCTCCGGGCGGCTGTCGCTGCCCCCACCTCGGGGCCGCGCCGCTCTGCCCGCCCGATGGGGTGCCCCCCTGGGGGTCCTGATCGGGCGGCCGCTGTTCGGTCATGGCTCGTCTCCCTGCGAAAGCGTGGCTCTCTCAGGTAAGCGCTGCGGGTCGCTCGCGCACGCCGGGCCGAGGGCCGGCTGCGCCGAATGGGCGGGGCGCTGGTCAGGACCCGGGATGCGACAGGCGGCTGAGCAGCGTCACGGCTTCGTCGAGCGGGACCGGCTGGAAGAACTCGGCGTCGACCCGCTCGACGGCGGCGATGGCGCGGGGGGCCAGTTCGGCGCCGAGGGCGGTGACGCGCAGGCGCTTGGCCCGGGTGTCGGACGGGTCCACCTCGCGTTCGACCAAGCCCTTGTTCTCCAGGGTGCGGAGCACCTGGGAGGTCATCTTGACGTCGGTTCCCGCCTGCCGTGCGAGCGCCAACTGGTTGGGACGGTGGCCCTGTTCGTTGAGCCACCAGGCGCAGGCGAGCAGCACGAACTGGACGTGGGTCAGGCCGAGGGGCGCCAAGGCGGTGGCGATGCCACGCTGCCAGCGCAGCGTGGCGTGCCACAGCAGGAACCCGGGGCTGGCTTCGGGGTTCACTGCCCTCAGCCCCGTGCGGCGAGGCCGACGAGCGCGGCCATGGTCTCGGGCCAGTCGGAGGTGATGCCGGGGCCGATCCGGGGGCCGAGCTCATCGGCTCCCTCGCCGGTGATCTCCATCCGGTACACCACCCGGGTACGCCCGTGGTCGAGCGGTACGAGCCGGTGGGTGGTGCGCAGGACCAGACCCTCGAAGCGGGCCTCGTCGACGAACATCGTGTCCTTCTCGGCCTCGGTCACCCACAGCTCCACCGGGTCCTGGCCGGGCGGGGTCATCGAGATCTCGGCGCCCGCGGCGAACGGGCCGCGGAGTTCGATCTTCTCGATCTCCGCGTTCCAGGCGGGCCAGTTCTCGACGTCGGCCCAGAGCCGCCAGATCGCCGCGCGTGCGACGTCGGTCTCGATGCTGTGCTCGTACACCCACATGATGGCCTCCTGGAAAGACGATGTGCCCACAGACTATCTACGCGCAGACTATCTGTCCAGAGGTGACGGCTCAGGTGATCCGGGGCGAGTGGTGAGGCCTCGGGGCCTGGGGGGGCGGGGGATTGTCAGACCCGGCCCTTACCGTCGATCGTGTGGGCCGGATCCAGCCGGCCGCGCAACGACGGGAGGCGATCACATGGGCACCATCAGCATCGACGCGAGCGCCCTGCCGAGGCTGCTGGCCGACAGCAGCGACCCCCACGGCTCCACATACCAGCGAGCCTTCACCGCTCTCGCCTCCACCCACCGCGGCCGGCCGCCCGCACAGATCGTCCCCCTGCTGCGCCGCGCGGCCGACCAGGCGCTGCTCGGCTTCACCGCGGCCGACCTGCGCGAGCAGGCCGAGGCGATCAGTGCGGGCCGCCTCTACGAACTGCGGATCACCCTGTCCTGACGGGGTCTGGGCCGGAGGAAATTGGTGTGACAGCCGGCCCACGCGGGCTCAGGCTGGCGGTGTGAGTACACACCCGCATGTGTTCGGTATCGACGTGATCCCTTCGGACCCGAGGAACGCTGATGACCACCCCGAAGTACGCCCGCTGATCGATGGCTCGGACTTCATCGCGCAGCAGTACCCCGGGGCGGTCTGCGGGGACGCGCGCAGGTGGCTGCTTCCTGACGGGCCGTTCTCCGTGGGGGAGGAACCGCACGAAGTGGAGATGGCGGCCTGGTGCTGTTGCCGCTCCGCGCTCGATGTCGCGATGCGGCGCGAAGGCGACACGGTGGTCTGGACGTGCATGGAGCCCGGCGTGCCCTCCGCGAACTCCCTCACGTACCGCTTCGACGCGGGGCAGTACGACACCGAGGTGGCGCGGGCCCTGCGGGAACGCGCGTGGGAATGGCCTTCCGCGGCCGTCGCGCGGGAGCTCGAGGGTGCCCTCCGCATGCACAGCGCATGGCTCGACACCTGGACGTGCGAAGTCGACCAGGTCTGGGCGACGCCAGGCGTCCTCGACGAAATCCGCCTGTCCCTGCGGAATTACGAGCTCCAGCCCGACGGCGCCTGGCGTTCCCTGGGACGTATGGGGCTCGTACGACCGGTGACCGACGAGCATCCCGTGGCGCAGGCCGAGCGGCTCGCGTGCGAGATCATGGCGGGTGATCCGCGGAAGGCGGACGGCATGCGCAGCGACACTCCCCAGGCGTCCCTCGCGGAATGGCTCGGCGGCCCACGGGAGTTCGGGCCCGACAGTTACAAGTGGCACTGAGAGCCGCACCCCGCCGGTGCCGCGGGGCCGCCCGGTGGACCGGCAGGGAAGCGGTCCGGAGGTGGCCCAGGGCAGTACTGGCGTGCGCCAGGCCCACGTCCTGGGCGAGGAATCCTTTTCGACGCAGGGTTATTGCGCGCTCGCGGCGGGGCGCACGATCACCTCGTTGACATCGACCTGGGGTGGCTGGGACACGGCGTAGGCGATGGCGTCCGCGATGGCCGAGGCCGGCAGGGCCACGGCCCGGTAGTCCCGCATGGCCGCTCTCGCCGCCGGGTCGGAAATGCTGTCGGCGAGTTCGGACTCGGTCACTCCCGGGGAGACCAGGGTGACCCGGATGTCCCCGGTCGACTCCTGGCGCAGGCCCTCGGAGATCGCCCGGACGGCGAACTTGGTGGCGCAGTACACGGCGGCGGTGGGGGAGACCTCGTACGCGCCGACGGAGGCGGTGTTCACGAAGTGCCCGCTGCCCTGCGCCCGCATCGTGGGCAGCGCGGCGGCGATGCCGTGCAGGACTCCGCGGACGTTCACGTCGATCATGCGGTCCCACTCCTCGATCCTGAGTGCCTCCAGCGGGGAGAGCGGCATCACCCCGGCGTTGTTGACCATCACGTCCAGGCGCCCGTAGCGCTCGCGAGCGGCGGAGACGAAGGCTTGGACGTCGGCGGCATCCGTGACGTCGAGCCGTTGGAACGAGGCGGTGCCGCCCGCGGCGGTGATCTCCTCGGTGAGCGCGGCGAGACGCTCGGTGCGCCGCGCTCCGAGCAGCAGACGGTGGCCGTCCGCCGCGAGCCTTCGTGCGGTCGCCTCACCGATTCCGCTGCTCGCTCCGGTGACCGCCACCACCTTCACTGCGGTCCGCCCGGCAACCTCCGCATGGGTGACGTTCGTGTTCCTCGGCATGGTGAAACCCTCTGTCCTCGGTCTGATCGTTGCTCGGAGCGAGTCTCGGACGGTTGAACTCCGCCTGCCAGGGCGTGTGTTGCCTGGGTGCACCACACCCGGGCAGCACGCGAGGCCGACGGCGGAGGCGATCCGGCAGGTGCCCGGGGGTGGGCGGGGAGGTGGGTCGTCACGCGCGGCCCACGGTGGACCCGGTGGCCGTCGCCGCGTGCACCGAGATTCCGCTCGTCCCGGAGGGCGCCGCGCGGGTGCTCCCGGTCGTCGACTCGACCGAGGCCCTGGTGGAGACCGCCCTGGCGCGGCTGTGGCGGCCCTCTCACCGGGCGTTCGTTCCTGGCGACGGAAAGCGTCACGTATTCTCGTTCGCACATACGGACGCGTGGGGCCGCACCGGTTCTAACCTGCGGAGATGATCAGGCACATGTCGGAGCACCCGGCCCGGAGTCTGGGCCGGGTCCTCGACGACCTCGGACCCACCCTTCTCGATCTGCTCTACGGCGACCCCGCCCGGGCGGGCGAGCTCGGCGGGGTCGGCATCCATGATCCGCACGACGAGCAGCACTACCCGGAGCACGCCATCGTGCTCGGCAACGGTGTCCACGGGCCGGAACGGATGGCCCGCCTGCTGCACGAGCTGGCGCGCGCGGGCGCGGCCGCACTGGTGGTCCGCGGACCGGTCGAGGAGTGCGCCGCACTCGAAGCCGCGGCCGCCGAGACGGGCGTCGTCCTGCTGGGGCTGACCCGTGGCGCCTCATGGGCGCAACTGGCCGCCATGCTGCGGACGTTGCTGTCCGAGGACGACGTGGGCGAGATCGGCGAGCAGACCCTGGGCGGCGTGCCCTCCGGTGATCTGTTCGCGCTGGCGAACGCGATCGCCACGCTCCTCGACGCACCCGTCACCATCGAAGACCGCCGCTCACGCATCCTGGCCTTCTCCGGACGCCAGGACGAGGCCGATCCGCCCCGGGTGGCCAGCATCCTGGCCCGACGGGTACCGGAGCGGTACCTGAGGATCCACGAGGAGCAGGGGGTCTTCAAGGAGCTGTACCGCCGCGAGGGCCCGCTGCACATTCCGCCGCCCACGCTGGGGGACGAGATCGCGCTGCCGCGCGTGGCGATCGCCGTGCGCGCCGGGGACGAGATCCTGGGGTCCGTGTGGGCGGCGCTGCGCGAGCCGCTCACCAAGGAGCGCGAGGAGGCGTTCCGGGAGGCGGCCAAGCTCGCCGCCCTCCACATGCTGCGCTTCCGCGCGGGCGCCGACGCGCAGAACCGGCTCCGGGCCGACCTGGTGACGACGGCGCTGGAGGGCGGCGTCGGCGCGGTCCCGGCGCTGGGCCGCCTGGGCCTCGCCGATGGTCCGCTGCTCGTCATGGCCCTCGGCCTCCAGCCGGCGGAGGGCGACCATGCCCAGGTCACGGCAGAGCGTCAGCGGCTGGCGAGTGCGCTGGGCGTGCATCTGACGGCGGTGCAGCCGAGGTCCGCGGTGGCGCTCCTCGGCGACGTGGCGTACGCACTGTTCCCGGTCTCGGACACCTCGGCATCGGCCCGGGAGCGTGCCGTGCAGGTGGCGTCGAACTTCCTGGAACGCACCGGCACGCGCACGGGGGCGGTCGTCGGGATCGGCTCCGTGGCGGACGACCCCGCCGCTCTCGCCCGGTCGCGGGTCAACGCCGACCGGGTGCTGCGCGTCCTGCTCAGCAGGCGAGGGTCGCGGCGGGTCGCCGCGATCGGGGACGTGCACATCGACGCCCTGCTGCTCGAAATGCGGGACCTGGTGGCCGCCAACCGGGACGAACTGGCCGGTCCCATCGCGCGGTTGGCGGACTACGACGCTCGTCACCATGCCCATCTGGTCGAGACCCTGCGGGCGTGGCTGGACGCCTTCGGCGACGTGATCGCGGCGTCGGCGAGCGTCTTCGTCCACCCCAACACCTTCCGCTACCGCATCCGCCGGGTGGCGGAGGTGGGAGGGATCGACTTGCAGGACCCGAACGCGCGGTTCGCGGCGATGCTGCAGCTGCGCCTGATGGGTCTCTACGACGGCGCGGACGACCCGGGGTGGCGCGCCGCCGCGCAGTGAGCGCGGCCCCGGCGCCCATGGGCGTGCGCGACGACCGGTTCAGAGGCGTACGCCGGGTGGCACCAGCTGGTCGGCGTGGGTGTCGTGGACGGTGTGCGCAGGCCCGGGGCCTCGCCGAAGTGGGCATCCTCAAGGTCCTCGGCGGCAACCTCAAGCGCGTCACGAGCACACACATGGGCTGACGCCCACCGCCGTACGCCATGGCGCGCGGGACCGGTTGGGGCCGCCGTACGAAAGCGGCCCCGATGTTGTCACTCGCGTACCAACTCCGGCTCCGGCGGCGTGCCTACCGTGGCGGTCATCCACTCAGGACACCCCCGCAGAAGCCCCCCAGGAGAACGCACTCGTGCAGGCCCAGCCCGTTTCCCGTCCCGCTCCGCCGCCGCTCGGCGCGATGCTCGAAGACCTCGAAGAGCTCGTGTCGTGCGAGTCGTACTCCGCCGACCACGAGGCGGTCGCCCGCAGTGCCCGCGTCGTCGCCGCTCAGGGCAGCCGACTGCTCGGTGGCACGCCGCGGATCCATGTGATCGACGGGGTGAGCCACCTCCAGTGGTCGTTCGGCACCCCGCGCGTCCTGCTTCTCGGTCATCACGACACCGTCTGGCCGATCGGCACGCTCACGTCGCACCCCTTCACGGTGCGGGACGGTGTCGTCCGCGGCCCCGGTGTCTTCGACATGAAGGCCGGACTGGTCCAGCTCTTCCACGCGCTGGCCGCGCTGCCTTCCCTGGACGGGCTGTGCGTGCTGGTCACCGGGGACGAGGAGGTCGGCTCGGACACCTCCCGCGCCCTCATCGAGGACACCGCACGATCCTGCCGGGCCGCGCTGGTCCTGGAGCCCTCGGCTCCCGGCGGCGCCCTGAAGACCAGCCGCAAGGGCGTGTCCAACTACCACCTCAGCGTCGAGGGCCGCGCCGCCCACTCCGGACTCGACCCGGAGAAGGGCATCAACGCGGCCACCGAACTCGCCCGCCACCTGCTCGCTCTGGAACGCGTCACCGAAGCGGTCACCGCCCGCACCGGACCGGGCACCACGATCACCCCGACCGTGATGCGGGCCGGTACCACCACCAACACCGTGCCGGCCCGCGCGGAACTGAGCATCGACGCCCGCGTCCCCACCCCGGCGGCGCAGGAAGCGGTGCACGAGCTCATCTCGGCCCTGCGACCGCACCACCCCGGAGCCCGACTGCGTCTCGACGGCGGCCCCAACCGGCCACCCCTGGACGCCGATCGCTCCGAGGAGCTGTTCAGACTGGCCGCGGACATCGCCTCCGGCCTGGGCATGGGTGAACTGCGCCGGGCGGCGGTCGGCGGCGCGTCCGACGGCAACTACACCGCGGGCGCCGGCTGCCCCACCCTCGACGGTCTCGGGGCGGTGGGCGACGGGGCGCACGCCGACCACGAACACGTGCTGGCCGCCACCATGCCGCCCCGCGCGCGGCTGCTGGCCGAGCTCGTCGGAGCGGTGCTGTGACCGGCCTCGACATCCGTGAGCTCCACACGATGGCGGAGTTCGAGGCCGTCGGCCGTCTCTATGCCGAGATCTGGGGGACGCGTCCCGACGCGCCGCCGATCTCCGCCGAGGTCATGCGCGCCTTGAGTCACGCGGGGAACTACGCGGTCGGGGCGTACGAGGACGGCCGACTCGCGGGGGCGTCGCTGGCGTTCTTCGGCGAACCCGCGGGCAGCACTCTGCACTCCCACATCACGGGCGCCGCCATGGGCCGGGGCATCGGTCTGGCGCTCAAACTGCACCAGCGCCAATGGGCCCTGGACCGCGGCCTCAAGCGCATCACCTGGACCTACGACCCGCTGGTCCGTCGCAACGCCCACTTCAACCTCACCAAACTGGGCGCCCGCCCCGAGGAGTACCTCCAGTCCTTCTACGGCGTCATGGACGACACCATCAACGGCGGCGACGAGTCGGACCGGATCCTGGCGGCCTGGGACATCACCGCGCCCCTGCCCGCCGCCGGAGAGGGCGACCGGGCGATGCCGGAAGGCGCCGTGTACGGCGTGCGCTGTGTCGACGGGCGCCCCGAACCGGGCCCCACCGACGCGGAGTTCGTCCTGATCGAACTGCCCGACGACATCGAGGCCCTGCGCCGCAGCGACGCCCCCGCCGCCCATGCGTGGCGGCTCGCCGTCCGCCACACCCTCGGCGGCCTGCTCGCCGACGGGGCCCAGGTGGTCGGCCTGTACGACCGCCGCGGCTACGTCGTCCGCCGCACACCCACCGCGATCCCCGCCCGACCCGCCTCCGGGAGCCACCTGTGACCACGATGAAGATCTCCGGCATCGAACTGCGCCGCATCGCGATGCCGCTCGTCGCCCCGTTCCGCACCTCCTTCGGCGTCGAGACCCGCCGGGACGTCCTTCTCGTGCGGGTCGTCACCGCGGACGGCGAGGGGTGGGCCGAGTGCGCCGCCATGTCCGAGCCCCGCTACTGCGGCGAGTACGTCGACGGCGCCCAGGACGTCCTGCGCAAGTTCCTCATCCCGGCCCTGCCCAAGGACGGCGTCGACGCCGAGAGCGTGGGCCGGGTGCTGGAACCCTTCACCGGCCACCACATGGCCAAGTCCGCCCTTCAGAGCGCGGTGCTCGACGCACAACTCCGGGTGAGCGGAGAGTCGTTCGGCTCGTACCTCGGTGCGGCCCGCGACCGCGTGCCGTGCGGGGTCTCGGTCGGCATCATGGACTCCGTGCCGCACCTCCTCGACGCGGTGGAGCGGTACGTGGCGGAAGGGTACGTCCGCATCAAGCTGAAGATCGAGCCCGGTTGGGACATCGAGCCGGTCCGCGCCGTGCGCGAGCGCTTCGGGGACGATCTGCTCCTCCAGGTCGACGCCAACGCCGCCTACACCCTGGTGGACGCCCAGCACCTCGCCAAGCTCGATGCCTTCGACCTGCTCCTGATCGAGCAGCCCCTGGCCAACGACGACCTGGTGCAGCACGCCAAGCTGGCCAGGATCCTGCGCACCCCGATCTGCCTCGACGAGTCCATCGAGTCGGCGGCGCACGCCGCGGCGGCCATCTCCCTGGGCGCCTGCTCCATCATCAACGTCAAACCGGCCCGCGTGGGCGGCTACCTGGAAGCCCGCCGCATCCACGACCTCGCCCGCGCCCACGGCGTACCCGTCTGGTGCGGCGGCATGCTCGAGACGGGCATCGGCCGCGCCGCCAACATCGCCCTGGCCGCGCTGCCCGGCTTCACCCTGCCCGGCGACACCTCGGGCTCCCACCGCTACTTCGCCACCGACATCACCACGCCGTTCGTCCTGGCGGACGGACACCTCGACGTGCCCACCGGCCCCGGCCTGGGTATCGAGCCGCTGCCCGACGTCCTCGACGAAGTGACCACGTCGAGTGAGTGGATAGCCCTCTAGGCCGGGGCCCGTCCGGCGCTCCCCATGTACTCAACCGCCGTACGGGCATGAGTCGTTCAGGCGCGGTACGCGGCCGTCGCGATCTCGGCGAAGGAGCGGATCAGCGGATTGGTGTCGCCCTCGTTCCACGCCACCACCACCCGGCTCGGTGGCATGTCCGACAGCGGCACGACGGCGAGCCCCCGCGTCGGCCGGTGGACCAGGGGCGCCAAGCCGATCGTGCCGTTCCACAGAACGGCCTGCTGGCACTCCTGAACGGCGCGCACCACCGGTCCCTCGCGGGTTTCCCCGCCGTTCCAGTACGCCTGCCAGTCGGGGTCGGTGCCCTGCGGAAACCGGAACCAGCGCCGGTCCGCCAGGTCGGCCAGCTTCAACTGCGCGCGGCCGGCCAGCGGATCGTCCGCGCGCAGCAGCGCCCCCACCGGGTCGCTGCGCACCTCGTGGACCTTCAGGCCGGTCTCGTCGAAGGGGGCGCGGGTGAGGGCGACGTCGACCAGTCCGGCGTGCAGTCCGCAGGTGGGATCCGTCAGGTCGGTCTCGCGGACGCGGACCTCCACGCGCGGGTGCCGCCGGCGGTAGGCGTCGGCGAGGAGGAGGGCGGCGCGGTCGCCGCCGTCGCCCAGGATGCCGACGGTGAGCGTCGCGGCTCCGGCGGCCGCGGCCACGCGGACGCGCAGCCGGTCGGCCCGGTCGAGCAGGGCCCGCGCCTCCTCAAGGAGTACCGCGCCCACCGGAGTCAGCGTGACACCGGCGGACGACCGGTCGAGCAGGGTGGCGCCGACCTCGCCCTCCAGCTGTCTGATCGCCCGGCTCAGGGGCGGCTGGCTCATGTGCAGCCGCGTTGCGGCCCGCCCGAAGTGGAGTTCCTCGGCGACCGCCACGAAGTAGCGCAGCGTCCGTAGCTCCATGTTGCGACGATACCCGGACGGTATCGAGGTCGGAGAACGGGTCTTGGACAGCCCCAGGGCCCCGGCCGTGGAATCGGGTCATGACTGACGCATCGAAAACCAGCGAACCCACCGCCGACCCCGTCGTCTCGGTGGTCGGGCCGGGCGACGGCGAGACGATCGTTCTCGGCACCACCCGCCTGCGCATCCTGGAAGACGGCAGCAACACCGGGCACCGCCTCGGGCTCGCGGAGTCCGTCCTCGCGCCGCACACGCCCGGCCCGCCGCAACACCGCCACGCCCAGCACGACGAGGGCTTCTACGTGATCTCCGGATCGGTGCGGTTCACCGTGGGCGACCAGGACCACGACGCCACGGCGGGCACGCTCGTCATGGTCCCGGCCGGCGCCCCGCACACGTTCGCCAACGTCACGGACCAACCCGCCGTCATGCTCAGCACGTTCACGCCCGACCTGTACGTGCAGTACTTCCGCGACCTTCAGGACATGATCGCCGGCGGACAGGCCCTGAGCCCGCGGGCCACCCTGCGCACGATGAGCCGGTACGCCACCGAGCCCGCCACCGACTTCACGCCGCGGCCGGCGTCCGGTGGCACCGTACGGGAATCGTGAACGCCGCACACACGTGCGGCGGGCCCCGCTCACCTCGGGCGGTGGGCCGGTCGGCCGGCGGCGGCCTCCATGAGGGAGAACGGGGCTGCTCCCTCAAGAGGGACCACCGAGGTGACGGCCAGGCCCGCACGGTGGCACACCTCCTCGAACTCCTCGCGGGTGCGCTCCCGGCCGCCCACGTTCACCAGCATGTTGAGGTCGCTGAGATAGGTGACTCCGTGGTCGCGGGCACGGTCGCCGTCCTGGGCGGCGACGGTCTCGGGCAGCACGGGCTCCACGATCAGGACACGGCCCTCGGGCGGCAGCACCTCGCGGCAGTGGCTCAGGATGGTGACCACCTGGTCGTCCGTCCAGTCGTGCAGGACGCTCTTGATCAGGAACAGGTCCGAGCCCTCGGGCACCGAGCAGAAGAAGTCTCCGGCGATCAGCGTGCAGCGTTCCGTGAGTCCCTGCCGCCGCAGCGTCTTCGGCGCCTCGGCCAGGCCCTGCGCCGTGTCGTGGACGACGCCGGTGAGGTGGGGGTGTGCGGCGAGGACGGCGGACAGGAGGGTCGCGTTCCCGCCGCCTATGTCCGTGACCGAGGTGAACCGGCCGAAGTCGAAGGCGTGGGGCAGCGCGGTGGCGGTCGCCATGGTGGCCTGACTCATCGCGGCGTTGAACTCCGTGGACAGTTCGGGGTGTTGGGCGAGGTGGCTGAAGAAGTCCGTGCCGAACACGGCGTCGAAGGCCACGTCACCAGTGCGGATGCCGGTGTCCAGGTGCTCCCAGGCGCGTAGGGCCACCGGGTCGGTGAACACCCGCACGAAGGCGGTGAGGGAGCCGGGCGCGCGGGAGTCGAGCAGGGTGCCCGCCCGGGTGACGGCGAACAAGCCGGGTGCCTGTTCCGCGAGGAGCCCGAGCCCGGCCAGGGCGCGCAGCAGCCGGGTCATGGACCGCGGGTCGGCCTCGGCGTCGGCCGCGATGTCGTCGGCCCGGCGGGGTGTGTCCCCGATCAACTCGATCACCCTCAACCGCACGGCGGCGCGCAGGGTTTGCGCGGCCATGCCGCCGAAGGCGGTCCGGAGGATCAGGCCACGATCGGCCAGGGTCGTTGTTCGGGCATCGGTAGTCGCCACGGGTGTTCCTTCCGTTGGAGGTCGGGGAGGTACGCGGACCTTCCCGGAGCGAGATGGGTGTTTCGGGGCGCCCGTCAGCCGCTGGTCGTCGCCTGTGCGGCCAGGGCGCCCGGCGTGCATCCGGCGAAGTCCAGGACGTCGCGATGCAGATGTGGCTGGTCGGCGTATCCGCAGGCCAGGGCGGTCTCGGTGGCGCTGTGACCCGCGCGCAGGGCACGGGCCGCGTGGTCGAAGCGGACCAGCATGGCCGCGCGTTTGGGGCTGAGGCCGATCTGCGCGCTGAACCTGGACCACAGCTGTTTGCGGCTCCAGCCGCAGGACGCGGCGAGTTCACTGATCCGCACCCGCCCCCGGCAGGCCACGATGTGGTCCCAGACCGCTCTCACCTCGGGCGCCATGACCGGCGCCCGGGAGGCCCGCCGCACGAGGAACGCGTCCACCAGGGCGAGGCGCTCCTGCCACGTCGCGGCTTCGGGGAGCTGCTCGCCCAGGCACTGTCCGTGCCGTCCCCACAGCTCTTCGAGGCTGATGACCGACCGGCCGAGTTCGCTCGGCGAGACGCCGAGCAGCGCGTACGCGGCCGGGGGTGACAGACGCATTTCGATGCACTCGACGTGTCGGCCGCGGATACGGGCCGGTCCGGGTGCCAGCGTGGCGGCGAAGCTCCTCAGGGACTGCCCTCCGCTGCCGCCCTCGACCGTGAACGGGTCGTCCCCGAGCCCGATGACGACGACCACGGCGGGTTGGGGGAGCACCTTCTTGTCGAGCCCGGCGGCGGTACGGTCGCGGAACCCCGCCATCCGTACGCCGCCGAGGGACGTGCCTCCGTGGGGGAGTGCGACCTCCCAGCCGGTCCCCGCGTCGCGTTCCAGGGCGTCCGGCCCCGCTTCGTCACTGCGCATGCCTCTACGGTCGCCGACTTCGGCCGCTCTGTCTTGGACGAAAGTTCCGCGGCCGGGCCGTCCGGCCGACGCGATGGGGGCCGTGTCCGGGTGGCGCCGCGGGCCGGGGAACGCGGCGCCACCCGGGAAGGGGTCCGCCGGGGGCGGTTCACACCTCCAGTTCTGCCTCGATCTTCTTCAACTGGTGGCGCGCCATCGCGAGGTTGGCCCGGGACTTGTCGAGGGCCAGATAGAGGAAGAGACCGGTGTGGCCCCGCCCCGTCAGGAGCCGGATCAGGTGGTACTGGGAGCCCAGGGTGATCAGGATGTCCTCGATCTCGTCCTTGAGGCCGAGCAGTTCCATGGTGCGCACCTTCGCGCGCACCACGTCGGTGTTCCCGGCGGCGGCCACCGAGAGGTCGAGGTCCTTGCTGCCGCCCAGGGTGCCGAGGGCCATGCCGCTGCTGTAGTCGACGAGCGCCACGCCGATGGTCCCCTCGATCGTGGTCATCGATTCCTTGAGCGCGGCTTCCGTGTTGGCCATGGGATTCGTGCTTCCTTTCCGCTGTTTTCCGGTGGGTGTGGTCCCGGGCCGGTCGGCCCGGGTGCGTGGGGGAGTCATGGGGTCTCCAGTCGGCCGAGGCTGCCGTCGACCAGGTCGCCGATCCGGGCGCTCGCCCGGCGGGCTTCGAGATGCAGCCGTCCCACGTTGATGCGGGGCTGGGCGAGGAGGGTGAGCACGGCGGAGGAGCCCGCCGCATAGGTGGCGACGTATCCTTCGTCGCCCCGCAGGAGCAGTTCGTGGAAGGCGCCCCGGCCGGCCGCGTGGGTCAGGCGCTGGGCCACGCCGAGGGCGGCCGCGGTGAGCGCGGCCAGTGGTTCCGCCTCGCCCGTGGCGTCCTGCGCGAGTACGAGCCCGTCGACGCTGGCCGCCAACGCTCCGTTCAGCTGCGGCAGTTGGACCCGGAGCCTGCGCAGCTCGGCGAGGACCTCGGCCTCGGCCGTCATCATCTGTCTCCTTTCGGCCCGCTGCCTGCGGACGCGGATCACAGCGCGGTCTCCAGACCGTCGCGCAGCCTGCGCAGCAGGGCCACGTCCGCGACCGTCTCCGCCTCGGCGGACGCCCGCGCCAGGGGGGCGGGCATGCCGAGCTGCGGTGCTGGCGCCAGTGGAGTCTCGATCGCGCCCGCGGCCGCCAGCCTGCGGACGTCGACCAGGGTGTGGAAGGCCGGACGCCCCAGCAGGCGCGCGATGTCCTGAGGGGTGCGGGCGCCGTCGGCCAGGGCGAGCAGGGCGCGTTGGCGGCCCGTGAGGGATGCCGCGGGCGGGCCCGGGGCGAGCGTCACCGGAGCGGTGTCGATCTCCGGGTGCGGCCAGAGCCGCCCGAGCAGCTCCCGGCGCCGCGCGGCCTCACGGGCCACCGCCTGGGCCGGAACGGGCGACACCGCGCCGATCCAGTGCGCCACCCCGTAGCGGAAGCGGGTGGGGCCGCTGCCGGGGGAGAGCGTGAAGAACGCGGCGTCGAACAGCGCGCCCAGGTGGCACAGTTCGAGTTCGCCGCCGGGGACCTGGCCGCTGTCCACGAGGAAGCGGCCCACCGAACCGTGCGCGCCCGCCTGGTCGACGGCCCACTGCCAGCTCTCGGGGCGCAGCCGTCCGCCCACCGTGAGCAGGATGTCGATGCCCGGCGCGGAGGGGCTCTCGGCGTGCACCACCTGGCCGTCGACGAGGTAGAGCGTGCCGCTGTGGCGGAGCAGCGCCCCGGTCGCGCGCTCGGCCACCAACCGGCGGAGCATCGGCGAGAGTTGGTGACCGCCGGCCGGTTGCGTGCCGCGGTTCACGCCAGCACCAGCCGCTCGGCCAGATCACCCAGCCGCAACCGGGCGAGCGCGAGATTGCCCTGATCGCGATCGAGCCAGAGGTAGAGGAAGATGCTGCTGTCGTAGCCGGTGCGTATGAAGCGCAGCAGATGGTAGCCGCCGTGCGCGGTGACGAGTACGTCCTCCACCGGCAGCGACCCGCCGAAGGCGTCGGCGGTGGCGGGTGCGAACGCCGGGTGCTCCGCGGCGCTCCTGGCGAACTCGGCGGCTTCCGCGGCCGCCGCCTCGTGGTCACCGCCTGGTGAGTCGCCGATGGTGCCGAGTGCGAGCCCGCTGGTCCAGTCGACGAGTGCCGCCCCGAGCGCGCCGGGCAGCCGCATCGTCTCCAGCAGGCACTCGTCGATTCCGGGCACGCGGAACTCCCCTCCCTGGGGGTCGCTTGAGGACTGGTCCCACGGCTCGACTCCGGTGCCGCGGTGACGGAGAAGTTACGCCCGGTGTAGCGAGAAGGGGGAAGTTATGGCAATTTCCAGTGGAACATGCCGTGGAAGGCTACGATCCGTCCGCACACGGCGCCGGTCAGGGCCGCTTCCCGTGCAGCCGGGCCGAGTTCGCGCCCGGCCTCGTCCGGGCCGGGCAGGCTACCGGCCGCGGTGGCAGACTGCCGTAGGCGGTGCGGTGTGCGAGGCGGGGGAGAGCGTGAGGGACGATCTGCGGGACGGGGCGGCCCGTGAGGCGGGAAAGGGCGGGCCGGGCCGGGCGAGCGACCGTGCGTCGATCCGGCGGACCAACCTCGGCGTCGTGCTGCGGCTGCTGCGCGACCGCGGCCCCCGCTCGCGCGCCCAGATCGCCACGGACACGGGACTGCCCCGCCCCACCGTCACCAACCTGGTCGCCGAACTCGTGGGCCTGCGCCTGGTCCGTGAGGGCCACTCCCAGCGCGACGGATCGGTCGGACGGCCGGGTCTCGCCGTCGAGATCGACGGCCGCGCGGTCTGCGGGCTCGGCCTGGAGATCACCGCCGACTACGTCACGGCGGTCGCCCTGTCCCTCGGCGGCGATGCCCTCTTCGAACGCCGGGTCCCGCTCGACGTCCGCGCCCTCGGGCCGACGGCCGTGCTGGACGCGACGGCGGAACTGATCCGCGAGGCCGACGCGGCGGTGACAGCCGCCGGTGCCCGCCTGGTGGGCGCCGCGCTGGGAGCGCCGGGACACGTGGACCTGGCCACCGGCCAGGTCGGCTACGCCCCGAACATCGGCTGGCGCGACATCGCGGCCCTGGGCGAACTCCGCCGACGCCTGGGCCGCGACGCGCCCCCGCTCCACCTGGAGAACGACGCGAAGCTGGCGGCCGTCGCCGAGTACGTCATCGCCTCCGCCGCCGACATCCACGACCTCATCTCCGTCACGGGCGGGACCGGCGTCGGCGGCGGCATCATCTCCGGCGGTCAACTGCTGCGCGGGGCACGGGGGTTCGCGGGCGAGATCGGTCACATGCCGCTCGCTCCGGGCGGTCGGCGCTGCAACTGCGGCCGACGGGGCTGCTGGGAGACCATGGTCGGGCTCGGCGCCCTGCTGCGCCACGCCGCCGACCCGCACGACCGCGTCCACGACGCCTCGCTCGACGTCGCCTCGCGCCTCGACGACCTGCGCGCACGCGCCGACGCCGGCGATGTCCGCACGCTGGCTGCGCTCAAGCGCCTTGCCTACGACCTGAGCCTCGGCATCGCCCTCCTCGCCGACGTCCTCAACCCCCGCGCGGTCGTGCTCGGCGGCTACTTCCCGGTCTTCGCGGACCACCTCCTCGACCGCGTCCGCGAGGGCGTCGCCCAGCGCGTCATGGCTCCCGACGCGGGCGGCTGCGACATCGTCCCCTCGACGCTGGGCCTGAACGCCCCGGCCCGCGGCGGCGCCCACCTCGCCCTGGACGCCGTCTACCAGGACCCGAGCGCCGTCGCCGGGTGAGGGCCCGCGCCCCGGGCGGCGGGGGAGCCCTCACGCCTCAGGGGCCGTACACCTGGAGCGACCAGAGGGAGTAGCCGTACCCCGTGGCGCGCTGCGTTCCGTAGACCCGCAGGTAACGCCCGCTGCCCGACAGCCCGTTGAGGTCGTCGACGCCTCCGTCCGAGGCGGCCGTCGCCCCGATGGTGGTCCACTGCTTGGCGTCGTCGGAGACCTGGACCCGATAGGCCCGCCCGTAGGCGGCCTCCCAGGTGAGCTTCACCTCGGACACGCCGCGGACCGCGCCCAGGTCGACCTGGATCCACTGCGGATCGGAGAACTGGCTGGACCACCGGGTGGCCCCGTCCCCGTCGACCGCGGCGCTCGCCGGGGTGGCCGCGGACTGGACGCTCGACGCGCTCGTCGGCCGGTTGAGGGCCAGGTCGGCGCGGGAGGTGGGAACGAGGCTCAGCAGCTGCCCGGCCGAGGGGCGGGTGTCGCCTCCGGTGCCGGGGTTGTCCCAGGCGCGGACCGGCGCGGTGCTCACCGCCTGGGCGCCCGATCCGAGGCTGAGCACCAGCCCGCTGTACCGGTTGACCAGCCGGTACGCTCCGGTGGGCGCGGACGGGCCGCTTCCGTTCGAGGCGTTGACGACGGGCTGCACGGACCACTGCAGGCCGGGCGCCGGCTTCGCGGCGGGTTTCGCGGCGGTCACGGCCGCTCCCCAGGCCCGGCCCGCGTCGCCGTCGGCCACGGCCAGCATCTGGTTCGAAGCGGCGTTGCTGACGGTGAAGAAGCCGTCGCCGGTGGGGTCGAACCGCCACTGCTGCGCGGGCGCCGAGGCGTCCGGGGCGGCCGTGGTCAGGCCCGACCCGCTCTGCGTGAGGGACAGGCCGCCGCCCGCGCCGATCCGGTAGGACGCACCGGGGCTCACCGGAGCCGGCAGGTCCGAGGGCGTCCTCGGGGTGATGGTGATGTCGGCGTACTCGCTGGTGTAGGTCGAGCAGTAGAACGCGCAGTACGAGCGGAAGGTCCTGCCGACGACGGTCGAGCTCGTCAGGTTGGCGGGATCCAGCATCCAGCGGTACCACGCCGCGTTCGGCTGGTCGGCGACCAGGCCCATATCGGTCCACTTCTGGGTGGCCAGGTCGTCGGTGACGTAGAAGTGCAGGGGTGTCCTGGTGTCGGTGGCCTGAGCGACGTTGTTCTGCGGGGTGCCGATGTACTTGCCCAGGTACGCGCTCCAGGCGACGTTCATCACCGCGAGCTGTGAGTGGTCCGGCATGGCTCCGCGGGCCACTTGGTCGGTGACGGTGCCGGAGGTGGCCGGTCGGTAGTCCTCGCCGGGCGCGAGGTAGCCGGACCCGAGGCCCTCGGACGGGATGATGTCGCTCTCGGCGCCGCCCACCCCCGGGGATTGCCAGGCGCCGTCGTACCACTTGCTCCAGGAGGCGGAGGCCATCTTCTGCGCCATGGGAGCCCGGGCGACGTGCTGGAGCCAGATGGTGCCGCCGCCGGACTTGTCCAGGACCCGCGTGGCGTAGAAGACGTAGAAGTAGCCGGAGGCGTTGTCGACGAAGAGGCGCTGGTCGCCGTCGCCGTAGTAGTACGTCTCGTGGGGGAAGGCGGTGGTGTCGCCGCGGGCCGTGCTGTAGGGCGAGGTGACCGCGTGCCCCTGGATCGTCCAGGTTGCTCCCCGGTCCTTGGAGAGCGCGTAGTCGATCGCGTCGTAGTGCAGGCCGTCGCCGAACGGCTGCGGGGTGAACTCGTTGTGCACCAGGCCGTACCACCAGCCGGTGTCCGGATCGACCCACACCCCGCTCAGGTCGCAGTAGTTGCGCTGCGAATAGCCGGAGGAGGCCGGGGCGTTGGTGGCGGTCCGGCCGGTCGGGCTGTTGTCGCAGCGCCAGGTGGTGTCGGCGTTGCTGTCGGCCGGGTTGGCGGGGTCGGAGGCGTTGCTGACCGGGGCGAGGCTGACGTGGTCGAAGTCCGTGCCGGTGTAGAAGTCCCACTGGCGGCTGTCCTTGGCGCCGTACAGGGCGTGGGACTGCTGGTAGTAGAACTGTCCGTTGCGGTCGGTGAACGGGACGGCGGGGATGTCGTCGGGGTTGGCGAACTCGACCGTCCTTCCGGACGACAGGGTGTATCCGGAGGTCGGCGCGGCCGGTGCGCCCCACACCTCCGCCGCCTTGGAAGGGTCGCAGGGTGCGAGGCCGACGCGGGCGAGTTGAGCCGTGGCCCCTTGGACGGCAAGGCACTTGCCGGACTTGACGCTGTAGATCGTCTTGTCCGGCAGGTACTTGAACTTCTGCTGCGGGGCCCCGCTCGCGCAGCCGTAGAGCTGCACCAGGGCGCCGCTGGCGTTGGAGGCGCCCGTCACGTCCAGACACTTGCCGAGGACGGTCACCGTGCCGTCGCCGCGCCAGGTGAACTGCTGGGCGGAGGTGCCGTTGCACCCGTACAGGCGGATCGGGTTGCCGTCGCCCGTCGCGGCGTCGGCGTCGTCCAGGCACCATCCGCCCGTCGTGATGGTGCCCGTGTCGGTGCTCGCCGCCGCGCCGCTCCCGGCGACGGCCGCAGCGGCCGACGCGGGAGCGAGCGGCAGCCCGGCGGCCGCGAGGACCGTGACCGCGCCGAGCACCAGCCGTGCGCCCCACGATCCGGGCCGTGATCCCCACCGTCTCATGGCTGTCGCCCTCCTCAATTAGTTTGATTAGGATCAGAACTAATCGAGGCTCCCGTCAACCCCCGTGCACAGCGGCCCTGTTCGGGGTGGTGGAACGCTGAACGGCCGAAGGCCGGCACCCCGAGCGGGTGCCGGCCTTCGCCTGCCGGGTGTTCCGGCGGCGGCATCGCGGCGGGGGAGCCCGGCCATCACGTCACGGAGTCCACCATCCCCGTGGCCGCCCCGCCGAGGACTACTTCCGGACGAGGGCGCGGGCCGCGTCGGCGATGTGGGTGGGGGAGATGCCCGCGGCGTCCATGAGTTCGTCGGTCGTGCCGGAGCCCGGCAGGCCGACGGCGGCGAGGTGAGTGACGGCGGGGGAGACGCCCGCCGCGCTCAGGGCCGACAGGACCGCCTCGCCGATACCGCCTTCGGGGTGGTGGTCCTCGACGACGACCAGCGCCCCGGTGTCCCGCGCGGCGCGGCTGAGGGCGTCGGTGTCGATGGGCTTGATGGAGTACAGGTCGATGACACGCGCCCGGACGCCGTCCGCCGCGAGGCGTTCGGCGGCGTCGAGGCAGGCGTGCAGGGTGACGCCGGCGCCGATGAGGGTGACCTGGTCGTCGTTGCCGTGGCGCAGGGTCTTGGAGCCGCCCACCGGGAACGTCTCCTCGCTGGCGTAGAGGACGGGGTAGGCGCCGCGGGTGGTGCGCAGGTAGGAGATGCCGTCGAGGTCGGCCATGGCGGCGGTGAGGGAGGCCGCCGAGGTGGCGTCGCTGGGGTACAGGACGGTGGAGCCGCGGACGGAGCGCATCATGGCGAGGTCTTCGAGGCCCATCTGGGAGGGGCCGTCCGCACCGATCTCGACACCGCTGTGGGTGCCGCACAGCGCCATGGTGATCTCGGAGACGGCCGCCATGCGGATGAAGTCGTGGGCCCGGGTGAGGAAGGCCGCGAACGTGGTGGCGTACGGCCGGTAGCCGCGGACGGCCATCCCCACGGCGTCGGCGATCATCTGCTGCTCGGCGATGTAGGTCTGGAAGTACCGCTCGGGGTGGGCCTTTTCGAAGTCCTCCGCGTGGGTGGAGTTGCCGACCTCCGCGTCCAGCGCCACCACCTCCGGGCGGACGCCGAGCGCGGCGAGGGCGCCTCCGAACGCGACGCGGGTGGCGACCTTGTCGCCGACGTCGAAGCGGGGCAGTTCCACGGGTCCGGCGGCCCGGGCGGGCGTGCGCTCGGCGGCGGGCGGCCGCGGGCCGCGCACGCTCAGGTCCCGGATGCCGCCCAGCTCCTCGATGGCCCGCTGAGCCATGTCCTCGGGCAGGGGCTTGCCGTGCCAGCCCTCCTTGTCGGCGACCTCGCTCACGCCCTGCCCCTTGACGGTCCTGGCCACGATGACGGTGGGGGCCTGCCCGTCGGCGGCGGTCGTCAAGGCCTGGTCGATCGCTTCGACGTCATGCCCGTCGATCACGATCGCGCGGCAGCCGAACGCCTCGACGCGGCGGGCATAGGTGTCGGTGTCCCATTCCAGCTCGGTCGGGCCGCTCTGCCCGAGGCGGTTGACGTCGATGAGCGCGATGAAGTTGGCCAGGCGGTGCTGGCCCGCCTTGTCCAGCGCCTCCCACACCGAGCCTTCGGCCATCTCGCTGTCCCCGCACAGCACCCACACCCGGTAGGGCTGCTTCTCCAGGTCCCGGCCGGCCAGCGCGATGCCGACGCCGTACGCGATGCCCTGGCCCAGGGAACCGGTCGCGACATCGACCCAGGGCAGGACCGGCGTGGGGTGGCCCTGGAGACGCGCGCCGAAGCGGCGGTAGGTCTTCATCAGCTCGTCGTCACTGACGGCGCCGACCGCCTTGAACATCGCGTACAGCAGGGGAGAGGCATGCCCCTTGGAGAAGATCAGGTGGTCGCCCGCCGGGTTGTCGGGCGCCTCCCAGTCGTAGCGCAGGTGCCGGGTCATGAGCACGGCCATCAGGTCGGCCGCGGACAGACTCGAGGTGGGGTGCCCGGACCCCGCCGACGTACTGGCGCGCACCGAGTCCACGCGCAGCTGCTGCGCGAGTTCGCGGACCTGGGGCAGGTCGGATTCGGGACCGAGGGTGGTGGTGTGCGCTGTGGTCATGGTGAGGGCCTTTCCTGGATGGCCGGTCAGTGCCGGGTGGCGGGTACCCGGTCAGGGCGGCCGATCACAACCCGGGGCAAGGTGTCCGCTGTGAACGGCGTGGTGTCGCGGGGTCACAGAGGTGCGCCCGCCGGGGCGGCGGCCCGGGGTCGAGCCGGGCGACCGCGTCACTTCTCGCCGAGCGCCCGCTTGAGCTGCGACTTGTCCATGCTGGAACGGCCATGGATGTTGCGGCGCTGGGCTTCCGCATAGAGCTGGTCGTACGTCGGACCCTGCGACCCGCTGTGCGAGCGCTGCCCGCCGCGCTTCGACGAGGACATGTCCTGGGTCGAACTCTTGCTGGCGGTCTTCGACTCGCCCGACCGGGCGCGCTCCTTGTTGACCGTCCTGGCGGCGATCTCCTTGGCGCGCTTGGTGCCCTCGCCGCGCTGCTCGGCGCTCTCCTTGATGTGCTCGTACTGGCGCTCCCGCTTGGGACTCGATCCCCTGGGCATCTCTTCCTCCTTGGCTCATGGTGATCACTCGGTCACTCTCAGACTCTGCCGCGTGCGGCCGCTCCGCAATCGGGGGAGGCGCGCGGAACGGGTGGCCGCTTCGGAAGGACCGGTTCGGAAGGACCGGCGCCGCCGCGAGGGCAATCACGGAGCGCGGGTACCCCGGGTCTGCGGCCCGATGCGGGGCGGCGTGCCCCCGGCCGATTTCTTTATGCCTCCGCATTCCTGTTCCGCCAAACAGTCCGGGTAAATGAATGGAGAGGTGCAATGGGGGAACACGAACACCTGGAGGTCGATTGCCATGGTTCCTTTGCTCCTCGTACTGCTTCTCGCGCTGATCCTTTTCGGCGTCGGGTTCGCGGTGAAAATCCTGTGGTGGGTCGCGATCGTGGTTCTGATCCTGTGGCTCATCGGATTCGTCGCACGGCCCAAGGGCGGAGGCGGACGCTGGTATCGCTGGTAGCCGGTAGGGGAATACCGGGCGGTACGGTTCCGTAAAGTCGCGAAGGCCCGACGGTACGGGTCGGGAAACTGCGGGGATCCGGTCCGTCGGTGACGAATGCGGGTTGACGGGGCTGCCCAGGACACGTTCTGGGCGGCCCCCTTCGTGTGTCACTCCCGCACGCTGCGGGGGATGTCGCACCAGGCGATGGCATCCTCCACGAGACTGCCCAGAACCAGCCGCCCCGCGTGCTCGGCCACGGCGGTCGTCATGCGGAACTGCCTTCCCGTACCGCGCAGTTGGCGTACCACCCGGCCGTACCCGTCCACCTCGACCACCCGCGCGGGGCTCGGCGGGACCGGCGGAAGGCGCCGGGCCGCGGCGGCCGCCGCGCGGCGCACGCGCGGAGCGGCGCGATGCAGCCAGGCGAGCGGCGGTGTCCGGGGCCCGGCGAGCGCCACCCAGAATCCCCCGCCCGGGCTGCGCGACGCGTTGTCGGGAAAGCCCGGAAGATCGTCGGCCAGGGTGTCGTGGCGTCCAGCGGCGGGGCCGGTCAGCCAGAGCCTGGTGAGGCGCCACGCCCCGGTCTCGGCGACCATCACGAACGACTCGTCGGGCGCGAGCGCCACCCCGTTCGCGAACTGGAGCCCGTCGAGCAGCACTTGGGGCTCGCCGCCCGGGGCCAGCCGCACCAGCAGGCCGGTGGGCTCGTGTTCCACGATGTCCGAGAGCCAGTCCTGGAGGCCGTGGCGGCGGCTGGACACCGTGAAGTACACCGTGCCGTCCGCAGCGGCCACCGCATTGCTGCAGAAGCGCAGGGGCGACCCGGCCACGGCATCGGCCAGGACCTCGACACCCTGCCCGCCGTCCGGGTCGAGCCGCAGCAGCCCGCGCTCCGCGTCGCACACCAACAGGCGCCCGTCGGCGAGGACTTCGAGCCCGAGCGGCCTGCCTCCGGTGCGTCCGACCTCCTGGACCTCGGCGGCCCGGCGGGAGCCCGGCAGGGTGATCCGCAGGACGCGGCCGTCCCCGACGCCGGTCACCACCCGTCCGGAGCCGTCGAAGACGACGTCCTCGGGGCCCGTGCCATCCACCGCGACGCGGTGGAGCTCGGGTAACGGCGCGGGGCGCGGGCGCGCTCCCGCGCGGCCCGGACTCACGCCGCGCGCCGCAGGCGGCGGGCCCGCAGGCAGCGCTTCATCTCCTCGGCGTAGGGAAGGCCCACGCCGAGGCCGATCGTGACGCCCAGCGCCGCGAGGTACCGCGCGGGCAGCGGCCTCTCCTTCGGCAGCAGCTTCCAGTCGTCGGCGCCGGGGCCGCCCCGCAGCGTCGCGCGGACGGCCTCGGGGTGCAGACAGGCCGCGAAGGCCATCGCGGTCAGGGGCAGCACTTCGAGGAAGCTGTGGATGTGCTGTTCGATCGGCCGGACCTCGCGGCGTCCGGTGGCGAAGCTGACGTCGTACAGGGCGGTGGCGCCATGGGCCAGCGCGGCGCCGCCCATGACGGACAGCACCAGCGGGTTGATCTTCGCCAGGAGGCCGACGGCGACGGGGATGCCCGCCTCGGTCATCATCAGCGCGTGCACGGCCGACTCATGGGCTCCCGAGGTGTCCTCGATCTTCGTCCGCCGGTGCATCCACCAGTCGGCCACGCCCGGCAGCACCCACATGGGCAGGACGCCGTACAGCAGGAACCGCCGGTTGGCGTCCTCGACCCCGGACGCGGACGAGGAGATCGGGAGATCGCTCCCCCGGCGCCAGCGGGCCCAGGCGCGGGCGGGCAGGCCCGCGGGTACGGGTGCGGTGGGAGTCGGCATGGCAACCCTTCTCGTCGCTGCTCGTGGTTGGTCGTACGCGCGCGCGTCCCTCGCGCGGTCCACGCGGACCGCCGGGACAAGCCTCTCCCCGTGTGACCGGCGCCGCCTTCCGAAAACGTGCGCGTGATCATCCGGGTCCCCCATGGCCTGAGTCTTCTCATCCGGTTCGGCGGGAGGGGGTCGGGGGACATGGTCGCTGTTTTGCTCGGGGGCTGAGGGGCACCCGGGCCTACGTGACACCGTCGGCCCCGAAAGCGGGCCGAGAGCGGTCAGGCGCCCCCGTCTGCCGGAAAAGGCCCACCGGGATCAGAAATCTTGCCCGGGCGCGGAAACGCGACGAGGCCGAAAATGACCGGAGACGGCGGTGACGCATACACAGGGCCGCGACCCACGCGGCGCATCGAAGAAGGGAGCGGAGCCATGCAGGTGGCATTTCTCGTGGCGACAGAGGGCATCGAACAGATCGAGCTGACGGAACCGTGGAAGGCCGTCACCGGCGCGGGTCACACCGCGAAGCTCGTGTCGACCGACTCCGGGAAGGTGCAGGCCTTCAACCACCTGGACAAGGCCGATACGTTCCCCGTCGACGTGACCGTGGCTCAGGCCCGGCCGGACGACTTCGCCGCTCTGGTCCTGCCCGGCGGCGTCGCCAACCCCGACGCGCTGCGCATGGACGAGGACGCGGTCGCCTTCGCGAAGGGGTTCTTCGACGCGGGCAAGCCGGTCGCCGCCATCTGCCACGCGCCCTGGACGCTCGTCGAGGCCGACGTACTGCGCGGTCGCACCCTGACCTCCTGGCCGAGCCTGCGGACCGACATCACCAACGCGGGCGGCACCTGGGTCGACGAGCCGGTGAAGGTCTGCACCAGCGGCCCCAACACCCTGATCACCAGCCGCAAGCCGGACGACCTCGAGGTCTTCTGCGACACCGTCCTCAAGACGCTGCGGGAGCTGGCGGGTTGACCCCTCGGGGGCCCGGCCCGTTCCCGGCGCATCGATGAGCCGGAGGCCGCAGCGGGGTGCCCGGCAACCAAGCGAAGGACCGGGCCCCGCCGTCCGACCGGGGCGGGAGCGGCAGAAAAGGAGACACCCGTGCCCAGCGCGGCCAAGGGAGAGGCGACGGACGCATGAGCAACCCCGAGCAGACACACCACGACGCCCTCCGCACGGGGGACCACGTGCGCGGCGACGGCGCGCTGCGCACCCGCCGGATCGCGGCCCTGGTCACCGACGGGGTGGACGCGGAGCGATTCACCGCCGTACGGGAGCGGCTGGCCGCCGAGGGCGCCATCGTCGAGGCCGTCGCCTCACACGGAGGCGAGGACGGGGGTGCCGGGCCCCTGGTGGACCGGGCAATGCCCACGCTCTCCTCGGACCTCTACGACGCGGTGCTGCTGCCGGACGGGGCGGACCCGGACGTCCTCACGGCCGATCCGTATGCCATGGGCTTCCTGCGGGACTGCTATCTGCACGGCAGGGCGGTGGGCGCGCTGGGCTCCGGCATCCTGGTCCTCGCGGCGCTCGGCGGCGTCGTGCCCGGCGCCGGCGCGGACCCCGAGGAATCGGGCAGCGGGCTCGCGGCGCAGCTCGACGGCGTGGTCACCGGATCGGCCCGGGGAGCGCACGGGACGGACGCCGAGTTCACCGACGCCTTCGCCGAGGCGGTAGCCGCCGACCGCCACTGGAACCGGCCGCCGCTGCCCTCCCCCTGAGCCCGGAGTACCCGGCCAGGGGGGCGCTCCGGCGGAGCCCACCTTTCACGGAAACGCGTTGCTCCAGCTGGCCGCACGCAGGACAGGGCCCCGTTTCCCACAGCGGACTCAGGGGCAGTGGGGGCGTCATGGATCAGTCGAAGGCGCCCGTCCTGGAGGCTCTTCAGGCCGCCCCCGGGACGCCTTCTTCGCCCGCACCGAACAGGTGCCGTGGCAGCAGGCGGAGGGGCGGGTCAGCGCGGAGATGCTCACTCCTTATCCGCCGGGGATCCCCGCGGCGCTGCCCGGCGAGCGGCTCAACGCCGAGGTTCTGAGGTATCTGCGGCAGCGGCATCGACGCGGGCATGGTCGTCCCGGACGCGGCGGACTCGAAGGTGTGCGGCGTGCGGGTCGTGGCGGAAGACTGGGCCTCGGCGGAGCACGCTCCGCACTGCCCGGTGGGCCCGCGGGCAGAGGCACGTCAACAGCTCCACCCGTCCCGTCGAACCGGTCCGGGTCTGAACGCAAGGGACCAGGGTGACCCGCACATCCGTATCGTCGAGCTCCGCGCACCCTCCCCCTCCGCAGACGCTGCGCGAGTACGCGCTGATCGCGGACGGGGAGCGGGGCGCCCTCATCGGCCCGCACGGGGACATCGCCTGGATGTGCATGCCGCGCTGGGACTCCGACGCCGTCTTCAGCACGCTCATCGGCGGGCCCGGCCACTATGCGCTCGGTCCCGTGGGCCGGTACGTGTGGGGCGGCTACTACGAGAACGGCAGCCTCATCTGGCGCAGCCGCTGGATCACCGAGAACGGCATCGTGGAGTGCCGCGAGGCCCTCGCCCTCCCCGCGGACCCGCACCGGGCGGTCCTGCTGCGCCGCATCCACGCCGTCACCGGGGAGGCCCGCCTCACCGTCAGCCTGGCCCCCGCCGCGGGCTTCGGCTCCGACCGGTCCCAGCAGCCGCACTGCGACGAGGACGGCACGTGGAGCGCCCGCACCGGAAGCCTTCGCTGGCGCTGGAGCGGCGTACCGCAGGCGCGCCCCGCCCGGTTCGGCCACCGCGGCGGCCTGACGGCGACGCTGACGCTCCAGCCGGGCGAGCGGCGCGACCTCGTCCTGGAGATGTCGGAGCACGCCCTGCCGGACCCCCCTGACGCGGGCGGCCTGTGGGACGCCACGAAAGAGGCCTGGGCCCGCGAGGTCCCCACACTCGAACACACCCTCGCCCCCGAGGACGCACGGCACGCCTACACCGTGATGCGCGGCCTCACCAGCGCCTCGGGCGGCATGGCCGCGGCCGTCACCACCAGCCTTCCCGAACGGGCCGAGGCCGGTCGCAACTACGACTACCGCTACGTCTGGATCCGCGACCAGTGCTATGCCGGGCAGGCGGCCGCCGCCGCGGGCGGCCACCCCCTGCTGGCCGGCGCCGTCCGGTTCGTCGCGGCCCGCCTGCACCAGGACGGGCCCACGATGGCGCCCGCCTACACGGTCGCCGGAGAGCCCGTGCCCGCCCAGCGCGAGCTCGGTCTGCCGGGCTACCCCGGCGGCGGCAGCCGGGTGGGCAACCGGGTCAACCGCCAGTTCCAGCTCGACGTCTTCGGCGAGGCGCTGCTCCTGTTCGCCGCCGCCCACCGGCACGGCCGCCTGGACGCCGACGGCTGGCGGGCGGTGGACATCGCGGCCGACGCCGTCGTCCGGCGCCGCGGCGAAGCCGACGCGGGCATCTGGGAACTCGATGAGCAGCACTGGACCCACAGCAGGCTGATCTGTGTGGCCGGGCTGCGGGCCGTCGCCCAGGTGGCCCCGTCCGCCGGCAAAGCCGCAGCGTGGGCGTCGCTCGCCGACACCATCCTCGCGGAGACGACGGCCGACAGCCTTCATCCGTCGGGCCGTTGGCAGCGCTCCACGAACGACGGCGCCCTGGACGCCGCGCTGCTCCTGCCGCCGCTGCGCGGAGCGCTGGCGGCCGACGACCCGCGGACCGTCAGCACCCTGCGGTCCTACGCCGAGGAGCTCACCCGCGACCACTACGCCTACCGCTTCCGCCATGACGAGCGCCCGCTGGAGGAGGCCGAAGGCGCCTTCCTGCTCTGCGGCCATCTGATGGCGCTCGCCGAACACCAACAGGGCAACCAGGTCGAGGCCGTGCGATGGTTCGAACGCAACCGTTCCGCCTGTGGTCCGCCCGGACTGTTCGCCGAGGAGTACGACATCAGCCAGCGCCAGCTCCGCGGCAACCTGCCCCAGGCCTTCGTGCACGCGATCATGCTGGAGAGCGCCGTCCGCCTCGCTGCCCCACCGGATCCCGGCCGATGACGAGGGAAGGTGTGGAGGGTGCCCGAGTTCGCTGACCCTCTCCTCGATTTCGCGCGCCGTCGCCGGGAACCGGCGGTGGTGCAGACGCTGCGCTCCACGGCGGCCGCGGTCATCTCCTATGTGGTGGCCCTCCATCTGAGCAGCGAACCCGCCCCGCTCACCGCCCCGCTGACGGCCCTGCTCGTCGTGCAGGTCACCCTCTTCACCACCCTGGTCACCGCCGTGCGCAGGGTGAACTCCGTGGTGGTGGGCGTGCTCCTGGCCATCGGCTTCAGTGCCCTGGTGGGCCTGACCTGGTGGAGCCTGGGGCTGATCATCCTGGTGGCGCTGGTGGTCGGGCGCTATGTGAAGGCGGGCGAGTTCGTCCCCGAGGTGGCGATCAGCGCGATGCTCGTCCTCGGTGTGACACGGGTGTCGGCGACCGCCTGGGACCGCGTCTTGGAGACGCTGATCGGCGCGGGCGTCGGCATGCTGTTCAACGTGCTGCTCGCGCCGCCCGTCTGGGTCGAGTCCGCGGCCGGAGCCATCGAGGAGCTCGCCGCGCGGATGCGGCGGCTGCTGCTGGACCTGGGGGAGGAGGTCGGCGGCCACACGCCGGTCGCCCAGGCGGCCGCCCGGCTGCACGAAGCGCGCCGGCTCGACCACGACATCGTGCGGGTGGACGCCTCGCTGCGGCAGGCCGAGGACAGCCTCCGGCTCAACCCGCGCGTCAAGGAAGGGCTGCTGTCACGGGTGGTGCTGCGCACCGGCCTGGACGCCCTGGAGATCTCGGCGGTGGTGCTGCGGGTGGTGTGCCGGTCGTTCACCGACCTCGCCAAGGAGCGTACGGGGGAACGGCTCTTCGAACCGGAGGTGGGGCACGCCCTGAAGGACGTCTTCGAGCATCTGGCCCGGGCCGTGGAGAGTTTCGCCGTACTGATCACCACGCAGGTCAGCGCGAACGCCGAGGAGGCGGAGGACCGGCTGGCGGCGGAGCTGACGGCGGGGCGCGTGAGCCGGGACCGCGTCGCCGACCTGCTGCTCGCCCAGGTGCAGCGGCACCCCCGGCAGTGGCAGCTGCACGGCGCGCTGCTCGCGGAGATCGACCGGATCCTCGACGAACTCGACGTCGAGAAGCGCTCCCAGCGCCTGGTCGAGGAGCTCGACCGGCAGTCGCGGGAACAGCGCGAGCGCTACCGTCTGGTCGGCCGCGTCCGCCAGCGCCTGCGGGCGCGGGAGCCCGAGGAGGAGCGGAGCGTGTGACCCCGCCGCGCCGCGCGAGCTATCGGGCGTACGGGTCGGGGACGGCGCCGGGACGGGCCAGGAAGGCGAGGTCGCAGCCGGTGTCGGCCTGGGTGACCTGATCGGCGTACAGGGCCGCGTACCCGCGCTCGAACCGGGCGGGCGGTGGCGCCCACGCGGCCCGGCGGTGGCTCAACTCCTCGTTCGCCACGAGTAGTTGGAGGCTTCTGGCCTCGATGTCGAGGGTGATGAGGTCGTCGGTGCGGACGAGGGCGAGTGGTCCGCCCACATGGGACTCGGGAGTTCGCGGTAGTCGTCGAAGACGACCGCCGGGCCGGTGTGTCTGAGCAGGCGCGGCTCGCAGGCGATGCGCTTGATCACCGCGCCGTCCGGGCACAGGTTTCCGCGCAGCACCGTGAGGCCGCCCTCGGCCGGTCTCGGGGCCGGATGACGTCGTCGTCGTGGACCTCGGCCGCGGCGAGCTGGGAGCGCAGGGTGTCGTGGGCTGGATCCGCGAGAGCAGCCCGGGCAGCCCGCCCGCGAGGGGGAAGTCCTCCATGAGGTGGGTGTCGCCGCCGGGCCGCACGTGGCGGGAGGGGTACTGCGTCCGGCGGGAGGGTGACGGACCATACTGGTCGGGCCCTGATCTCCGACAGAACGATTCCATGGCCAAGAACAGTTCTTTTGCGACCACTGTCCCTGATTCCGTGTGGCTGGGGCGCGGGCGTCATGTGGGGCCTGAGCCCGAGCGTGATGTGCGGCGCAACCTGATCGCTTTGAGGGCGGCGGGGGTGATTGATGATTTCGTGGAGCTGGATCCGGTGGAGGCGGCGGCTTCGTCGGTGTTGTATCCGCGGGGGGAGGAGGCGGATGCGGGTCCGTTGGCGCGGCGGGTGTTCGAGGCGCGGTGGCGGGCCGGCGGGGTGGTGGTGCGGGCGCAGCTGACCTTGTTCGGGGCGGAGGGGCGGCGGCGTGAGGACGAGGGTGTGGGCTGGGTGCTGGCCGCGGAGGCGGAGGGTGCGTGGCAGGAGGGCTGGGCCTCGCCTGCGACGGTGTTCTGGCCGGACAGTGATCAGGTCGCCTGGGATCATGATGTGGTGGCGGGGGTGCGGCTGCGGTCGGCCAATGCGCTGCCCCGGGATGATGACGCGTTGCGGCGCCGGGTGCGGGAGTGTGTGCGGGACAGCTGGTTTGTGCATGTGGTGGTGCATGAGGCGATGACGCCGGATGTGGTGGGGCAGCGGCCGGTGTCGGTGTTCTTGCCGCCGGGGTTGCGGCATCGGGTGGTGGAGCACCGGGCGTCGCCGGAGCTGGCGCAGATCGCGGATTTCGCGTTGAAGCGGGAGCTGGGGGTGCGGCTGCCGCGGGGTGGGGCGGTGGTGCTGCCGTCGGCGGGGCTGGGTGCGGATTATGATCCGGGGCGTTTTTCGGTGCGCAATGTGTTTCTGGATGGTTCGGAGCCGGTGGAGTTGGTGGGGCGGATCCGGGAGTTCGCGGTGTTGCCGCGGGCGTTGGGTGAGGAGGCGCAGGGGGCGCTGGGGCGGTTGCGGCGGGGCTGGCATCTTCTGACGGAGCAGGAGGAGCTGGTGCATGCGCGGGCGATGGTGGAGCGGTACGCGCAGGCGTTGGAGGCGATGACGGACTCGCGGGACCGTTATCGCGAGGCGGCCGAGGCCGCGCATGCCGCGCTCGCCGAGGCGAGCGGCGGGGAGGGGATGCCGCTGCTGGGCGGACCCAAGCCCCTCAAGGGCGAGGCGTCCCCGCTCGGCGCCCTCACCAAGGCACTGGGCCGCCTGCGAGGACCGAACAAGTAGAACGACGCCGAGCTGGGCACCGTACAGCGCTCATGGGGTGCGGTGGCCCAGTGTGAGCGCCAACTCCCGTTGGCCCGGGTCGAGATCAGCCCGAGCCGTGAGGACCACCGGGCCTCTGGGGGGTCGTCAGGCGCGGCAGGGCAGCATCTCCAGCAGGGGATTGCTGAGGCGGTCCGCCCGGAAGTCCGCGCCGACCTTCGCCACGCCGGCGCGGGGTCCCTTCAGTGAAACCCACGTCACTCTGCCGAGCCAACTACCCGCAGGGCAGTGCTGGCACGGGATGGACCGCCATCGGGCTCCCCGAGCGGTGCGGCCCTCGCGGACAAGGGCGGGCTAACCTGCCTGCCTCAGGGGGTGGGCGGCCAGGAAATCCAGGACGGCGCTGCCGGCTTCCGCGCGCCTCTCCAGGAAGTACGCGTGGCGTGCCCCGGTGAGCAGACGCAGGGTCGCGCCCGGGATGCGTCCGGCGAGCAGGGCGCCGTTGGCGGAAGGCGTCAGCCGGTCGTCGGTCCCGTGCAGGACCAGGGTCGGCGCGCTGACGCGCGGCAGCAGCGCCCATGCGTCGTGCTGGGCGCTGGCGCGGCGGTGCGCGCGTCGCGCACGGTCGCTCATGGCGGGGTCGCCGAGCACCGGGAGCGGGCCGGGATGGGACTGCCGCCACTGCGGGCCCACCATCAGATCCGTGAGCGTCTCGGCCGTGTCGTCCCTGGTCAGCGCGGTGGTCACCGCGGCATCACTGGCCACCGTGCCGTCTCCACCGCCGCTGGTGCAGCCCAGGACAAGGGCGCCGACCCGGTGGGGGTGGTCGACGGCGAGCCACTGCGCGACCCGCCCGCCCATCGACGTGCCGTACACGTGAGCGCGCTCGACTCCGAGTTCGTCGAGTACCGCGATCACGTCGCGGGCGAACCGGCGCGTGCTCCACTCGGCGTCGCGCGGGCTGTCGCTGGTCCCGGTGCCGAGGCAGTCGAGGGTGACCGTGGTGTAGGCGGACGAGAAGTCGGCCCGGACGGTGTCCCACCACCGGCGGGAGTTCGCCTGTCCCGCGAGCAGGACGAGCGGTTCGCCGGAGCCGCAGGAGTCGAAACCGATCCGGGCTCCGTCAGCGGCCGTCGCATGTCCGTCGCGGGTCGGGGGCTGGGTGGACACGTGGGGGTTCTCCTCGGTTGTTCGGGCCGGCTGGCGCGGACGGTCCGCCGTTGCAGCGGGGCCGAGCCCGGGTGTGTTGCTCCCGGCCGCGCGGGGTTTAGGCAGCAAAGCCCCGGGTGCGTACGGGAGTTGGGGCTCAGTCGATCCGCGCCGGAAGCGGGGCGAACGTCAGGTCGGCGGCACGGGCGATGACCTCGACGTCGCGGCCGAGGGCCCATTGGCAACGCGGGAGACGGTGGCGGCCGGGATCGCGTCGCTGATGCCGGGCGCCGCGGGGATGTTCTGCGTCGCGTGGGCGTCGTGCGGAAGGACCACGCGGTAGCCCCGTTCCAGCGCCGTCCGGGCGGTCGCCTGGACGCACATCTCGGACATCATTCCGCAGACGGCGAGCGCCTCGACCCGGGTCGCGGTCAACAGGCTCCCCAGCGATGTTCCGGCGAACCCGTCGTCCCTGGTCTTGCGGATCACGACTTCGGTGGGGCCGGTCTCGATCGGATGGTGGAGCTCCCAGCCGGGCGTCAGTGGTTCGTCGTCCGCCTCGGGCTGCCCGTCGTTCTGGAGGTGGACCACCAGCGCCCCGGCCTTACGGGCCCGGGCGATGAGGTCGGCCGTGCGGTCGAGCAGCCGGGCGGCGTCGGGCACCGCCCCTGGCCCGTCGACCGAAGCCGACTGGACATCCACCACGAGCAGGGCTTGGACGGGAACCACGTGATCACTCATGGCGTCATCATGTCCCGTCGGGGCGGCCGTCTCCACAGGGTTACGGTGGAGCGTGCGACCGCCCACGGGCGCCCGGCGGCTCGATGCGCGAGAGACACGGCTGTGTGACGCTGCATCAGCAAAAGGCGTTCGGCTCGGGCGGGATCAGCCGGCCTCGTCGGCGATCGGGCACATCGCCTCGTCGCGCAGTTGCTCGCAGCACTGTCTGAGCAGGCGGCACACCTGCATCTGGGAGATGCCGAGCTCGCGGCCGATGTTCTTCTGGGTCATGCCCTGGAAGTAGCGCAGGTACAGGATCCGCCGTTCGCGGGCGGGCAGTGCGTGGAGTCCGGGTTTGACGGACTCGCGCTCCACGAGGGTGTCGAGCGCCGGGTCGTCCGCGCCGATCGCGTCGCCCAGGGTGCAGGGCGCCTCGGTGGCGCTCTGCTCGGCATCGAGGGAGAGGGCGCTGAAACTGTGCAGGGCTTCCAGGCCCGTGCGCACCTCGCTCTCGGTCAGGCCGGTGTGCCGGGCGAGGTCCGGGGCGCTGGGCTCGTCGGTCCCCGCCGCCTGGAGCTCATGGCGGGCTTCGCGGACCTGGTTGCGGAGTTCCTGTACGCGGCGCGGCACGTGGAGCGTCCACATGTGGTCCCGGAAATGGCGCTTGATCTCGCCGGTGATGGTCGGTATCGCATAGCCGATGAACGCGGTGCCGTGCTCGGGATCGAACCCGTCGACGGCCTTGAGCAGGCCGACCGCCGCGATCTGGCACAGATCCTGCGGAGACTCGCCCCGGTTGCGGTAGCGTCCGGCGAGCCGCCGCGACAGGGGCAGCCACGCGGTGACCAACTCCTCGCGCAGAGCGGCCCGTTCATCTCCCTCGGGGAGGGCCGCGAGCCGTCCGAAAGCCTCATCGGTGTGCGGGGTGTCGTCGTACCTGCGGCGGGCGGCACAGCGAGTGGACATGGCTTCCGCTCCTCGGCGCGAGGTTTTCCGGAGGAAGGAACGTGGTGCGCGCAAAAGGTCCCGGCGCTGTTCATTCCGTCGGGGCGTATGTCCGCTGGAGCGGGCCTTATACATTCCGCGGGGCGCGACTCGCGGCGCGGCGGAACAATTAGCGGTGTGTGTGCGGCGGATTGCGTACGGTGTCTCGCGGAATTCCCCGTACAGGGCCGCCAGATGCGAGCGCTGGGGAGCTTGGTGCTTCAGGCGGTGTGGGTTCGGTCCGTGATCAGGTCGAGCACGGCGGGCATGCCGCCCTCGGCGAAGGCCTGGAGTTGCCGGTCCGCTCCGGTTCCTTCGCGCAGGAGCCGGTGCAGCAAGGAGTTGACTTCGCGGGCGTCGCCCGCCGCTTCCAGGGCGGGGCCGATGTGCGAGGCGAGCATGCACAGCACGTCGCCGCATCTGCGCAGCCGGCCGGTGGGATCGATGAGCTTGCCGCTGAGCCCGTCGCGGGCGGCGCGCCAGGTTGCCGCTTGGAGGAGTTCCTGCGGGATCTCCGGGACGGGCTCGCCGTCCTTCTGCTCGCGCATCGCCGTCGCCACCAGGGCCCGTACGACACCGGCGAGCATCACGGCCTCGTCCACCTTCAACTGGACGTCCAGACAGCGGATTTCGACGGTGGGGTAGCGCTCGGACAGCCGGGCATGCCAGTAGAGCTGGCCGTTGTCCAGGACCGCTCCGGCGGTGTTGAGCGCGTTCACGCGGGACTCGTAGTCGTCGATGTCGGCGAAGCGCGGCGGAGGGCCGCTCACCGGCCAGCGGCCGAAGACCAGGGTGCGCCAGCTGGCGAACCCGGTGGCGCGGCCGTCCCACAGCGGCGAGTTGGCCGACAGGGCGAGCAGGGTGGGCAGCCAGACCCGGATCCGGTTCAGCACGGCGACGCCCACCTCGCGGTCCGGGACCGCGACGTGGACGTGCATGCCGTTGATCAGCTGCTCGTCGACGAGCTGCGCGGCGCTGGTGTGCATGGCCTGGTAGCGCGGCCGATCGGTGACGGGCACCGGTGCCGCGCCGAGGTGGGGCGCGGCCGCGACCGGTGCCAACCGGCAGCCGAGTTCCTCGGCCGCGGCCGCAACGGCGTGCCGCAGCCGCAGCAGGTGGCCGCCGGCCTCCTCCAGCGCCATGCAGATGGGCGTGGCCACCTCCACCTGCGCCTGGAGCAGTTCCGGTTGCACCTCCTCCTCGTCGGCGACGGGGCCGAGGTCCGCGGCGGCGCGTACTTCTTCGGAGCGCGCGACGGGGAGGCCTGTGACGGGGTCCACCAGCAGATACTCTTCTTCGACCCCAAACGTGATCATGGTGTCCAGATACCCCGTGGGCACCGTGTGAACCGGATTCACCGTGTCAGCTCCGGCGTCGGTGGCTGGTGTCGCACCACGGGTAGCGGCGGCTGCGCCGACAGGTGCACAGCGCGACCACACAGCGCTCCGAGACGGCGGTGGTGCCGTCTTCGAGCACGACTTCCACGGGGCCCTCGACGAGGAGCGGCCCCTCGCGGCGCAGCTGGATGCGCCGGTTCTCGTCAGACGGGACGTTCGGCACGGATCACCACCAGCTCCTCTGTCGTCTCGCCGTCCTCGATCAGGCCCTGCCCCGCGAGCCACGCGCTGCGCGAGCGCAGCACCGGCCCGAACGGGATGGACCGGCGGGCCGCCACCGACGCCTTGAGCCCTTCCTCCCGCAGCTCGGCGAGCGTCGACTCGGCGCCGCTGAGCGCGGAGTGGACGAGCAGGAGCACGCCACCGGGCCGCAGCCGCAGGGGGGCCTCGCGGCAGATGCGGCGCAGCAGGAGGCGGCCGTCCCCTCCCGCGTCCCAGGCCTGGGCGGGGCCGTGCCTGGGGGCGGTGGGGCGGTCCGCCGGTACGTAGGGCGGGTTGCTCAGGATGAGGTCGTAGGAGCGTTCCGCCACCGGCGCCAGCAGGTTGCCCCGCAGCACGTTGACGGGCAGCCCGGCCAGTCGCGCGTTGAGACGGGTGCTGAGCACCGCGCGCCACGAGATGTCGACCGCCGTGACCCGGGCGCCGCGGCGGGCCGCCGCCAGGGCGAGCGCGCCGGTGCCGGTGCCGATGTCGAGGACTTCGGCGCCCTGCGGCACCGGCTCGTCGCGCAGCGTCTCCGCCAGCAGGGCGGTGTCGTCCTGCGGGCCGTACACACCAGGGAGAGCGATAAGATTCACCTTCCCCGCGTACCCGGCAATTCGGGATAGATCTATTGAATTCGATGTTTATTGCGCCGGGGTGCCTGCCGGGGCGGGAAGCGGGATCCGCAGCGAGGTGTTGCCGGCCCGCCAGCATGCGAGCAGGTGGTCGCCGAAACGGTCCTCGAGGAACACGGTGGCGTCGATGCCGAACACGATGTCCGCCGCGAGCCGCGGCTCCTCCTCCAGCAGACCGCCGACCACCTCGTGGCGCACGACCTGTTCGTGCACCGCGTCGGCCTCCACGTGCTCGGTGTAGAAGAACTCGGCGGCCGGGCCCGCGCCGGCCCGCTTCATGGCCAGCGCCAGCCGTCGCGAGGCGGGCGACGAGGTGACCTCCAGGGTGGCGAAGTGGCCGACGAGCGCGCCGCGCAGGGAGCGGCGCAGCCCGAACAGCGACATGAGGTTCACCGTGGCCAGCATCTGGGCCGACGCGGCCTCCAGGTAGTGGCCGTACTCGGTGTCCAGGCCGAGGTCGTCCATGAGGTCGGCGAAGAGCCGGGCGTGCACCCGCTCGGCGCGTCCGCCTCCGAACTCGTCGAACTCCACCGCGGCCATCCCCGCCTTCGCCCGGCCCCACAGCCGCGGGAGCACCCAGGCGTGTGGATCGGCCTCCTTCAGGTGGTACAGCGAACGCTGGGCGGCGTACTCGCGCAGCTGCCACAGCTCGCCCTCGTCCTGGAGGTGGTGCGAGACGCCGGTGCCGTGGACCGGCTCCACGAGCAGTTCGCCGAAGGCTTCGTCGACGTCGTCGTGCCCGCGTGCCGCGTCGTGGCGCAGCGCCGTGAGGAACCGATCCTCCAGCAGGCGGCGCGCCCCGATCAGGGCCGGATCCCACTCGCACTCCTCGTCCACCCCGGCGAAGCCGCGGTAGTGCGGCTCGTAGGAGACGTACAGGGCGAGCTGCAGATCGTCGCCGTAGGGCTGCGCCCGTGCGGCGGCTTTCTCGTCGGGGAGGGGGGTGACACCGCCGCGCAGGTGATCGATCAGTGCCGCGGAGAGTTCACCGCGGGCCTCTGGCAGGGCGGGGCCGTGTTGCTGGGTGGTCATGGTCTACGCCTACCCGGTGCGGGCCGCGCGCAACGCTCACCCGTCGGTCGGTCCCGCTGATTCAGAAGAGCCGCACCGGGTACTGATGCGGCACCGCCCGTGCACCCCGCGGGCGGCGCGGTGCGGAGTGCGGGAGGACGCCATGCGGACGGACGACGACGGGAACCGGCAGTTCGACGACGGGCGCGACGAGTCACCGGCCGGGCGCGCGGACCGCAAGTGGGGCGACCTCATCCAGGAGGTCAGGGTGGCGCAGACGGGCGTGCAGATCCTGTTCGGCTTCCTCCTCACTGTGGCGTTCACCCCCGTCTTCCACCAGCTGGGCCACACCGACCGGACCATCTACGTGTGCACGGTGGTGCTCGGCTCGGTGACCACCGGCGCCCTGGTCGCGCCGGTGTCCTTCCACCGTCTGCTGGCGGGGCGCCACATCAAACCGACCGCCGTGCGGTGGGCGTCCCGGCTCACGGTCACGGGCCTGGTGCTGCTCCTCGCCACGATGACCTCGGCGCTGATCCTGGTCCTGCGGGTCGCCTCCGAGGGCGACTACTGGGGCTGGCTGGTGGGCGCCGTCGTCGTTTGGTACCTGGTGTGCTGGTTCGCGCTGCCCCTGTGGGTGCGGCACCGGCACACGGATGAGGACCAGACCTGAGGGCTCTGCCGACCTGGGTTCTCGACACCCCGCAGCCGCGGGCTCCCTGCCTGGCAGCGTTTCCTACGGCTCGGTTTCCGGCAGGCGGATCTCGAACCAGACGGTCTTGCCCCGGCCGCGTGGCACCCAGCCCCAGGCAGCGGAGAGCCGCTGGAGCAGATACAGACCGTGGCCGGAGGCCCTGGCGGCACGGTGCCGGCCGTGCGGGCGCGGGCGTTCGGGGCTGTGGTCGCTGACCTGTACCCACACCCTGCTGCCGACGTGGTCCAGGCGCAGCTCATAGGGGGAGTCACCGTGCGTGCAGGCGTTGGTGACCAGTTCGGACACCAGCAGCAGCGCGTCCTCGGTCGCGGCGCTGTCCAGCGGGCCGCGTGGGCCGAACCACTCGTCGAGGACGCCGCGTGTGAGGTCCCGGCTCCGGGCCACCACACCGGGGCCGCCGTCAAGGCCGAACCGGCGGGTCGCCGAGAGCTCCTTCGTGACGTGTCCGCCATCCATGACAGGCGACTGCCCGAGAACCCGGAACCGAATCGCATTCGGTATGAAAGAGGCGTAAAACGGGCATCAAATGTGCAGGACCGCTCGGACGACGGACCTCCTGCCACCGGGCAGGGCGCCCCCGCCCCGTCGAAGGAGCCCCATGCGTACCGCCTCCGCAGGACCGATCCGTACCGCACCGCCGCAACCGCCCGCCTCCGACGTGCGGCGCCGGGCGCTGGACGGCATCGCCGAGGTGGAGCGCCCCCAGACGCTGAGCACCGGCGAGGCCCAGTCGCTCTCGGCGGCCCTGTTCGCGCGTCTCGGCGCACTGGAGGAGGGCACCCCGGAGCACGCCTACGTCCGCAACACCCTGGTAGAGCTCAACCTCAGCCTGGTGAGGTTCGCGGCGCGGCGCTTCCGCAACCGCGTGGAGCCGATGGACGACATCGTCCAGGTCGGCACGATCGGCCTGATCAAGGCGATCAACCGCTTCGAGGCGGAGCGCGGAGTGGAGTTCTCCTCGTTCGCGCTGCCGACCATCACCGGGGAGATGAAGCGGTTCTTCCGTGACACCAGCTGGGCGGTCCAGGTGCCGCGCAGGCTCCAGGAGCTGCGGCTGCGGCTGGCCGGAGCCCAGGCGGCGCTCGGGCAGGAACTCGGCCGGGCGCCCACCACGGCCGAGCTGGCGGCGCGCCTGGGTGTGCCCGAGGCCGAAGTCGTCGAGGGCGAGCAGGCCGCCAACGCCTACACCACGCGCTCGCTCGACATCGCGGACGACGTGGACGCGGGCGCCAGCGCGGTGATGCGTTCGCTCGGCCGGGAGGACGAGGCGTTCGACGTCGTCGAGTCCCTGGAGTCCCTCAAGCCGCTCATCGCGGCCCTCACCGACCGTGAGCGCACCCTGCTCTCGCTGCGTTTCGGCGAGGAGCTGACGCAGTCCGAGATCGGCGCCCGGGTGGGGCTCTCCCAGATGCACGTCTCGCGCCTGCTGGCGCAGATCCTGGACCGGCTGCGCTCGGGCCTCCTGGAGGACGCGAGCGACGAGGCCTGAGGGGCCTACGCCCCGCCCCGCGAGGGCAGGACGACCTCCACCCACACCACCTTGCCCGCCCCCGCGGACACCGTGCCCCAGCTCCCCGCGAGCCGGTCGAGCACCATCAGGCCGTGGCCGCCGGGCAGGGAGGGGGCGCGGGGGCGGCGGACGGGCACGGCGGGATTGTCGTCGAGCACCTCCACCCGCAGACGGCCGTCCGCGTGCCGCAGGACCAGCTCCCGGGGCCCGCCCGCGTGCAGACAGGCGTTGGTGACGACCTCGGACACCAGCAGGAGCACATCGTCGACCCGCTGCGCGTCGGCCATCTCGACGGCCGACGTCCAGCCCCAGTCGTTCAGGGCGCGGGCCGTGAAATCGCGGCAGCGGGTGACCGCGCCCTTGACGCCGAACAGCGCCAGGCGGCGGATCTGGCCGTGCCCGAGGGGTTGCGTGCCGCCCATGTCGCGCCCCGCTACGCCGCGGGCCCGGCCGCGAGCGCCGCGTCCAGGTCGGCGTGGGTGCGGAAGACGGCATGCGCCCCGGTGATCTCGAACATCCGGGCCACGGGGGGCTGGAGCGCGGCGAGCTCCACACTGCCGCCCGCCGTCTGTGCCGCCGCCCTGGCCCGCAACAGCGCGTTGAGGCCGGTCGAATCGCAGAACCGCAGGCCCAGGCAGTCGACCACGATCCGCTCCGGAGCCCCCGCGATCTGCTCGGCGAGGGCGGCGCGCAGCGGTTCGGCGGTGTCGTGGTCCAGCTCGCCGGACAGTGAGAGGACCGCGGCCTCGGGAAGGCGCCGCGTCACGACCGCGAAGCGCCCGCCGCCGGCGGTGCGCTCGCGGGGCGCGTCGGTCGATTCCGTCGGCATGGGTACACCCACCTCCTTCGCTGTCACTCGCCGCGCGCGGAGCGGTGTCCGGCTGTACACGGGAGAGACCCATGGGGAGAGTGCCCCGTCGAAGCCGCTCTACTTGCCCGGGCCGCCGGAAGTCAGTGACCCGGTGTCCCGCCCCGGGGTAGGACGCAGCGCGGCCCCGCCCAGATAGCGCTCGGCGGCGCGGATCGCCTGGTGCGCCGTGCGCTCGCCCATCAGCACGCACAGCGTGTATGCGGTGTCCTCGAAGGTCCTGCGCAGGCTCGGTGCGTGCGGATTGGCCAGTACCAGGCGTTCCTGCTCGCGATAGTGGGCGAGAAGACGGGCGAGGGTCACCTTGTCGGGCAGCAGCATCGAGTCCTCCTGGCCGTGGGCGCCGCGCCCAGCCCACCCATGGTGCCCGCACCTGGCGGGCTCCGCGATCCGGGCGGCTGCGGCGCGTGGGGCGGGCTGGGAGACCCGGCGCCGGTGAGGTGGAGCGAGGGATGTTTCCATCCAGGGAACGCGGCTAGTCATTACATATGGTGCAAATCGGCTACACAATGATGACCGAGCAGACCGGCCCGCGCGAACTCGTGACGGACCTGGTCGCCGCAGAGCGTGCGGGGTTCGACTTCTCCGTCACCTCCGACCACTACTTCCCCTGGCTCGACAGCCAGGGACACGCCTCGTACGCGTGGAGCGTGCTCGGCGCGGCGGCGCAGGCGACCACGCGCATCCCCCTCATGACGTACGTGACCTGTCCGACGGTGCGCTACCACCCCGTGGTCGTGGCCCAGAAGGCGGCGACCATGCAGATCCTGTCCGAGGGCAGGTTCCGCCTCGGGCTGGGGTCCGGGGAGAACCTCAACGAGCATGTGGTGGGCGCCGGTTGGCCCGCTCCCCAGGTGCGCCTGGAGATGCTCGACGAGGCCGTCGACATCATCCGCGCGCTCTTCGAGGGCGGCAACGTCAACCACGAGGGTGCGCACTTCGCCGTCTCCAACGCCCGGCTCTGGGACCTGCCCGACGAGCTCCCGCCGATCGGCGTCGCGGTGTCCGGGGAGCGCTCCTGCGCCCTGGCCGGGCGCAGCGCCGACCTCCTCATCGCCACCGAACCCAAGCGGGAGCTCGTCGAGTCCTTCGACCGGCACGGCGGCGCGGGCAAGCCCCGCGTGGGCCAGCTGCCGGTCTGCTTCGACACGGACCGCGACGCGGCGGTCGCCCGCGCCCACGACCAGTTCCGCTGGTTCGGCGGCGGCTGGCCGGTGAACTCGGAACTCCCGGGCCCGTCCGGCTTCGCCGGGGCGACGCAGTTCGTCACCCCGCAGGACGTGGCCGAAGCCATCCCGTGCGGCGACGACGTCAGCGCGTTCGTCGAGGCGGTGCGCCCCTTCGTCGACGCGGGCTTCACCGAGGTCGCCCTCGTGCAGATCGGCGGAGAACACCAACTGCCCTTCATCGACTGGGCCGAGAAGAAGCTGCTGCCGGCGCTCCGCGACCTGTGACCGGGCGTGGCCGGCGCGGCGGTCAGTGAGCGGCATCGAGCAGCGCCCGCTGCGGAACCACCGTGTACTGGGGGTCCTCGGCCGAGGCGATCCCGGCGGCGAACACACCGAAACGGGTGCACACCGAGCCCGCGAGCAGGGCGAGCCCGCCCGCCACGGCCACCGGACGGCGGTGCCCGGCCACCGCGCCGGCCACCGCCCCGGCCGCCGTGAGGATCTCGGCGGCCTTGAGCAGCCCGCCCGCCCGGCCCCGCTCGTACGTCTCGGCCACCATGCCCAGGCGGCGCCGCACGCACCGGTGGGCGGCCGTCTCGGCGAGGGCGGCGAGCGGCGCGGCGCAGCGGGCCGGGCCGTTCTCGTGCGGCGGCCCCACGGCCAGGGCCATCCCGGCGGCCGCGGCGGTGGCCGACGCCACGAAGAGGTAGGGCAGTTCGCGGTGGGCGCCGTGCCACGCGGGCACGGCGGTGTCGGCGGCGAGGACCGCCGTGTACGAGGCCACGGCGGGCCCCAGCAGCGCGGCCCCCGCCGTGGCGGCCGCGCCGACCCGGGGCAGTCGCCCCGTCGCGGCGGTGAGGGCGGCGGCGCCCGCGGCGGGGCCGTAGGCCGACAGCAGCCAGGAGCCGACGCTCATCGGCGAGGTCGGCTTGAACACCCGCAGCATGTTCGCGAAGCGGCTCGGCATGCCCAGGTCGTTGACGAGGGCGGCCGCGGAGAGCGACACGGCCGCGAGGGAGGACACCTTCATGGCGGTGGCCGTGGCCGGGCGCCCCGTCAGGTGGGCGCCCGCGGCGAGCACCGAGCCCGCCCCCGCGAGTCCGCCGAGGAAGAAGTACCCGGCGATGTCCCGCGCCGCCCACGACGGCGCCTTGACGACGGGCCTTCCGTAGTACGAGTCGAACTCGGCGCGCGGCACCATGAGTTGCTCGCCGCGCCGACCCCGCCGCCCCCCTGTCCCGCGCCCGCCGTCGGGGCGCGCGGTGCTCGCCTCACTCATCGTGACCTCCGTCGGGTGATCGCGGGCAGCGCGAAGGACGCGGCCATCCCGCCGAGCAGGGCGAGGGCGGCCGCGCCCGCGTGCTTCCACATGGCGGGAAGATCGCGGGTGGTGACCACTGGCGCGGGCGGCAGGCCGTAGACCTCGGGCTCGTCGAGCAGCAGGAAGAAGGCGCCGTCGCCGCCGACGCCGTTGTCGGGCTCGTGGCCGTAGAGCCGGGCCCCGGCCACGCCGGCGTCCTGCAACTGTCCGACGCGCAGCGCCGCGCGCTCGCGCAGCTCCTCCAGCGGCCCGAACTGGATGGAGTCCGTCGGGCAGGCCTTGGCGCACGCGGGCTCCTGCCCGGCGCCCAGCCGGTCGTAGCACAGCGTGCACTTGAACGCCCGTCCGTCGCCCGGGCGTTGCTCGATGACACCGTAGGGACAGGCGGGCACGCAGTAGCCGCAGCCGTTGCAGATGTCCTCCTGGACGACGACCGTGCCGAACTCGGTGCGGAACAGCGAGCCGGTGGGGCACACGTCCAGGCAGGCTGCGTGCGTGCAGTGCTTGCACACGTCGGACGACATCAGCCAGCGCAGCTCGGACGGCTCGGCCGGCTCCTTCGACTCACCTTCGACGAGGGGGAGTTGGGGCCTGCCGTCCGGTGCGGGCACCTTTTGTTCGATGAAGGCGACGTGCCGCCAGGTCGAGGCGCCCAGGCCTGCGGTGTTGTCATAGCTCATGCCGGTCAGCGACAGGCCGTCCTCGGGGATGGCGTTCCACTCCTTGCACGCCACTTCGCAGGCCTTGCAGCCGATGCACACGGAGGTGTCGGTGAAGAAGCCGACGCGTGGCGGCGGGTCGGCGTGCCCCGCGTCGAGGGCCGGGTCCGGCTCCGGACCACTCAAGAGATGACGGTCCGTCATGTACGTACCTCCGTGCCGGTCGAGCCGGTGATGCCCGCTCGCCTGCGGTAATCGGCCACGAGTTTCGGCAGGTCGGGGCCGCGCGGCCGACGTCCCGGGCGGATGTCGGCGGTGAGCGCCTTGTCCTCCTGGATGTGGGAGTTGGGGTCGAGCGCGATCGCCATCAGCTCGTTGGCGGCGTCCCCGGTGACCATGCCGTTGGGTCCCCAGTGGAAGGGCAGACCGATCTGGTGCACGGTGCGCTCGTGCACGGTCAGCGGCCGGATCCGGTCCGTGACCAGGACGCGGGCCTCGATCGCGTTGCGGGCCGTGACGATGGTGGCCCAGCCCGTGTGTTCCAGACCGCGCTCGGCGGCCAGCTGCGGGGAGACCTCGCAGAACAACTCGGGCTGGAGCTCGGCGAGATGAGAGGACCAGCGGCTCATCCCGCCCGCCGTGAAGTGCTCGGTGAGCCGGTAGGTGGTGACGATGTACGGGAAGACCTCGGCGCCCTTCTCCTCGCCGCTGGGGTGGTAGCGGTTTCCCTCCCGGGGCAGCAGCTGGCGGACGGGGGAGCGCGACACCGACGGGTAGAGCGCGTTGGTGAACGGCGAGTCCTGCGGCTCGTAGTGCGTGGGCAGCGGACCGTCCTCCAGGCCCGCGGGCGCGTACAGCCAGCCCTTGCCGTCGGCCTGCATGATGAACGGGTCGTCGCCGCGCAGCGCGTCGGGGCCCTTCGCGTCCTTGGGCGGCACGTGGTCGGGTGCCCGGTCGGGGACGAAGTCCGGAACGTCGCGGCCGGTCCACTTCCGCTCGGCCGCGTCCCACCACACGTACGCCTTGCGTTCGCTCCACGGGGCGCCGTCCGGTGCCGCCGAGGCGCGGTTGTAGAGGATGCGCCGGTTGGCGGGCCAGGCCCAGGCCCACTCGGCCGCCACCCAGTCCTGCTCGGCGCCGGGCTTGCGGCGGGCGGCCTGGTTGACGCCGTCGGCGTACACCCCGCAGTAGATCCAGCAGCCGCACCGCGTCGAGCCGTCGTCCTTGAGCTGGGTGTACGCGGACAGCGGGGCCCCGTCCGGGCCGTGCCCGTTGATCTCGGCGAGAACGTGGTCGGCGACCGGCTCCCGCAACGGCCCGTCCACGGGATAGTCCCAGGTCAGATCCTGAACGGGCCGGTCCATCGGGTCGGTGGAGCCGGCCAGTGCCGCCTTGATGCGCCGGCCCAGGTGGTACATGAACCACAGATCGCTGCGGGCGTCGCCCTCGGGCTCGACCGCGGCGTGGTGCCACTGGAGCCATCGGTTGGTGTTGGTGAAGGAGCCCGACTTCTCGGTGTGGGAGGCGGCCGGGAAGAAGAACACCTCGGTGGCGATGTCCCGCGTCCGCAGCTCGCCCGTCTCGATCTCGGGGCCGTCCTGCCACCAGGTCGCCGACTCGATGAGCGAGAAGTCACGCACGACCAGCCACTCCAACCGCGCCATGCCCAGCCGCTGCAGCCGGGTGTTGGCCGAGCCGACGGCGGGGTTCTCGCCCAGCAGGAAATACCCCTTGCACACGCCGTCGAGCTGCGCCATCACCGTGTCGTACGTCGAGTGCGAACCGGTCAGCCGCGGCAGGTGGTCGAAGCAGTAGTCGTTGTCCGCTGTGGCCGCGTCGCCGTAGTAGGCCTTGAGCAGGCTGACGAAGTACGCCCGCATCTCGGCCCAGAAGCCCTTCTCGGTGCGGCTGGCATCGACGAACGCGTCCAGCGTCTCGTGCGCGTGGGCGTGCGGCATCGGAAGGTAGCCCGGCAGCAGGTTGTAGAGGGTGGGGATGTCGCTGGAGCCCTGGATGGAGGCGTGGCCGCGCAGCGCCTGGATGCCGCCGCCGGGCCGGCCGATGTTGCCGAGCAGTAGTTGGAGCACGCTCGCCGCGCGGATGTACTGCGAGCCGACCGAATGCTGGGTCCAGCCCACCGCGTACACGAAGGCACTCGTCCGCTCGCGGCCCGAGTTCGAGGTGAGGTCCTCGCATACCCGCAGGAACGTCTCGCGCGGGACGCCGCAGGTGCGCTCCACCAACTCCGGTGTGTAGCGGGCGTAGTGGCGTTTGAGGATCTGGTACACGCAGCGCGGGTGGGTGAGCGTCTCGTCGCGCGGTGCCAGGTGCCCGGTGCGCGCGCCGCCCGAGCCGTGCGTCTCGGGGTCGCCGGATCCGCGCGTGCGCTCCTCGTACTGTTCGTCCACGTCACCGGCGGGCGCCTGCACCCGCGCCCCCTCGTACTGCCAGCTCGACGGGTCGTAGTGGTGCGCGTCCTCGTCGAGACCGGAGAAGACCCCGTCGAGGTCCTCGGTGTCGCGGAAGTCCTCGCCGACCAGCGTGGCCGCGTTGGTGTAGGCGAGGACGTACTCGCGGAAGTCCTTCTCCTCGGTCAGGACGTGGTTGATGATCCCGCCGAGGAACGCGATGTCACTGCCCGCACGGATCGGCACGTGCAGGTCGGCGAGCGCGCTGGTGCGGGTGTAGCGCGGGTCCACATGGATGATCCGGGCGCCGCGCGCCTTCGCCTCCATCACCCACTGGAAGCCGACCGGGTGCGCCTCGGCGAAGTTGGAGCCCTGGATGACGATGCAGTCGGAGTGCTGGAGGTCCTGCATGAACGTGGTCGCCCCACCGCGTCCGAAGGACGTGCCGAGCCCGCTGACCGTGGAGCTGTGGCAGACCCGCGCCTGGTTCTCCACCTGGACCACGCCGAGCCCCGTGAGGAGCTTCTTGATGAGGTAGTTCTCCTCGTTGTCCAGGGTCGCGCCGCCCAGGCTCGCGATGCCGAGGGTGCGGGCGGTCCGCTTCCCCTCGTGCTCCCACTCCCAGGTGCGGCGCCGCGTCTCGATCACCCGGTCGGCCACCATGTCCATGGCCGTCTCCAGATCCAGCGGCTCCCAGTCGGTGGCGTAGGGGCGGCGGTAGAGCACCTGGTGGCGGCGGGCGGAGCCGGTGGTGAGCTGGAGCGTCGCCGAGCCCTTGGGGCACAGCCGGCCCCGGCTGACCGGGGAGTCCGGGTCGCCCTCGACCTGGACGACCTTGTCGTCCTTGACGTAGACCTGCTGGCCGCAGCCGACCGCGCAGTACGGACAGATGGACGGGACCACACGGTCGGCGGTCTCGGTACGGGGCCTGAGCCGTTCGGTGTGCTCCGACATGGCGGCGCGGCCGCGGCCGAGCGGGTCGGCGCCGGTGAGCTGACGGTAGACCGGCCAGCGTCCGGCCCGCTTGCGCACACCCATGGAGCTTCCTCCTCGACGTCCCGCCCGTGACCGGTGCCCTCCCAGGCTCACCCGCCGCGCCCGCCACGGCGACCGGAGCGGCGCGGGGGCGCTCCCGGGGCGCGACGCAGGGCGGCGAAGTCCATGGCCGCGCCGCCGCGGACGCGGTCGGTTACTTGCCGCGGCCGGTGACGTGGTCGCGCACGCGGTCCACGAACCCGGTCCCGGGGGCCAGGAGCTTGTTGAGCGGGGGCGTGTTCGGCGCGCCGGGGTGCGGGCGGGTCGGCGCCGCCTTCTTCGCCGAGCGGATCTTGTCGCCCAGCTCCTCCAGGCGCTCGGCCGAGCAGGTCCGGCGGAGCTTCACGAACAGGTTCGTCTCCTCGTCGTGCACATGCGAGGTGACCTCGAACCTGAGCTCGGCCACGATCTTGTCGAAGTCGTGGGCGTCGGCGTCACGGTGTTCGAGCTGCTTGAGGAGCTGCTCCACCTTGGAGTGGTCGGTCAGCTCCTTGTCCGCGATCGCGTCGCCCTGGGGGAGGTACTCCCGTACCGCGGGATAGAGGTGCTCCTCCTCCGCGACGGAGTGCCGCACCAGCTCGATCGTGAGCCGGTCGGCGAGCTTCTTGCGTTCCTCGCTGCCGGCCGGGGCCTTCTCGATCTCGGCGAACAGGTCGTCGACCTCCCGGTGGTCGGTCGTCAGCTCCGCGATCACATCTCCGCCATGGCCCATGACGTACCTCGCTTCCGTGGCTTCGATCTCGGCGGCCGGTGTGTGTCCGGCCGGCCCCCGGGTGCCCGCTCGCCCGGGTCCCTAACCGGGCGCCGGGCTCAGAAGCGAAGGTCGGCGGCGACCGGGATGTGCGCCCCCATGTTGCGCTCCATCATGCGCAGGGCCGCCGCCGCGAGGTCCTCGTGGATGTGCGCGACGGCGTCGCTGGGCACGGTCACCTTCAGGTGCCGGATGTGGGCGTCGAGCGCCGAGTACAGCACGCACTGCTCGGTGACCTGGCCGCACAGCACCACGTGGTCGACATCCTGCTGGCTCAGCAGATAGCCGAGCGGTGTCTCGTAGAAGATGGAGTGGCGTGCCTTGACGACGAACATGGACGCCTTGTCGGGCGCGATGGGCCGCACCAGGTCGGCATGCGGCCCGCGCAGCGCCGTCTCGACGATCTCGCCGTGGTGCGAGCGCCACTCGCCGAAGTTGTCGTTGACGTAGATGACGGGGATGTCGCTCCGGCGCGCACGGTCGACCAGCTCCGCCACGGTCGGCAGGACCGCCTTCACCGAGGGCAGCAGCAACTGCGCGTCCTCGTGGTCATAGGTGTTGATCATGTCGATGACGATGAGCGCGGTCTTTGCCATGCGCCCATCCTGCGTCGCCGCCCCTCGGATCCGGACGCGGCATGCCTTGACGCGACGGAGTTCGTCCTGAGCAGTTGGGCGATCACTGCCGTCGGCCGATTCCGGGGCAGTGCCCGCCCCGCCGTCACGCCGACCTGGATGGACGGCGACCTCGGCGCGGGCGCACACTGCGGGCACCCGTCCGCGCAGGGTCCCATCGAGGCGGGGGTGCTCCGGCTGCTCGGCTGACGAGGAAGCCAGCAATCCCGCGGGTCGGAGGCCCGACGGGCTCGCGTGGTCCAAAGAGAATGAATCGCCATGAAGCGGATACGTTGCCGCTATGCGCTCTCATGACCTGATCGTTGTCGGAGCGGGGTCGGGCAACGCCCTCATCGACGACCGCTTTGCCCATCTGGACGTCGCCATCGTCTCCGAGGGGCCCTTCGGAGGAACCTGCCTGAACGCCGGCTGCATCCCGAGCAAGATGCTCGCCGCGACCGCCGACGTCGCCGACGCCGTAGGCGAGGCCGGGCGGCACAACGTGGACGCGGAGCTGCGGCGGATCCACTGGCCCGCCGTCCACGACCGTGTTTTCGGCCGCCTGGACAGCACCTCCACGGAGGGCGAACAGGGCCGGCGCGCCTCGGACCACATCACCGTGTACCGCGGGCGGGCCCGCTTCACCGGCGACCGCCGACTGCGCGTCGAGACCGCGACGGGGCCGGTGGACCTCTACGCCGACCGGGTCGTCCTCGCCGCCGGTGGCCGGCCCGTCGTCCCGCCGGTGATCGCCGGCTCCGGGCTGCCCTACGAGACGTCCGACACCGTCATGCGCGTCGCCACCCCGCCCGACCGTCTGGTCGTGGTCGGCGGCGGGTACATCGCAGCGGAACTGGCACACGTCTTCCACGCCGCGGGCAGCGACGTGACCGTGGTCGAACAGCAGGACCGGCTGCTGAGCCAGCAGGACGCATCGATCTCCGAGGCCTTCACCGAGGCGATGCGCGCTCACTGGGACCTGCGCCTCGGGCGCGAGGTGACCGGGCTGTCGGGCGAGCCGGGCGATCTCCTGGTCACGCTGGACGACGGCACCGAGCTGCGAACCGAGGCCCTGCTCGTGGCTGTCGGGCGCCGCCCCAACAGCGACCTGCTCGACCTGGACCGGAGCGGCGTCGAGGTGGGCGAGGACGGACGGATCACCGTCGACGCGCAGTTGCGCACCAGCGCCGAGGGCGTATGGGCGCTGGGCGACGTGTCCAGCCCGCAGCCGCTCAAACACGTCGCCAACCGTGAGGCCGAGGTGGTCGCCCACAATCTCCTGCACCCCGGCCGGGAGCGGACGATGAGCTACGAGGCGGTCCCCTCCGCCGTGTTCACCCGCCCCCAGATCGCGCAGGTCGGCCTCACCGAGCAGGAAGCACGCGACCAGGGTCTCGACTACGTCGTTGCGGTGCACCGCTACGCGGACGTGGCCTACGGCTGGGCCCTGGAGGAGACGGAGGGCTTCTGCAAGGTCCTCGCCGACCGGGGCACCGGCCGCCTGATCGGCGCCCACCTGCTCGGGCCGCAGGCCGCCACCCTCGTCCAGCCCCTCGTCCTCGCCCTGACCTTCAGGATGACCGCGCGGGAGCTCGCGGAGAAGCCGCTGTGGATCCACCCGGCCCTCACGGAGGTCGTGGAGAACGCGCTGCGCGACCTGGACACGCCGACGGAAGAGCCGTCGCCGAGCTGACCGGCCCGGTGTCTCCTCAGCCCGTGGCCAGCGCGCGCTCGAGGAGCGGAAGCAGCCGGTCCCAATGGCGGCGCAGCGCGGCGGAGTCGAAGGCATCGGTGTCGGCCATGGTGAAGCCGTGCACGGCGCCCGGGTAGACCTCGCAGGTGTGGCTGACACCCGCGGCGTCCAGAGCCCGGTCGAGTTCGGCGACGGCCTCGGGCGTCATGTCCTTCTCGGCGAGACCGAGGTGGATCTGCTGCCCCTTCAACTGGGGAGCGAGGCGGTGCGGGCTGTCGGGTGCGTCGGTGACCAGGGGGCCGGGGTGGAATCCGGCGACGGCGGTCACTTGGTCGGGGTGCGCCGCCGCGGTGCGCAGCGCGAGCGCCGCACCCATGCAGTAGCCGACCACCGCGACCGGGCCGGCCGCGACCTCGGGCTGGGTGGTGAGGAACTGGAGGTAGGCGTCCGCGTCGCGCAGCGCGTGCTCCGGGGTGTGCGCGTTGATCAGCGGCATCAGCTGCGCGAAGAGTGCGGGCCTGTCGTCATGGCCGATGTGCTCGGGGAGTTCGACGACCGGCGCCGGACCGTGCCGGTAGAAGACGTTCGGCACGAGCACGTAGTACCCGTGCCCGGCCAGCTCGCGGGCCATCTCCTCCAGTACGGGCCGCACGCCGAAGGCGTCCATGTACAAGAGCACCGCCGGGTGCCGCTCGCCGTCGTCGGGGAAGGCGGCGAAGGCGTCGGCCTGGCCGTCGGGGGTGGGGATGTGAAACGTCCTGCTGAGAATGGCGGATCTTCCTTCCACGGGCTGAGGCCAGGGCGCGGCGTCCAACGGGCCGCTGGCCATCCGGAGATCGACTTGGCGATCCCTACGATCACCCTCGCGGTCCGCGCGGTCAAGCCGCCACCGGCTCCGGCTCTGCCGCACCGCCCTACCTGACGGGGCATCACCAACGAGGGCTCCAGGCGCTCCAACTGTCGCGATCTCAACATGACTTCGGGATCAGGGTCGCTGGTAGCGCAGACTCACGGCCTGCGCGGGGTCCCCGTCGTGGATCAGGGCCCAGCGGACGGGATCGATGCCGGGACAGTCGAACAACCGCACCCCCGAGCCGAGCATGACGGGCGCGAGGTGGACGTAGAACTCGTCGATCAGGTCGCGCTCGACGCACTGCCGGGCGACGTCCTGTCCGTGGATCTCCAGGACCTTGCCTCCCGCGGCGGCGAGCCCGATCTCGACCGCCTCGGACACCTCGCAGTTCAGGAACGTGATGCCGGGATCGGGGGTGGCGTCCTCGGGATGGTGCGTCAGCACGAAGACCGGGCCGCTCCACGCCCCGCCGTACGGCTGCGCGCCGGCCCGGCCCGGGTGGCGTTCGGCGAGCGCGTCGTACCCGCGGCGACCACCCAGGACCGCGCCCAGGCCCGCGATGGATTCCTTGGGGACGGCCGGGTCCACCCGCACTCCCGACATCCAGCCCATCGCATGGCCGGGATCGGCCACATATCCGTCCAGCGACATCGTCACGTGCCACAGCACCTTGCCCATCGGGTTCTCCCTCCGGCCGACCCGCGTGCGGAACGCCCGGAGTGCGCTCTCGTCGGCGCGGCCTACCGAATAGACCGTCCGGCGTGCGCGAATTCATCGGGGGCGATCGAATCCCTGTGTATCGCGACCGGGTGCAGCGATGAGTTTCCGCGACCCGGCCGGTCCGTAACAGTGATGGCAGCGACTCAGGAGGAGCATGTGACTCAGCTGGTGAGGGTGCAGAACTTCACCGTCTCGCAGGACGGATTCGGCGCCGGTGAGGACCAGACCTTGGAGCACCCCTTCGGCCACGCCGATCCCGGGAGGCTGTTCTCCTGGGCCGGGGCTACGGCGAGCTGGCCCAATCGCACCGATCCCGGCGGGAGCCGGGGCCTGGACGACTACTTCACGCGGGACTTCGCCCGCAACATCGGTGCGGAGATCATGGGCCGCAACAAGTTCGGTCCGCAGCGCGGGCCCTGGAAGGACCACGACTGGCGGGGCTGGTGGGGGGAGGAGCCGCCCTTCCACACCCCGGTGTTCGTCATGACCCACCACCCTCGTCCTTCCTTCACGCTTTCCGACACCACGTTCCACTTCGTCGACGGCGACCCGGCCACCGTCCTCGGGCTGGCCAGGGAGGCGGCGCAGGGCAAGGACGTCCGCCTGGGCGGTGGTGCCAGCACGATCCGCGAGTTCCTCGACGCCGGTCTCGTCGACACCCTGCACGTGGTCGTGTCCCCGGAGAGACTCGGAACCGGCGTACGGCTGTGGGAGTCGCCCGACGATCTGCGCGACCGGTTCCACCTGGAGGTCGTGCCGAGCCCGAGCGGCGTGACGCACCACCTGTTCTGGCGGAAGTGAGGGCTGCCCGCCGCCGCCGTCGGCCGGTCGGGGCGCCGCTCGCCCGCGGCCTCCGCCCAGCCCGACGGCCCGGCGCCACCGCGGATGCTGTCGGTGCTGACCGAGATCTGTCGGCGTCCTGTCGACGACCTGTCGGTCGGACTTGCGACCTTGAGGGGGCCGGTGCTCGTCGTGAGCACACGGCCCGAGCACAAGGAGCCCTTCGCCGTGTCTTCCACATCCCAGAACCGACCGTGGGACGTCCACCGGCTGCCGTCCGCTGAGCACCAGAACATCCTGGTCACGGGCGGCAACGCCGGGATCGGCTACTTCGTCGCCGAGCAGCTCGCCGCCACCGGCGCCCTGGTCGTCCTGGGCAGCCGCGACGGCACCAAGGCCGAGGCGGCCATGGCGTCGATCCGCTCCCGGGTCCCCGAGGCCCGTCTGTGCCACCTTCCCCTGGACCTCGCCGACCTGACCTCCTTGAAGGCGGCCGCGGACGCACTGGAGCTCGGCCATCTGGACGCGGTAGTCCACAACGCCGGGGTCGCGCTCGACGATCCGCCGCGCAGGCAGACGGGCGACGGCCATGAGCTGATGTTCGCCACCAATCACCTCGGGCACTTCGCGCTCACGCGATGGCTGGCCCCGCTGCTGGCGGCGGCGCCGGCGGGGCGCGTCGTGACGGTGGGGAGCTTCGCGGCGCGGTCCGAACGGCTGGACCTGGACGATCTGCAGTCCACCCGGGACTACCGGCCCAAGCAGACCTACGGCCGGTCCAAGCTCGCCCAGATGTCCTTCGGCTTCGAGCTCGACCGCCGCCTGCGTGCCGTCGGCAGCACGGTGATCAGTGTGGTGGCCCATCCCGGCGGCGCGCTCGACGCCCTGACCCCCTCCCGCCCTCCGGTCCACGTGACCACCCCCGGCGACCGGTTGCGTGCCCTGCCCGCCGGACTGGTGATCCAGGGCAAGGACTCCGGGGCATGGCCCATCGTCCGTGCCGTGCTCGACCCGACGGTGCGGGGCGGCGACTTGTGGGGACCCCGGGTCTTCGGCCTGCGCGGCACCCCCAGGCGGGAGCCCGTGCACGCCCACATGGCCGACCCCGCGGTCGCCGCACGGCTGTGGGCCGCAGGCGTCGAACTGACCGGCACCGATCCGCAGCTGGGCTTCCGGTAGGCAGGGGCACCTTTCGGCCGGGTGGGAGGGGTTGCCGCAGCCGGGTGCGGCAACCCCTCCCCGAGGGACCTCGGCGGATGTCAGGTGGCCGTCGCCGGGGTGTCCCGCAGGGTGACGTTGGCGTGGCTCTCCTGGAAGCTCTGGTCCGAGACGAGCGTCAGGCGAGCCGTGGACTGGAACTCCGCCAGGTTGGCGGAACCGCAGGAGACCATGGTGGTCTTGAGCTTGGTGACGGTGAGGGCCAGCCCTTCGTCGAGGTCGCCCGCATAGGGGACGTAGCCGTCCACGCCCTCCTCGAAGACCAGCCCCTGACCGCCCTGGCCGTAGCGCTGCCAGTTGCGAGCCCGGTTCGAGCCCTCGCCCCAGTACTCCTTCACGAAGCCGTCGCGGGTGGGCAGCTTGGCGCCGGCCGCCTGGTCGAAGCGGGCGAAGTAGCGGCCCATCATGACGAAGTCGGCCCCCATCGCCAGTGCCAGCGCCACGTGGTAGTCGTGTACGAGCCCGCCGTCGGAGCAGATCGGCACGTACGCGCCGGTGCGTTCGCGGAACGCGTCGCGGGCCGCCGCGACGTCGAGCACGGCGCTGGCCTGGCCGCGGCCGATGCCCTTCTGGTCGCGGGTGATGCAGATGGACCCGCCGCCCACGCCGACCTTGACGAAGTCGGCTCCGGCCTCGGCGAGGAAGGTGAACGCCTCGCCGTCGACCACGTTGCCGCCGCCGACCGGGATCTCGGGATGGTGCTTCTTCACCCAGCTCAGCGCTCGCGCCTGCCAGTCGCTGTAGCCGTCGGACGAGTCGAAGCAGAGCGCGTCCACGCCCGCCTCCAGCAGGGCCGGGACGCGCTCCTCGTAGTCGTGGGTGTTGATGCCCGCACCCACCCGCAGGCGCTTGGCGGCGTCCACGAGTTGGTGCGGGAAGCGCTTGTTGTCGGTGTAGTCGGAGCGGAACACCAGATGTTGCAGGTGGCCCTCGCCGTCCAGCACCGGGAGGCAGTCCAGCCGCTCGTCCCACAGCCGCGCGTTGGCCTCCGAGAGCGTGATGTCGGGCCCGGCGTGGGCCAGTTCGGCGACGGCGGTCATCCGCCCGGCGACCGGCCCGTCCAGGCCGTGGCGGTGCGGGTGGAAGTCGCGGGAGGTCACGAGGCCCAGCAGGCGGCCCGTGGCGGTTCCGTCGTGGGTGACCGCGGCGGTGCTGTGGCCCGTGCGACGCATGACGTCGACCAGCACGCCGAGGCTGTCGTCGGGCCGGACGTTCGTGTCGCTGGTGACGAAACCGGCCTTGAAGTTCTTCACTTGACGGACCGCGGCGACCTGGTCCTGGATCGGCTGGTTGTGGTGCAGGAAGCTCAGTCCGCCGTTGCGGGCGAGCGCGATCGCGAGTTCCGGTGTGCTGACGGCCTGCATGATGGCGGACGTGAACGGGGTCTGCAGCTCGATCGCCGACGGCTCGCCCACGAGGTGCCGCACCAGGGGCGTGCGCAGTTCGACCGTCGCGGGTGAGCAGTCGGTCCTGGTCCGGTTCGGCAGAAGCAGAAACTCGTTGAACGTCCGTGAGACCTCGGCGATGATCTGTGCCACTCGTTCCTCCTGACCTGTCGGCCGGGCCCACTGCCCCGCCGTGAGATCGCCCCCGGTGTCCCGGGGCCAGGCAGGCAGAGGTCGGCACGGCAGTCGTGGAGGTGCCACCACTGCGGCAGAGCCCTGACCGGCCCGTGGATCGAACGGGGAGCGGTCGTGACCTGGCACCTTAGCGACTGCGCCGCCGTTGTACGAATCGGCGCCCGTCGCGGGGACGGGAAGGATCGGGCCGTGCCCCACCGTCGCCGGGGTGGTCGCCCGACAAGTACTGCGCCCTGTGAACGAGGCGCGATTCTCCGCCTGTTGGGATACGGCAGGAGCTGAGGGGGACGACTGTCGCGGACCGCGCGGCCAGGTGATCGTCATGCGCGCGGGCCTGCGAACCAGCGGGTGGCGGCCCGTATGAACCCCTCGACATCAGAGGCGTGTTCGTCTGCCCAGGCGACCGTGCCGTCGGGCCGGACCAGAACGGCGCCCAGCCCCAGGTCGTTCCTGGCGGCGCCCGCCGCGTACCGGATGCGGTCGGCCCAACCGCGCGCTGGACCGCGCAGGCGTTGGTCGGCGCTGAAATCGAGCACCACTCCCTGTCCGTCCCCCATCAGGTCGCCGAGGCGTGTGCCGTCCTCAAGGCGGAAGTCCGGTGCGCTGCGGCCTGTCAGGGGATGCCGACCGCCCAGGTCGTAGCGGATCGAGGCGCCTGACACCCGCTGGAACACGTAGGTCGTTCCGTCCCGGGTCCCGAGGAGATCGCGCACCACCGCCTGGAGCGCCTGGGAGTGCGGATCCGGTCGCATGGCCGCCACTTGGGCGCGTGACCAGTCGAGCACCCGCGCGCCGACCGGATGGCGCTCGCTGGTGTACGTGTCGAGAAGTCCGTCCGGTGCATGGCCGTGCACGGTTGCCGCGAGCTTCCATCCCAGGTTCATGACGTCGCCGATGCCGGTGTTGAGTCCCTGGCCGCCGAGGGGGGAGTGGATGTGGGCCGCGTCGCCCGCGAGCAGGACGCGCCCCCGCCGGTAGGTCGTCGCCTGCATCGCCCGATCGGTGAAGGTCGAGACGCGATGCACCTCGCTCAGCGTCACGCTCGTGCCGGACACCCGGCGCAGCACCGCCTGGAGGTGCTCGCGGGTCGGCAGCCGAGAGCGGTCGTACGCCCCGCCGTCGAAGTCCGCCATGCCCAGGTGCCCTTCCGAGAGCCAGAGGTACATGCCCGTCGGCGTCAGGGTGAACCCGGGACGCAGCTTCTCGGGATCGGCGACGGTGGCGTGCAGGGCGTACCCGGTGAACTGCGGCTCGGTGCCGACGAATTCGAACCCGGCGGCCTTGCGTACGGCGCTGCGTCCGCCGTCGCAGCCCACCACGTAGCGCGCCGTGTACGCGTGCTCCCCGGCCGCCAGGGTCACGCTCTCCCCGTTCTGCGTGACGGAGGAGACGGCGGCGCCGCGCCTTATGTCGACGCCGAGCTTGTCGGCTCGTTCGGACAACACGCGCTCGACAACATCGAGGTAGGTGAGCATGCTTCCCGGCACCGGGCTGGGCAGCCGGTAGGCCAGGGCGGTCGTGTCGAGCTGAGCCGGGTCGAGCATCATGCCCGCGAAATGGCCCACCGCGCGCGGAGGCGGATCGTGTGCCTCGCCCTCGGCGGCGGGTAAGTCGTGGGCGCCCGCTGCCGTCAGGAGCTCGCGCAGCATCCCGCGGCGGTAGAACGTCTCGAGGGACGCGTGGGACAGGCCCCGCGTTCCGAGCGGCCTCGCCTTGAACGGGGAGTGAGCCTCGGGCTCCCGTTCGAGCACCAGGACGGAGCAGCCCGCGAGGCCGAGCTCACAGGCGAGGAACAGACCGACCGGGCCGGCGCCCGCGATCGCTATGTCGTACAAGAGAGGTCCCTTCCCTGACCCCGGCCGGATGGGGCACCCGGCCGGACCTCTCCCACGGTGCCGCATGCCACCGACACCCGGCCGACAGCGGTGGCGCGCCACCGACACCGGGCCGACAAACTCCCGCCGTGCAGGCGGGAGTTCGACGATCGCGCGGCGGACTCAAAGCGGCCCGCTGTAGGACAACCAATCTGGGGAGCAGGCCGGTTGAGAGGGTTTGCTCAGGAGATGCCGAGCTTGGCGAGTGCGGTGGTCCAGTCGGTGGCGATGGCGCTCTGGGCGGCTTTCAGCTGCACCTTTCCGGAGCACACGGCCTTGGACAGCTTCGCTTCGACGGTGTCCTTGGGGTTGTTGGGGCCGCCCCCGGGCTTGTGGTCGGGCGACGGCGGTTCGACCCACAGGTTGCGGGGGTCGTCCGGGTCGCCGCCGAGGACGAGGGAGATGAGGTGGTCGTACTCGCCGTCACCCAAGGCGCCGGTGTAGTCGTACGACCGGGCGTTCGCGGCCTTCTCCGGGCCGGTGACGGACACGGGGGGCCGGATGGTGCCGGTGTAGCCGGACTTGCAGACCGTGGAGGCCAGGTTCTCCTGGGTGACCTTCGGGTTGAGGGCCCCCGGAGTGCACTTCGGGTCGGGCAGGGGCTGCTTGGCGGCGGTGTAGCGGTAATGGCACGTTCCGGGCGATGGCTGGGCCGCCACCGTGTACTTGGCCTGCGGTCCGGGACCGTATTGCAGGGCGCCCGGCGCGCCGGGCGCCGGTGGCGCGGAAGTGCCGCCGGCGGAGTGGCTCGCGGCGGGGGTTGTGGGGTGTTTGGTGTCGGAGGAGCCCTTGCCGCCGGAGCAGCTGGTGAGGGCGGCGGCGATCAGGCAGGTGGCGACGGCGGTGGTGGCGAGACTCGGACAACGGCGCATGGTCACGGCGGCTCCCGGCTGGGCGGCGGTGCTGGGCGATGTCGCAGCGTTTCTACCCATAATGTCCTCAAGTCGCCTTTCGTGTGGGGGAGTTGGCCCGAACGAGGGATGCCCGGGGGTATTACCACCAAAATGGCTTGAAGCTACGGTCATGCCTGTCCCAAGGGCAGGCAAGGATCGCGCAGGTCGCTCACTGTTTACCTCACGGTTCTACTCGCATAGAACCCGGGGGTGGTGTCATGCCGTCAGTCGCCCGGCGGATCCCGGCCGGGCCTGAATTCGACGGAGACCCCCACATGTCCGCGATACGCCGAATCGCCCCCACCCTGGGCGCGTTCACCCTCGCCTCCGGCGCTCTGGTCCTCGGCACGGGCAGCGCCCACGCCGCCCCCGCCGTCGTTTCCGCCGCCCCGGCGGCCGCCACGTCGTCCTGTTCGCAGTCGTTCCTGCCGCTGCCCGACCCGGTCTGCCAGCCCGGCGCGTACAACCCCTCCGTGACGCAGTCCACGATCGGCTCGACGATCTGTGTGTCGGGCTGGACGTCGACGGTGCGCCCGCCCACCAGCTACACCAACCCGCTCAAGGTCCAGCAGATCGCGGCGTACGGCTACAGCGACACCAGCACGGCCGACTACGAGGAGGACCACCTCGTGCCGCTGGAGCTGGGCGGTGCGCCGCGCGACCCGAAGAACCTGTGGCCCGAGCCGCGTTACAGCACCGGCGGCGAGACCGCGGGCAACAAGGACACCGTCGAGAACAAGCTCAAGACCGCGGTCTGCAACCACCAGGTCACCCTCGACGCCGCCCGCAGCGCGATCGCTTCCGACTGGACCACGGCGCTGGCCGCCGTCGGCCTGGGCTGACCCATCGAGGATGCCCGGCGGCCCGTACACCCACCGGGCCGCCGGGCGCCCTCCGCCGTCGCCCCGCGGCCCCACGGGTTGGTCAGATGGCGTAGTGCCAGGTGGTGAGCATGTAGGCGCCGTACCAGCAGCCGAACAGCGAGGCACCCGACAGGACGATGGCCGCGGTGCGGACTTGAGTGCGGCCGAGGGCCCGGGCGAGGGGGACGAGGAAGACCAGAGCGGGGACCACCAGGCGCAGTTTGGAGTGGTAGTAGTTGCTCTGGGCGAGGGTGAGCACGAGGATCCCGGTGCCGTAGACCAGGAGCGGCGGCCAGGCGCCGCGCTGCCAGGCGAGGGCGGTGGCGACGATGAGCGCGAGGAGCAGGACCGCCGTGCTGACGGGGACCCAGCCGTCGGCGTCGGTGAAGGTGTCGCCGAGGAAGCCCCAGAAGGCCCGGCCGTTGTCCCAGCGGGTGTCCCAGCCGGCCTGCTGTATCGCAAACCAGGCGTCCGGCTGGTGGAGCCGCTGACCGACCCACGCCAGGTAGGCGGGGGTTCCGGCGCAGGCCAGGACGACGGCGGTGATCGGCCGCCAGGCCAGGCGGCGTTCGCGTACGAGGTGCAACAGGACGGCCACACCCACGGCTAGGGCCACGGCCGCGGCCGCGGGCCGGGTCAGACCGGTGAGCAGAGCGAGGAACCCGGCGGTGAGCCATGCCTTGCGGTGCGCGGCGAGCAGCGAGGCGGCGGCCAGGGCCAGGAACAGGGACTCGCTGTAGGCCATGAAGAAGGCCAGGGCCATGGGCTGGGCGCAGGCCAGCAGGATGGCGGCGACCGTGGCCGTACGGCGGTCGTAGATCCGGCGCAGGAGGTGGTGCACGGCTACCAGCGCGGCGATCAACGAGAGGTGGGCGGCGACTATGGCGGCGGTGCCGTACCCGAGTCCCGTCAGGGTGTGGACGATGCGGATGAGAGCCGGATAGGCGGGAAAGAAGGCCAGGTTGTTGCCGGTCAGTTCGCCGCTCGGGGTGTGGGCGAAGCTGTCGGGGTAGCCGTCCTGGGCGATGTCGCGGTAGAGACCGCCGTCCCACGAGAGCAGCTTGGCGTGGACGCCCGGACCGTCTGCTGGGCTCATGACCGCCAGCAGGACGAGATGGAGGACGGCGGACGCGCCGTAGATCGCCAATGCGGGCCACGTCGCGTCCCAGGCTCGGCGCGGCCAGGTGGTCCGGCCCCGGCGTGGGTCGTCGGGGACCTCGGCCGACGGGCGTGGGGTGTCTGGAGCGGCGGGTTGGGCTTGCGCCGGTATTCGGCGGGGGCTGACGGCCGTGGTGGTCGAGGCGTTCATGGGTCTTTCTTGGTCGGCGGTCAGCGGGGTCCGGTGTCGGACGATGGCGGCGATCGGCTGTGTAGTGGGCCGGGGGACCGAGCGGGTGGGTCGGGCGGCGGACTTCTCCTCGGTCAACAACGGCTCCTCGCATGGTCGGTCCTTTGACACGTCTACGCCTGGGAGCGGGCGCCGGGTTGACATGCGAGACGCACGTCACACTCCGGTCGGTCGCCGTTGAGAAGGTCCGCATGGCCCGGTGTGCGGCATGTGTGGCTCAACCGGGCGGTGCCCGGCGGGAGATGTGGGTGTCGGTCGGTACGCCGCGGATCCGCTGTCCACACACCCGGGTGCGAAATCGTGCCCTCCACGCTGAGGAACCCCGATCGGCAGCCCGACTCCCGGTCGATCAGAGGGAGGTCACCCCGGAGCCGCCCCCTGTCTACGGCCATACGGGAGGTCATGGCGGCCTCGGCCAGGGCGCGGAGAAGTCCTCTCTTGGTGTGGCGGAGAAGTCTCCTCTTGGCGCGCAAGTGCCATGAGACCGGGGGTTGTTGAGCACCCGACCGTCGCGCGAGCCGCCTTGTACGCATGCCGCCGAGCCCGACCTCGTCGAGGAGGTCGAGCGCCTCGACGGTCTCACGCTTCGCTTGTGCCACCGCGACAACCTATCGCCGATAGGTGGATCTGACGAAGAGCCGGTTGCCGAGGGGCCCGGGGCCGGGCGGGAACCGGCCCGTTCAGGAGGGGGTCCGCGCCGACGGGAGCGCGAGCGCGCTCCCGTCGAAAGAGGCGCTGACCAGGCACTTCGGGTGCGTACGTAACGGTGGGTGATCTGGACGGGCGGGCGCCGGGAGGCGGACCTAGGATGTCTCGGGTTGAGCCATTGCCCGGACCGACATCAGTGGTCCGGATGCCGAAGTGGCCCTCACCCGGCCCACGGACACGTGGAGGTCTCATGCGTTTCACTCACACATGCGTGACAGCGGCTGCCGCCGCCGGAGTGCTCGCCCTCACGGGGACGGCGACCGCGTTCGGCGCGGCCAGCCCCGCAGCCGGTTCGGACGCCGTCTTTCTCCAGACGATCCACCAGGCCAACCTGGCGGAGATCGCCGCGGGCAAGGATGCCCGCACCCACGCCACCACCGACTGCGTGAAACAGGTCGCCGACATCATCGTGCGCGACCACACCACCCTTGACTCCAAGGGCGCGGACCTGGCCAAGACCAAGGGCATCACCATGGCGAAGGACCCCAGTGCCGCCCAGCAGAAGCAGCTGTCCGCGCTGAAGTCGAAGAACGGCACCGCGGCGTACGACAGCGCGTGGCTGAAGGACCAGAGCAGCGGCCACCAGCAGGCGCTCGCGCTGATCGACAAGGAGTTGAACTCCGGCAAGGACAGCCAGATCCGGGCGGCCGCCCAGGCGGCGAGGCCGGTGGTGGCGGCGCACCTGAAGATGGTGGAGGGCGGGGTGTGCCACGCGCCCATGGAGAGCGGCTCGCCGCAGCGGTGACGCGGTCGACTCGCCCGCGAGGCAGCCGACGGCCCGCGCCCACGGGTTGGGCGCGGGCCGCCGGTTGCCCGCGTGACGGGAGGCCGGGCGTGGGCGCCCGGGTGCGACCGCTGGCGCGCAACGGGGCGCGGCGCCCGCGGATGGGACGGCGTTCATCCGGTGTGCGGGAGACGGTCGGTCACGCGCCCGCGGTGGTCCGCAGTGTCGCGACGGCGATCTCCAGGAAGTCGCGCAGCGGCTTGGCGTGTGGGTCCCCGGCGACCGCCAGACATGTCTCGACCGGGGGCGCGTCGGTGACGGTGAGGTGGACGAGGCCGGGGCGGGAGTAGGAGACCGCGACGCTCAAGGGCAGGAGCGCGATGCCCTGTCCCGAGGCGATCAGCTCGATCTTCTCCTCGAGCGAGGCGGTCCGCCGCTGCGGCGAGCCGAGCATGGGCTCGCCGTCGAGGTCCGCGGAAGTGAGCGAGTCGCGGTGTGCCAGCGGGTGTGCCGCGGGCAGGCAGGCGACCCGGGGCTCCTGGCCGATGGGGATGGTGTGGAGCCCGGTGTCGGTGAACGGGCGCCGCAGGTAACCCACTTGGGCCCGGCCGTCCCGCAGGGATGCGTCCGGCTCCCACCAGCGGGCCGGAACGACGTCGGTCTCGACGTGGGGATGGCGCGCGGTGAAGGCCCGGATCACCTCGGAGACGCGCAACCCGGGGGAGAAGGCGACCACGAGTCGCTGGACCCCGCGATCGACGTCGTGCACGCGGCCCACGGACGCCGCGACGGTCGCGAGGATCCCCCGCGCCTCCTCGTGGAGCTGCCGACCCGCCGCTGTCAACTCCACGCTGCGGGTGGACCGCACGAGCAGCGAGCACCCCAACTCGCGCTCGAATGCCTTGATTTGGCGGCTGAGCACCGGTTGGGCGATGTAGAGCTGTTCCGCCGCCCGGCCGAAGTGCCGGTGCTCGGCCACGGCGACGAAGTAGCGGAGCTTGCGCAGGTCGAGATCCATGCCTTCAAGGTATCAATCGGCCGGAAGGGTATTGGACGCCCGCGGGCGGGCGCCCCGAGACTCGAAGCATGATCGTCATCACCGCTCCCACCGGCCAGATCGGCAGCCGAGTCCTGGACGTCCTGCTCAACGGGGCGCCCGCGCACGGCGAGGAACTGCGCGTCATCGTGCGCGACCCCGACAAACTCCCCGACGCCGTCCGCTCCCGCGTGGACGTCGTGACCGGCTCGCACGGCGACGCCGAGGTGGTCGACCGGGCCTTCGCGGGCGCGGACGCCGTCTTCTGGCTGGCCCCGCCGGACCCGCGCGCACCGAGCCTGGACGCCGTCTACCGCGACTTCACCCGCCCCGCGGCGAAGGCGCTCACCGCCCACGGCGTGGGACACGTCGTCGGAGTCTCGGCGCTCGGTCGCGGCACACCCGTCGCCGACCGCGCCGGACACGTGACGGCGTCCCTGGACATGGACGACCTCATCGCGGATACCGGCGTCGCCTTCCGTGCGCTCGCCAACCCCTCCTTCATGGACAACCTGCTGTGGCAGGTCGCCTCGATCCGCGACCACGGTGTGTTCACGGGCACCGACGCGGCCGACCGCCGGGCCCCGCTGGCCGCCGTCCAGGACATCGCCGAGGCCGCGGCCGGCCTGCTGCTCGACCGCTCCTGGACGGGGGTGGGCGAGGTCCCGGTGCTGGGCCCGGAGGACCTTTCCGGGAACGACATGGCCCGCATCATGTCCGACGTGCTCGGCCGCCCGGTCCGCTACGAGCGCCAGTCGCTCGACGATCTGTGTGCCCAGCTCGCCGGACGCGGCATGAGCGACGCGCTCGTGCAGGGCTACGTCGCCATGATGTGGGCCAAGGGCGAAGGCCTCGACGACGGCGTGCGGCGCACCCCGGAGACCGGGAGCCCGACGACGTTCCGCGAGTGGTGCGCACGGGTCCTCAAGCCGGCGGTCCAGGCTTGAGCGGACGTACGCACCGGGCCCGTTGACGTGACCGCCGTCCTCGCCGGGCGACGTGGGCGAGAGGTCGGGCGACGGATTCGGACAGATGTGACGCCTGCGCCGCCTTGACGCGTACCGCGTCCGAGGACGGCCGGGACCCTCCGGCCGGGTCCTGCCGGAGGAAGTTGCCGCCGGTATCCAGCCAGCGGCACTCCTGCCTCTCCGCCCGCATGCGGCAGGCTGGCACTTGCACCATTCGGCACGCATTACATCCAGTAAGCGAGGAATCATATGCAATTCATCGCCCGTACAGGACTTGCCACCGTTTTGGCCGTCGGGGCTTTCGCCGCCGCCGTCGCACCCGCCTCCGCCGCCGTCGCCGTTGACGGCGCGCATGCGGTGAACGCCGCGCACGCGGTGGCCGCCAACCCGAAGACCATCAAGCCCGCGGCGTACAACCAGGCGCGCAGCATCCTGGCCAACGCCGGGAGCCAGACCGCGGCCAAGTCCCACCCCGTTCACGGCAAGGACGACGTGCCCGTCAGCTACGGCACGAGCCTGCTGGCCGCCGCGCGGGACGAGTTCCGGCACGACGACCGGAACCTCCCCGCGAAGCAGAAGAAGTCGGACATGTCGATCCCGCACTACAACGCGGTGCACAGCGCCGCGAAGACGATGGGCATCGACCGCTGGTGAGCCGACGGGCGTCCCCCCGAACCGTCCGGCCCTGAGCGACAGAGCCCACCCGGGGGCCGCACGGCCACGACGCCGCCCGCACCACCCCGGCGCCCCCGCAGCCATCCGGCGGGGGCGCCGTGCCGTGGCCCGGAACGGTCGACCGGCAACTGCCCGACCTGGTCAGGACTCGGCCGCGCCGGGCGTGGGGGTGGCCGCATTGATCAGTTCCGTGAGCCGTACCGGATCACACAGCGTGCCGGGCGCCTCCATGGGCACGGCCCAGTAACTCGCGTGTGACTCGTCCGGCTCGGTGCAGTCCACCCGGGGCACACCCAGGTAGCTGCCGAGACCGAGATAGGCCGCGCCCGGTCCGAGACACAGCTTGGGCGGTGAGGGCGGCACGAGGGCGTAGAAGCGGCGCCCGTACGGGTCATGAATAACAGGCCCACCTAGGCCGCGCAGGACAGTGACAGGGAGCGCCGGTACCTGGTCTGCCGCCGCGGCGTACACCATCCCGTCGGTCAAGCGGACGGCTGAGAAGCGGCGGCCGAGTGCGAGGCACGCCAGGTGATGGCGCTGCCACTCCTGGTGTGCGTAGCTCGGCCTCTTGAGGTCGGCGGTGAGCCAAGCCCCGACGGCGGCGTCTCTGACGGCATTGGTGGCGGTGTGCACGGTGCGCTCCTCGGTCGGTGGGCGATGACCATCGACCGTAGGAGCGTTTGCCGGATGTAAGGGGCCGGGATTCGGCCCCCTGCCTCAGGCTGCCAACATGCCGATCTTGACGGCGAGTTCTGCTGCGCGACGTCGGCGCTCGGGCGTGCGAGAGTCCGTTTCCTCGAGTACCAGGCGCCGCGCATAGCCGTTGTACCTGATCGTCTCGGGAGCGGCGGCATGAGCCAGTTCCAGCGTGGCCAGCGCCGTCTCGTGCTGCCCGTCCAGGTAATACGCGCGGGCCTGCTCGATCCGGTGCCGAGCCCGTCGGGGCCGCGACGGAATCGTGTGTGCCTCGGCGCGCGTGGCCTGCCGCACCGACTCGCCGCCGGCCCGCAGCTCGACGGCCACCGTAACCGCGTGGGCACCCATGATGGCCTGCCCGAAAGACGTGACCGGGTGGTAGTAGTCCGGCGACAGGGTGCGAGCCGAGCGCATGGCCTTGTCCCACCACCCCCACGCCGACCCGGTTTCCGCGCGCCGGGCCGCGGTGTAGCCCGCTTCGAACTGCAACGCGCCGGCGATGGCACGCACGTTGTCCGGAGCGTCGGGGAGAAGTGGTGAGAGGTAGCGCAGGGTGGTGAGGGCGAGATCGTCCGCCGCGTCGAAATGCGCCGGACCGCTGTCGCGATGGGCTTGGACGGCCAGCCACGCGGCTACGCCGATCGCGTGCGGATCCTCGCTCTCCTGCGCGGCGACCATGCCTCGCTCGGCCACCCGCCAGAGCAGCGCGGAGTCGGGCTGGTAGGCGACGAAGAACTGGCTGAGGCTGTACACCTCGGACAGAACGGCTTGCGCGGCGCGGCGTGCCGGGACCGTCTCGCTCTGACGGACTGCCAGTTGAGCATCCTGAATCAACTCCGGTAGCAAGGTGCCCAGTACTTCACGATGGTTGGCCGCCTGGTGGCGTGCCGCCCACGCGGTTGTCAGACGTGCACGCAGGTGCGCGGGTCCGGGCGCGGCGCGGTCGCTGCCCAGGGGATAGGCGTTGATCGCCTTGGCCACCTCCGGCAGCTTGGGGTGCCCGGGGCCGACGAACAAGTCGATCTCAGGGCTGTTGTCCCCCCCGACCAGATCGTTGAGGGTGCGTACGCGGAGTACCTCCGCGATGCGCAGGATCTCGGGCAGTCGTGGCATCTTCAGCTGCCCGCCCTCGATCTTCTTCACCCATGAGGAGTGGTGGCCCAGGAGACCGGCCAACTGCTCGCGGGTCATACCGCGGCGGGTCCGGAAGATCTGGACCCGTTGACCGAAGCGCACAGGATCCTCGTACGGGTCCGGGGTGGCGTCAGGAGACATAACGCGTTGCCTCTCTCTGAGCAGCTCGTCACCGTCAGGGTAGGGGGCGAGGCCTGCCCTCTGCGCCTCTCTTCGCGCGGGACGCCTGCGATCCGTCAGGAGTGTCCGGTCAATGCCCTGCCGCAGCCTGGCGCGGGGCGTAACGCGCGCCGGCCGAGAAGGCCGGGATGGCGATGTACGGACCGCGCGGTGCTTGCGCGGGTGTCAGACGCCGCGGGCCCGCTCGAAACGGGCGCGGCCCTCGGCCAGGTCCACGATCGGGTCGGGGTAGTCGGTCCCGGCGCGGTCCGCCGCCTTCAATTTCCACGGCTCGTGGATGAACTTGCGGTCCAGGCCCGCGAGTTCGGGCACCCAGCGCGTTACGTAAGTGCCCTGCGGGTCGAAGCGCTTGCCTTGGACGACCGGGTTCAGGACCCGGTTGGGGCGGGTGTCGGTGCCGGTTCCGGCCACCCACTGCCAGTTGAGCTGGTTGTTGGCGATGTCCCCGTCGACCAGGAGGTCCAGGAAGTGGCGGGCCCCGATCCGCCAGTCGGCGTAGAGCGTCTTGGTGAGGAAGCTCGCCACCAGCATCCGGCCCCGGTTGTGCATCCACCCCTCGTGGGCGAGCTGCCGCATCGCCGCGTCCACCAGCGGGTAGCCGGTGCGCCCCTCGCGCCACGCGGTGACCTCCCGCTCGTCGGCACGCCACCGGTCACCGCGCGGCCGGTAGTCCTCCCGCGACGTGTCCGGGCGGGCCGCGAGCACCTGGTGGTGGAAGTCCCGCCAGGCCAACTGCCTGATGAACGCCTGCGCGCCCGGTGACCCCTCGCGCTTCGCGAGGTGGACGAGCTCGGTGGAGGACAGCGCGCCGAAGTGGAGGAAGGGGGACAGCCGGGACGTGGCGTCGCCCGCGAGGTCGTCGTGGCCGTCCTCGTATCCGGCGATGCCGCCGGACAGCCACTGCTCAAGCTGCCGCCTGCCCGCCGTCTCCCCGCCCTCCATGAGGCCGGGCGACACCCGGGCCGCCCCAGGGCGTCGGGGCAGGGTGCCCGCCGCGACCCGGGGAACGGCGATCTTTCGCGGCACCGTGACCACCTCGCGGACGCCCTCCTCGCTCCAGCGGCGCAGATACGGCGTGAACACGGCGTAGTGGTCGCTGCTGGCCGGGGTGACAGCTCCCGGCGCCACCGCGGTCACCACCGCGTCATGTGCGGACAGCTCACAGCCGATTCCCTCGAGCGCCGTGCGCAGGCGTTCCTCGCGGCGCGCAGCGTACCGGCTGACGCCTCCCGCGACATGCACCCGCACCGCGCGCGTCTGGGTCACCACGGCGCACACCTGCTCCACCACGTCGCCGGCTCGCACCACGAGATGACCGCCGCGGGCCCGGAGCGAGGCATCGAGGTCGGCCAGACAGTCGGCGAGGAACGCGCGTCGGTTGGGGGCGTCGAACCCGGCCGCCCGCACCCCGTCGTCATCCACGAACAGCGGCACCACCTGCTCGCCCTCACGTGCGGCCGCGGCCAGCACGGGATTGTCGTGCAGGCGCAGATCGGATGTGAACAGGGCTACGGACACCGGCACTTGGTGGCCTCCTCGGAGGTGCGCTCTTCTTCGACGGGGTGACTGCGGGGCTGGGGGAGGAGGGAGGGAAGCGGATGCGGTGATCCTCCTCGACGTGGGCTCGATCCTCCTGGATGGCGGGCTTCCCGGGGGTGATCCGGAGCGGGCGTGGCGAAGGATTGGTCCGACCGCCCGGGAGAGTGAGGGCGCGCCCGCACGGAGGTCCCGCCCCTTCAAAGGGCCACCGGGTGCGGAGCTGGATCGGGGGACGTGGCAGCCTTGGACGAAGCGCGTATGTTCGGCTCTGACGAATGTGGGCAGAAGCCCCTGCGCATCCACATCGAACGAGCACACCTCAGGGGGTTCCGAAATGGCTCGCCCGCTTGCCGGCACGCGTCCCGCGGCGGTCTCCGCCGTGCGGGACACGCGTCCGGCCACGGCCGCCGCGGCCCGCGACGCGGCCCGCGTCTTCCTTGCCGCACTGGCACCCCTGCCGTCCAGAGAATGTGCCGAGAACGTGGTACTCGTCGTCTCCGAGCTCGTCACGAACGCGCTGCGGCACGCGGGCGGGGTCACGGCGCTGCGGTTCGCCGCCGAGGCCGGCACGCTGCACGTCAGTGTGCGCGACCCCAGCCCCGTACCCCCGGGGGAGCGGCCGCCGGACCTCAGCGGGCGCGAGGGCGGCTTCGGCTGGCCGCTGGTGCGCCACCTCGCTCGCGAGGTGACTGTCACCCCTTCCAGTGACGGCGGTAAGGACGTCCGCGTCGCTCTCCCGCGCTAGACACCCCGCGCGGTGACCCTGCGGGCGGTGCCCTCGGCCAGCCGGTAGGCGAGGCCCGCGATGGCGGTGCGGCCGCTCGCCACCTGGTCGGCGAGGATCCGGGAGCGGTCGAGGAGCAGGTCGACGGTGTGCCGCAGATGGGCGTCCACGAGGTCGCTGTCGGATTCGAGCCCTTCGGCACGTGCCGCCAGCACGCTGGGCATGACGCGTTCGACGACGTCCCGCACATGTCCGGCCGCGGGCATCCCCCCTTCGACGGCGGCGCGAGCCGCGGCGACGGCGCCGCACGAGTCGTGCCCGAGCACCACCACGAGGCGGCAGTCCAGCACGCTCGTGCCGTATTCGATGCTGCCGAGCACTTCGGGGCCCAGTACGTGGCCCGCGGTGCGGACGACGAACAGGTCACCGAGGCCCTGGTCGAAGATGATCTCGGCGGCGAGGCGGGAGTCGGAACAGCCGAGCAGCACGGCGAACGGCTGCTGGCCCGGAGCCAGCTCCGCGCGCCGCGCGGCGTCCTGGTTCGGGTGTCCCGGCGTGCCCTCCACGAAGCGGCGGTTGCCCGCCAGCAGAGTGTCGAGAGCCTGGGCGGGAGTGGAAGGGCGATCAAGCATGAGCGCAGCATAGGAGCACGTCAGCGCCCCCTGTGCGCCGTCCCCGCACGAGGCGGCCGTCCCGGGCCTCTGACGTCGGGACCTTCGTCCCTTTGTCGAACGCGGATGCATGATTCGCGGCGACGGGGGCAGACGGAGGCTGCGATGCAGTTACGCGACTAGGGAGGACGTCTTCATGCCAGCGGCGCGGGTGACGGGACGAGAGCGGGCGGACCGGACGGCGACCTCGGCGGTGGGCCTCGGGGAGGGGGAACTGCCCTGGGTGGAGGATGCGGGGAAGGTCGCGCCGAAGGATGCGCGGGAGTTGTCGAAGGTTTTCTTCGAGCGGCTTCAGGTGCTGGAGGAGGGTACGTCCGAGTACCAGTACGCGCGGAACACGTTGATTGAGATGAATCTGTCGTTGGTGCGGTTTGCCGCGGGGCGGTTCCGTAATCGGGGCAGTGGTGAGATGGAGGACGTGGTCCAGGTCGGGACCATTGGTCTGATCAAGGCGATCGACCGGTTCGATCTGTCGCGTGAGGTGGAGTTCACCTCTTTCGCGGTGCCGTACATCGTGGGGGAGATCAAGCGGTTCTTCCGCGACACCACGTGGGCCGTGCACGTGCCGCGCCGTTTGCAGGAGCTGCGCGTGGACATCGCCAAGGCCAAGGAGAGCCTCGCCCTCGAACTCGACCGCGACCCCACCGTGCGCGAGGTCGCCGCCCACTTGGGGCTCGACGAGGAGCAGGTCGTCGAGGGTCTCGTCGCGGCCAACGGCTACACCGCCGGCTCCCTCGACACCTCCGCCGACTCCGACGACTCCGGCCCGGCCGCCGGCGGCAGGAGCCGTACCCTCGTCGACTTCATCGGCGAGGAGGATCCGGGCATGGAGAAGGTGGAGAACCTTCATGCGCTGGCTCCGCTGATGGGTGAGTTGTCCGAGCGGGAGCGGCGGATCGTGAGCATGCGGTTCGGGCGGGAGCTGACGCAGGCCGAGATCGGTGCGGAGCTCGGTGTCTCGCAGATGCAGGTCTCCCGGCTGCTGTCGCGCATCTTGACCAAGCTGCGTGCCGGAATGGCCGAGGAACCCGTCACCAGCGCCTGACCGCCGCAGGGGTCGCACTGGTCCCGGTCGTGGCGCCAGCGGTGTACGCGGCGCCCGTCCGTGGTCTCAACGGGCTTATGGGCGCGGCGTATTCAGCCTGCCCACAAGGGCTCGGCATTCGCGTCCCGGAAGGGCGTAGGGCCCGTTTGAAATCGGCCGGAGCGGCCAGGCGACCTTTCGTCCGCGCGATTGATCCATGCTGGAGGCGAAGCGAATGTCTGCTGACAAGAAGGCCCGGGCGAAGACCGAACAGGCCAAGGGCAAGGTCAAGGAAGCGCTCGGCCGCATGACGGGCAATGAACGGCTCACCGCCGAAGGGCGCATCGACCAGGTCAAGGGCGAAACGCGCGAGGCGAAGGAGAAGGCCAACGAGGCCTTCAAGCACTGATCTCCGAGGGCCCGGCCAGGTGACCGAGCGCGGCGGGAGCCGCGCGGACCGCCGGGCCGCAAACGCGGCGCGACACGAACGGAAAGGGGAAATCCCTCCGATGAACAAGGATCTCTGGGGTTACCAGGACACGAGCGGTCATCTCGCCGGTGCGGATCTGCGCGGGTGGAAGGTCGAAGCCGCCGACGGAAGCATCGGCAAGGTCGACGTCCACTCCGACGAGGTCGGCTCCGCCTACCTCGTGGTCGACACCGGGCCGTGGATCTTCGGCAAACGCGTTCTGCTGCCCGCGGGCACCGTCACCAGGCTCGACCAGGACGAGCAGAAGATTCATGTGGCCCTCACCCGGGACCAGGTCAAGGGCTCGCCGGAGTTCGAGCCGGCCACCCATCTCGACGATCCCACCTACCGCGACCTGATCGGCCGCTATTACGGCGGTCCGTTCGGCTGAGCGCGGACGCTCCCCCTTTCGGGTGGCCCGCCGGAATCCGGCGGGCCACCCGTTTTTCTGCCCGGAGTCGGGACCTTCGTCCGTTTCGGACGCGCATTTTGAGGAAGGCGACATACAGGTACCGATGAACGGTCCAGGCGGATAGCAGCCGCGTGCGAAATGGAGTGAAGAAGTGTCTGTCGTGAAGAGTTCGCTGTCCGACAAGCAGCTGAAGACGGTCGGCTCGGCCCTGCAAGGGGCCCTCGTCGATCTGGTCGATCTGTCGCTCGCGGCCAAGCAGGTGCACTGGAACGTGGTCGGCCCGCGCTTCCGCTCCGTACACCTCCAGCTCGACGACGTGGTGACCACGGCCCGCCAGCACTCGGACACCGTGGCGGAGCGTGCCGCGGCGCTCGGCGTCAACCCGGATGGCCGTGCCGCGCGCGTGGCCGCCGACAGCGCGATCGGCACCGTGCCCGAGGGCTGGATCAAGGACTCCGAGGCCGTGGAGGTCATGGTCGTGGCGCTGGGCAGGATCGTGGAGCGGATGCGTGAGCGCATCGCGGCCACCGACGAGCCCGACCCGGTGAGCCAGGACCTGCTCATCGCCCTGACCGCGGACCTGGAGAAGCACGCCTGGATGTTCCAGGCGGAGAACAGCTGAAGGCGCGAGACCACATGAGTGGGGCGGCCCGGGCGGGCCGCCCCACTCATGTCACGGGGCGCGGACGATGTCGAGATGCCGGGCGGGCCGAGCTGTATCAGGGTGGGTGTGCGGTCAGCCGCCGCCGACCATCCGGATCGAGGAACAGGCAACGATGGACAGCAGCGAGGAACCCCACGCCGGCGAATCGGGCCAGGCGGTGCGGCCTGAGCCCTGGCCCCGCCCCGCGGATGCGCCGCCCGGTCCCACCGCGTCACAGATGACCCTGCGGGTGAACGGGTCCGCCCACACCGTCGAGGTGGATCACCGAACCACCCTGCTCGACCTGCTGCGCGAGCGGCTCGTCCTGACCGGGTCGAAGAAGGGCTGCGACCACGGCCAGTGCGGGGCGTGCACGGTCCTCGTGGACGGTCGCCGGGTCAACAGCTGTCTGCTGCTGGCGGTGACGCTCGACGGCGCCGAGGTCGTGACCGTGGAGGGGCTCGCCGACCTGGCCGGCGAGGACGGCGACCTCCATCCGTTGCAGCGGGCGTTCCTGGACCGCGACGCGTTCCAGTGCGGGTACTGCACGCCCGGCCAGCTGTGTTCGGCCGTCGGCATGCTGGAGGAGGCCAAGGCGGGCGCGCCCTCCCTGGTCACCGACCCGCAGCAGGCGCCGGATGGTCCCGTGCGGCTGACCGGCGAGGAGATCCGGGAGCGGCTGAGCGGCAACCTGTGCCGGTGCGGCGCCTATCCCCACATCGTCGAGGCAGTGCGGGACGTGATCGCGTGAAGCCGGTGTCGTACGTGCGCGTCCGCAGCGTGGAGGAGGCCACCGCCGCCCACGCCGGCCGGGACGAGGCCCGCTACCTGGGCGGTGGAACCAACCTGGTCGACCTGATGAAGCTCGGGGTGGAGCGCCCCGAGGTCCTCGTCGACATCACACGTCTCCCTCTGGACGAGGTGGAGGAGCGGCCGGGCGGCGCTCTCCGGATCGGCGCGACCGTACGCAACAGCGACCTCGCCGCACACCCCTTGCTGCGGGAGCGGTATCCCGTGGTGTCGCAGGCCGTCCTCAGTGGCGCCTCCGGCCAGTTGCGCAACGCCGCGACCACCGGCGGGAACCTGCTTCAGCGCACCCGGTGCGCCTACTTCCAGGACGTGTCCAAGCCCTGCAACAAGCGTGTGCCGGGAAGCGGTTGCGCGGCGCTCGACGGCATCAACCACGACCACGCCGTCCTCGGCCACTCGCCGCACTGCGTGGCGACCCACCCCTCCGATCTCGCCGTGGCGCTCGCGGCGGTCGACGCCGTCGTCGAACTCTCCGGCCCCGGGGGCGGCCGTACGGTGCCGGTCGCGGACTTCCTGCGCCTGCCGGAGGACGCCCCCGAGCGTGACACCGTGATCAGCCACGGCGAGCTCATCACCGCCGTGGTGTTGCCGCCGCTTCCGCCCGGCTCGGTGTCCCACTACCGCAAGGCACGGGAGAGAGCCTCGTACGCCTTCGCGCTGGCCTCCGTGGCCGCCGTCCTCCAGCTGGAGGACGGAGAGGTGCGCCACATCGGCCTAGCCTTCGGCGGCCTCGCCCACCGCCCCTGGCGCGCCCGGCGTACCGAGGCCGCCCTCATGGGCTCTCGGCCGACCCCCGAAGCCGTCGCGCGGGCCCTCGACGCGGAGCTGGACCAGGCCGTGCCGCTGCGGGACAACGCGTACAAGGTGGCGCTCGCCCGCGATCTCGCCGCGCAGGTGCTCGGCTCGCTCACCGCTACGGCCTGAACCCCTCCGAGGAGGCATGCCGCGCCCGGTTCGACCCGCTAGGAGACCCGTCATGGCTTCGCAAGCGCACAACGCAGTCGGCTCGCCCATCGAGCGCCGTGAGGGCGGGGCGAAGGTGAGCGGAGGCGCCCGGTACGCCACGGAGTACACGCCGCCCGGCTGTGTGTACGCCTGGCTGGTGCCGGCCACCGTCCCCAAAGGCAGGGTCGTCTCCCTGGACACGGCCGCCGCGCTGAAGGTGCCCGGCGTGCTGGCCGTGCTCACCCCCGACTCGGCGCCCCGGCTCGCCGACACGGACGACGCCACTCTCGCCGTGCTGCAGGACTCCCGAGTGCCGCACCACGGATGGCCGGTGGCCCTGGCGGTCGCCGAAACCCTGGAAGCGGCCCGCGCCGCAGCCGAGTCGGTGGGCGTCGGATACGAGACCGAGCCCCACGAGTCCGTCCTGACCGAGGACCCGCCCGGCGCCTACACCCCCGAGGAGGCCAACGGCGGCCACCCCGCCGAGCGCCGGAGGGGCGATCCCGAGGGACAGTTCGCCGCGGCACCGGTCAAGGTCGACGTGCGCTACCGGGTGCCACCCCTGCACAACCACCCCATGGAGCCGCACGGGGCGACCGCGAGCTGGCAGGACGGCCGCCTCACGGTGTACGACACCAACCAGGGCTCCGACCCGGTGCGGGCCGTCCTGGCCGAGGTGTTCGAGCTGCCCGAGGAACGGGTGACCGTCGTATGCGAACACGTCGGCGGCGGGTTCGGCTCCAAGGGCACGCCCCGGCCGCACGTGGTGCTCGCCGCGATGGCGTCCCTGCACGTGGGGCGTCCCGTCAAACTCGCCCTGACCAGGCGGCAGTTGACGGAACTCGTCGGCCACCGCGCGCCGACCGACCACCGCCTGCGGCTCGGCGCGGAGCCGGACGGCACGCTCACCTCGCTGATCCACGAGGTGACCACGCACACCTCCCGGGTCAAGGAGTTCGTCGAGCAGGCGGCGGTGCCCGGGCGCGTGATGTACGCCGGAGCGAACAGTCTCACCGCCCACCGGGTGGCCGCGCTGGACGTGCCCACCCCGTCCTGGATGCGGGCGCCGGGGGAGGCCCCGGGCATGTACGCCCTGGAGTCCGCCATCGACGAACTCGCCTGCGCGCTCGACATGGACCCCATCGAGCTGCGGGCGCGCAACGAGCCGGGCGAAGAGCCCGACAGCGGCCGTCCGTTCAGCAGTCGGCACGTCGTGGAGTGTCTGCGCGAGGGCGCGCAGCGCTTCGGCTGGGTCGAGCGCGACCCCCGTGCCGGGGTGCGGCGTTCGGGAGCGTGGCTGACCGGCACCGGTGTGGCCTCCGCCACCTATCCGGTGATCGTCTCGCCCAGCCGCGCGACCGTCACCGCCCACCCCGACGGGCTCCACGTGGTGCGGATCAATGCCACCGACATCGGCACCGGCGCCCGTACCGTGCTGGCGCAGATCGCGGCCGACGCGCTCGGCGTCGGAGCCGAAACGGTCCGTACGGAGATCGGCACCACGGGGCTTCCCAAGGCTCCGCTCGCGGGAGGCTCGGCCGGCACGGCGTCCTGGGGCTGGGCCGTGCACGAGGCGTGCCGCTCCCTGGCCCGCCAACTCCGGGAGCGCTCCGGCCCGTTGCCCCCCGAGGGGCTGACGGCCTCCGCGGACACCGCGGGTACGGCGGACGCGGAGACCCCCTACGCGCGCCACGCCTTCGGTGCCCACTTCGCCGAGGTGGGCGTCGACACGGTCACGGGGGAGGTGCGGGTGCGGCGCCTGCTCGGGGTGTACGCGGCCGGACGCATCCTCAATCCGCGGACCGCCAGGTCGCAGTTCATCGGCGGCATGGTGATGGGGCTCGGTATGGCGCTCACCGAAGGAGGCCGTGTGGACCCGGCGTCGGGCGCGTTCCTCGGCAGTGACCTCGCGGGCTACCACGTCCCGGCACACGCCGACGTGCCCGAGGTCGAGGCCCACTGGATCGATGAGGAGGACGCCCACCTCAACCCGATGGGAAGCAAGGGCATCGGGGAGATCGGCATCGTCGGGACCGCGGCCGCGATCGGCAACGCGGTGCACCACGCCACCGGCGTCCGCTTCAGGGAACTGCCGCTCACGCCGGATCGGGTGCACGCCGCCGGGCGAGGACTGGTCTAGCGTGGCCGCCCCTGTCGGTCGGGCCGGCCCACGGGGAGGTGGACCGGCCCGACCTGGCACGAAGGCAGTGCCTAGTCCTTGAAGACGTCCTTGATCTTTTCCTTAGCCTGGCGCGCGTCGCCCTTGGCCTTCTCGGCGCGGCCTTCGGCTTCCTTGCTCTCGTTGCCGACCGCGCGTCCGGCCGTCTTCTTCACTTTGCCCTTCGCCTGCTCGACCTTGGACTTGGCCTTCTCATCGCCGGCCATGGGGTCAACTCCCTTGATCTGATGGGGAAATGTCCGTCCGGCTGGGGCGGGTCTCCCCGAAACGCGCCGCCAAACCGACGGCCTCGTATCCCCGCGCGCCCGGCGGCTCAGACCTGTGCGGTTCCGGCCACGTCGACGGCTTCGAAGCCCTCGCGGCGGATCCGCTCCACTCCCCAGGCGCCCAGGGAACGGAGCGCCTGGTTGAGCGTCTGTCCATGCTCCGTCAGGGAGTACTCCACCCGCGGCGGCACTTCGGCGTAGACCTCCCGGTGCACCAGGGCGTCGGCCTCCAACTCCCGCAGATGCTGGGTGAGCATCTTCTCGCTCACGCCCGGCAGAGCGCGCCTCAGCTCGGCGAAGCGGCGTACGCCATGCGTGGCCAGTTCCCACAGGATCAGGCCCTTCCACTTGCCGCTGACCACGTCGAGGGCGGCATCGATGCCGCAGATGTACGGGCCGCGTCTCGGCGCCTTGGACATCGAGATCCCCTTACGAAAAGGTAAGTACCGCAGAAAACAGTGGGTACTTCCGAGACTAGCGGCGCCCGCCCAGCATGGAGGTGTGAACCAACGACACGCCACCACCAGCCAGAACATCCCCGTCACCGTGATCGGCCTCGGCCCGATGGGCCAGGCGATGACACGCTCGCTCCTCACCGCCGGGCATCCGGTCACCGTCTGGAACCGCACCGCGAGCCGGGCCGACGGGGCCGTCGCCGCCGGAGCGGTGCTCGCGGCGACGCCCCGCGGGGCGATCGAGGCGAGCGACCTCGTGATCCTCAGCCTCACCGACTACCAGGCCATGTACGACGTCCTCGAAACCGCCGGGGAAGCACTGACCGGCCGCACGCTGGTCAACCTGAGCTCCGACACCCCCGACCGCACCCGTGAGGCCGCGGCATGGGCGGCGAGCCGGGGCGCGGCCTTCCTCACCGGAGGCGTCATGGTCCCCGCGCCGATGGTCGGCACGGCGGCGGCCCACGTCTACTACAGCGGGCCCGCCGAGGAGATGGACCGGCACCGCGCCACGCTGACGCTGCTCGGCGAGCCCCGGTACCTGGGCGCGGACCCGGGCCTCGCCCAGATGATGTACCAAGCCCAACTCGCGGTGTTCCTCACCACGTTGTCCGCCCTGATGCACGCCACCGCGATGCTGGGCACCGCGGGGATGAAGGCCGCTGACGCGCTTCCGGAACTGTTGGCCGCTGCCGACTCGATCGGCACCATCCTGAGGGCCGGGGAGGAGAGCCCCGGCGCGGCGCTCGACGCGGGCCAGCACCCGGGCGACCTCAGCACGGTCACCATGATGGGCGCGACGGCCGACCACATCGTCGAGACCAGCACCTCACTCGGCCTCGACCTCGCGCTGCCGCTGGCCGTGCGGGCCCACTACCGGCGCGCGATCGGGGACGGCCACGGCGGCGACAACTGGACGCGCATCATCGACGGCATCCGCGCACCGCGCTGACGGGATGTCGGGCGTTCTACGACCGCGCCCGGCCCTGTGGCCCGACACGGGGAGCGGGTCGGGACACAGAGCCGGGCGATGAAGGGTGGCCTCCGCTTCCCGCAGCGAAGGCCGGGCCGCGCGGCGGCCTCAGGGGGCGACCGCTTCCAGCACGGAGTCGTCGAAGGTGCGGGCCCCGGGCAGCCCGTGCCGGGCCGCGATCACGGCGGCGTCGATGTCCCGGGTCCCGGTGGCCACGCACAGGGTGTACGCCACGTCGTCCAGGCGCTGGCGGGTGGCCTCGCTCCCTTCGCCCGCGTCCAGCGCGTGAAGGACGTCGTACTCGTCGAGGAGTTCGCGAAGCACCGCGGGGTGAGCCATCAACATGAGTAGGTTTCCTCCAGTCGACACCGTTACGGCTTGAAGGCTCTGCTGCCCCCGTTCCGCAGTCCTACACGCCGGGCGGAACCACCGCGTCCCGCGCCCCGTATGGCCCAGGCGGGCGCGGCTCGTCCCCGGTGTGCCCGGCGCTGCGCAGGCCGGGGGCCGGGGCTGCGTCGGCCGGGCCAGGGGGTGGCACCCGCGCCGACGGGGGAGTGTTCGCGGGGGCGGGACAGGGGACGGGGTGTGAGACTGCCTGGTAGGAGGTGGCCGGCCATGGGCAAGGACGCGGACGAGGGCTCCGATTGCGGCGAGCGATTGCTGGAGGACCTGCTGGCCCAGGCGCACACCGCGACGCCGATGGACCTCCCGGCGCTGGTGAACCGCTGCGCCGAGGCGTTCGGCCTGGGGGAGGTCGTCATCTACCTGACCGATCTTCAGCAGCGCCGACTGGTCTCGCTCACCGAGGGGCTGCCGACCCTGGACGTCGACTCGTCCATCGCGGGCTGGTGCTACCGGACGGTTTCGCTCCGCATGGAGGACGTGGACACCGGCATCCTGTGCGTCTGGCTCCCCGTCGTGGACGGCGCCGAGCGGCTGGGGGTGCTGGGCGTGCGGACACGGAGCGTGGACGCCGCGCGGCTGCGCCGCTGCCGCATGCTGACGCAGGTCGTGGCGATGGCCATCACCTCGAAGCGCGCCTACAGCGACAGCTTCGCCCGCAAGGCCCGGGCCGAGCGCATGCAACTGCCCGCGGAGATGCTCCGCGCCTTCCTTCCGCCGCGCACCATCGGCAACACCCACGTCGTGTCCACCGCCGTACTGGAGCCGGCGTACGAGATCGGCGGCGATGCCTTCGATCACTCGCTCACCCAGTCCACCCTGCACGCGACGATCCTCGACGCCATGGGCCACGACCTCGCCTCGGGCCTGACGACCTCGGTCGCCCTGGCCGGCTGCCGCAACGCCCGGCGGGCCGGTGCGGGACTGCTCGACCTCGTCGAGACCATCGACCAGGCACTCGCCCAATGGCTGCCCGACAAGTTCTGCACCGGCATCCTCACCCAGCTCGACCTGTCCACGGGAGTGTTCAGCTGGTGCAACTGCGGGCACCCCCCGCCCGTGCTGATCCGGGACGGACGGGTGGTGGCGGGGGCCCTCGAACGCAGCGCCCAGCCGCCCATGGGGCTGCCCGCCCGGTTCAGCGACGAACCGAGGGCCATCCACGAGATGACGCTGGAACCCGGCGACCGCGTCCTGCTCTACACCGACGGCGTGACCGAGGCGCGGACCGCCGGGGGCGGCGAGTTCGGCATGGATCGCTTCACGGACTCCATCATCCTCGCCACCGCCGCGGGCGAACTGGCCGCCGAGACACTGCGCCGTCTCATCCACTCCATCCTCGACAGCGAGGACAGCGACCTGCGCGACGACGCCACCCTGCTCCTCATCGAGTGGTGGGCGCCCGAGACGAAGCCGACGCCCCGCAGGGGATGAGACGGGCGGGGCATGTCCTCCGGATGGCCGTGGCCCGGGCCGGACTTCCTCGGCAGTCGTGTGCCGTGCGATGGCGTACGGGTGACACCGCGTTTCCTGTGTACAGAAGGCCGGGGAGAGCTGAGGTGTCCCCCCACCTCTTTCATCGGGAGCGTTCATGCGTATGCGAACCACTCTGGCCGCCGGTCTTCTCGCCGTGGCGGCGGTCCTGGGCGGCGCCGGCTCGGCCCTGGCGCACGACCACTACGACGACCACCGTTCCGAGGGCGACATGAAGGCCTGCGGCACGTTCGCCGGAGCCATCAAGGGCAACGCCTTCTACGGCGACGGGTGTGCCCAGGGTCACTGGCAGGGCAACCACCAGAACAGCCGCTTCCCGTTCTGACCGGCGGCTGAGCACAGCCCCGCCACGCGTACCGGCCCCACCTCGTGGGGCCGGTACGCGCGCGTCCGCCCGGCGGGCGAGTGCGGGTTGACCCTCCCCCTACGTCAGGCTTGAGGCTGTCTGCAGACGAGAGGGCGGGAGCGATGAGTTACTCCGTGGGTCAGGTCGCGGCTTTTGCCGGGGTGACGGTGCGTACGCTGCACCACTACGACAAGGCGGGACTGCTCGCGCCCAGCGGCCGCAGTCACGCCGGCTACCGGCTCTACAGCGACGCAGACCTGGCCCGCCTCCAGCAGATCCTGTTCTACCGCGAACTCGGCTTCTCGGTGGAGGAGACCGCCGCCGTGCTGAAGGACCCGCACGTCGACGTGCTGGAACTGCTGCAGGCCCGGCAGCGGCAGCTGCACGAGGAGATCGCCCGGCTGCAACGCCTGGCCGAGGTGACCCAACAAGCCATCGACGTACAGCAGAACGGGGTGGCCCTGACACCCCAGGAGCGCTTCGACGTCTTCGGCGAGGTCACCTTCGACCTCAGCTATGCCACCGAGGCGCAACTGAAGTGGCAACGGTCGGAAGGTCAGCGCGAGTCGATGGCGCGCGCCGCGGCCCACACCAAGGAGGACTGGCGCCGCCTCATGGCGGAAGCCGCCGCCTGGCGTGCAGAGCTGCTCGCGGCCTTCGACGAGGGGGAGCCGTGCGACGGCGAACGGGCCATGGGCATCGCCGAGGAGCACCGTCGGCACATCGAGCGCTGGTTCACCGCCTGCCCGCCCGATCGGCATCGGCGCATCGCGGACGACTTCGCCGCCGATCCGCGCGCTTTCGCTCTCGTCGTCCCCCCGTCCGAGCAGCGACCGGACCTCGACGCCTACTTGAGCAAGGCGGTGCACGCCAACGCCTCCCGCATCGAGGCCCTGCCCACCGACCTTGAGGAAGAACGATGAAAATCCTGATAGCCGCGGCCGGTTCGCGCGGCGACGTCGCGCCCTACACCGGCCTGGGTGCCGAACTGCGGCGCGCCGGACACGAGGTGGCCATCGCCGCCACGGACGCCTTCGCACCCCTCATACGCGGGGCGGGGCTTGAGTTCCGCAACCTGCCCGCCGAGACGCGAGGGCGCGGAGCCGTCACGAACAAGCGCGAACTGATGCGCCGGGCCGGGGAGTTCATGACCCAACTGGGCCAGGGGTTCGCCGACGCGGCGGCCGACGGAGCCGATCTGCTGCTGCTTTCGGCGACCACCGCCCCGCTGGGCTGGCACATCACCGAAGCGACCGGCACCCCGAGCCTGGGCGTGTACCTCCAACCCACCGCGCCCACGGGCGACTTCCCTCCGGTCATCACCGGCGCCCGTTCACTGGGCCGGGTCGGCAACCGCGCCGCGGCCCACTTCTCCCTCCGCATGGCTGACCGCATCAGCGAGCAGGCGGTCACCGACCTGCGCCGCCGCCTCCAGCTGCCCCCGGTCTCCGCCTCCACCACGCGTCGGCTCCAGGAGCAGGCCAACTGGCCCATCCTGCACGGTTTCAGTACGGCTCTGGTGCCCCGTCCGGCCGACTGGCGCTCCGGTCTGGAGGTCGTGGGCACCTGGTGGCCGCACGTCGATCCCGGCGACCGGCTGCCGGACCTCGTGGAGGATTTCCTCCAGGCAGGCTCCCGGCCCGTCTTCATCGGCTTCGGAAGCATGGCCTCCGGGCACGGGGAACGATTGAGCGAGCTCGCCGTACGGGCCCTGCGCCGGGCGGGGCTGCGCGGCATCCTTCAGTCCGGCAGCGCCGAACTGGCCGCCGACGCGGACGACGTCCTCACCGTGGGGGACCTGCCTCATTCCCTGCTCTTTCCGCGGATGGCCGCGGTGGTCCACCACGCCGGGGCGGGCACCACGGCGGCGGCGCTGCGTGCCGCGGTGCCCGCGGTCACCGTGCCGGTGACGGCCGACCAGCCCTTCTGGGCGGCCCGCCTCGCGGCCATCGGCGCCGCCGCCGATCCCGTCCCGTTCCGGTCCCTGAGCGCCGAACGCCTCGCCGACGCGCTCGTCCGCGTCGTCGAGCAGCCGATGTACGGCCAGGCCGCGGAGGCCGCCGCGAAACACCTGGCTGCCGAGGACGGAGCGGGCCGGGTCATCGACGCGATCGAGCGGATGACCGGCCACTGACCCGAGAAGGCGGCGTCAGACCGTGCTTTCCGGGCCCGCCTGAAGCGAGTCGTTGGCGCAGCCTGGCACGCGGGGTTCGCCGGTGCGGCCTCCGGTCCGAAGGCTGGTGCCGGAAGTCGGCTCCGGGCAGGCCCAGTTGGCCCCTGGCACACGCGGGCCCCGCGCGCAGCGGAATCCCCGAATCCAGGACGGGGACACCCGGGGCCCGGCCAGGATGGGGTCATGGATTCTGGGGACGCGGGGCTGGGTGGGGCGCGGCGCATCGTGGTGCGGGTACCGGTGGATCCCGTGGAGGCCGCCGTTGAGGCCGACGCCGTCGACGCGGCGGCGCGGACGGGCGGGTTCGTGGTGCGGGGCCCGCTGTTCGGGGTGGCGACGCGGGACGACAGGGACGGACCCGGGTGGCGGGTCGTTGTCGCGGTCACGGCGGGGTGTCCGCAGCAGGCCCGCGACAGCCTGAACTCGAAGCTGTGGTTCCGCGCGAAGGACGAAGCCCGCAGCAGAGCGGAACGACGGGCGCTGCTCGCGGCCGTCGCCCGGCTGGAGACCGAGCGGGTCGACGAACTCGCCGTGGACGGCACCCGCTACCGCGTGGTGCGTGCCGAGGAGTACGCGATGTCCGGCCCCGAAGGGCTGGAAGGGCCGCGCCCCACCGACCCGGAACCCCTGGTGCCCGACTGGTCCCGCGGGGTCCGCGGCCCGGAGATCGACGACGGTCTGGTCCTGGACGTGGAGGCGCCGGTCACCCCGACCCAGGCCCTGGAGCAACTCGCCTTGCGGGACCTGCGGTACAGCGGCGACCGGTACCCCGACGCGGTGCGGGCCGACTCGCGCCGGGCCCTCGATCTGCATCCGGATGTGGTCCTGCTGCCCCCGACGTTCACGGTCGTGGAGCGGACGACGGGCGCCTGGACGCCGGCCAGTGGGCAGCACGCGACCGTGCACGCCGCCCGCCGGTCGCTGGACTTCTCCCTGACCTGGCTGTGGCCGCGTACCCAGGGCCTCATCCCGACCGACGCCGAGATGGACGTCGATGCCCGCAGCGTGAGCACCGGCGGCAAGGACGTACCGCATGCCGCGGTCCTCGCCGAGCACGCGGAGGCCGCCGACGCGCTCCGCGCGGGCCGCGTCAACCGCCTGGAGTTCCGCGACACGGTCTACCAGATCGCCCGCATCCGCCGCCTGATGCGGTGGGGACCGGACGGACCCGAGGGCCCGCGCCCGTCCGACGTCAACACGCAGGACCCCGTTCGCCTTCACCCGCCGCTCGACGAGGACGGGACCATCGGCCGCGAGACCTGAGACCCGGTGCTCCCGCCTCTGTTCCATCGGGATTTCATCGCTCCGCCCTACCGTGTCCGCGTTCAGACAAGGGTCTGGGTCCGAGGGGAAGGACGGCTCGATGGCGCGGAGGAGACTGAGAGCGCGGCTGCCGATGGCGGTCATGGCCGCGGTGGCGGTGATGGGCACCATGGTGGCCGCCGGGCCACCGGCCGACGGGCAGGCGCCGGACAAGCCGACGATCCGCTACACGGAATACGGGATCCCCCACATCATCGCCTCCGACTGGGCGGGGCTGGGCACGGGCTACGGCTACGCCGCGGCCAAGGACAACATCTGCACCCTGGCCGACACGTACCTGATGGTCGACGCCCAGCGCTCCCGCTATCTGGGGCCCGACGGCAAGGCCAGCCCCGGCGAGAACCAGAACACCACCACCAACCTCAACAGCGACCTGTACTTCCAGCGGATCAACGACAACCGCGTGGTGGAGCGACTCGTCGACCAGCCCGCCCCCAACGGTCCTGAGCCGGAGGTCAAGGACGCCATCCGCGGCTATGTCCAGGGCTACAACCGGTACCTGGCCGAGACGGGCGTGAACAACATCTCGGACCCCACCTGCCGCGGCAAGGCCTGGGTGCGCCCCATCACGGAGCTGGACGTCTACCGGCACGCCCACGCCGAGATCATCATGGGCAGCGCCGATGCCCTGCTGGACGGCGAGGTCAACGTCGCGCCCCCGGGGGCGTCGAAGGCCGCGCCGCCCGCGGCCTCACCCGAGGAGACCGCGAAGAAGATCCGCGACGCGATGGCGGTCAGCCGTCAGCAGAGCATGGGCAGCAATGCCCTCGCCGTCGGTTCGCAGGGCGTGTCCGGAGGCACCGGAATGCTGCTGGCCAACCCGCACTTTCCCTGGCAGGGCAAGAACCGGATGTGGCAGAGCCAGCTGACGATCCCGGGGAAGGTCAACGTCTCCGGGGCCAGCCTGCTCGGCTTCCCCGCGGTGAACATCGGCCACAACGACGACGTGGCCTGGAGCCACACGATCGCCACGGTGGCCCCGTTCGGACTGTTCGACGTGCAGGTGGACCCGCTCAACCCGACCAACTACCTGGTGGACGGCGCCTGGCAGAAGATGACCTCGCAGCAGGTCGGCGTCGACGTGCTCAACGCCGACGGCTCTGTCGGCAAGGTCACCCGGACGATGTGGTCCACCCGGTACGGACCGATCACCACGTCCTTGCAGGGTGTCCCGCTGCCGTGGGTGGTCAGCGCGCACGCGGTGCGCGATGTGAACATGGACAACCTGCGGGCCTTGAACACCTGGTTCCACCTGGATCAGGCCAAGGACGTCAACGGTGTCGTGGACACCCTGGAGTCCACGGAAGGCGTGCCCTTCTTCAACACCATCGCCTCCGACCGCAAGGGCAATGCCCTGTACGCGGACATCCAGGCCACCCCCAACATCACCGACGACCACGCCCAGTCGTGTCTCACCCTGACCGGTCAGCAGCTGTTCAACCAGAACCTCAGGCTGCCGAACGTGCCACCGATCTCCATCTTCGACGGCAAGCGCAGCGAGTGCGACTGGCCCGACGATCCGAACGCGGTCGCGCCGGGCCTCCTCGACCCGCACAAGCAGCCGCGCCTGATCCGCTCCGACTTCGTGGGCAACGCCAACGACAGCGCCTGGCTGGCCAACCCCGACCAGCCGCTGAGCTTCCCCCGGGTCATGGGCGACGCGGCCCAGCCCCGGTCGCTGCGTACCCAGGAGCTGATCCTGACCGCGCAGAACCGGATCAACGGCACCGACGGCCTGCCCGGCCGGGGATTCACGCCGGACACCATGCGGCAGTCGCTGTTCGCCGACAACAGCAGGGCCGCCGATCTGGCCCTGGACGCCACGGTCCGGGCATGCCAGGGCGTCCCCTTCGGACTCGTCCTGGTGGACGGCAATCTGGTCAATGTGAGCGAGGCATGCCCGATCCTGGCCGCGTGGAAGGACCACAAGTACAGCTCCGGCAGCCGGGGTTCGTGGCTGTTCGAGAACTACTGGGCCTATCTGCAGAACGGTCAGGCGATCGAGAAGCTGCCGTGGAAGGTGCCCTTCGACCCCAAGGACCCGGTACACACGCCGAATTCACTGGACCCGGGGAACTCGGCCGTCCGTGATGCGTTGGCCCGCGCGGTGCTCGCACTGCGCAATGCGGGAATTCCGCTGAACGCACAGCTGTCGGACGTCCAGAAGATCACGCGGAACGGCGAGCAGATCCCGATCCATGGCGCGATCAGCGAACTGGGGGTGCTGAACGTGGTCACGCCCGGCATGGTCGACGGAAAGCTGGACATCGTCTTCGGGTCGAGCTTCATCCAGCAGGTGCTCTTCACCGCCGACGGCCCGCCCCAGGCGTCCTCGGTCCTGACCTACTCCCAGTCGGCCGACCCGAGTTCACCGCACTTCGCCGATCAGACGAAGCTGTTCTCGGCGGGCCAGTGGGTGACCGAGCGGTACACCGAGGCGCAGATCGCCGCCTCACCGGAACTGCAGATCAAGGTCCTGTCCTGAGCCTGCCGCACCGGCACGCCGGAGCGTCGACGACGGCATCCGGCGTGCCCCTTCACCGGTATTTCACCGCCTTCCGATACCTTTCGCGCCGCGCAACGGCCGAACTCCCCAGGGGTAAAATCATGTTGAGCACGATGAGCAGATGGCGAACAGTGCTGGCCTTGATGGTCGCCGTCGTAGGAATCGCCCTGCCGACTGGTTCGGCACAAGCGGCTGACGCCACCACGCCGCCGCCGATGACGGACGGATTCGGCCTGACCCAGGTCGAGCGGGCGACCGGCGGCCCCACCAACTTCTACCTCACCGTGACCACCCCCGAGGTCGCGGGCAGCCACCACATCAAAATCATTCTGCCGAGCGGCTATTACGACGACCCGGCCAAGCGCTATCCCGTGCTGTATTTCCTGCACGGTTCCCCGGACGACCCGATTCAGCAGAACTATCCCGCGCTGACCACCTCCAACGCGATGATCACCGTCATTCCGGACGGCGGCGCACGGGGCTGGTATGCCAACTGGCTCAACCAGAAGACCCCGGCCGGAGCCCAGAACTGGGAGAACTTCCACCTCAAGCAGGTGATCCCCTTCATCGACGCGAACCTGCGCACCATCGCCACGAAGAAGGCCAGGGCCATCGCCGGTGTGTCCATGGGCGGGTTCGGCGCCTTCCACTACGCCCAGGACCACCCCGAGCTGTTCAGCCAGACCGCGTCCCTGTCGGGGGACATCGACCTGTCGGCCGACTCCATGGACCTGCGGCTGGCGGTCGTCGCCTCCCTCATCGACGCGCAGGGCGTGATCTGCGGCTCGTCGTCCGGTGCCTGCGACCCCAACAATGATCCCTACAAGCCCGCCGTGGACAGCGACGCCCTGTTCGGCTCGCCCTACCCCGTGTTCAACGCGGACTGGCGGTGGAACGAGGTCGACCCCTCCCAGCACATGGACAAACTCAAGGCGGGCGGGGTCGGGGTCTCGGTCTACGTGGGCAACGGACGCGGAGTGGCCACCGAGCCGGAATTCTGGCTCGAAGGCGCGTCCAAGCACGTCAAGGACAGGATGGACGCCCTGGGCATGTCCTACACGTACGTCGACTACGGCGACGGCGCCGCCTGGGGCACCCAGTGCAACGGCGGCCACAACGGGGGCTGCTGGGAACAGGACCTCCGGGACCTGATCCCCAGGCTGGAAAGGGCCTTCGCCTCCTGACGTTCCGCACAGTCGGGGGAGGTGGGTGGCACGGCCTCGAAAGCAGGCCGTGCCACCCACAGTCGCGTTCCGGGAATCTGCTGCGGAGCCGCTGCCCGCAACGGCCAGGCGGTCAACTCCCTTGATCAGCAAGCTCCTTGGAAGGCCGCAGAGGTCGTCGATCCGGTCCCTTCGGGTTCGATCCCGCTGTCACTCCCGATCGTTCCGGATGTCCCACCCGGCGCTCCCGCCGCTACTTTGTCGGCGGCGTCCGCCAAGACGAACACCGGGGAGTTGCGATGCCGACGTCCGCCGCCATGTGCCGGCCACCCGCCCCGCTCGGGGACCTGGAGCGCAGGGTGCTCTACGGGGTCGGGTGCGGCCTGCGGGACGAGGAGATAGCGGCCGCGCTGGCCGTGCCCGAGGGCGCGGTGGCCGGGCACCTCGCCCGCGTCCTCGCGAAGCTCGGGTTGCGTGACCGGGCCGCCGCCATCGCCCATGCCTTCGACTGCGGCCTCGTCGTGGCCGGCCGTGGCCCTCGCCCGCAGCCCGGGAGCCCGGCCCGCTCGGGCGCCTCCGGCCGGACTGCCGGGCCACGAGTGCGGATCTCCCTGCTGGGGCCGCCGCAGGCGTGGCGGGACGGGCGGCCTCTGAACCTGGGGCATCTGCGTCAGCAGGCCGTACTGGCGGCGCTGGCGTTGTGCCCGGGACGGACCGTCAGCAGACAGGAACTCCTGGACGGGGTGTGGGGGATGGAGCCGCCCACCACGAACGTGGTGCCGGTGTACGTCTACCGCCTGCGCAAGACCCTGCGCATGGGGGACCGGCCGGACTCGGTGATCGAGCACGACCGGGGCGGCTACCGCCTGGCCTCCGACGCCGTCGACGTGGACGTGGCCCGCATGGAGCAGCTGGCCGCCGACGCCGCGGCAGCCAGCCGCGCGAACGAACCGGCCGAGGCGGTACGGCTGTGTGCTCAGGCCCTGGACCTGTTTGGCGGAGAGCTGTTGGCCGGTCTGCCCGGACCGCTCGCGGAGCTGGAGCGGTTGCGCCTCACCGAACGCAGGACCGCCCTCGTGCAGCGGAAGGTGGAGTGGCAGCTGCGGCTGGGCCGTCATACCGAGGCGATCGCGGAACTGTTCGCGCTGTCGAGGGAGCAGCCCCTGAACGAACCGGTGGCCGGGACCTTGATGCGCGTGCTGTACCGCAGCGGCAGGCAGGCCGACGCGCTGGCCGTGTTCCACCGGGTCCGCCACCGTCTGGCGGAAGACCTGGGGGTCTCGCCGAGTGCGCTGCTGCGGCAGACCCACCAGATGATGCTGCGCGGGGACGAGGCCGGTCTGGGCCTCGCCGTAACCTCGCATGGACCCGGGACGAGCCGCCGAGGCCACGGTCACGACAGCCGGGTGTGACACAGGCTTCGCGGCAGGCGAACTCACCCGCCGGCTGGGGTTCAGGGGTGATGACGATCGGGCCGCCGTCGTCGGAGTGCTGGCACTTGGCGGCCACCGAGACGAGCTGGTCGTCGGGGGGAGCGCCATAGGTCTGCGTCGATGCCGTACCTGGCGTCCTCGATTGCCGTCAAGGTGCGTTCCAGCGCGGCGGCGTTGAACCGGCCGGGGTCGGGCCGTTCGGGAAGGTGGCGCACGAACCCGCCGAGCCGGGCGCACAGGTACCGTGAGGATGCGTGCCGCGAGGTCGGGCTCCATGCCCGGGTTGTCGGTGGGAAGGTGCTTGCTTGACCCTGTCCTGGTCGCGGTCCTGCCAGCGGGGTGTTCGGCCGGGACGGGGAGTCAGTGGGGGCTGCGGTGGCAGGAGCAGGCGCACGTAAGCACTTCGAGAACGCCTGATCCTGACGATGGCCGTACGTCGAGCGGGCCGGGGCAGTGACGGTGTCCGACCGCCCATCGGAGTTTGTTGGCCTCGCGGCATTCGGGAGTCACGTATCCCTGCTGGGTCTGCGTCGAGGTCACGAGTCGGCCGCCTTCTCCTGGTTCAGCAGCCCAGTACCACCGGTGATCATGCTGTGCACGCGGCCGGGGTCGCACAGATCGCCGGGGGCACGCATGGGGACGGCCCAGTAGCTGGCGTGGGTGCCGTTCGGCTCGTGGTCGCCCACGCGCGGAACGCCCACGTAGTGGCCAAGCCCCAAGTGCTTGGCGTACGGGCCGAGGTCCGAGCCCGGTGAGGACGGAACCAGGGCATAGAACCGGTGCCCGTACGGGTCGTGGATGACGGGGCCGTTCAGCGTGCGGAGGACCGTGATCGCGGTCGCGCCCTCGGCCGCAGCCATGGCCTGGACCAGCTCCTCAGTCAAGCGGACGGCTGAGAAGCGGCGTCCGAGGGCGAGGACCGCGACATGGCTCTCCTGCCACTCCTGGCGGGCGTTGCCGGGGCGGTTCAGGCTCTCGGCGAGCCAAGCTGTCACGGCTTCTCTCTGTGCGGCGTCGGTCGCGCTGCTCACGACGCCTTCTCTCGCGGACCGGTCTGGACGGGTACGGCGAGGATGTGGGCGATGCCCTCGGCGCAGCTGGCCTCGTGGCCGCGCTCGCCGATTTCGTAGCCGGACGATGTGACGTAGCACCTGTCGGTCGTGGCAATCTGCTCGGTGAGGTGTGCACTGAGGGGGTTGGCCGCCCGCAGGGTGGTCTCGCTGTCGTCGAGGACGGCATGGAGTCCGCGTTTCTGCAGGTGGCCTGCGAGTTTCTGCAGGTCGGTGTCCATGCAGAGACGATCTCAACGGGGCAGGCTGGGCGGGATATGACACCCTATGACACGGAGTTGATCATGCGGACGGTGGCGATTACCGGGACCCGGGCGACCGGGCACCGCAGCCTGAACGAGTACGCGGCCCTGTTCACGGCGTACCTCCAGCCGTTCGCCGACAGCCACTTCTACATCGGCGGCGCCAAGGGCATCGACAGCCTGACCCTGGTTTGGCTCGCCGGGAACACTTCGGCGGAGCTCACCGTCGTCGTGCCGGGCACTGTCGACCAGCAGCCTGCCGACGCACGGCAGGCCATCGCCCAAACGAGGGACCGCATCAAGGAGATCGTCGAGCTGGGAGCGGTCGAGCTGTGCACCCCCGCCTACCACGCCCGGAACCGGTGGATGGTCGACCATGCTTCCATGACCATCGGCTTCCCGCACGCCGACGAGTCGACAGGAGGGACGTGGCAGGCCCTCAACTACACGGCAGAGCAGGGGAAACCGCGGCTGATCGTGCCCGTGTAGCCGGGTTTTGCGCCACGATGGCGTGATGGACGATGGAGCGACGGGCGGGGCGATGCTGAAAGCGCTGCGAAAACGCCGCGGCCTGTCGCTCGCGGAGACGGCCCGCGCCCTGATCTCCATCGCAGAGCGCCTCGGTCAGCCCCGCATGTCCCTGCCCGTCCATCGCCGGGCTGCAACGCTCCGTCGCCCGTTGGGAGTCCGCGCGTCGCACCCGTCCCGACGAGCGCCACCAACTGCTCCTCGCCCACCTGTATGGCCGCACCCCCGCCGGGACGGTCGCGCTCGGCGCGGGATCGGACTTCGCCGAACTCATCGACGCGCTCGCTCATCTCGGCGAGAACAAAGCCCAGTTGGCGATGCTGCGCTCGGCACTCGCGCGGTCGGCAACGGAGCAGGGCGGTGGCATGCTGGCCCTGCTCTCCACCGGCGTCCAGGCCGGGCTCGCCGCGGCCATGGCCGACCCGTCCCGCACCGACGACAACCTTGTGACGGGCCTGGCGGGCGTGGTGTCCGACGTCAACGCGCAGGTGAGCTCGCTTCCGTTCGTGCGGCTCCAGTTGATGCTCGCCCCCGCCCTGGAAGCATGCCGCCAGCTCCTGGCCGGCCCGCTGCCCGACGAATTGGCCCCCCAACTGCGGGGTGTGTCCGTCGCCGCCCACACCCTCGCCGGACGGCTGGCGTTCGAGACCCGTGACGACACCGCCTCCCGTGGCCTGTACGCGGCAGCGACCCGCGAGGCAGGGCTGCTTCCGGACCCATGGCGGCGGGCGACCGTCCACATGAGCCACGCCCTGACCACCCTGTATTCGACCCAAGGTCTCGACGGGGCGCGCCAGTTGGTGGACGCGGCCGTGCGAGATGCTCGGACCGGGGGCAGCGTTGTCGTGCGGGCCCGCGCTCACGCTCTCCAAGCGGAGATCGCCGCCCGCGCCGGCCAGCAGAGACAGGCGGAGGCCGCCCTCGGGCTGGCCTGGTTCGACATGGAGCGCGACCACAGCGGCGACCCGTCGGTGACGTCGTTCGCGGCCGGGCATCTGCGGGGTTTCGAGGGCGTCTGTCAGCTGTGGGTGGGCGACCCTGCTCTGGCGCATGACCGTTTCGCCGCATCGGCCGCCGTGTTGTCGGCGCCGCGGGAGCAGGTGCAGCGGGCGATCGTGCGTACCGATCAGGCGTTGGCGCGGATCCGTATGGGCGAGCCGCGTTCGGCGGCGGAGCTGCTACACGAGTGCGTGCTGGCCGCTGCGTCGACGGGCGGCAGGGTTCCGGCGATCCGGTTGCGGCGGGCCCGGCAGGAGTTGCGGCCGTGGCGGCGGGCGGACTGGGTCGCCGACCTCGATGATCACTTGACGGACGTTCTAGGTTCCTGAAGCGGCAGCTTCATTGTCAGTGCCCAGCGGTAATCTTGATCCATGTCTCCCACTCCCTCGCCTTATGGCTTCGTGCGCCCCGCGTCGGTGATCAATGAGGAGATTCGTGCCCTGATCGAGGGCGGTGGGCTCGGCTCGGACGCGTACCTGGAGCTGCTGGTGGAGTGGGCTGCGGCAATGCGCGGCGAGGCGACCCGGGACGATCTCAGTCCCGCCGCTTAAGATCCCGGCCGAGGAGCCGGACGAAAACTGATCAGAGCGCGGACTGGAACGCGGACGCAGACGGCACGTTGTCGGCGGCCGTGGTGATGCGGTCGAGGGCGGTCGGTGCGCGTCTGGCACGCTGGGCTGCGGCCCGGTCGGCGAGCGCCGGTCGGCGGGTGGTCGCGGCCGGAGTGGCTGGTCGCGCGGCGGCGGAGACGAGCGTGGTGGTCATGGCTCATTGTGCATGGCTGACGCTCGGGGTGCGGTCGTATGTGCCTTGGCGCAGGCTGGGTCCGTGGCCAAGGTGATCGTCGTCTATCCGCCGGACCAGACCGGCGCCCGCCGTGTGCGCGTCGACGGGAAGATCCTCGGCCGCGCCGTCGACCTGCGTGATCTCACGGAGTACCTCCGCCGAGCCGGACTCGAAGGGATCGACGACCTTGACGTTGTCAGGTCGCCGCTCATCGAATGGCGCGGCGGTGGCCCGGAGGACTGGGACCCCAGGTGACGCCGGGCGTAGTCCGGCGTCTGAAACAGGCCCGGGATGCGGGCGACTTCCAGGCCCCGGATCACCTTGGTGTCCGCCGTCTCCGCAATGGCCAACTCCTGTCGGGCGCGGTGCCCGGTTGCCAACTGCCGACGCCAGGAACGGTACTTGGTTTCGGCGCCCGACAGGTGCCCCGTCAGCTCGCCCGCGAGCTCCGGTCGGCCGACGGCCTGCGCCCATGCGCCGAGGTCGTCTGGGGTGGGGGTCTGCTTTCCGAGCTCCAAGCGGGACACCTTGGAGCGCTGCCAGCCGAGTCGTTCCGCGATCCCTTTTCCATCGAAGCCCGCTGCAGTACGCAGCTCGCGCAGCCGCGAGCCCAAGGCGATCCTGGCGTTCTGAAAGTCCGTGCTCACATGGTGGAACGTACCTGCCTCTGGAACTCCTCGGTACGGATCGCGTAGTGCCATGCCTTGTCTCGTGCCTGGCAGGCGGCCACGACTTCGGCAGGATCTTCACTGACGACCACTCCGAGGGTGTTGTCTTGGTCGTCGAAGACGAAGCGGACCAGAGTGCGGGAGTCGAAGAGCCAGAAGTCCCAGTCGGGCAGGCCCAGCTTTTCGGCGTCCGCGCGGGAAAGGTTACGGATGTCCTCGCCCGCGGCCACGTTGCCGAGCCCAGAGGCGAGGAGGTACCGCTGCCCCTCCGTCGGCGGGGCGTCGACCAAGCGTACTCGCTCGAACCGCTTACCTTGTCCGGTCTGCTCGCGGACGTTGGTCCGCCAGTCGTCGAACGGCTCGGCGGCGATGTCCCCGCCTGCCTGCCAGCGCTGCCACTTGGTGCCCTCGCGGTCCGAGGCGTACCCGCGGCGCGTCTCCAGGCGCCAGGCCGTGTGCTTGAAGTCCGAGAACATGTGGGCCACGTCGGAGAACGGGATGAGGCCCTTCGCCTCAGCTCGGGGAGCGAACCGGGCGAGCAGGTCCCGGGGCACGGTGACGAGGGATTCGGACTCCTTCACGTCGCGCAATTGGGCCAGGTGCTCTGGGTCCGTGACTCGCTCCCCTTGTACGAGGACGTTTTCGGTCCCTTCGACCTCGTACAGCGTGGAGCAGTCGCCGTCGTCGCTGGTCGTGCCGATGAACCGGAGCGTCATATCGCCCTCCATCCAATCGTGTTGGGGAACCAGGATGTGATGTTCGGCCCCGTGCGCGCTCGACGATTGCGAAAGATTGCGAATGACCCGCGTAACACGCTCGGATTGCTGGCAATGTCGCCGCAGGATGCGCCCCTGCACGAACCGAAGGCCAGCTACGGGGCTCGTGGGGCTACAGGGCGGACTGGAACGCCGAAGTGCTCGGCACGGTGGCGGCGGCCGTGGTGACGCGGTCGAAGACGGCGGGCGTGCGGCCGGCGTGCTGGGCTGTGGCCCGGGCGGCGAGCGATGGTCGGCGGGAAGATCCTCGGCCGCGCCGTCGACCTGTGTGATCTCGCGGAGTACCTCCGCCGAGCCGGACTCGATGGCATCGACGACCTTGACGTTGTCAGGTCGCCGCTCATCGAATGGCGCGGCGGTGGCCCGGAGGACTGGGACCCCAGTTGACCTCCCCGCCGAGCCGCCGGTACACCGACGACATCGCCAGCACGCCCACCCCAAGCAGGCCCCGCCGCGACGCAAGCAACGGAGACGCTGCCCCGCCTGCTGCCGCGCACCGGTAGCGCGGCACTGCCGGATCAAGCCCATCGACCGGTGTGCACGAGTACGTCACGCCCCGCGGGTCCGTATACGTCCACCCTGCAGGCCATCGGAACCCGCATCCGCGCCGGACGTCTCAACGCACAGCTCACACAGATTGGACTCGCCGAACGCGTCAGCGTCGATCACAGCAATCCACCGCATCGAGTACGCGACGACCGATCCCAGCCTCAGCCTGCTGCATCGCATCGCCGGCACCATCAGCGTCCCTCCCGCAGGCCTCGTTAGGCAGTGGGAAGCCCCGGCCCGCCTAGCAGACCGGGGCAGTGCGCGTCAGGCCTCGGACTTCGGTACGAGGAAGCCCCGTCCTGGACGCTCTCCCCGCGGTTCCCGTTGCGCTCGCCGCCAGTTCTCGACGAGCTTCGCGTACCGGGGGTCCGTCCACTCCTCTGGTTCGTCGTTCTCCACTGTTACCTCCTGACGCACAGGCTAGACGCTACGGCCATTCAGGCTTCGGCATCGGGCGTATCGCGCATGTCGGGGCGTGCTGGCATTTCGTCGCTACCGGCACCAGTTCGTCATCGGGGCCCCGCCACAGATCCTCGTCGATGGCGCCGCCCGCGGCCTCCATGAGGCTGCGGGTCCGCTCAAGGATTTGCGGGTCGTAGTTCGTGGGGTCGTAGCCCGGAAAGTGGTGGACGTACGAGCCGAACCGTTCGCACAGCTGCATGTAGGCGAACGAGTGCCCAAGCAAGGCGTGCCAACCCTCGTCCACGACACGGGACGGCGCGGTGTAGACGTCGGGATTCTGCGCGCTCGCGACGACGAACAGCACACCCTGAGCAGCGATCCGCGCGGCCATCTCCTCGGCCATGCCAGGGTTGTTGTCCACGATGGTGCGGATGACGCTGCGGTACGTGTCCTCGCCGAGGAGGGATTGCGGATCGAGTGTCGTGGTATTCACGTGGTGCCTCCGTTCGTTGGATGGAGGTGCGGGCCCCCGTCCCGGCCGCGGTCCTGCCAGGGAGTGTTCGGCCGGGACGGGGAGTCAGTGGGCCTTGCCGTGGCAGGGGCAGGTGCACTTGAGGACTTCGAGAGGCACCGGTCCCGAACGCTGCCGTACGTCGAGCGGGCCTGGGCAGTGCAAGTGGCCCTTGGCCCAGCTAAGTTTGCGGGCCTCGCGGCACTCGGGTGTCACGTAGGCCGGACTGGTCCGGGACTGAGTCACGACCTGTCTCCGCCGTCGATCGCTGCGGCGCCGACCCCGATAAGCCCGACCACGCGGCCCGGGTCGCACAGGTGGCCAGGCGCCCGCATGGGGACGGCCCAGTAGCTGGCGTGGGTCCCGTTCGGCTCGTGGTCGCCGACGCACGGGACGCCGACGTAGTGTCCGAGGCCCAGATGCTTCGCGTACGGGCCAAGGTCCGAGCAGGGCGACGAGGGGACCAGGGCGTAGAAGCGGTGGCTATAGGGGTCGTGGATGACGGGGCCGTTCAGCGTGCGCAGAATCATGGTCTCGGTTGCGCCTTCGGCGACGGCCACCGCATGTACCAGCTCCTCCGTGAGGCGGACGGCTGAGAAGCGGCGCCCAAGAGCGAGGACCGCGACACGGCTCTCCTTCCACTCCTGATGGGCGTTGCCGGGCCTTGGCAGGCTTCCAGCAAGCCACTCTGCGACCGCTCTTTCGGTCTCGGTGCAGGGATGCGAGATGTGCGCGCTCATGAGGGTCTCCGCCGTCGACTGCTGTTATGGCAGCCAGGCTTCTGTGACATGCAGTGCCCGCTCGATACCCAAGCGGTAATCTCACGGTGAGATGGATTCCTATCCCGTTCACGGATAAGGGAGTTGAGCCGTGCAACCGATGCACCCCGGAATCGACCTGCCGACGTGGGCATGGGAGCGGGCCGAGGTGCGCCAGGCATTGCGCCGCCGCGACATTGGCAGCGTCTTCCGGCACGTGCAGCAGTACTCCGGCGCCAGTCAGGCGAAGATCGGCGTTGCCACCGGCATGACCCAGGCCCGCGTCAACGAAATCATCAACGGCCGCCGTGAGGTATCCCGCCTCGATGTGTACGAGCGTATCGCTGACGGTCTCGACATGCCCGACGACGCCCGCCATCTTCTCGGCCTGGCGGCCAGCCGCGAGAAGCGGTCCGGCGGCGCAGCCTTCGACCTGGCCGCGTTCCCCGAGGTCGTGCGCGTCTACGCCTCCCAAGCGTCTGCCCGCGAGGAGATCCAACAACAGGCCCGCGCCGCCCAGGAACTCGACGTCTTGGCCGTCCGCGGGCTTGGCCTCATCGGGCTGAACGACTCCCTCCTCCGGGCTTGCCTGCCGCGCGAGCAGGGCGGCCACGGCCTGCGCGTCCGCTTGCTACTCCTCGATCCGGAGTCCGACGCCATCGCCCAACGGGCCGCCGAGATCGGGGAGTCCGTCGAGTCCCTTGCCAGCGGCGTACGGCTCGCCGAGGCCCGGCTGCGCGAGCTGGCCGGTACCTGTGATGTGCAGGTCTACCGCTACGGGATGCTGCCCACCTGGAGGGTCATCCGCACCGATTCCACCATGTTCGTGGGGGCTTTTGACGCAGGCTGGGAAGGGCACGAGTCGGCGTGCTACAAGGTAATGGAGACACCGCACGGGCCGCTGTACCGGGGGTTCCGGCGGATGGTTCAGGCGATCGTCGACGGAGCCGAGCGCACGGTTTGAGGAAGGGGATCGCCCGTGATCGAGGCGGAACTGAAAGCGCACGTCCATGCACCCGAGACGGTGCTGCGCCGTCTCGACGAGCGAGCCAAGGGCCGCGCCGAGGTGTACCAGGACACGTATTACGACGACCCCGCCGGCCGCCTGGAGCGCGGCGACGAGGAGCTTCGGGTACGAACGGTCCACGGCACAGACGAGACTCGTACATTGCTGACCTACAAGGGCGCAAAGGTTGACGCCGCGTCCGGGTCCAAGCCCGAGCACGAGACCCGCGTCGACGACCCTGAGGCCATTCACGCCATGCTCCGCGGCCTCGGCTACGTGCCGGTCGTCGCCTTCGAGAAGCGGTGCCGTAACTACGGCTTCGAGGCGAACGGCCGCAAGATGCTCGCGACTTTGGTGCGCGTCCCTGAGATCGATGGGACCTTCATCGAGCTGGAGACGATGGTGGATGAGTCCGATCTGCGTGCGGCACTGGACGACGTCCGAACGGTCCTTGGGGAACTGGGCATCGAGGAGTCGGACTTGACCACCGAGCTGTATACCGACGCCGTGCGGGCACGGCGCGGTTGACCCTGGCATGGTACGGCGGCGGGCACCGGCCGGGGGATGGCGGAAGAGCCGCGGGCTACAGGGCGGACTGGAACGCTGACGCGCTCGGTACGTTCGCGGTCGCCGCGGTGACGCGATCCAGGACAGCCGGGACACGGCCAGCGTGCTGGGCTGCGGCCCGTGCGGCGAGCGGGACCCTGCGGGTAGGCATGGCCGGCATGGTGGGCCGCGCGGCCGCGGAGACGAACATGGTCATGCGGTCATTGTGCACGGCAGACGCTCGGGGTGCGGTGGTATCCGGCTTGTCGCAGGCTGGGTCCATGGCCAAGGTGATCGTCGTCTATCCGCCGGACCAGACCGGCGCCCGCCGTGTGCGCGTCGACGGGAAGATCCTCGGCCGAGCCCAGGATCTGCGGGATCTCACCGAATACCTGCGACGGGCAGGCATGGAGGGGCTTGACGACCTCGACGTCATCCGGTCCCCGCTCATCGAATGGCGCGGCGGCGGCCCCGAGGACTGGGAACCTAGCTGACCCCGCCGAGACGCCGATACCCCGCCGACATCGCCAGCGCCCCCACTCCGAGCAGTCCCCGCCGCGTGGCCGGGGACGGCGTCGTCGACGACCCGCTCACCGGACGGCACACGTAGCGAGGCGCAGCCGGATCGAACCCGTCGACCGGGCCGCACGAGTACGTCACGCCCTGCGGATCCGTGTACGTCCACCCCGCAGGCGGCCGCCCATCCGCGCCGTCCCGGCCTGCCGCACCGTCCGCGCCGTCCTTCCCCGCCGGGCCGGTCGGTCCGATGGGGCCGACGGGACCGGGAACGGTCGAGTCAGCGCCGTCCTTGCCTGCCGCGCCGGACGGGCCCGGGCTCGGCGTCAGCGTCGGCCCCGGCTTCCCCGCGGCGCAGGATCCCCCCTCGGGCCGGGCGGCCCCGGGATCGGTACTGGCACCTCGGCCCGATCCTCAAGGTTCTTCACGGCCTTGTGGGGTCCGGAGCCACGGGCGTGCCTCCCTTCTCCGTGACCTGCTGCCGCAGCGCCCGCACGTCCCCGGCAAGTGTCGACACGGCCGTGCCCCTCAGGCCCGCCTCGGCGGCGAGCTTGTCGGCGCGCTGCTCGGCCCGGTCGATCTGGAGGTACGCCAGTGCCACTGCGCCGCAGAGGAAGAGCAGGGCCGCGGCGATCCACAGCAGGTGGCGGCTGTGGTCCAGGAACCGCTCAGCGTGCGTCACGGCGCGCCCCCCAGCTGCACCACGGAGTGCCTTGAGCCGAGCCACCTCGGCCCGCTCGGCCGCCAGCTCGGCCCGCACCGCGGTGAGTTCGCCGCCCTGCTCGGCTCGTTCCTCCTGGAGGTGGTCCGTGAGGCTGTTGTAGCCGGTCAATGCGCTGCCCTCCCGGGCCGCCCCGCGATGCGCCGCGGGTGCCGTACATGGCGGCCGCCGCGGCCACGGGTCCCGCAACGAGTGCGGCTAGCGCCGTGACGATGGCGGCATTCAGGTGCGCTGTTGCGGCAAGGCCTACCAGATGATGCCGCGCAGGGACGAGGCTGGTCTGGGCCTCGCTGAACCTCGCATTGACCTGGGACGAGCCGCCGAGGCTACGGTCACGGCAGCCCGGTGTGACACAGGCTTCGCAGCAGCCGAAACACAACACCACCTGTCAGCGGCCGTTGGTTCTGGGCCGTTGACAGATGGCGAGGTAATGCGGCTGTGGTACGTCGTCGCGAGCTCGGCGTGACTACCAGGGGTACCAAGCGCCGTTGTACCACTGCTCGTTGGCGCTGTCGTTGTGGTGGTCCATGTTGAAATCTTCGGGGTAGTTCTTCACGTGGTTGTTCGGGTAGGTCCAGATGCCGGCGGACTCGTCGCAGACGTAGTCCCAGTGGCAGATCGACTTGACGGGGACGTTGCCGAAGAACCGGTCTGCCCCGGCGAGCGGCGGACCGACGATGCCGCCGAACGGGACCGATCCGCCGTTGGCGCCGGGAGGGCCCTGGCGCTTGGGGTCCGCGACGAGAATGGCGTTGACGTTGTCGAACGTCTGCCAGTTCTCGGTCACCCAGATGTGCACCACCGCGGCGCCCAGGGAGTACCCGGCCATCTTGACGTGCTGGCCGGGACACGCGGCCCGCTGGTCGCGGACGAGCCGGTTCAGCTCGTTGACGCCTGCCCGGGCACTCGCCCCGTTGGGAATCTGGGTGGGGTAGCCGACGTGCTGCTGGATGTTGCCGTAGAAGCCGTCGTTGTTCCACGAGCTGCCGGTGCCACCGACGACGATCGTGTAGGTGCCGTCACATGAAGCCGCCGCCTGTGCAGTGGACTCCTGCGCCGCCGAAAGGCCGGCGGTCAAGAGGAGCCCGGCCAGCGCGGCCGAGACCTTCCTTGTTCGCATGCGATCCTCCCCATCGAGTGGGTCCGTGCGTCCGCTGCCGACGCGGGACGCGTCGACCAAGGTCACTTCACGACACTGGCAGCAGCCGATGACATCCTGATGAAACGTGCGGAGTTGGGCCTGGGCGTCGCAATGCGGCCCTGGGTGACGGCGAGGACTCCGAGGGTTCTGCCCCGAGGGGTGCCGTACGTCGAGCGAGCTGCTGAAGCCCTGGCGAGGAGGCACTCGACCCGGGGCCTTCAGGTGTCCGCCCCCCTTTCGGTATGCTCACCCGCTCGCGCTGTGCATGGACGTGACAGGGGGCGTTCCGTGGCCGATGACAGAAGTCGCGACGGACTGCGCTGGTGGGCGGCGGCGGGGACGGCCGTAACCGTCCTCACGTTCCTCGGCGTGCACAACGCCGCACAGTTGGAGTCCATACTCACCCACGCAGCGGCTGCTCCGTCCACCAAAACCCCACAGCCTGGACCCACCTCCTCGCCGCCGATTGCCCCTGTCCACGTCGCACCTTCTATTGCCAAGGCCCATTTCGTCGCGACGGCCGAGGAGTTCGACGGTGCATGCAGTCACACCCAATGCCCCGTGACCGGGACGTTCATCAACGAGGGCCAGGCCGCCGGGTCGGTGACGGTGGACTTCTTCCTCAAGGGAGCGGTCGGCGGATTGTGCGTGACGACCATCCCCATGACAGACCCCGGCGAGACGGCCACCGCCGGGTGCTCCGCCGTCTTCACCGCACCGGCTCCCGCATCCGGAGGGTCGGAAAACATCAGCACGGTCATCCTCAACCCGGTCGGCTGAGCGTCGAGTTGTGAGGCATGGGCCCCGCGACGGGCCTGCAGCGCTGGGAGCGCTGATCAAGCGTCAGGATCAGCCGGGACCGGCAGCCGGGGGCCCTGCTGTGGCAAGGGCAGGTGCAGTGGAGTACTTCAGTCGCCACCGCGCGCGACGTCTGACGCACTTCGAGGGAGCTGGGGGCCGTGCAAGTTGACCTTGTCCCAGCCGAGTTGGGGGCCTCGCGGCTCGGGTGTCACGTAGGCCGGGTTGGTCCGGTACTGGGTCATGACTCGTCCTCGCCGCCGAGTGCCGCGGTACCCGCTTCGACGAGTGCCGTCAGACAGGCCGGGTCCCGCACAGGTCGCCTGGTGCTTGCATGGGGACGGCCCGGTAGCTGGCGGGCGTTGCTGGGACGGTTCAGGCTCGAGGGGTACGCGGATCTCGGTCAGGTAACGGGACGCCAGATGTCAGGCGGCTCCGGAAACCTTGGCCTCCGGGGGCCTCGCCTTGGGGCGCTTTCGCTGAACGAACCAGCCGTGCTCAATCGCCTGGCGGGGTTCCTCGGACGCCCAGACGATCTCTTCTGCTTCGTAGTGCGACGTACACATCAGCAGGAGCAACTGCATTGGATGGGTGGACTTTTGCCTGACTCATGCGGCGTTGTCGACAGCGCACTGTGCGTCAAGGAAGGGTCTTTTCCAAGTTCAGTCTGATCTGGTCAGGTGCAGAGTGAGGACGGCTTGGACGTGGCTGCTGATACGTGGGGGGCGAGGCGTATCCCGCGTGGTGGTGTCTGTGGTTGCGGTGGGTCAGGATTTGAGGTGGCTCAGGGCGTTGATCACGGCAGCGATGGCGGGCTCGGTGGCGCGTTCGCGGTGGTGGGCAGCCATGAGGGGGACATGCCATTCGGGCATGTCGCTCACGTCGAGTTCGACCAGGGTGCGGGCGGCGAGGTCGCGTTCGACCGTGGCGCGGGTGAGAACGGCGACCGCCTGCCCGGAGCGCGCGAGATCGGCTGCCGTCTCGGCGGAACTGACGCGGTAGAGCTGATGTGCGCGGGTGGGGGCGTCCAGGAGCATTTCGTGGAAGAGGTGCGCGCCGCTGCCCCAGAGGTTCACGGCGAGGGGGTGGCCGCTCAGCTCCGCAGTGTCGCAAGGGCGTCCTGTGAGCGGGTGGTCGGGGTGACAGACCGCGATGACCGGCTCGCTGCGGAACGGGTGCAGCCGCACCTCGTGAGCGTGCGGCATCGGCAGTGTGATGGCGATGTCGGTCGCGCCCACGGCCACCCGCTGGAGGGCGTCCTGACTGTGCTGGTCGTCGACCACGACGGCGTATCCGAGCGGCTGCAGGGCGCCGATGACGAAGGGGACGGCCAGCGGGGCGTAGCTGGCGTGGGTGGTTACGTGCAGGGTGCCCTGGGTGTCGTCTTCCCGTGCGATGTCCAGGGCCCGGGCCGCCAGATCCAGACACCGCTGTGCGTGGGGCAGCAGCCGTTCCCCCGCGGGCGTCAGTGACACTCCTCGGCTGGAGCGGTCGAGCAGTGGCCGACCGACGAGCCGTTCCAGTCGGCGCAGCCGCTCGCTGACGGACGGCTGCGCAATGCGCAGCTCACGTGCTGCGGCGGACAGAGAGCCGGTGGATGCGGCGGTGACGAGGACGCGCAGGTCCGCGAGTTCCAGGGCCATAGGTGCAGCCTATGGCCAGCACCCTTGGATCATGGGGTTCTCTGGGGCCGACGGCGTCTCTAGCGTGCCGGTATGACATCCCCGTGAGGTGAGGAGCCTCTCTTGCACGAGATTTACGAGACCACTGTTGAACTCGTCCCTGCGACTACGGATGATCTGCCCGGGATCGTCGCCATCCAGAATCACACCGCCGCCACCTCACACGCCCGGTTCGCCACCGGACCGCATCGCATGGAGGAGCGGCGGGAGTGGTTCGCTCAGTTCGCCAAGACGGGTCCGTACCGGATGCTCGTCGCCCGGCGCGGCAACCAGGTTCTCGGTTATGCCTGCAGCCAGTGCTACCGCGATCAGGACGCTTTCCGGGAAACGGTCGAGGTGAGCATCGGACTCGGCGAGAACAGCAGAGGACAGGGGCTGGGAACCGCCCTCTACCGTGCGCTCTTCGGTCTCTTGGCCGACGAACCGGTGCATGTCGCCCTCGCCGGCATCGCCCTGCCGAACGACGTGTCGGTGGCCCTGCACCGCAAGTTCGGCTTCGTCGAAATCGGAACCTTCCATGAGTACGCCGTGAAGAACGGCCAGTACCTGAGCTCCCTGTGGATGCAACGCCTGCAGTCCACTCCGCTCCCGGGACCGGACCGCAGCTGACGGGTCCTGGGCATGTGTGCCAGGAGTCAACGGTGTCCTGGGTGGGGCCCGCAAGAGGTGTGCGGTAGCCGCAGGCGGCCGCATGTTCGTCGTCCCTGGGACGGGCCTGGCGGGAAAGCGGCTTCGAAGGGCCCGGTGCCGCCAACGACCGGCGGGGCAGGTGATCTCTCTCCAACCTGCTGTGCATGTTCGGACAGTTGGCGTGACAGGCTGGTGAAACCCCGGGTGAGTGGGCTTTCGACCAGGAGGACCGCCTCCACCACTGGCTTCGCATGTTTGTGTACCCGTCCAACATCATCGTGCCCGGGAGCGGCAGCCGCAGCTCGCTGACGACGAGCTCGTAACGTTGGCGGCGAAGGAAAAGGCCCCAACTCCCTTGGGAGTCAGGGCCGTTCGACATGGCGGCGGTTGCCGGGATGGCTCTGTTGGATCTTTGTCGGTGCGGGTGGTCGGCGGACGGCTTTAGCCGCGCTCGGGCCAGATGGGGCCCTGGTCGGTCCAGGTGACGCCCTTGTTGCGGCACAGGCAGAAGGGGTGACCGATCGGGTCGGTGTAGACCTGCCAGCCGTAGCCCTCGGGGCCGATGGAGTCCTGCTGCAATGTCGCGCCGAGGTCGAGTACACGGCGCTGCTCGGGCTCGATCTCGTCCACTTCGAAGTCAAGGTGGAACTGCTTGGGGTGCTCGCTGTCGGGCCACTGCGGAGCGCGGTAGTCGTCGACCCGGATGAAGGCGAGCTCGATCTCGCCGAACTGGATGCCGGCCCACTCCTCGTTGCTGCCTTCCTTGATCGGGCGGCCGGTCACTTCGGAGTAGAAGGCCGCCAGCTTCATCGTGTCAGGGCAGTCGATGATGAAATCGGTAAGTCGCAGCATCCGACGATCTTGCCACAAGATCAAGAAGGTGCTGGGTGCGACTGGCGCTGCCCCACCGCTGGACCAGCGGGTCTGGCATTGACTTCGCTCGGCATACCGGACGTGACTATCACTGTGATTGCGGATAGTCGTCGAGCCGCCCGTGAGATTGCGCAGCGGCGGAGGCGCCTGCGCCGCCAGGCGCTCGGATTCGCAGTCACCGTGGCAGGCCGCCGAGGCGTGCACCTGCGCGACGGATGGGTCGCGGTCCTCGCAGGAGACCCCGACAACGGGCTCGTACCGACCTCAAGGCAACGGCTGAGATTTGTCGCTGGGCTTCTTCTTCGCCGCCATGGGGTTGCGCCGCAGGGGGGGCAGTTCGGCCGGCATGGGTGCCGGTCGACTGGCTCCTCCTGTCCGTGCAGTCAGCCACCGCGTGCGCCCGCCGAGCGCCCCGGAGTACGGCCGCCGAGGCCCCCAGGAGACGGCGGATCGCCCCGCGTGGATGAACACCCGCATCGCGGCGACGTACGCGAGGAGCGCGGCGCAGCCGGGCCAGATGCTCTGGGGCCGTGAGTGGCTAACAGCCGGCGTCCCGCTCGGCCTGTTCCAGAGCCGCGATCGTTCGCTTGCGCCAGCACCCGGACAGAATCACCGCCGCCAGGCCCAGCAGCATCAACACGGCTACGCCAAGTGTGGCGACCACCAGGCCGATCACGGCCAAGACGAGCATGCTTCCCATGACACACCTCCCCTTGATCGCAAAGGGTAGCGGGGTGCTGGACCTGTGATATCCGGATGTGCGGCGCACCCACGGCGCATGGCCGAGCCGATCCTCGCCAACCCGACCGACGAGCAGGGGCGATCGACGATCGCGGGGTCGGTGCAGGGGCCCGGCCGATCCCCAGGGCCGAGGGCATCCCGGTTGGATGCCGGGAGTTGGGGCCGGGTGACGCCATGGGGGGCTCGGTGTCAGGGGAGTCGTGGCCTCACCAGCGCACCGCCGTGAAGTCGATCGGTCGGGGCTGGAGGAGTTGGGCGCGTTCGGCCAGGGCGCGCAGGCGGCGGGACATTTCGTCGGCGGGCAGGTGTCGGCGGTCTCCGTGGCCCGGCAGGACCCACTCGAACCGGAGCCGATCGGCCGTCCTGGCCAGGGAGGCCGCCAGCTCCTCGATGGAGTACCAGGTCACGCTCTCCGCGACCTCCAGATCACCGGTCGCGCGTGACCAGTAGAAACTGTCCCCGGTGAAGCAGTACCGGTCATCGGCCAGGTAGAGCACGCTGCCTCGGGTGTGGCCGGGGAGGGGCTGGGCGGTGACGCCGTCTGCGATCTCCACGGGGTCGATGCCCCGGATCACCTGGTCGGCGTCGGGTGCCGCGTCGAGGTCGCCCTCATGGATCCACAGTCGAGCGCCGTAGTGATCCGCGTAGCGGCGGCCGTGCGCCGCGTGGTCCCGGTGCGTCAGGAGTACGTCGGTGACCCGGCCGGATGCCGCGTACCGGTCGGCCAGCGCGGGGTTCCAGCGAGGGGTGTCGATCATCATGGCCGTACCGGAGGGCCGGAGCAGCAGGTAGGAGTTGGCTCCGGCGGTGTGCTGCGAGTTGTGCCCGCAGAACAGGACGCCGTCGTCGAGGGGCATCGGGTACGGGTCGAGTGCCTTGTCGGGCTGTCCGGACGCGGGGCGGATGGAGCGGGTCGGGCAGGCGAAGACGGCCGCGTGCAGGCGTCGTGTCTCGGCTTCGTCGCCGGGCTGGCGCAGGATCCGCGACTGCCCGCCTATCTCGCCGATCAGGTCGGGTGCGAGCTGTCGGGCGACGTCGCAGTTGGTGCAGCGGTCGTCCACGTACCAGTCGTCCATGGGGCAGAGCTCCTTCTGTAAGGCGGACCGGAGCAGGGGGGCGCAACCTCCCCCTCCTCAGCCGCAGAAGCAACGCGTCGGATAGATTGGCTTCATAGTCAAGTATCTTGATCGCGAAGGTAAATGGGACGCCGCATGCCCGTCAAACCGCAGGACGACCAGCCGCAGGAACCGGCCAACCAGATCATCGCCTCGATGACGGACCTCGCCGGGTCCCTGGGGCGTCTGAACGACCTGATCGCCCAGCAACTGGGCATCGCCCAGACCGACTTGCTCTGCCTGCACGTACTCGACCGTGCCGGGGTGACGACCGCCGGGGAGCTGGGCTCTCAACTGGGGCGCTCCACCGGCGCGGTCACGCACATGATCGACCGCCTGGAGAAGGCCGGATACGTTCGGCGCAAACCCGACCCGAGCGACCGTCGCCGCGTGCTCGTCGAGGCTTCGCGGCCGGGACTCGACCGCATCGCTTCTTTCTACGCGGACATCGACGCCCGCACGCGGCGGCTGATGACGACCTTCACCGACGACCAGCTGTCCGCGATCCAGACGTTCCTCCGCGGCAGTTACGACATCACCGCCGAGGAGTGCGACCGTCTGATCCGGTAGTGCGTACCCGAATGGGGCCGCCTCGGTGAGCGCAGCCGGGTTCTGGGCAGGGTCGCTACAAGCGACTACTCACCAGGAGTTCACCGTGCACCAGTCCCTCCCTGTCCCGCGGGTGGCAAGCGCCGTGCTCAGTGCCCGGCGCCGGAGGCGTCTGCCGGTGTGGGTGCTGGGCTGGGCGGCCGTGCTCTTCGCCGTAGCGGGGTGTTCGACGCACGACGCCATCTGCGGCGGCGGCGAGTACCCCGTGCTGACCGTGGGATCGACGGGCAGGGCCTGCATTGACAACGGGCAGCAGCCGCCCAAGGGCTACACCCGCTTCCCCGAGGGCAAGGTGCCCCAGCACGTCGACGACCAGTGGGACCGGTACTGGCGGAGTCACACCGTGGACGAGCACGGGAAGATCATCGAGGTGTCGCAGGGCTGACCGGAACGGAGCCGGACCGCGCCGATGGGAAGCGGGCCGGTCAGCCGTCCGACCGGCCTGGGCGACACGCCGCGACGTCGCATGCGCCGCGTCTGCTGGGGCAAGCGGTGGGAAGTTGATGTCAGCACGCCGTGCACCGGACCCCGGTACCGGCGTTCGGCAGCACTCCGCGCAGCGCACGAAGCGTGGCGGAACCACCGACGACGACGCGCAGGTACCCATGAAATCAATCAGGCGGGGGCCCGAACAGCCGGGTCGCCGAGGTCGTGGATTCGGCTCGGGAAGCGTGCAGACCGAACGCATGGTGCGTACGTTGCTGCGCCGGCGGAAGAAGACCCTGGGCGCGGGCGACGTCAAGGTGGCCGACAAACCCGCCGTGCGCCGCGCGGTGTCCGCGGCCGCGCTCGGCAACACGATGGAGTGGTTCGACTTCGGCGTCTACGCGTACGTCGCCGCCACCCTGGGCAAGGTGTTCTTCCCGTCGAGTTCGCCCGGGGCGCAGGTCATCTCGACGTTCGCCACCTTCGCGGCGGCCTTCCTCGTCCGGCCGCTCGGCGGGCTCGTGTTCGGGCCGCTCGGCGACCGGGTGGGGCGCCAGAAGGTGCTCGCCGTCACCATGATCATGATGGCGATCAGCACCTTCGCGGTGGGCTTCCTGCCGGGGTACGGCTCGATCGGGATGGCCGCGCCGATCCTGCTCCTGGTGTGCCGACTGGTGCAGGGCTTCTCCACCGGCGGTGAGTACGCCGGAGCCACCACGTACATCGCCGAGTACTCGCCCGACCGGATGCGCGGCTTCCTGGGCAGCTGGCTCGACTTCGGCACCTTCATCGGCTACTCGCTCGGTTCCGGCCTGGTCACCGTCCTGACCGGGGTCCTGTCCGAGGACCAGATGATCGACTGGGGTTGGAGGATCCCGTTCTACGTCGCCGGGCCGCTCGGGCTCATCGGCCTCTACATGCGGCTCAGGCTGGAGGAGACGCCCGCGTTCCAGGAGGCCGAGGAACGCGGACGCCAGGCGGCGGCCAAGGGTGGCGCCGCTTCCGAGGAGGACGAGCGCCTGGAGCAGGCCCGTATGTCGGGCAAGGGCCGCCTCAAGGAGGTCTTCACCCACCACTGGCAGGCCATGCTGGTCTGTATCGGCCTCGTCCTGCTCTACAACGTCACCAACTACATGGTGACGTCCTATCTTCCGACGTACATGAGCTCCACACTGGGTGAACCCGCGCTCACCGCCCAACTCCTCGTGCTCGGCACGATGGTGCTCGTCGTTCTCACCATCACCGCCGTCGGCCGCTCGTCCGACCGCTACGGCCGACGGCCGCTGTTCCTGTGGGGCGGAGGCGCGATGGTGGTCTTCTCCGTGCCGGTGTTCCTGCTCATCCGCCAGGGCGGCATCCTGCTTCCCGCCATCGGCTGCGCCATCCTCGGCCTGTTCCTGGTGTGCTTCGCGGGGACGAGCGCCGCGACGCTGCCCGCCCTCTTCCCGACCCACTTGCGCTACGGCGGTCTTTCACTCGCCTACAACTTCTCCGTGTCCCTGTTCGGCGGCACGACCCCGCTGATCGCCTCCGCCCTGGTGAACACGACCGGCAACGACCTCGTACCCGCCTACTACCTCATGGTGGCGGGAGTGATCGGGGTCATCGCCGCCCTGTATCTGCGCGAGACGGCGGGCAAGCCACTGCGGGGCTCGTCGGCCATGGCCGAGTCCGAGGAAGAGGCACGCGAGATGGTGGCGCACAGCCGAACTCATGCGGGCCGGCGCGCACGTGACATCTGGCTCCAGCTGCGCCAGGGACACCTGCCGCATGTGACACACCGCTCCGAGCGGCGCGGCAAGGGCGACCGGCACGACTGACGCGACGGCCTCGCGGGCGCGGACCTCGGCCTTCCTCGTCGTGGACCGGATTCGGCAACCGTACGACACTGTCATAGGTTGCGGCTCATGACACATGCGAGGGAAGCCGGTCCGGAGGACCTCTTGTGAGCCGATGGTGGGGCTACTTGGAGGACCGGACTCGCCGCGAGGTGGACACCAACCTGATGGGCGGCCGCCGGATCATGGCGGTCAAGGTCGTGTGGGAGGCGCTGCGTCCGCTCGACGTGGGCCTGCACGACGCGGAGTTGGTGGTCCAGGCGCGGTACGAAGCGCTGGGCGACCAGGTGCGCAGGCAGCCCGAGCCGCTCGACGTTCCCTCACTCGCGGGGCGCGCCGCGACCTTCCCCGGCCGGGTGGTGGCGGTCGAGGCACTCTGGGAGGGCGACACGGTCCACGACTGGTTCGTGCTGCTGGTCGCGGTGCTCGACGACCCGGTGGGGGAGGGCGAGCTGGCGACCGTGTATCGCGGCGCGCATGAGAGTGCGCCCGGCTTCGTGGCTGCCGCGGTCGGCCGGGCGTTGGCGGACCACCTCGGAGTGCCGTTCCACTTCGCCTCGCCGGACGTGCCCGACGACCGGGCCCCCCGCTGGCGGACGCGCCGGGTCGAGGGGCCTCGCGGGCACCGGTGAGGGCCGGTTCAGCCGAACCGTACGCTGTTGGGCCTGTACGTGCCCCAGGTCAGCCCCGTGCGCGGGGGCACGTATTCGGTGATGCCGCTGCACGCCAGGCCCGTGTAGAGGGTGGCGCCGGTGTCCGTCTGGTTGTCGACGCCGACGGCTGTCCGGTTGAAGCCGATGCAGGGGCCGTCTGGCGGGTTGAAGATCGCGCTGGGTACGCCGTCGGTGCCGGTGTAGTCGAACCTGCCGGTGGCGGCCTGGGAAGAGGTGGGCAGGGCCACGGTGAGCAGCAGGGCCGCGGTCAGGATGCCCAGGGCGGTGGGAAGTCGTCGCATGGTGTGCTCGCTCTCGCGTACTCGAACGGCAGTTACGGGTGCGACACGAGCATGGACCGGGCGGCGGGCGGAGCGTGATGGCGCACGGGTGTGAGAGCGGGGGCGTGTGGGAGCACCGGCCCCAGGCGCCCGTACTGGGAACGGGCGCGTGGGGGTGGTGTGCGCGGCGAGCGGTCCCTCAGGACGGCCGGGTGCTCCGGGCAGGGGGCCGGGTTCGGGGGACGGCGCGCATCAGCGTGTGCAGTACGGCGTCGAGCGTGTCGCGGGGTGGTTCGTCGGCGACGTGGGTCAGCAGGCGGGCGAGGGCCCGCAGCAGGGTCGGTGAGGCCATGACGCGCGGGTGGAGGACGGGCCGGTAGCCGTAGCGGCCCAGGACGAGATCACCGGCCAGGTTGCCGAGCCGGTAGTGGCGGCCCCAGCGGCGGTTGATCTCCGCCGGGTACTGCCGCAGGGCGTGTTCCCGCCCGGCCCCGGCGGGCCTGGCCAGCGCCAGCGCGATCGTCTCCGCGGCGACCTCGGCCGCTTCCAGGGCCTGCCCGATGCCCTCGCCGCTCCAGGGGCTCACCATGCCCGCGCTGTCCCCGACCAGCAACAGCCCACGGTGGTACTGGGGATGCCGGTTGAAGCCCATCGGCAGGGCGGCACTGCGCAACGGGGAGGTGGCGTTCTCCTCGGTCACGCCCCACTCCCGGGGGAGGCGCCCCAGCCATCGGTCCATCGTCGTGCGCAGGTCGATCGGGCCGTGGCGGCGGTGGGGCATGGCGCCGAGACCGACGTTGATCCGGCCGTCCCCGAGCGGGAAGACCCAGCCGTACCCGGGCAGGTCGCGGCCGGTCCTGCTGCACAACAGGTCGGCCCACAGCTCCAGATAGGGATCCTGGGAGCGGTCCTCGCTCTGGTAGTAGCGGCGGGCGGCGGTGGCGATGACGCGTCGCGGGTCGCGCTCCAGCCCCAGCTGCACGGCGGTCCGCGCCGAGGCGCCGTCCGCGGCGACCACCAGCGGAGCCCGGAAGCGGACGGGCCGCTTGTCGGGTCCTGCCAGGGCGGTCACCCCGGTGATCCGTCCCGCCCGGTCGGTCAGCGGGGCGGTGACCCGCATCCCGGTGCGCAGCCGGGCTCCGGCCGCGACCGCCTGATGGGCCAGGATGTCGTCGAAGTCCCGGCGGCTGCGCGTGAGCCCGAAGTCGGGATGGCTGCCGAGGCGGGGCCAGTCGATGTCGACCTGTCGACCTTCGCACACCCAGCGCATGCCGCGGTTGCGCATCCACCCGGGTGCGTTGATGTCGATGCCCATGCGCACCAGTTGGTGCACGCCGCGTGGGGTGAGCCCGTCCCCGCACACCTTGTCGCGGGGGAAGCCACTCTTCTCCAGGAGCACGACTTCGACGCCGGCCCGGGCCAGATGGAGCGCGGCCGCGGACCCTGCCGGTCCCGCTCCCACCACCAGGACCTGCGCTTCCTCGCCGTCCTGCTGCTCGGCCTGTCGGCCGTCCGGTCCGGCGGGGTCGCCCGTGCCATCGTCTCGTGTGATCACTCTTCCACTATGGGCGATTCTCGGCCGCGACACCGGGAACTGGCGGATGTCCGCGAGAAGAGGACCAGGCGACCGGATCGAGGGGAAGAGGCAGCCCCTTCACCCCGATGTGACCCGCGGTCAGTCCAGCGGGGTACCCGTCTCCTGGGCCAGAACGCTCAGGAGACGGTCCTGGAACGCCTCGTCACCCACCGCGTCATGGGGCTGCTGTCGCTGGTGGTGGTACCAGTACCCCGCGCTCGTCAGGGCTTCGGGGTCAGTGCTGGAGGCCAGCCACTCCTGCGTCCGATGGCCGAGTTCGAGGTCGTCCGGTGCGCCCGGCCCGCCCATCTTGGTGGGCACCCATCCCGGATCAACGGCGTTGCTCAGCACGTCGGGGCGCAGCCGGGCGACCGCGACGGCGAGCGTCGTGACGAACAGCTTGCTGTCGGCGTACGAACCCGCGCTCGCGCCGCGCCAGTCGACGCCGGTCAGCGAGGGCCGGCCGTCGAAGTGCGAGCCGCTGCTCAGGTAGACATGGCGGCGCGGCCCGCGCAGCAGGGCCGTGAGCAAGTACGGGGCGATGATGTTGACCGGCATGACCGCCGGTCCGCTCCACACCCCGGCGTTGTGAATGACCGCGTCGAGCGGCTTGGCGGCGTTGAGCTCGGTGGCGATGCGCCGCACGGCGTCGCGATCCGCGAAATCGCCCACGACGATGCCCGCTCCGCGGTCGACCAGAGGCTGCGTGTCGGCCGCGCGCTCCTCGTTCCGGGCATGCACCACGACGTCGTGACCGGCGCTCAGCAAGGCGTCCGCCGCGGCCCGCCCCAGTCCGTCCGCGGAACCGGTCACCAGGATCCGGCTCATGATCGCACCGCTGTGCGCATGGAAGGCTCTCCTTGATTCGGGTCGTGCTCACGGTGACGGGCGGTTTCAGCCTGTCATGGATTGTCGGGCGGATGGGGTGGACAGGACGGATGGGGCGCACGGGGAGACGGCCGAGAGGGTGCCGCGCTTGAGCAGGAGCACTGGAACGGCGCTTCACCCCACCGGTTGATGGTCCACCTCGCGATCAAAGAAGCCGACGCCGAGCACGATGTCGTGCACCGGCTGACGCCCGTCACAGACGCCGAGTGCGCCTTTGCCCCGGCGGCCGACCGACACTCCAACCCGCGCCGTCGCCCCAGGCGGAGGCCTCGGAAACGCGTCGGCCCGCACGGCCTGCGGGATGGCCGGCAGGTGGCATGGCACGGTCCAGTCGACGCCAGTTCACCCTGGGGCGCGCTGTCGGTCGGTTCACCTTCGCACCCGATGTGGACGTGTCCCCGCGTACCTATGTGGGGTGGTGGCGCGTGTTCGACGGGTGGGGACGGGGGGCTCGGTGTAGCGTCGAATTCAGCTGTCATGGTTCCGAAGTATGTGTCGCCCGTGGGTTCAGCTCATGGGCGATTGTGCTGTTCAGATTCTCTGCGGGCCAGGCAATTCACCTTGGGTCTCCGCAGAGTGCGGGCACCGTCTCCAGCTCCCTAATAGGAGGACACAGTGGCCAGTGGAACCGTGAAGTGGTTCAACTCGGAAAAGGGCTTCGGATTCATCGAGCAGGACGGCGGCGGACCCGACGTCTTCGCTCACTATTCCAGCATCGCGGCCATGGGATTTCGCGAGCTCCAGGAAGGCCAGAAGGTCACCTTCGACGTGACGCAGGGACAGAAGGGGCTCCAGGCGGAGAACATCGTCACCGCCTGACCGGCCCCGGCTTCTCCCGCGGCTCCTGAGCTGCTTGACGGAGCGAGCCGTGGGCCCACGGAGGGGTGGTCGACTCTGTCCGCCCCTCGCGCCCGCTTCGCGGCACTGCGCCCCGCCGAACGAATCGGCGGGGCGCAGTGCCAGGGGTCGCAACCCTTATGACGTGAGAGCCCTGCGGGTTGTCTTGTGACCGATGTGTCGCGTTACCAGCGATACCATCGGGCGCTCCCGCCACGCGGGCGGGCGACGAATCCGATGAGCCACAGGACCAGCACCACGATGGCGATCCACCACAGTGCCTTGAGTGCGAATCCTGCGCCGAACAGGATCAGGGCGAGCAGGAGAACGAGAAGCAGGGGAACCATAGTTATCAACCTCCAGACCGCCGTGTGCCCGGGAATGCACACGCCAATCGCTCGCGGGAAAGTGGTTCGAATTCTTCGTACGGGGCACCCGTAGTCGATTGCCGGGATGCGGAAGACGCCCCAGATCACCCCAGATCAAGGACATGGTTGGGCGTGGACGCACGAGTGGGGCCCGGCCGGAACCTACGGCCGGGCCCCACCGTGTGCCCGGAGGCAGCGCTCGCGGGCAGACGGCCTCTGGGGGGAGCGGCTCGCGCCGCGTCAGCGCCCCGAGGAAGGCCGGGTGTCGGGACAGCAGCTCAGTGCTGCGGGCCCCGCCGGTCGCCGCGGCCCCGCTCGTTGCCGCGTCGGCCGCCCTTGCCCGTACCGTCGTCGTATTCGATCTGCTCCTTGCGGACCTTCTCGGAGACCTCCTGCTGCTCGGTCACCTTCTCGGTCTCCAGGCGGACGCGTTCGACGGCGACCTTCTCCTTGCCCACGACCGGGCGTTCGGCGTGCAGGGTCACCTCGGTCTCGGCCTCACCGATGTCGGCGCGGACCGGGTCGCCGTCACGGATCGGCTCGCGCACGACCCGGACCTCCTCGTGGCTGACGGGGACGGTGGTGACCACGTTCTCCGTCACCACGACCTTCCGCAGGCGTGCCCGGCCGACCTCCTGCTCCTCGGTTCCGACGTGCAAACGCTCCTCGGAACGCACGAGCTCTTCGTCGCCGCGCCGGGTGCCGGCCGCCGCGGTGCCCGTCTTGCCGGTGCCGCGTGCGGTGTCCCCGTGGAGGCCGTAGTGGCGGTACAGGTCGCGCTCTTCGTCCGCGTCCAGGTGCTGGTCGGCGTCGACGTGAGGGGCGTCGTGGACGACGGACTTGGGGTGCATGATCGTGAGGGTGTCACCGTCGCTGCGGGCGCCGGACAGGGGAACGAAGGTCTCCTTCATTCCGAAGAGTCCCGTCTTGACGGTCACCCACTCCGGCTGGCCCGTGCGGTCGTCGAGCCAGACCTGCTCGACGGTGCCGACCTTGGCGCCGTCGCGGTCACGAACGGTGAGGTCCTTGAGCTGGCCGGTATGGAGAAACGCTGTGGTCATGCTTTCCTCGCTCCTTGACGGCTACGGCCGGGGGTTCCGTGCGCCCCATGGGGAAGCCGCGCCCTGTCCCCACTCCCGCCCCTACCGACGGGTCACGCAAACGCAGTCCCCCGCCGTGAGCCGCCGCTGCCCCCGCGCACGCCGGGAAGGCAGAGGGCCCGCGTGTGCCGGTTTCGTACGGGAGTGCTGTGCTGGGCTGCCCTGACGGGTGGGGCGGGCAGCGGGGAGGGGGGAACGTCGGCCCTCGTTCGGCCGATGGTGGGAAGGCCGCGGTCCATATGTGCTGGGACCCCGAAGAGCGCTGAGCTGTTTGCTGCGCCAGGCGCCCGTCGGCGCCGGGAGCCGATGGCCGGTCGACGGTACGGCGTGGTCATGCCATACGTCCTGCCTTCGCCCACCGGTTGTCCCGCCGACCGAGGGGCCTGCCCCCGCTGTCACAGCTCCAGGTCGCGCTCCATCTCGTGGAGCCGGGCCCGTGGGCGCGTGGTGCGTCCGGGGCCGCTGGGTTCCGGCCCGCCGCGGCGGACGGGCAGGGGTTCCGCATGTCCCGGAACACGCGCGGCCGCATATATGCGCTGATCGGGGTACTCGCTCTGTGGTTCCGGGAAGAGTCTCCGAGCCAGAGGTGCCCCAGGATGTGACCGGGGCCCGCCGGAGACCGCCCGCGCCGGTGGTCCGTACGCCTCCATGGAGCCGGAGCGTTCAGCGACGTGGAGCCGCACTCGGCACCCGCGGCGGCCGGGTCGTGTTCCCGCGGCACCTCGCGCCGCGGGTTTGCGGCCGCCCCCCCCGGGACCGTGGTTGTCCCCCTTGGAGAAAGGCGCCCCATGACAGACCCGATCGGTCCGCAGGACCCGACCGAGAAGTACCCGCAGCCGGATCTGCCCCAGCAGGACCAACAGCACCCCGGCTGGACCGGGCCGATGGACCCGCCGCCGGATCACGGCGAGCAGACGTACCGGGGCAGCGGGCTCCTCGCCGGCCGCAAGGCCGTCCTGACGGGGGGTGACTCCGGCATCGGGCGGGCGGTGGCGCTCGCCTACGCCCGCGAAGGCGCCGACGTGCTGTTCACCCATCTGCCGGAAGAGCAGGACGATGCCCGCGAGACCGTGGACCTGGTGGAGGCGGCGGGGCGCCGGGCCGTCGCGGTGAGCTGCGACATCCGCGAGGAGCAGCAGTGCCGTGACCTGATCGACCGCGCGGTCGCGGAGTTCGGGCGCATCGACGTACTGGTCAACAACGCGGCGTACCAGATGTCCCAGCCCGACGGCATCGAAGCCATCACCACCGAGCAGTTCGACCGGGTCCTGCGCACCAACCTGTACGGGATGTTCTGGCTGACGAAGATGGCCGTGCCGCACATCCCGGCCGGTGGGTCCGTCATCAACACGACCTCGGTGCAGGCGTACCAGCCCAGTCCCCATCTGCTGGACTACGCGATGACGAAGGGGGCGATCGTCACCTTCACCAAGGGCCTGGCGCAGATGCTGGCCGAACGGGGAATCCGCGTCAACGCCGTCGCGCCGGGTCCCGTGTGGACACCCCTCATCCCGGCGACACTGCCGGACACGGCCGAGTTCGGGAAGCAGGCCCCGCTGGGAAGGCCGGCGCAGCCCGCCGAGATGGCGCCCGCCTACGTCTTCCTCGCCTCCGAGCGCGCCAGTTTCATCACCGCGGAAGTACTGAACGCCACCGGTGGCTCCCCGCTTCCGTAGGCCCGGGCAGGCACCGCAGGTGGCCCTGCCCGGCATGGTCCGCCGCGGCGGGCGGGACGACAGGACGGAACGTTGAGAGATCTGAGTCAGGCCGCCGTGCAGTGGTGGCAGTGGGCGGGCTGGGAGTGTGCGGCCGTGGCCCGGTCGACGCGGCGGGCGCTGCGCGGGCCGGGGCCCGAACGTGACACCGCCGTCCAGGCGTTGAAGGCCGCCGCGGCGGCGCTGATCGCCTGGGCGCTGGCGGGTTGGTGGTGGAAGGCGCCGATGGCGCTGCTCGCACCCTGGACGGCGATCTTCCTGGTGCAGAGCACGGTCTACCGGTCGCTCAAAACGGCCTTGCAGCAGTTCGTGGTCGTGGTCATGGGAACGCTGCTCGCGGCCGGTGCCGGTGTGCTCACCGGCGACACCATGCTGGCCATGGTCATCGTGCTGCCGGTGACGATGCTCTTCGGCTCGTACGCCCGGTTCGGCGCCCAGGGTCTCAACGCGCCGACAGCTGCCCTGTTCGTCCTGGTCTATGGCACGTACTCGGGGTTCGACATCCTGCACCGGCTCCTGGAGACGCTGCTGGGGGCGGCCATCGGGCTCGCCGTCAACGCGCTGGTGCTGCCTCCGGTGCACTCCCGCAGCGTGCGCCACCTGCGCGGACACCTGCCGGATGAGAGCGCCGCGCTGCTGCACACCATCGCGGACGGCCTCGGCGGCGACGGCCTGACCCGCGAGGAGGCGCAGGCCTGGCACGACCGGGCCCGGCGGCTCACCGATCGCGTCACCGACCTGCGCACCGCCCGCAGTTGGTCGGACGAGAGCTACCGCTTCAATCCGGGTCACAGGTTGCGCCGCTCCGCCCCGGTGCCGCCCGCCGCGGACTGGGACTTCACCTGGGACCGGATCACGAGCCATGTCGAAGCGATCACCCGGACGCTGACCGAGGCCGCCGAAGGCAGGTCCGACCACGCCGTCCTTCCGGATCCGGCGCTCGCCATCGTCGCCGAGCTGCTGCGGGCCGCGGGGGACGTGTGCGAGCTGGACGACACACTGGAGCGCTCCACCGCCGACGCGTCGCAGGCGGACGATACGGCGAGCGAGCGCGGCCGGGACCGGCGGGAAGCGCTGAGGACGGCGTACGCCGCTCAGGCCCGGCTCAGTGCGGTCTTCCGTGAGCGCAGCGGGGAGTTGCCGGACGCGCTCGCGGCCGTCACCGCCGACACGATCCGGCTGCTCGGTGACCTGTCGGAGATCGCGGGACGTGCGCCCGACGAGGAGCCGGACAACGAGGGCGGCAGTTTCGAACCGTCCGAGGACCGCTCTGAGCCGGACCGATGCCGAGGCGACGGCGCATGAGCGCGCCGTGGGTTCAGGCGGCCTGGCGCCGGTCGCCGAGGGCCTGGATCAGCTCGTCACGCGTCATGGTGGAGCGGCCCTCGATTCCGGCCGCCGTCGCCTTCTTGTAGAGCTCGGCCTTGTTCATCGTCCGCGGGTCGGCCCCCTTCTTCGAGGACTGGACGCGCTTCTTCCCGGACGGCTTCTTCGCCGTGTGCCGGGCGGCGCGCTTGGACCCGCTGCCTCGTGCGGTGGCCTTGTCACGGCTGTCCTTGGGGCTGCGCGCCCCTTCCACGCTGGCGCGCAGGGCTTCCATCAGGTCGAGGGCGGGCGACGGCTTCGGAGCGGGCCCGGCCTTCTCGACGCTCTCGCCGGCCTTCTTCGCCTCGATGAGGGCGCTGACCTTCTCCTGGAACGTGTCGTGGAAGCGCCCGGGGTCCCAGCTCATGCTGAGCGCTTCGATGAGCTGCTCGGCCATGCGCAGCTCCTTGCTCGAGGCGGAGGTTCTCCCGGGGAGGTCGCCGATCTCCTCCTTCGGGTTCCGGATCTCGTCGGCCCAGTGCAGCGTGTGCAGGGTGATGAGGCCGTCCTCGGCCTTCACTGCGACGAGGTATTCGTGCTGGCGCATGACGAAGGTGGCGATGCCCGCCTTCGCCGACCGTTCCAGGGCCTGCTCCAGCAGGCTGTAGATCTTGGCGTAGCCCTTGCCGCGCGGGGCGAGGTAGTACGTCCGGTCGAAGTAGATCGGCTCGATCTCGTCGAGGTCCACGAACCCGGTGATCTCCAGGGCCTGGGAGCGGCCGGGCGCGATGTCGTCGAGTTCGGCGGGCTCGACGATGACGTACTCCTCGCCGGTGTCGTAGCCCTTGACGATGTCCTTCGCGTCGACTTCCTCGCCGGTGCGTTCGTTCACCCGCCGGTCTCGGATCCGGTCCGAAGTGCCGCGCTGGAGCTGGTGGAAGTGGATGGTGTGGGTGTCGGTCGCGGTGTACAGGCCCACCGGGATGCTGACCAGGCCGAAACTGAGGACTCCTGACCACACGGGTCTGGCCACCGCGCCACCGCCTTCGTCGTCAGCCCCCTTTTCCGTAGGTTCTCAACCCGCCGGTGACCTGTCGCGCCGGCGCCGTCCCACGGATGCTGTCCGGTGGTGCCCGTGCCATCGCCGACGCGGCGGCCGCTCGCCGGGGCCGGGAGGGCGGCGCCGTTCATCCGCGGGGGAGGTCGGCGTCCACGACGAAGGGCCTTGCCGACGGGGGAGGCGGCAAGGCCCTTCAATCGTCAACAATACGTCATCCGGGGTCGTGTGCCCGGAGGGTGGGCGGTGCCCGGCCGGTGCCATCCCCTTCGCTCGCCGGGGATTACCTGGACGGGGCCGGATCGGCGCTGGGGTGCCGCTCGCCTTCATCCTGGAGGAGGCGGGCCTTCTCCAGGAGGCGTCGACGCAGTTCGGGGTCCCGGGCGCGTGCCGCGGCGGCGTTGAGTGCGTCCACCTGGTCCCGCAGCTGTCGGATGCGTAGGTCGCCTGCTTCGTCCGTGGTGCTCACGGTGATTCTCCTAGGTGGTTCGAGAGGCCGGGGTGCGGGTGCACTCTGCGCGGTCACCGCGATTACCCCGCACCCGTGACGGCGGGCGCCGACCGGGCCGGTGTGCGAACAGGACCCGATCGGGGGTCAGGCGGCTGCGTCGCGTTCGGCGAGGGCCTGGTTCCGCACCCGGGTGCAGGTACGGGCGATGAGGCGTGAGACGTGCATCTGGGAGATGCCCAGTTCGTCGGCGATCTGGTGCTGGGTCATCTCCTGGAAGAACCGCATGTAGAGGATCTTCGACTCGCGCTCGGGCAGCGCCTGGAGAGCGGGCCGGACGGCCTCGCGGTCGATGACGTGGTCGAAGCCGGGTTCGGTGGTCCCGAGCGTGTCGGACAGGGACGGTCCCTCGCCGTCGCTGGTGCCGTCGGTGCCGGATTCGGCCTCCAGGGAGAGGCTCCTGAAGGACTGGAGGGCTTCGAGCCCGTCACGGACCTCGTCCTCCTCCAGCCCGGTGTGGGCGGCGAGCTCGGCGATGGTCGGCTCGCCCGGCTGGGCGGACTTGAGCTCGCTGCGCGCCGCGCGGACCTTGTTGCGCAGTTCCTGGACCCGGCGCGGGACGTGCACGGACCACAGGGCGTCCCTGAAGTGCCGCTTGATCTCACCGTTGATGGTGGGAATGGCATAGGCCTCGAAGGCCCCGCGGGCCGCCTCGTAGCGGTCGACGGCCTTGATCAGGCCCATGGCGGCGACCTGGCGGAGGTCCTCGATGTCGGCGCCCCGGTTGCGGTACTTGCCCGCCAGCCGTTCGGACATGGGCAGCCACTGGGTGACGAGGTCGTCGCGCAGGGCGTCGTGCTCGGGGCCGTTTGCGAGGGAGTTGAGGCGGGTGAAGGCGGCCTGGGTGTCGGGCGCGTCGTGGTGGCGCGAGAGAACGGTGGTGGGCATCGGAGGGGGCTCCTGCACGTCGGTCAGCTGGGTGACAGCCGCGGAACCTCATGCGTGAAGGGCACAACCGGAGTCGGCGCGCCCAGGACACAGCGGTCCCACGGGCGTGCCTCCGGTCCGAAGCACGTGGGGCGCCTGCCCCCGTTCCCACCCCGCAAACGGGGGTCATCGCCCCGTTCACACGTTTCACACGTTCGGGTTGCAGGTGGGACCGGATGCCCGGCCGCGGCGGCGGGCGGACGTTCGTGCAGGTGGAGCGCAGGGGCGCGGGCTACGCGGTGGGCTGGGCCATCACCATGCGGGTGATCTCCACGCGTGACTTGGCGCCCAGCTTGCGGTAGGCGCGGGTGAGGGCCGCTTCGACCGTCTTCACGCTGAGCACGAGACCGGACGCGATCTCGCGGTTGGTGGCGCCCTGTGCGACGCGGGCGACGACGCTGCGTTCGGTCGACGTGAGGGGTGCCGACCAGCCCTCTTCCGGCAGGCAGGCCGGACTGTCCTGCGCGCGGTCGCGTTCGGCGCGGGTCATCGCGGACCAGGGGCGGGCGTCGGCCTTGGTGAAGATCCGCTGCGCGCCCGCGAAGGCGGCGCGCGCGGCGGCCTCTTCGCCGAGCAGGCGCCGCACCCGGCCCAGGGCCACCCTGGTCCGTGCCTCCTCCAGCGGATACCCGGCGGCCTGGAGCCGCGCTGCCGCGCTCTCCAGCCCCGCGGCCGCCCGGGGGAGTCGGCCGCGGGCCGCGTCGACGGCCCCTGCCGCCCGGTCGAGCGTGGCCAGGACACCGGGCCGCCCGAGGCGCGTGGCCTGGTGGCGGGCGGGCCGGATGACCGCTTCCGCCTCGTCCGGGGCGCCGACGGCGGCCAGGGCCTCGGCGAGGTCGGCGTGCCAGCGCCGGGTCGCGGGGTCGCGCTGACCCTGTGCGGTCTCCAACTCCCCGGTACGGCGCAGGAGTTCGACCGCCTGCTCGCTCTGGCCGCTGAACAGCCGGATCCTTCCCTCGGCGTGCAGGGCCCGGGGCAGGAAGAGCCGGTCGTCGTCGTCCTCGCTGTGGCGCCTGGCCGCCTCCGCCGCGGTGAGCGCCCGACCGAGGGTGCCGCCGGCCGTCTCGGCGAGGGAGACCGCGTACCAGGCGGGCCCCTGGCTCAGCCCCGCCTCTTCGGTCATGCGCAGGCTCTGCCGGGCGATGGACAGGGCGGGGCGGCAGCGGCCGCGCTGGATCTCGACCTGCGCGAGACCGATGAGGCACTGGCTCAGGCTGTCGGCCGAGCCGCGCTGGCGCAGCCTGTAGACGAGGGTGCGCAGTTCGGCGCGGGCCTCGTCCAGCTCGTCGCGCACCAGGTGGAACCGGTGCTTGAGGTAGAAGGGCCCGTTGTGGTGCGTCATGGCGTGCACGTCGTGCGGGGGAGTCAGGGCGGCTGCCAGCGTCGCCTGCGCCTGGGGGAGCCCCAGGAAGAGTTCCAGGGCCGCCTGTTGGGTCAGGGCCAGCAGTTCGGTCCGCCGGTCGCCGGCCCCCGCCGCGAGCCGGGCGGCCCGGACGGCATGGCCGTGCGCGCGGGCCGCCGATCCGCCCACCATCCACTCCCGCCAGCTCATCCGGTAGTGGAGCTGGGCGAGCAGTCCGGGCTCGCCTGCCGCGTCGCGTACCGCTTCCGGGAAGACGTCGGCGATCTCGGCCATCGCCTGGCCGCACGAGTCGATCACGACGTTCCAGGCACGCACGCGCTCGGCCGGGCGCCGGGCGTCACCCAGAACCTCGTGCGCGAGCTGCCGGGCGAAGCCGAGGTCTCCGGCCTCGATGCCGTCCTCGGCGGCGGTGAGTCTGCGGTCGATGTCGACCTGTGCCTGCTCGGCAGGGGTGTACTCGGCGGCCAGGCGGCCCAGACGCGCGGCGGTCCTGGGGGCACCCCGGCGGCGGGCCGCCGCAGCGGCGGCGTCGAGCCGCGCCGCCACGACGGGGTCCGGGCCCGCCGCGAGCCGCGCGATGTGGTGGGCGCGCTCGACCGCGTCGTCGGACGCGTCGGCCAGCGCGCGGTGAGCGTCCAGCAGACGTGCGCAGGAGGTTCCCGACTGGAGCACCATCGGCGTCAGGGGATCCAGGAAGGCGATGGTCGCGTGGTCCGACGCGCCTCTGACGCGGATGATGCCCTGCCTGACGCACGTGTCCAGATCGGCCGCGGCGTGGCGGCGGCCCGCGCGTCGCAGCAACTCCACCGTGGGGCGCACGGCGGCGCTCGCGACGACCAGGGTCTGCCGGGCGCCGGCGGGCAGGGCATCGATCCGGTCGAGGATCGGTCGGCGCAGGGAGCCGGGCACGGGCAGCGGTTCGGTGGGGTCGGGCAGGTCCGCCCCCTCGACCCGTACGCGTTCGTCGAGCGCGGAACTGAGCTCCAGCGCCGTGCGCGGGTTGCCGCCGCTGGCCTGGTGCAGGCGCGCGAGGAGCGGGCGGGGCCACGCCGGGTGGTCGTGCTGTTCGAGGAGTTCGGCCACTTCGTTGGCGGTCAGGGGTGGGACCGGCATCCGGCGGACCGGCCGGGGGCAGAGCTCCAGGGCGCCGTCGTCGGAGCAGGGTCTGGGCTCGTCGTCGGTGTCGTCCGCGACCCCGGTCCGCACGGTGGCGAGCACCCCCAGGCCGGGGTCGGCGCGGCGGGCGAGATAGGTGAGGATCTCGGCCGTCTGCCGGTCGAGCCACGGTGCGTCGTCGATGACCAGCAGGAGGGGACCGGTCTCGCCGAGCAGTGCGAAGACCTTGCGGACGGCGATGCGCAGCACGAGTGCGTCCCGCCCGGTCACCGTGCCCGCGTCGGCCTCGACGGCGGGCGTGCTGCGCAGCAGGGCCCTTTCGAGGGCGGCTCTTTCGTGTGCGGCCAAGGCGGCCAGGTCGTCCTCGTCGACGCCGGTCAGCAGGTCGATGAGGCCGAGGAAGGGGCTGTTGCGTTCGGCGGGGGAGGGCGAGCAGCGCAGCACCCGGTGGCCGCGGTCACGCAGGTCCGCCACCACCTGGCAGGCCACCGTGGTTCTGCCGATGCCCGGCGGGCCGGTGAGCACGACTCCGCCGCCGCGGTGGAGATGGGTGCGTACGGTGTCGTGGAAGGCGCCGCGTTCGACGGCGGACGGGAGGGCGTTCGCCGGGCCGTCCGGCGCCAGGAGGGTCGGCTCGGTCATCGCAAGCCCCTTCGGACACAGCCTTGTTCATGCCTCAGGCAGTGGACACGCGCCTGTCGTTCATTTCGTTGTGCCGCGCCGAATGTAGGACCGCCCTCGGTGAAAGGTCAAGACCAATCGAAGGGTGACCGGCCAAGCCGTCGGGCAGACGGAACGGGCCGCCGGTCGGATGACCAACGGCCCGTCCATAAAGGGCAGTTGCTGGAAGGCGCCAGGTGGTGGGATCAGCAGGCGCCGCCGTCCTTCCAGACGGCCCAGGAGCCGGGCGCCCCGGGCTCGGCTCCGGTCGAGTACCACTGCGAGGACCACTTGTGGCCCTTGTACGCGACCTGGTCGCCCGGCACATAGCTGGTGGAGGCACTCCATGCCGGGAGGTTGCCGCAGCCTCCCGGCGGGTTGCCGCCGCCGGTGATGGTCCAGGTGAAGGAGGCCGTGCCGGTGGCGTTGTCCGGGTTCTTCGCGGTGACGGTCACCGACGAGGTCCCGGCGGTGGTCGGGGTGCCGGTGATGAGTCCGGTGGAGGAGTTGATGGTCAGCCCCGCGGGCAGTCCGGTCGCGCTGTAGGTGAGCGTCTTGCCGCCGGGGTCGCTGGCCTGGATCTGCAGGGAGACCGCGGTGCCGACGGTGCCGTTCTGGTTGCCCGGGTTGGTGACCGAGGGGGAGCCCGGCTGCCCGTTGCAGCTGCCGGGCACGGGGTCGGCGCCGGTGACGCTGACCGCCGCCCAGGCGGCGTTGATGGTGTTGTACTCCGTGCAGTGCGCGCCGTAGAGGTCGGCGGCGGCCTTCAGTGAATCGGTGCGGGCCTGGTGGTAGTTCTCGCTGCTGTTGGCGTACGACGCGAGCGCCTTGTACCAGATCTTGGCGGCCTTGTCGTTGCCGATGCCGGTGACCGTCGAGTTGTCACAGGTGGGGCTGTTGCCGTAGCCGTGGTCGCCGCTGCCCACGGCGGCCAGGAAGAACCAGTGGTTCAGCGGGCCCATCGAGTAGTGCGGGTCCAGGCTGCCGTTGCTGCTGTCCCAGCAGTTGGGCGAGTGGCCGTCGAGGGAGGGGTCGTACATGTAGCGCAGCGGCCGGCCGTCGCCGTTGATGTTGATGAGTTCGCCCATGGTGTAGTCGGGGGTGTCGACCGGGTTGTTGGCGTAGAACTCGACCATGGTGCCGAAGATGTCGCTGGTGCCCTCGTTCATGCCGCCGGTCTCGCCGGTCTCGTCCCAGCCGGTGAGGGCGCCGCTCACGCCGTGGCTCATCTCGTGGCCCGCGACGTCGAGTTCGACCAGCGGGCGGGCATTGCTCTGGCCGTCGCCGTAGGTCATCTGGGTGCCGTCCCAGAAGGCGTTCACGTACGCGTTGCCGTAGTGGGTGCGCGACGGCACGCCGCGGCCGTCGCCGAAGATGCCGTTGCGGCCCTGAACGTTCTTGTAGTAGTCGAACGTCTCCGCCGCGCCGTAGTGGGCGTCGGCACCGGCCGATGCGGGATCACTGGTGGAGCCGTTGCCGAAGGTGCCGCTGGAGCTGGTGAAGACCGAACCCGTGCCGCTGGTGGCGTGGTTGAGGTTGGTCGTGTAGCCGTTGCCGTGCGACGGGTCCTGCATCGAGTAGCCGCCGCCGCTCTGGGTGACGTCGAGGGAGACCCTGCCGCTGTAGATGGTCTGCCCCGTGCCGGCGACGGTCGGTGCGGCGGGCCGCGCCGCCGCACCGACCTTCGAGGCGGTGGCGTGCGCGGCCCCCTCGGCCGCGAACGTGCTCACCTCGTCATTGGTCCGTACGACCTTGCCGGTACGGGCGTTCACCAGGACGTGCAGACGGCTGGGGGTCTGGTCGGGGCGCGTGCCGCTGACGACGGTCTCCCAGACCAGGGTGGCCGCCGCGCCCTCCATCTGCACCGCCAGGTGCGCGGCGGAGACCGAGTCGACGTGGCCCTTGAACGCCGCTGTCGACACCTTCGCCGCGCTGGGGGCGGCCAGTTGGGGTGTCGTGGAGACCGCCGCGGAAGTCTGCGCTCCGGTGGCGAGTGACTGGTAGGTGCCGTCCTGCTTCAGGCGCACGACGACGTCGCCGCCGTAGGTGGGCAGTCCTTTGTACGTGCGGTCGAAGCGGACGGAGGCGGAGCCGTCGCGGTCGACCACCAGGTTCCGGACCGCGAAGGCGTCTCCGTCGGTGTGGTGGGCCGCACCGGAATGGGCCGCCAGCGCCTTCTGCGCGGCGTCGACGACGCGGCTGCGCACGGCCGGCGTCGGATCGGCCGTATAGGGAGCGGCGGCGAAGGCGCCCGGACCTGCGGGGGTGGGATGCGGCTGCGGAGCCGGAGCCGCCATGGCGGCGGGCAGGGCGATGGCGGACATGGACACACAGGCCAGCGTGACCGTCAGGAGTCTCGCGGCTCTTCGTATCTCCATAGGAGTGGGGGTTCCTTTCGCTTCGGGCAGGGGGGCGTCCGCCGCTGCCGCGCGGGGAAGTCGAGGGAGGCAGCGGACGCCGGGGGCTGTGCTGACGACGCCGCTCTTGGCAGGAGCCGCACCGACGCACGAGTGTCCGCGAGGGCGGCGACGGCGGACAGGCACTGGCCGGAGTGCGAGGGGTTTCCCTATCCCGGCGGCCGGTTGGCCGGGCTTGCCCCGCGGGCGCCCCTGCGCCCGCCACCGTACGTACGTCCACCCGGGCTCGGGGGGAAGCCCCGGGCAGGGCCCGGGGTCTGGATCGTTGATCCCGGCGTGGGTAGGCTGCCCGCCGGATGATCTTGACTCGTCGAGGTGGGGGACCTCGTTCCTCACCTCGACGCCCTTCGTGGGTCCGCCGGGACGCTCGCCATGGACCGGGGGGCCGCGACCGAATCGTCGTACGGGAGATGCCGCAGCATGAGCACGCCACCATCGCCGCCTGGAACGGCACCGGTTGACGGGCGATCCGTCCGGATCGGTGCTCTCGTCCCGCTGACCCCGCCCGGCTGGGTCGAAGCGGGCCGACACCTGCTCGCCGGACTCGAGTTGGCCGTACGCGACGTCAACGACACCGGCGGCATTGATGGGCGTCCCCTTGAGCTGGTGGTGCGGGACACCGCGGCCGATCCGCGCCGGGCCGCGGCGGCCGTGGACGAACTCGCCGCCCTCGGCGTGGCTGCCGTGGCAGGGGAGTACCACAGCGTCGTCGCGCGCGCCGCCGCTGCCCGGGCCGACGCCCTCGGCCTGCCGTTCCTCTGCTCGTCAGCGGTGCTCGACGCGCTCACCGACCGGCCGACGCAGTGGGTCGCACGCCTGCCCCCGGCCCAGTCCCACGGCTGGGAGATCTACGCGGACTTCCTGCTCGGCGAGGGCCACCGCCGTATCGCGGTCGCGGCGGAGCCGAGTGTCTACTGGGCGACGGGGACCCGGATTCTGCGGGACCACCTCGCCCCGCGCGGCGCCACTCTCATCGAACTCGACGCGCGCGGGCTCACCCCCGCCGCCTTGAGCGACGCCCTCGTCGACCGTGGCGCGACGGCCCTCCTTCTGCTGGTCGGCTTCCCGGAGCCGGCGGTTCCGATCGTCAAGTCCGTCCGCGCTGACCAGCGCCTCGCGGGCCTCAGGATCGGCGCGCCGGCAGGGCAACCGGAGTTCGCCGGGTGGGCAGGACTGTTGGGCGAGGACGGCACCGCGGTCCCGTTCCTGCGCTACCGGCCCGACCGGCTCACCCCGCTCGGCGCGCGAGTCGAGCAGGTCCTCGGCGAGCGGCTGGCCCAAGAGCCTTCCTTCGTGGCCTTCGAGGGCTACGACACGATCACCGTGCTCGCCGATGTGCTCCGTTCCCAGGGTGACGACCGTGCGCGCATCGCCGAATCCTGGCCGGGCGTCGCGGTCGAGGGCACCCGCGGGCAGATCCGGTTCTCCCGCACGCCGGACATCAGCGTGTGGCAATGGGTCTGGCCGGCGGTCCAGGTGGTCGAGCGCGACCCGGCGGACCCCGACCGCTTTCGCGTCCTTCACACGGGCTGAGAAGCGGGAAGGGTTCAACTGGGCTGTGCCCGTGGCGACTTGAGGCAGCGGGGCCGCCCCACCGCGGCGTTGGTGATTCACCGTAACGGCCTTGGCCGCGCCGGATGCCGCTGCCAGACTGCGGCGGTGGACATTCGGGGGGATGGGCGGCTCGGGCCGAGGCCGTTCGCGGTGCGGCCGGTCGTGGCGGTGGCGGGGGCTCTCGCCGTGGTGCTGATCGCGTTGTCCGGGCGGTACGGCTTTCACCGCGACGAGCTCTACTTCCTGCTCGCCGGCCGGCACCCGGCCTGGGGCTATGTGGATCAGCCGCCGTTGACCCCGTTGCTCGCCCGGGCGGGTGCCGCGGTCTTCGGCGCGAGCCCGACGGGGCTGCGCGTCGTCCCCGCGCTGCTGTCCGCCTGCTCGGTGGTGCTGACCGCGCTGCTGGCGCGCGAGGTGGGGGCCGGGCGGGGCGGGCAGATTCTCGCGGCGGCGTGCTGCGCGTGCTCGGGTTACGTCCTGGCCATCGGCCACCTGCTGTCCACCAGCACCTTCGACCTCACCGCGCAGCTGGCGGTCCTGCTCGTGACGCTCCGGCTGCTGCGCACCCGCGACGGCCGCTGGTGGCCGGTGCTGGGCGTGCTGGTCGGGGTGACCCTGCTGAACAAGCAGCTCGTCGTGTCCCTGCTCCTCGCCCTGATCCTCGCGCTCGCCCTGGGGGTCCTGTCGGGCCGCCCCTGGCGCGACCTCGCGCGACGTCCCCGGAAGGAAAGCGCGCGGAGGCTGCTCGGACCGCTGCTCGCGCTGTTCCTCGCGCTCCTCGTCAGTGCGCCCACGCTCTGGTGGCAGGCGGCGAACGGCTGGCCCGAGTTGAAGGTGGCCCGGGTGCTCAGCCACGTCAACGGGGTGTCGGGACGGTTGCTCTTCCTGCCGCTCCACCTGCTCCAGTTCTCCCCGGTCCTGGTGCCGGTCGCGATCGTGGGCCTGCGTCGGCTGCTGCGCGATGACGAGCTGCGCTGGGCCCGCCCGCTGGCGCCGGCCTACCCCCTGCTCTGCGTCCTGGTACTGGTCGGCGGAGGCAAGCCGTACTACCCGCTCCCGTTGCTGCTCGCCGTGACGGCGGCGGGATGCGAACCCGTTTTACGGCGTGCCCGCCGCTCCTGGCGAACCCTCGCCCCCTTCCTGCTCCTGGCTGCGGCCACCAGCGCCCTGGCCGCCCTGCCGGTACTGCCGGTGTCCGCGGTCGCGGTGACCAACGCCGTCGACATCGACCAGGGCGAACAGGTCGGCTGGCTCCGCTTCACCCGTACCGTGGCCGCCGCCTGGACCGCGATCCCCCCACCACGGCGCACCCATGCCGTCCTGCTCACCTCGAACTACGGCGAGGCAGGCGCACTCGCCCGGTACGGGTCCGCGTACGGGCTCCCCGTCGCGTACTCCGGTCACATGAGTCTGTACGACTGGGGGCCGCCCCCGAATGGCGACGACGGTCCCGTCCTGCTCGTCGAGCAGGCCGACGGCCGCCACCGCCCGCGACAGCCCTTCGCCGACTGCCGCACCGTCGGCCTGATCGACAACGGACACGGCATCGGCAACCAGGAGCAGCACGCGCAGATCGCGCTGTGCGAAGGCCCCCACGAGCCGTGGTCCCGGCTCTGGCCCTCTCTGCGCCAGTACTGACCTTTCACCGGTCGCGAGCTCCCGCTGCCCGCCGGTCCAGGAGGACGCGGGACCGCCGAAACCGCCTCCCCCGGAACTCCCCGCACCGGGCGGTGCGTTGACCGAAGAGAGTCCTGGGGCACACGGACACGGAACCCGCATCGAGCAGAGAGTAGGACAGGTATGGCGTACGAGCAGCCGCTGAGTGAGCCGGATCCGGAAGCGGCGGGGCCCACGGAGGCGGAGAGGGCCGGGCGGGAGGCGGTGCGTCGGCAGGCGCAGGGGATGGGGCATCACGAGGCCGCCCAGGCGTTCCGTCTTCTCGCCGCCGCCCCGGACAGCCCCTCGGAGGACGAGCCGGACAGCCCGGCCGCCAGGAAGGACGGCGGCCGCCGCTGGGCCGAACTCGCCGAGTGGGAGCGCATTGTGGGGCAGCTGTCCCTCCACGCGGGAACGTACGACGTGGCCTCGGACCCGTACGTCCAGGGGGAGCGGGCGGCGCACTGACGGGACGCACGGGGTGGGTGCGGTGAACGTCCCCGAGGAAGAAGTGGAACGCGGCCGCAACGTCTGGCGCTCGCGCCGCGGTTGAGCGCCTTGAGGGGGGTGTTCATGTGGTGCACGGTGACCGGTTCAGGGGATTTCGGGCGGCTTGGCAGCCGGCCACGAGTCATCGAGCGGCATCACAGCGTGTTCCACCGTTCGGGGTGCGCGGCGTGTGGGACGCGTCGGTCATTCCGGCGGGTTCAGCGACGATTTGTGCGTTATGGGGCAGATAAGGGCCGAGGTCGGCCCACCCGTGTGCGCGGAGTATGTTGATTCGGCTTGCCTTCTGGATGCGAGGGCCTGCGGACTTGTCGGAAGGCGAATGCGGGAGCAAGTGCGATGACCGATCTGCTCGGTAGACCCGAGCCCGGAGCGGACGATTCGGCGGCGGAGAGAGAGCGGCTCCGCCAGGAAGTGCGGGAGCTGCGGGCCAAGGTCCGCTCGCGGGCGTTGATCGCCCAGGCGCAGGGAGTGCTGATGGAGCGCTACCGCCTGCGAGGGCCCGAGGCGGCGTTCGCGTTGATGCAGCAGGCCTCGCAGCGCTTCAACATCAAGCTCCGGACCGTGGCCGAGGCCGTGCTCACGGCCCCCCGGCCGGAGCCGGGCCGGGCGCTGTGGTTCCCGGGCAGGGCCCGGCGGGGCGCCCCGCCGCTGGACACGCTGGGGCTGGACGGGGCCGACCGCGCCCACCACAGCGAGGTGCTGAGCGCGGTCCTGACCCAGACACTGGCGATCACCAACACCCCGATGGGCAACGTACAGCTGGCCGACCCTGCCGAGCGGGCTCTGCGCATCGAGAAGCACACCGGCCTGAGCGCCGATTTCGTCGACTTCTTCGCCGTGGTCGGCGACCAGGGGACATCCTGCGCGAAGGCGGCCATGGAGGTCGCCCAGACCACGGTGCGCGACGTCGCCACCGACCCGGTCTTCACCGCGGCGGCGCGCCAGGCGATCCTGGAGGCAGGCAGCCGCGCGTGCCACAGCGTGCCGCTCGTCACCGCCGACGGGACCTGCGTCGGCATGGTCTCGGCCCATCTGGAGCGCCCCATCCAGGATCTGCACCCGGCGCAGCTCAAAGCACTCGCACAGACTGGTCGGCAGGCCGGCGAGTGGCTGGCCTGGCACCGGCGCACCATTGTCGGGGACGCGCTGGAACACCTCCACGCGATCGCCCGCGACCCCGCCGCCATACCCGAAGCCCGCCGCCCCTGACCCCGAGCGGCACCGGGCGGTGACCGGAGGCGTGGAGGAGGGGAGCCTCACCCAGCCCTCATGTCCAGGCGCCTCAGACCTGAGGCGTGGACATGTGCAGGCGCAGGGTGAGGCCGGTGTGGAGCGCGCGGACCTCGACGAGGTCGCAGAGCTGGTGAATCATCCACAGGCCGCGGCCGCCGTTGCTCGATGTGAGGGTGGGGCGGCGGCGTCCCGCCAGGGGGTTGGTCAGTCGGCCGCTGTCCCGCAGCTCCGCCACCGCCGTACCGGAGTGGGTCCACCACAGGCGCAGGATGCCGCTTCCGCCGCCGTGGACAACGGAGTTGGCGGCGGCCTCGCTGATGGCGATGACGAGGTCGTCACGCCGCCGCTGGTCCAGGGGCGTACGCCGGGCCCAGGCGTCGGCCTGCTCCCGCACCTGGCCCAGCTCGCCGGCGGTGTACTCCAGGCGCACCTCGGTAGCGTCCGGTTCCGGCAGCGGCCCATCACACCCGGCGCACACCACATCGGCCAGGGTGTAGACGGAACTGGACCGGGTGTGACCGTCCTCGATCAGGGTGGGGTGCGTGCGTCTGGCGTCGGCGATCACCTCGGGCGGGAGGGTGCTCGTGTCGTACGGGCACAGAATGCTGGCCGTGCGGCCGGTGAACGCGGTGTTGATCAGGGCCTCGTGCCGGGTCGCCTCCACGATCTCGGCCGGTGAGCGGCCCGCCCAGATGGGCTCGCCTATGATGCGCACCGCCTGCCCCGGATGGGCGTCGGCGAAGCCCTGAAGGGCGGCCAGAATGCGGCCGGGGTTGCGGCCCAGTTCGGTCATGTCCGCGAAGTCGACGGCGGTGCCGTCCGCTCCGAGGTCCTGGCGCAGCGCGTCGAGGCGCGGCCCGGGGACGGCGACGAACACCGGCTCCTCGGCTTCGAGGGCGCTGCGGACGAAGCTGCCGGTCTCCCGCACGTACTCGTCGAGGTCCGCGTAGAAGAGCGCGGGATGGAAGAACGGTTCGTTGTCGGGGCCCGCGGCGACGGCGATGGTCATGACAGCACCTCCAACGCGGCGCACTCGTCCGGGAACAACTGGGCAACCCTCCGCAGTGAGTAGGGCGGCTCGTGGAGCAGCAGGCGCCGCCCCTGACGGCGCAGCCGGTGCGTCGCCTCGACGAGGGCGGCGACCGCCTCCGTGTCGAGGAACATCGCACGGGACAGGTCGAGTTGGAGTGTCGCGCCGGGGATCCTGGTCACCGCGGCCAACGCCTCGGTGAGGGCGGATCGGCTGTCGAGGTCGGCGCTGCCGGTGAGGCGGGCGCCCGCGCGGTCGCGCAGCGGGGTGACCGCGAAGGGCAGGGGCCGCCAGTCCGAGGCCGGTGCGTGGGCGTGGTGCGCCCCGCTCAGAAGCCCGGCCGTTCCGGAGGGCACGACCCGGCGGTCGAACATGCACAGTCCCGTCACCGGCAGCTCCGCGTACACCTCGCGGTCCAGGCGGAGTTCGTACTCCAGAAGCCGCTCGGCTCCGGGGACCTCACGGGCGCACCAGGACTTCTCGCCGATGATCGTCAGCCCGGTGAACCCGTCGGCCAACGCCTCCGCGCACGCGGAGCGCACCAGGGAGATGACGCGGTCGGGGTCGAAGGGGAGGTACTGGAGGAAGAACGCGTTCGACGGAAGAACGCGCAGCTGTCCGCGTTTCTGCGCGGCGCTCACGTCCACGCCGCCCCGGCCCAGCACCTCGTGCAGCAGGTCCGGCGCCGAACCGTCGATGTCGCACAGGACGCGGCGGCCCCTGTCGAGGCCCGTGCGCACGCAGCGCACCACGGTCTCGGCCCAGTCGGTGTCGTCGCCGTAGGCGAAGAAGGCGTGTTCACCGCGACCGAACGGTACGGCGGGGCCGTGGGCTGCGGGCACGGGGGACTCCCTTCGCGTTGTCGGGGCTGGGGATGAGCGGTGACGAGCCTAGCGGGTGCGGTGTGAGGGCGCTCCGGAGTATGCCTGGTCACGCGAGTTCCGTCCGCCGGGCATGGGGCGGGGACCAGTGGGATAACCTCCTCGGCGGTGCGTGTGCGCGCGGTGTGGATCTCGTGAGGGTCCCGGCGGGTGGCCCGCTCCGACCGGGCGAGGATGGCGGGCCAGTGGCCTGGCGTACGACGGAGGCGAAGTTCGATGGCTGGCTCACCGAAACCCAGCGTTGCTCAGCAGCGGGCACCGGAGACGGCGGGGCCGGCGCAGGCCGGAGAGTCGGAACTGCGCCGGCTGCTCGCGGGTCTGACCGCGGTGCGGGACGGCGACTTCGGCACCCAGCTGCCCGCCGAGACGGACGGGCTGCTCGGCGAGATCGCCACGGTCTTCAACGGGATGGTCGAGCAGCTCTCGCTGTTCACGTCCGAGGTGACCCGGGTGGCCCGTGAGGTCGGCACCGAGGGACGGCTCGGCGGCCAGGCCGAGGTGCCCGGCGTCTCCGGAACCTGGAAGGACCTGACCGACTCGGTCAACGCGATGGCCGGCAACCTCACCACCCAGGTCCGCGACATCGCCCAGGTGGCCACGGCCGTGGCCCAGGGTGACCTGTCGCAGAAGATCGACGTGGCGGCCCGCGGCGAGATCCTGGAGCTGAAGAACACCGTCAACACGATGGTGGACCAGCTGTCCTCCTTCGCCGACGAAGTCACCCGGGTCGCCCGCGAAGTGGGCAGCGAGGGCCGCCTGGGCGGCCAGGCGCAGGTCCCCGGCGTGGGCGGCACCTGGCGGGACCTGACGGACTCGGTCAACTTCATGGCCGGAAACCTGACGGACCAGGTCCGCAACATCGCGCAGGTGACCACGGCCGTGGCCCGGGGCGACCTGTCGCAGAAGATCACGGTGGATGCGCGGGGCGAGATCCTGGAGTTGAAGAACACCGTCAACACGATGGTCGACCAGTTGTCCGCGTTCGCCGACGAGGTGACGCGGATGGCCCGCGAGGTCGGAACCGAGGGGATCCTCGGCGGGCAGGCCGACGTCAAGGGCGTCTCCGGCACCTGGCGGGACCTGACCGACTCCGTCAACTTCATGGCGGGCAACCTCACCGCGCAGGTCCGCTCCATCGCGCAGGTCGCCACCGCCGTGGCGAAGGGCGACCTGTCGCAGAAGATCACGGTCACCGCCCGGGGCGAGGTCCTGGAGCTGAAGGACACCATCAACACGATGGTCGACCAGCTCTCCTCGTTCGCCGAGGAGGTCACCCGGGTCGCCCGGGAGGTCGGCACCGAGGGCAGGCTGGGCGGCCAGGCGGATGTCCGCGACGTCTCCGGCACCTGGCGGGACCTGACCGAGTCGGTCAACGTGATGGCCGACAACCTCACCGCGCAGGTCCGCTCCATCGCCGAGGTGACGACGGCCGTCGCCAAGGGAGACCTGTCGCAGAAGATCAGGGTGGACGCCCGCGGCGAGATCCTGGAGCTCAAGGAGACCATCAACACGATGGTCGACCAGCTCGGCGGGTTCGCCGACGAGGTCACCCGCGTGGCCCGTGAGGTCGGCACCGAGGGCAACCTGGGGGGCCAGGCCACGGTGCGGGGCGTCTCGGGTACGTGGAAGGACCTCACCGACAACGTCAACGTGATGGCGTCCAACCTCACCGGTCAGGTCCGCTCGATCGCCCAGGTGGCCACGGCCGTGGCCCGGGGTGACCTCTCTCAGAAGATCAATGTCGAGGCCAAGGGCGAGGTCGCCGCACTGGCGGGCGTCATCAACACGATGGTCGACACCCTGTCCGCGTTCGCGGACGAGGTCACCCGCGTGGCCCGCGAGGTCGGCACCGAGGGGACCCTCGGCGGCCAGGCCCGGGTGCCGAACGTCGCCGGTACGTGGAAGGACCTCACCGACAACGTCAACTTCATGGCGCACAACCTGACCAGCCAGGTGCGCAACATCGCCCAGGTCACCACGGCCGTCGCGCAGGGCGACCTCACGCGCAAGATCGACGTGGACGCCCGCGGCGAGATCCTGGAGCTCAAGACCACCATCAACACGATGGTCGACCAGCTCTCCTCGTTCGCCGCCGAAGTCACCCGCGTCGCCCGCGAGGTCGGCAGTGAGGGACGGCTCGGCGGCCAGGCCGAGGTCGAAGGCGTCTCGGGCACCTGGAAGCGCCTCACCGAGAACGTCAACGAGCTCGCCGGGAACCTCACCCGCCAGGTCCGTGCCATCGCCGAGGTCACCGGCGCCGTCGCCGAGGGCGACCTCACCCGCTCCATCACGGTGGACGCCTCCGGCGAGGTGGCCGACCTCAAGGACAACATCAACTTCATGGTGGAGTCGCTGCGCGAGACCACCCGGGCCAACGAGGAACAGGACTGGCTCAAGTCCAACCTGGCCCGGATCTCCGGCCTGATGCAGGGCCGCCGCGACCTCGCCGTCGTCGCCGAACTCATCATGGACGAGCTCACCCCGCTCGTCTCCGCCCAGTACGGCGCGTTCTACCTGGCCGACGAGGCGCCCGACGGGGTCCACCTCAACCTCATCGGCTCGTACGCGTGGCCGGACGCCGCGCCGGGGGCCCGCTTCAAACTCGGCCAGTCCTTCGTGGGGCAGGCGGCCCGCAGCAGGCGGACCATCGCCGTCGACAACCTCCCGCCCGGTTACGTGTCCGTCTCCTCGGGTCTGGGAAGCACCGAACCCGTCTGCCTGATGGTGCTGCCCATCGTCGTCGAGGAGCAGGTGCTCGGCGTCATCGAACTCGCCACCGTCCACGCCTTCACCCCCATCCACCGCGACTTCCTCGAACAGCTCATGGAAGCCATCGGCGTGAACGTCAACACCATCATCGCCAATGCCCGCACCGACGAACTGCTCGACGAGTCGCAGCGCCTGACGGCGGAACTGCAGACCCGGTCCCAGGAGTTGCAGGCCCGCCAGGAGGAACTCCAGTCCTCCAACGCCGAGTTGGAGGAGAAAGCTGAGCTCCTCGTCGCGCAGAACCGCGACATCGAGACGAAGAACCTGGAGATCGAGCAGGCCCGCCAGGAGCTGGAGGACCGTGCGCACCAGCTGTCGCTGGCCTCCACGTACAAGTCGGAGTTCCTGGCCAACATGAGCCACGAGCTGCGCACCCCGCTCAACAGCCTGCTGATCCTGGCCCAGTTGCTCGCCCAGAACCCGGGCCGCAACCTCACCCCCAAGCAGGTCGAATACGCCGGCATCATCCACTCGGCCGGCTCCGACCTGCTCCAGCTGATCAACGACATCCTCGACCTGTCCAAGGTCGAGGCGGGCAAGATGGACGTCAACCCCGAGCAGATCTCGCTGCGCAAACTGCTCGACTACATCGAGGCCACCTTCCGGCCGGTCACCAGCCAGAAGAGCCTGACCTTCACGGTGAAGACCGCCGACACGCTGCCCACCGAACTGCTCACCGACGACTACCGGCTGCGCCAGGTACTGCGCAACCTGCTCTCCAACGCCGTCAAGTTCACCGAGAAGGGCGGTGTCGAGCTGCGGATCGAGCTGCTCTCCGAACAGCTCGCCCCCGAGGCCGCCCGGCGCGGCGGCCCGGTGATCGCCTTCCACGTGGTGGACACCGGGATCGGCATCGCACCGGAGCACCTCGAAACCGTCTTCGGCGCCTTCCAGCAGGCGGACGGCACGATGAGCCGCAAGTACGGCGGCACGGGCCTCGGCCTGTCGATCAGCCGGGAGATCGCCTTCCTGCTCGGCGGCGCGATCACGGCCGAGAGCACCCTGGGCCGGGGCAGTACCTTCACGTTCTACCTGCCGGTCGCCCGGCCGGACTACGCGGAGCTCAACACGCAGAGCGGCCACCTTCCGGCCGCCGCACCCCAGGAGGAGGCCGCCGCCGAGCCCGATCCGCGCTACGCGCTCGCGCCCGCCCCGGACGTCGTGCAGCCCAAGCGGCTGCTGGTCGTCGAGGAGCGCTCGCGCGGCCTGCTGTCGCTGGTCGCGGAGAGCGCCGTCCGCGATCTGGCCGCCCACCCCGACCTCGGCGATCCCCGCGGACCGGTGGAGATCACCGCGGCCGTCGGGGTCAACGAGGCGGCGGCGGCGCTGGCCGCGACGCCCTGCCACTGCGTGGTCCTGGAACTGGACCTGCCCGACGACGCGGCGCTGCGGTTCCTGGAGGACATGGCGCATGACGCCGCGCTGCGCGGTGTGCCGGTGCTGGCCCACAACAACCGCCGGCTCGGCTCGGACCAGGAGCTGGCCCTCCAGCAGCGGGCGGTCTCGCAGCCCTTGGAGCTCATCTCCAGCCTCGACGAACTGCGTGAGCGCATCGCGTTGCACCTGAGCGCGGACCAGCCCGGCGACGTGCTCCCGCTGGTGCGGGCCGACGAGCCGACCGTGGTCAGCCCCACCATCGACAAGTCGCTCGCCGGTCACACGGTCCTGGTGGTGGACGACGACGACCGCAACCTGTACGCCATCACGGGGATCCTCGAACTGCACGGCATGGCCGTCCTGCAGGCCGAGAACGGCAGGGTCGCCCTCGACACCCTCGCCTCCCATCCCCGGATCGACCTGATCCTGATGGACGTGATGATGCCGGAGATGGACGGGTACACGGCCACCGCGGCCATCCGCGCCATGCCCGAGCACGCCGAGCTGCCCATCATCGCCGTGACCGCCAAGGCGATGATCGGCGACCGGGAGAAGAGTCTGGCCTCCGGGGCCAGCGACTACGTCACCAAGCCAGTGGACGCGCACGAACTGGTCGCACGCATCAAGCGGCAGTTGAGCGCCTGACGGCACCCCGCGTCACCGAACGTCCACCTCCTGAGGAGCGAGCTTGTGTCCAGGTCCCATCAGCCCGGGGGAGAACAAGGGAGCAGCCAGGACCTCCAGCCGGGGCACCCCATACCGGCGCAGCCGACAGCCCGAGCCCTGAGCCGTCGGCCGGAGGGCGAGGAGCCGGGCCCGGTGCCCTCGGTGTCCGGCGACGCCATCGCCGTGGGCCGGCTCGCGGACACCGTGCACCGGCTGCGCCACCAACTCCGGCGCGCCCACGCCGAGGCGGAAGGCCGTGCCCTGGTCGAGCTGGCGAGCGGGGTCCTGGTGGAGCGCCTGACCTGTAGCCCCACCGAAGCCGCCGCGCAGCTGGAGAGCCTGGCCGCGCAGGCCGGGCTCTCCACGCTGGAACTGGCCGCCGATCTCGTCAACCAGGCGACCCGCGACAAGATCGCCGACCTGGCTCGCGACTTCGTCGCCGAAGCGGGCCTCCCCGCCAAGGCGTCCGTGGGCCTGCGCCTGCGCAGCGCGGAGGCGGGCGCCCTCGCGGCGGGCGATGCGCAGGCCGTGGCCCAGTCGATCCTCCAGCACGCGCTGGCACCGCTGGGCGCCGTCGCCGTGGCGATCTGGGCCGCGCACGCCGACCAGTCCCTGTCCCTGGCCGGAAGCGCCGGTTTCGCGGACGGCGAGGCCGCCCGCTGGCGCCATGTGCCGCCCGGCGTTCCCACGCCTGCCCGCCGCGCCCTCGACGACCGGGCCGTCACGAGCTACGACACGCTCGCCGGGGCGGCGCTGCCGTCCATCGGCCTGCGGGAACTGGACGGCGGCCGCATCGCGGTCCCGGCCGGTACCGGTGGGCGCATCATCGGCGTACTCGAAATCTGCTGGCACGACCGACTGCCCGCCCAGTCGCAGTCCATCGAGCGGCAGGTGCAGGTGCTGGCCGAGCTGTGCGCGGTGGCCCTGGAGACCCACCCCCTTCCCGACCCCGATCCCGTCACCGGCCGGCCCGCCGACCCCCGGCTGACCGAACTGCTCGACCTCACCGACGGGCTCAACGACCCCTGTCTCGTCCTTGAGCCCCTCCTCGACTCGGCGGACACCCCTGCCGACTTCCTGATTCGGCACGTCAACCCGAGCTTCGTCGACTTCGCCGGCCGGCCGCGGAACCTGATCGCGGGCGCCCGACTGCTGGACGCCTACCCGCTGGTGGCCGAGCCCGGTGGCCTCTTCGACAAGGTGGAGCACGTCCTGGCCACCGGCGAGCCCTTCCGTGCCGAGCGCATGCGGCTCGCGGCCGTCGTCGACACCGTCTCGCTGACCACCCAGGCCCAAGTCAGCATCAGCCGCCAGGGAACCCACGTCCTGGTGGTCTGGCGCCTCGACGAGGGAACCCCGAGGGTCGCCAGCCTGTTGCAGCACGCCCAACGCCTGGGCCGGATCGGCGGGTTCGAGGAGAACCTCCTCACCGGCGACATCGCCTGGAACGAGACCCTCTTCGACCTGCACGGCCTGCCGCCCTCCGCCAAACCGATCCCCCTGGACCAACTGGCCGCCCACGTCCACCCCGACGACGCGCACTCCCTCGACCGGTTCCTGCGCTCGTTGCTGCACCACCAGCGGCCCGCCTCTACCGCCTTCAGGCTCCAGCGCGCCGACAGCGTGCCCCGGCACATCCGGGTGGTCGCCGAGCCCGTCCTCGACGACAACGCCCGGGTCACCGCGGTGCGCGGCGCCTATCAGGACGTCTCCGCCCAGCACTGGACCGAGGTCGCCCTGGCGGCCACCCGGGACCAACTCGCCCAGAGCCAGCAGGAGACGGCCGAACGCAACCGGCTCGCCCTCCGCCTGCAGCACGCCATCATGCCGCCCAACCACGGCCCCGTGGACCTGCACAACCTGAGTGTGGCCGTCCGCTACCGGCCCGCCGAGAAGGACCACCTCGTCGGGGGCGACTGGTACGACGCCGTGGCGCTGCCCTCGGGACAGGTGCTCCTGTGCGTGGGCGACGTGGCCGGGCACGGCATCGAGGCGGCCACCGGCATGGTCGCCCTGCGCAACGCGCTGCGCGGCCTCGCCACCACCGGCGCCGGTCCCGCACAGCTCCTGGCCTGGCTGAACACCGTCACCCACCACCTCACCGACAACGTGACGGCCACCGCGGTCTGCGGCCTCTACGACCCGGACTCGCGCCAACTGCGCTGGGCCCGAGCCGGACACCTGCCGCCCGTCCTGCTGCGCGACGGCCAGGCCGACGCCCTGCCCAAGCTCAGCGGGATCCTCCTCGGAGCCACCAGCCACGCCCGGTACGAGGAGGGGCGGACCCAGCTGGAGATCGGCGACACCCTGTTGATGTACACCGACGGGCTGATCGAGCGGCGGGACCGGTCGGTGCAGGACTCCCTGGAGGGCCTGCTCCAAGTCGCCGAGAAACCCAGTCTGTTGGTCCGGGACGGCCACCTGGAGGACCAGCTCGACCACCTGCTGCGGTACACGAACGCGGACACGGACGACGACACGTGCCTGATCGGGGTCACCGTGCGGTGACGGGCGCCGTGCCCGAGGGGGACCGGACATGGTGCGGCCCCGCGCATCCGGGAGAGGGGGGTGGATGCCGGGGCCGCGAGCCCGGACCAGGTCGGGGGGTGCCTGGCCCTGAGGGGGCTTGCCAGTCGAGTGCCCCCGCCCCGCGATGCCATGCATGTGATCTGGGTAACATCCGTGACGCCGGATCCGGCCCTGCCGAGGAACCACCGGGACGCCGGACCGCTCCGGCTCCTCACGACCGGCCCCCGCGTGGTGTCCGGCCCTCCCGGCGCCCCGGATGTCACGGTGTACCCGTCGACAGCGGCGCCCTCGTGCCCGGCGCACGGTCCGGAACACAGGCGGGGGCGCCCGTAGGGAGAGCGGGTGCCCGGTGGAGGCAGCGGACGGCACGAGGCGGCAGCAGCGGCAGGTCACCTGTCTGGTGACCGGAGCCACGGGGTACGTGGGCGGGCGTCTGGTGCCCGAGCTGCTGAAGGCGGGCCATCACGTGCGGTGCCTGGCACGCTCGCCCGACAAGCTGCGCGACCAGCCGTGGGCCTCACAGGTCGAGGTGGTGCGCGGCGACGTCACGGACCCGGACTCGGTGGCGGACGCGCTGCGCGGCATGGACGTCGCGTACTACCTGGTGCACGCGCTCGGTTCGGGAGGCGACTTCGAGGAGACCGACCGCCGGGCCGCCCACCTCTTCGCCGACGCGGCCGCCGAGGCCGGGGTGCGGCGGATCGTCTACCTCGGCGGGCTCACCCCGCCCGGCGTGCCCGTGCGGGAGCTGTCGCCCCATCTGCGCTCGCGCGCCGAGGTGGGCGAGATCTTCCTCGCCTCCCCGGTGCCCTCGACCGTGCTGCGCGCGGCCGTCGTCATCGGTTCGGGCTCGGCCTCCTTCGAGATGCTGCGCTATCTGACCGAGCGCCTGCCGGTGATGGTGACCCCCAGCTGGGTCTCGACCCGCATCCAGCCGATCGCCATCCGCGACGTGCTGCGGTACCTGGTGGCCGGTGCCCGGATGCCCCAGGAGTCCAACCGGGCCTTCGACATCGGGGGACCCGACGTCATGACGTACCGGGACATGATGGAGCGGTACGCGAAGGTCGCCGGCCTGCGGCACCGGCTGATCCTGCCCGTGCCGATGCTCAGCCCCGGACTCTCCAGCCACTGGATCGGCCTGGTCACCCCGGTGCCGCCGTCGATCGCCCGGCCACTGGCGGAGTCCTTGCGCTACGAAGTGGTCTGCGGCGAACGCGACATCGCCGCGTACGTGCCCGACGAACCCGGCGCGCCGCTCGGATTCGACGAGGCCCTCGAACTCGCTCTGCGGCGGGTGCGCGAGGCCCAGGTCGTGACGCGCTGGTCGAACGCCTCCGTGCCCGGCGCCCCCAGCGATCCCCTGCCCAGCGACCCCGACTGGGCGGGCGGCAGCCTCTACACCGACGTACGCGAGCGTGCCGTCGAGGCTCCGGCCGCGGCGCTGTGGCGGGTGGTCGAAGGGATCGGCGGCGAACACGGTTGGTACTCCTTCCCCTTGGCGTGGTCGGCGCGCGGCTGGCTCGACCGGATCGCGGGCGGCGTAGGGCTCCGGCGCGGGCGCCGCGACGCCCATCGGCTGCGGGTCGGCGACTCGCTGGACTTCTGGCGGGTCGAGGAGCTCGTGCCCGGTCGGCTCCTGCGTCTGCGGGCCGAGATGAGGCTGCCAGGGCTCGCCTGGCTGGAAATGAGCATCGAGGAGGACGGAGGCCGGCGCAGCCGCTACCGGCAGAGGGCGGTGTTCCATCCGCGCGGACTGCTCGGTCACGCCTACTGGTGGAGTGTCTCCCCGTTCCACGCCGTCGTCTTCGGCGGGATGGCCCGCAATGTCGCGAAAGCCGCCGAAGCGGACGGCGGTGGATCTCCGCAGGCGCCGGTTCCGGACGCCTGAACCGCGCCCCGACCGAGGTGGCGAGGGATCAGAACCGGCCGGAATCCGGCCTGGAGCGCACACGTTCGGCCAAGACGATGCGGGGCAGAAGGCTCAGTACACCTATATCCACGGGCAAATCCCCAGGGGGTTTCGATCATGGCGCGCCCGCTTGTCAGCACCAGCCACTCGCCAGGCTCCGCCCAACGGACCACAGGACCGGCCACCCCGGCCGAGGCCCGTGACGCGGCTCGCAGCTTCCTCTCCACCTTGGTGCCCCGGCCATCGCGTGAGAACGCCGAGAACGTGGTGCTCGTCGTCTCCGAACTCGTCACGAACGCGCTGCGGCACGCGGGCGGAGCCCTCGCCCTGCGATTCGCCGCCGACCGGAGCATGCTGCACGTCAGCGTGCGCGACCCCAGCCCCGATCCGCCGAGGGAGCGCCCGCCCGACCTCACCGGGTACGAGGGCGGATTCGGCTGGCCGCTGGTCCGCCATCTCGCGCGCAGCGTGGCCGTCATCCCCTGCGTGGACGGAGGCAAGGCCGTGTGCGTGGCACTGCCCCGCTGACGTGCGACGCCCTGTCAGGAGCGAATTCGTGAAGTGACCTTCAGCCAGTCGGGGGACATGACGCATGATCCGGATCGTCGGGGGCACCCGGTGGCTTCGACAGGTGGAGCACGGTGACTAGGGAGGTTGTCCTCATGGCAGCGGCGCGGGTGACGGGACGAGAGCAGACGGACCGGGCAGCGGCCACAACCATGGAGCCCGGGGTGGAGGAGTTGCCCTGGGTGGAGGATGCGGGGAAGGTCGCGCCGAAGGATGCGCGGGAGTTGTCGAAGGTTTTCTTCGAGCGGCTTCAGGTGCTGGAGGAGGGTACGCCCGAGTACCAGTACGCGCGGAACACGTTGATTGAGATGAATCTGTCGTTGGTGCGGTTTGCCGCGGGGCGGTTCCGTAATCGGGGCAGTGGTGAGATGGAGGACGTGGTCCAGGTCGGGACCATTGGTCTGATCAAGGCGATCGACCGGTTCGATCTGTCGCGTGAGGTGGAGTTCACCTCGTTCGCGGTGCCGTACATCGTGGGGGAGATCAAGCGGTTCTTCCGCGACACCACGTGGGCCGTGCACGTGCCGCGCCGTTTGCAGGAACTGCGCGTGGACATCGCCAAGGCCAAGGAGAGCCTGGCGCGTGACCTGGACCGCGATCCGACGGTGCGCGAACTGGCGGCTCACCTGAAGCTGGACGAGGAGGAGGTCGTCGAAGGCCTCGTCGCGGCCAACGGCTACACAGCGGGCTCCCTCGACATGTCCGCCGACGCGGAAGAGACGGGCGGGACGGCGCACAGCCGCAGCCGCACGTTCGTCGACTTCATCGGTGAGGAGGATCCGGGCATAGAGAAGGTGGAGAACCTTCATGCGCTGGCTCCGCTGATGGGTGAGCTGTCCGAGCGGGAGCGGCGGATCGTGAGCATGCGGTTCGGGCGGGAGCTGACGCAGGCCGAGATCGGTGCGGAGCTCGGTGTCTCGCAGATGCAGGTCTCCCGGCTGCTGTCGCGCATCTTGGCCAAGCTGCGTGCCGGAATGGCCGAGGAGCCCTTGACGGACGCCTGACCGGGGCCGGGGCGCGGCGAGTTCCGAGGTGGGCCGGGCCCCGCCGCCGCTTCCGGGTTCCCCCGAGGACCTGTTCCCGTCTGCCCGGGCCCGAGTGCTGGAGGCGATCTGTGAGTTCGTTGTGCGAGACCGTGTTCATGAATCTCGAAGTCGAAGGGGCCGAGCGGCTCCCGCTGGTCACCCAGTTGCTGTACGAGGAGCAGGATCCCTATGCGATCCGGGTCTCCTTCGAGTTGCAGGAGGACGTCGCCGTCACCTGGACCATCGAGCGCGACCTGCTCGACCGGGGCCTGACGCAGGAGGTCGGCGACGGAGACGTACGCATCGCCCCCCGGGTCGAGGCGAACCGGCGTGAGGCCCGTATCGAACTCGCGGGCTGCGGCCTTGACGGCGTGTGGGGCCGCGCGGTCTTCTTCGCCTGGGAACCCGCTCTGCGGGGCTTCCTGGACCGGACGTACGAAGCCGTGCCCCCGGGAGCGGAGGAGATCGACGTGGACGCCTTCCTCGCCGAGGTGCTGACCGCGGGATGATCCGGCGGGCGGCGCGAGGAAGCCAACTCCTCTCCCGTCGAGCCCCGTCGAAGCCGGGCCTTCACGCGGAGCTCACCTCGGCGCAGCCCAGGCCACGGCCGATGTTTCGACCGCGGTGCGAGCATGCGGGACACCGCCGCTGGTCGAACCCGCCCGAAAGGCTCCCGCCGTGAAGCGCACCGCCTCCCTGGCCGCCGCCATGGCCGTGTCCCTCGCCGTCACCGTGGTCCTCTCCGGTGGCGCCTCCGCGCACGACCGGCCCGGCGCATCCCCCTGGGGGCAGGGCCTCTACGGGACGAAGACCCCGTACGCCCCGCAGCAGGCCGCCGACCGCTATCAGCGCGTGCCCAAGGGGTTCACGCCGGTCTTCACGGAGACCGTGACCCGGCACGGTTCGCGCGCCATGACGGACAGCGGCGACGGCGACGCGGTGCTCGCGGTGCTCCGTCGCGCGCAGGACCAGAACGGGCTGACCCCGCTCGGTTCCCGGCTTGCTCCTCAGGTGCACACCCTCCTGAACGCGGCGGCCCGGCTCGGCTACGGCAGCCTCTCCGGGCGCGGCGCCCAGGAACAGCGGCAGATGGCCCGGCGCATGGAGCAGCGGGTGCCCGAGTTGTTCCGGGCCATCGCGGCCAAGGGAGAGCCGATCGAGGTCGAGACGTCGGGGGTGCCCCGCGCCGTCGCCAGCGCCCAGGCCTTCGCCGACGGGCTCGCCGCAGGGGACCCGGCGGTGGCGGGCCTGATCAAGCCGCCCGTCACCAAGAAGGATCTGCTGTACTTCCACAAGCAGCCGCAGAACGCCGACTACCAGGCCTATTTGGCACACGATCCCCAGCTGGCCGCGGTCCTGGAGCGGATCGACGCTCAGCCCCGTACCGCGGACACCGCCCGGCACGTCGTCTCGCGCCTGTTCCGCGCCGACTTCGTCTCCACGATGGCCGCCGGAGACCGGATCGCCTTCGCCCGGTCCCTCTACTCGCTCTTCAGCGCAGCCCCCGATCTGGCCGCGGAAGCGCCGACCGTGGATCTCGGCCCGTTCCTGACGCCCGCCGACGCACACTGGCTCGCCTACCTCGACGACGCGGAGGAGTTCTACGAGAAGGGCCCCGCTTTCGCGGGCCGCACCATCACCTACAAGATGGCCGGGGTGCTGTTGGACGACCTGCTGGCCCGCGCCGAGACTAAGGCCGCGGGCTCCGGCGGCGCCGGCGCCGTGCTCCGGTTCACCCACGCCGAGGAGATCGAGCCGCTGGCCGCCCTGATGGGACTGCCCGGCAGCACCCGGCCCGCGCAGCCCGGTCGGCCCTACTCCTACGCCACCAACCCCTGGCGTGGCGCCCGGGTCGCCCCGATGGCGGCCAACATCCAGTGGGACCTCTACGCGAGCACCCCCCAGGACGGCAAGCCCGCCCGTTACCTGGTCCGGATGCTCTACAACGAGAAGCAGACGGCCTTCAAGGCCGCCTGTGAGCCGACCGGCAAGGGCAGCTACTTCTACGACCTGACCGAGCTGAAGAGCTGCCTCAACCGAAGCTGACACACGCTGACACAGCATCAAGTCACCTGTGTTGAGGACTACTTGCGGCTTCCGTGCCGACGGACTCAGAGGGCGAGGCCGTCGGCGATGGCCCGGCCGGTGGTGGGAGCCGTCAGGTAGCGGACCATGGAGTGCATCTCGACGCCGTTGTCGATCTCGTGATCGTGGATCTCCGGCCCGAAGCGGGGGGCGAGCTCCTTGGCGAGGGCGACGACGTCGCACGCGTCGGCGATGTTCGTCCAGCTGCGGATTCCGGACGGCCAGAGCCCGTTGCCCCGCCGGGGCGCAGGGACCAGTCGGTCGAAGATCAGGCCGCGCAGCCCCAGAGGGGAGCCGAGCGTGACCAGTGTGGAGATCTGCCCTGGGGGCAGCGCGGCCCGCAGGGCCTCGTTGCAGAGCAGCTCGTACGCCGCCACCGTGCCCAGCGAGTGCGCCACCAGGATGCGGGTGTCCGGCTCGATGGCCCCGGCCACCGCCTCCTGTACGCGCTCGCGCAGGCCCGGTTCGCCGAAGTAACGGCGCACCTGCTTGAGGCCGAAGATCAGCAGGGGCTCGGCGACGCGTGCGAAGTAGGGGGCATGGGTCAGGGCGTTGAGTGCCCGGCGCACCATGGGGCGCTTCAACGGGCGGCCGGCCAGATATCCGGCCGTGCCGCGGGACTTGGCGTCGGGACCGAGCACTTCCGGATAGACGCGCGCCGCTTCGAGCCACCACTCCAGCAGCAGCTCCGACTCGTAGTCGGGTTCGACGTCCGCCTCGTCGTAGGCCGGGACCGTCGTCGCGCGGGTGCCGGGCCGCACGAACGCGTCGCCGTAGAAGGCGCAGGCGATGTCGTCGTCGCCCAGCTCCGGCCCGGCCGCACCGACGGCGGCCGTCACCCCGTCACGCAGGGCGGGCGCGACCTCGGCATGCAGGGTCCGAGCCCCTTTGAACTGCTGGGCCACTCCGTGCACCACGACGATCCGCGCCATCTGTACTCCTCGGATCCCCGCCGCAGCGGTCACCTTACGAAGCGGTCAGCCCAACGACTATAGTCCCTGCGCCACGCCGTCGTGGTGATCCGTCAGATCGTTTGCCTGATAAGGGAGTTGGGATGCGGGTAGCGGTGACCGGGGGGCTGGGCCGGATCGGCCGGGCGGTGGTGGCGGAGCTCGCCGGGCACGGTTTCGGGACGGTTCAGGTGGACGTCGCGCCGATGCGCGGTCAGGGCCCCGGCTACCGGCGGGCCGATCTGCGCGAACTGTGGCAGGCCGTGGACGCTCTCGACGGGGTGGACGCGGTGGTTCACCTCGCCGCGACGGGCGTGCCCGACTCGCACACGCTGCACCCGGAACTGGCGGAGGGGGCCACCTACACGGCGAATTCCGCCTCCACGTACAACGTGTTCCAGGCGGCGGCCGTGCACGGCGTGCGGCGCGTCGTGTGGGCCTCCAGCGAGACCGTGCTCGGCCCGCCCTTCCGGGTCGGGGGGCCCGCCCAACTGCCCCTGGACGAGGCCCACCCGGTCCGTCCCGAGACCTCCTACGCCCTGTCGAAGGCGACGGGCGAGGCGATCGCCCACCATTTCGCTCGCCGCTGTGCGATGACGTCAGTGGCCCTGCGCTTCTCGGTCGTCATGGACCACGCGGAGTACGCGGCCCTGCCGGAGTACTGGGCCGAGCCCGAACGCGGTCGATGGAACCTGTGGAGTTACGTGGACCTCGCGGATGTGGCGGAGAGTTGTCGGCTCGCCCTGACGGCCGGGCTCACCGGTGCGACGGCGCTGACCGTCGCGGCTCCTGACACGCTGTCGGACAGGCCCACGGCGGAATTGCTCGACACGTTCTTCCCGGGAGTGCGGGTCACCCGGCCCCTGGGGGACTACGAGGCGCTCCAGTGTTCCGCGAAATCCGAGCGATTGCTCGGCCTGCGCCCGTCCCGCTCCTGGCGGGACCGAGCCCGGTGAGCATTCATGTACCGCCCTTTTCCACGCCGGAGGGATGGTGGCCGTGCGGCAGATCGGTGAAGAGTTCCCTGAACGCCGGCGAGAGCCGCATGAAGTCATAGGCGGGCTCATAACCGAGCAGCTCGCGGGTCGCCGTGATGTCCAGGCGTTTGAACCAGTTGTTGCTGACGCCGTGGAAAATGCCGAAACCGATTCCCTGGACCCGGATGGCGCGTTCCATGAGGCGGTACAGATCCTGGTCCGCCACGAACGTGCCGATCATCCACTCGGAATCCGGCTCCATGGCCGCCTCGGGTTTCTGGAAGGCGCCGATGCGGACCGCCATCACCGTGAGTCCGCCGCGCTCGGCCATGTAGCGTCCCAGCGCCTCGCCGAAGCATTTCGTGACGCCATAGAGGTTTCCCGGGTTCACCGGGGCGTCCGCCGTGATCTGGCGACCAGGCGCGTAGCCCGAGACGGCGTGCACCGATGAGGCGAAGACGACCCGCGGGCAGCGGGCCGACCGGCTCGCGGCGAACACGTGATAGGTGCCCACGATGTTGGCGGCGAGCAAGCTGTCCCATTCCGCGGCGGTGTTCGAGTCCGCGGCGAGATGCAGTACGCAGTCGGCGCCGCGGCAGAGTTCCGTGAGGCGGGGCAGGTCCGCCAAGTCGCAGTGCGCGGTCCTCCCATAGGCGTCGAGTCCGGTGAGATCGACTCCGGGGCGGTCGAGCAGGAGCAGTTCGAACCGGTCCGCCGCGAATTTCGCGAATCCGCTGCCGATGCGTCCGGCCGCACCGGTGACGATCACTTTGAGGCGGCCCTCGGTGAATGGCAAGGGTGTTTGAATGGTGACCGCATCGCCCATTTCTGTCCCAGCTGTTGTGCCGACCTTGGGATCAGTGTGTTCCCGCGCGCGGTGAAATGCTACCGATTCGAACGTGGTGGGCGTATCGTGCGGGCTCAAGACGTGGGTTCCGAGGGGGCGGAAGCAGTCGAATGATCTCGCACGAGTCAACGGGGGCCGACTGCGGGGAGCCCCGCAGATATGTGATCGCCGCGGGAACCGGCCGCTATACGCAACCGGGCATCGACGACCTTCCCGGTGTCGAGGGCGATGTCGAACTCATGGCGGGTCTGTTCGCCTCCCTCGGCTACGAACGCGTCCTGCGGGACCGGAGCAGGAATCCGACCGCCCGGGAGCTGATCTCCGGTCTGGAGGAGTGGCTCGGGTCCGAGGACCGCCGCCCCGACGACATCGTGGTGCTCTACTACGCCGGTCACGGCGTGCGCGCCAGCGGCGGGCGCCACTACCTGCTGTGCACCGACAGCGCCGAGAACCGCCTGGTGTCGACCGCCATCAGGACCGACGACCTGGCCCTGATGTTCGCGGACGACACGGTGCACGCCCGGGTGCTCATCGTCCTCGACACCTGTTACGCGGGGGCGGGAACGACCGACATCGCCATGGTGGCCAACCAGTTGGCGGCCGGGCGGACGACGGTGGCCGGCAATCTGTGGCTGCTCGCGGGCGCCCGGGCCCGGGACGAGGCGGGCGAGGGCGTGCTGACCGGGGCGCTGACCGACACCCTCGCCGCGCCGAGGGCCGGCGCCCACCAGCAGTACATTGACCTGTCGGAGATCACCGAGCGGATCAACGAGCACTTCCGCACGAACCATCCCTACCAGCACGCCAGTTGCACCTCCGTGGACACCGCCGGAGTGCCGCCGTTCTTCCCCAACCGCAACTTCGTGCCCGGTCTGTTCGGCGGGGAGCTGGACGTCGAGACGCTGACCCGGATGCGGCGGGAGCGCTCCGCGCACTTCGATCCCCGCGCGCGCGGGGTGGAGTACGTCGGGGAGGTGGGCTCGTACTTCACCGGGAGGGTCGCCGCCCTCACGGAGCTGGCCCGCTGGCTGTCCAACCCGTCCCACGACCGGCGCGCCCGGGTCGTCACCGGCGGCCCGGGCTCGGGCAAGTCGGCTCTGCTGGGGCGGCTCCTGTATCTCGCGGACACGCCGGGGGCCGATGACCGGACTCCCCCCGAGACCGTTCCGCCGACCGGCTGCGTCACCACCCACCTGCACCTGCGCCGCCGCACCCTGGACGACGTCGTCGCCGAGCTGGGGCGCGCCGCGGGCTGCGTGGCCACCACGCCGGATGATCTGCTGGGCTTCCTGCGGGACCGCTCCGCCCGCTTCACGGTGCTCCTCGACGCCCTGGACGAGGCCGGCATCGTCGGCGACCAGGCCGAAGCGACGCTGATCGCACGGGCGTTGCTGCGGCCGATGTCGACGATGGCGCAGGTGCGGCTCATCATCGGCACCCGGCGGGACCCGATCGATGCCCTGGGCACCGCCGTCGAGCTCATCGACCTGGACCAGCCGTCGTACGCAGGGGTCGAGGACGTCGCCGACTATGTGAGGGCCCTGCTGCTGGCCGAGGACGATCCCGACAGCCTCTCGCCGTACCGGGGCCACTCGACCCTCGCCGCCGCGGTGGCCCGCGGGGTCGCGGCCCGCGCCGGACAGTCCTTTCTCGTGGCCAACATGACGGCACGCTCGTTGATCAACCGCCAGGTCCAGGTGGATCCGACGCGGGCCGGCTGGCACCGCCAACTGCCCAACGAGGTGAAGGACGTCTTCGCCGCGTACCTGTCCCGTTTCGGAGCCAACGAGTGGCGGGTGCGCCGCCTGCTCACCCCGCTCGCCTACGCGGAAGGGCAGGGCCTTCCCTGGGACAACCTGTGGGCGGCGCTGGCTTCGGTCCTGGCCGGGCTGCGCTGCTCGGACGAGGACATCGACTGGCTGCTGGGAAACGCCGGAGCCTACATCGTCGAGGTGCGTGTGGGGGACCGGTCGGTGTTCCGGCTCTACCACGAGACCCTCGCGGAGTTCCTCCGGGACTCCCGCCGCGACAAGGAGGTCCACCGCCGGATCACCACGACCCTGCTCGACCAGGTGCCCCTCTCCGGCGGGCGCCGTTCCTGGGGCGACGCCCACCTCTACATACGCAGCCACCTGGCCAGCCACGCGGCGATCGCCGGCACCCTGGACGACCTGCTGGCCGACCCGGAGTTCCTGGTGCACGCCGACCCCGGGGTCCTGGCACCCGCGCTGCGCTGGGTCAGCGGCGAGCAGGCCCGTATGGTGCGTTCGATCTACCGGGCCTCGCTCGCCCTGCATCGCCAGTCCGCTCCCGTGGTCCGCCGCCAGATCCTGGCGTTCGACGCCGCCAGCCACCAAGTGCGCTCCCTGGCCAAGGAGTTGAGCGCCGATCTGCCCTGGCGGGTGCGCTGGGCGACCGGCTCTCAGGTGAATCCCGCGCTGCAGATGTCCTTCGTGGACCATTCCCACGGAGTCAAGAGCGCCGACTGCTTCGAGCTCGACCAGCAGCCCTATGCCGTCACCGCGGACACGGACGGCGTGCTGCGCCTGTGGGACCTGGGCAACGGCAACCTGCACGGGATGCTGCGCGGACACATGGCCGAAGTGAACTCCGTGCACCACCTCTGGTTCGGGGGCGAGCCGCTCGGCTTCAGCGCGAGCAGCGACGGCACGGCCCGGGTGTGGAACCTGCGGGACGAGAGCGAACGCGCCGTGTTCAGCGGGCACGTGGGACGAGTCGGGGTGGCGGCGGGGCTGGTGGTCGCGGATCGTCTGATGCTGGTGAGCGGCGGCGACGACCGCACCATCCGGCTCTGGGACGTGGCCTCGGGGCGGGAGGAGCAGCGCCTGGTCGGCCACACGGGCGCGGTGCGGGCACTGGCGTGCGGACAGGTGGACGGCAGCGCGGTGGTCGCCAGCGGCGGGAGCGACGGCAGCGTACGGCTGTGGGAGCCGCGCGGACCCTTGCCTCCCCGGGCGGGGGCCGAGCGGGCCGCGTGCCGCTGGGGGTCGCGGGCGGTGCTGACCGGGCATTCCGGCGAGGTCAACACGGTGGCCTTCGCCGAACTGGACGGCTCACCCGTGGTGATCAGCGGTGGGGACGACCGCACCGTCCGCGTCTGGGACGTCAGGAGCCGCGAGCAGAGGTGCCTGTTCTCCGGTGACATGGGCTGGGTCCGGGCGGTGGCGTGCATGACGCTCGACGGCCGCAGCGTGGTGGTGTGCGGCACCGACAGCGGTCACGCCCACATTTGGGATCTGCACCGCGAGGTCGAGCTGAGCGTGCTGATCGGGCACACGCACTGGGTGCGCGCCGTGGCGGGTGTGAAGATCGAAGGGCGTACCGCGGTGGTCACCGGCGCCAGCGACGGCACCATGTGCGTGTGGGACCCCAGCGTGGAGGGCAAGTCGAAGGACGTGGTGGGACACGCGGGCGGCGTGAACGCGGTCAGCGCCCTGAGTGTGCAGGGCCGCGCCGTCGCCGTCAGTGGCGGCGACGACCGCACGGTACGCGCCTGGGACATCGAGTCCGGCCGTCAGCGCGGCGTCATCAAGGGGCACACCGGGTTCGTGCGGGCGGTGGCCTGTGCGCAGCTCGACGATGCGCCCGTGGTGGTCAGCGGGGCCAGTGACGGAACGGTCCGGGTGTGGGACCTGATGAGCCAGCGTCAGCGCGCGGTCCTGACCGGCCACACCGACTGGGTCAGCTCGGTGGCGTGCACACACATAAGGGGCAGAACCGTGGCCGTCAGTGCCAGCGACGACTGCACCCTGCGGGTGTGGGACCTGCACAACAACAGCGAGCGCGACGTCCTGTCCGGGCACACCGGCGGGATCAACACGGTGGCGTGCACCACGCTGGACGGCCGACCGGTGGCCCTGACCGGGTCGTTCGACGGCTCGATCCGGCTGTGGGACCTGGAGACGGGGCGGGTCTGTGCGGTGTTCACCGGGCACACGGGCTGGGTGCGGGCGCTGGACTGCGCCACGCTCGACGGACGGCCGGTGGTGGTCAGTGTGGACGACGACGGCGGCGTGTTCGTGTGGGACCTGAAGGACCGCAGGAGGTGCCTGCGCCTCAGCGACGCGGGGGCCGGCACCAACGCCATCGCCTGCATGCGCCTGCGGAACCGGACGGTCGTGGTGACGGCCGGGGACGACCGGATCGTACGGTTCTGGGATCTGCACACCCGCGAGCGCCAGGAGGGGTTCGTGCTTCCCGCCCCGGGCTGGTCCCTGGCCGCGGCGCCCGACAACCGGCTGGTGGTGGGGACGGGGCGGGAGGTGTGCGTGTTCGACCACTACGGCGACGGTGTGCCGGACTGAGACGGGCACACCAGCCGCTCCAGGTCCTGGAGTTGGTGCGCGAGCCAGCGCACCGGATCACCCCCGGCCACCGCGGCGCGCAGCCCGGCCGCACGTCGCCGGCGCTCGTCGGGGGACAAGGTGAGGGCACTGCGCAGCGCCCTCGCGGTGAGGTGGACGTCGCGCGGGTCGTGCACGAGCTCGGCCCGGTGACCGAGCAGGTCGCTGCTGCCCGCGCCGCTGGAGAGCACCAGTGCTCCGTGGCGGGTGTTGAGCTGGGGCCCCTCCTGCGACACGAGGTTCATGCCGTCGCGTACGGGGTTCACCAGCAGCACGTCGTAGGACTTGAGCGCCGCCACGCACCGGGGGACGTCGTGCCCCAGGTGCACGCGGAGACACCCGGGGAAGCGGTGGTTCAGGTGCTCGGTCATGTGGTGGATGCGCTCGGCGTGGGCGCGGTACTCGGGGATGCGTTCCCTGGAGGGCGTCAGACAGGCGGTCATGGCCACGCGGCCGCGGAGTTCGGGCGCGTGCTCCAGGAGGAGCTCGAACGCGTGGAGGCCGCGCAGGATGTTCTTGGACGGGTCGACCCGGTCCACCCTGACGATGTGCTGGACCGCCGGATCCAGACCGAGCCCGCGCTCCCATGCTCTGGTCTCCGCGCTGCGGGCGTTCGCGGCGAGCAGCGCCGAGTCGGCGCGCACGGGATAGCAGCGGACGGCGGTGGTGCGCACGGGGCCCGCCGCCCCCGGACGCCTGCTCTCCACCACTCCGAGCAGGCCGTCTTCCCGTCTGCCGAGCCTCACCCGGTGTCCCCAACTCGCGCAACAGGCAAAAAAGTTGGATGCCCAGCGGGGGGACTGGAAGCCGATCAGGTTCGCGGCGAGCATGCCGTCAAGGACGGCTGTGGAGACGGGACGGGGGAGGCGGGCCAGCTCCTCGGGAGTGCTGAACGGCGTGTGCAGGAAGAGCCCGATGGGCTGGTTCGGCCGAGTGGCGCGAACGAAGCCGGGGGTGGTGGCCAGTTGGTAGTCCTGGACGAGCACGGGGGTCCGGGGCGTGGTCTGCCGCACGAGCTGTTCCGCCACGCTCCGGTTCACCTGCTGGTAGGAGCGGGTGAAGGTGTGCGCTTCGGGCGGCGGGGCGCTCGTGCCCGCGACATCCGGCCACAGCCCGTGCAGGGCCAGCCAGAGCATGCGCACCCCTACGTCGTCGTAGTACTCGCGGTAGGGGCGCTCGCCGACCGGCACGGGGGTGTAGCGGTAGCCCAGGTGGCGGGCGATGGCCGCCTGCGCGGCGGGACCGAGGGCCTCGCGATCGGCTTCGGCATCGGAGGGTGCGACCCACAGGGTGTGCCGGGAGAGTCCGCGGGCGGCGGTGTCGAGCAGGGAGGTGACGCTTCCGGGGCGGCGTTCCATCCGTGGTCGCGGCCCCGAGCCGAGGAGGGCGACGGGGCCGCGGTCGGAGGCGATCGCGAGGTCCGGCGTCACGGCGGAGGGCCCATGGCGAGGTCGGCCGCTTCCGCGGCGACCGTCCGCGGCGCCGTCAGCGGATGGCCGCGCAGGGCGTTCGCCAGGGCGTGCACCAGGCCGAGGTGGACGGTTTCGACCACGCCGTAGTCCCAACTCGGCACGTGCAGGGCCACATCGACCCGGTGCAGGGCGCGGCCGCCGTCGGAGCCGAGCAGTCCGATGGTGGCCGCGCCGAGCTCCCGCGCCGTGTCAAGACCGGCCAGGACGTTGTCCGAATTCCCGCTGACGCTGACGGCGATCACCACGTCCTGCGGGTCGAGCAGGGTGTCCAACTGGCCGGAGAACCCCTGGGCGCTGCCGTTGTCATTGGTCCATGCGGTGAGTAGCGAGGTGTTGTCGGCGAGTGCGATGGCGCGCAACCGCTCGTGCCGGGTGCGGCCGATTCCCTTGGCCAGGTCGCAGGCCATGTGACTGGCGGTCGCCGCGCTGCCGCCGTTGCCCATGACGTAGACGCGCGCGCGGCGCCGCCTGGCCCTTGCCAGCAGGGTCACGGCCTGGTTCACGGCGCGCGCGTCGACCGCGTCGAATCCGTTGGCGGCGTCATGGCGGAAGAGTTCGTAGACGTGCCGGACGGACGGCGTGTGGTGGCTGGATGGTGGTGGGTTGTTTCGTGCTTGACCGCTTCGGAGAACTGTCGGGTCATCCGACACGTTCGGCAGACCCTGTTCGGAAACGACGGTCACAGGTTGCGCTTTGGTGTCGGAGGACCCGGGACATAGGCGGTGGACTCCTAGCAAGCGACGACGTTGACGTGCGAACTTGCCGTGCGTGCCAAGGATGTTAGCTCAGCGGTCACTCCTTCGCAGGAGTGTTGTCGGCTTTAGTGGAGCGCGGCGGATTCCTGCTCCGCGGCCCGGCGGGTGAGCGCGAACGCGCCTCGCACCGCCACCTGACGGTCCGTCACCGCATAGAGGGGGATCTCCCGCATGAGCTCCGCGTGTTCCGCGCCCATCGCGACGAAGCGCTCCAGGAAGGCGGTGTCCGAGATGAGCAGATCGCAGACTCCGGGCGCTTGGAGGACCCCGCTCGTCAGCCAGACGGAACCTCCCTCGCTCATGCAGGTCAGCACGATGTTGCGGAGGAACTGCCCCAGGACGGCGCCGAACAGCCGCATGATCTCGCGGCAGCAGGCGTCCCCGCCCACGGCGGCCGCGGTGATCACTGGTCCGATGCCCCGGTGTTCGCGCCGGAAGCGGTCGACGTGCTCCTGGATGTAGGGGCCCGGCTTCTTGCGCGTGGTCATGAAGTCGTACATGTGGTCGATTCCGCGCAGTCCGCCGATGGACAGCTCGACCGAGATCGGGATGCCCGGCCGGAGCCGCTGCAACGAGCGGAGGTAGTCCTCCTCCAGGACGGTCACCGGCTGCCAGGCCACGTGGCCCGACTCGGCGGGGCGGGCCTGGCCCGTCCTGTCCACCGACGCGCTGCCGACGCCGGTGCCGACCGACACGGCCAGCAGGGCGGGGCCGGGATGGGGTGCGACCTGCGGCGTCAGGGCGACCCAGTCGGACTCGTCGAGGTCGGCGACCCCGGCCGTCGTGGCCACCATGTCGTTGATGGTGACCAGTTCCATGCCCAGGTCCGCCGCGAAGGCGCGACGCCGGAAGGTCGGCCACTGGGGGTGGTTGGTGATCCTGACGTCACCGTCGCGCCCGGGCCGCCCGGCCACGCCCGCGACCAGGGAGCGCGGCAGACAGCCCGCCATGTCGAAGCATCCGTAGAAGAGGTGCTCCAGAGAGTCGTAGTCGGCGGACCGCGCCTGGACGTGCCTGATCTCTCCGGTGTCCGGATCCAGGAACCGCATGTGTGTCTTGGTGCCACCGGCGTCGATCCCGGCGATCTCGGTGCGTGGAAGGCCGATGATCCGCTCTCGGGAAATATGCGGCATTGCATTCCTCATATGTAGGTGGCCGAATGCATCCGGCCACGGGCGTCGGGCAGTTGGCGGAAAGCTACTCGGCGCGACAGCCGCCCGGTGCCGAAGTGCCGGTGGCCTCAGCGGCGTTCTCGCTCGCGCCGGGGGGTGCTGAGGATCGTCAGGAGGCCCGCATCAGGGAAGCAGGTTCAGGCCGCGGTCAGGGGTTCCTTCTCCATAGCCAGGGTAGGGTCCGGGCGTCTCCCTTAGAATCCCTCTAATTGGCGAACTTCCAGTACGGTCAGGGCCTTTGCGCATCACCGTGTTCGTCCTCGCGTGGACGGCCATCGATCCCCGGGATTCCGGAGGGACGACGAACGATGCGTTTCGCCTTCGAGACACCGCAGGAGCACACCACGTGGGCCGATCTGCTGGCCGTGTGGCGGCAGGCGGACGCACTTGACGTCTTCGAGTCCGGCTGGCTCTACGACCACCTGGTGCCGGTACTCGGCGACGCCTCGGGGCCGTGCCTGGAGGGATGGACGGCGCTCTCCGCCCTGGCGCAGGCCACTGCCCGGCTGCGGCTCGGCATCCTGGTGACCGGCACCCACTTCCGGCACCCCGCGGTCCTCGCCAAGATGGCCACGACCCTGGACATCGTCTCCGGCGGGCGGCTGGAACTCGGGCTGGGCGCCGGCTGGAACCACGAGGAAGCCGACTCCCACGGCATCCGGCTCGGTGCACCCCGGGAACGCAGTGAACGGCTGGAGGAGACCTGCGCGGTGCTGACCGGACTCATGTCCCAGGAGACGTTCTCCTTCAACGGCACCCACTACCGCCTGACACGCGCCCGCCACGAACCCAAGGGACCCCAGCGCCCGCATCCACCCCTCTGCGTGGGCGGGGCAGGTGAGCACCGCACCCTGCGCACCGCCGCGCGCTACGCGCAGCACTGGAACTTCGGCGAGGACGACCCGGCCGAGTTCGCCCGCAAACGCGACGTGCTCTTCGGGCACTGCCGCGCGCTCGGGCGCGACCCGGCGGACATCACGCTGTCCGCCCACGTCCGGCTGGGCCCCGGCTACCGCCCGGGCGGCGCCGGCCGCCCCGATGCCCTGAGAAGCCGCCTGCGGGCGCTGGCGGACGAGGGCCTGGATCTGGCCGTCATCCAGCTCCTGCCGCCCCACTCACCGCAGACGGTGAGCGCGCTGGCCGATGCGCTGACGGATCTGCTTTGAGGCTCAACCACTGTCCCTCTCAGCTAGTTTGACGTTCCGTTAGGCTGCGGAAACCGAACACGGTGTCAGGACGGCGGGTTCGTGGCCGCCGGGTCACCGGTGTTTCGCGGCTGGTGGCGCGGGCTCGTGGGGGAGGGCGCGTCGGGGGCGCCCAGGCTGGCCAGCAGACGCAGATTGTCGTGGGCGGTGGTGCCGGGGGCGGCGGACTGCACGATCAGTTCCGTGCCCGTCGTGCCCGGCAGAGCGAAGTTCTCCTGATGCAGTTCCAGGCGGCCGACCGCAGCGTGGTTGTACACCTTGGTGCCGTGCGTGCGGGTACGGACATCGGCACGCGCCCACAGGCGGCGGAAGCGTTCGCTGCGCATGGCCAGCTCGCCGATCAGGGAGGCCAGTTCGGGGTCGTCGGGGTGGCGGCCCGCGGACAGGCGCAGATGGCCGACGGTGTCGAGGGTGCAGGCCTCCCAGTCGGCGAACAGGGCGTGTCCCTCCTCGGTCAGGAAGATGTGCCGGGCGAGGTTCAGCCCCTCGGCGCGACGCCCGTACAGCAGGTCCGCGAGCCGGTTCGCGCCCAGCACCGTCAGCCGGTGGTCGATGAGGAAGGCGGGAGCGTCGGCCACGAGGTCGAGGACCCGCAGCAGTTCGGGGCGCGGCCGTGCCGTGGACGGACGGCGCGCCGCCTGGGCGGGCCGGTGGGCCAGCCGGTGCAGATGCTCGCGTTCCACTTCGTCCAGACCGAGAGTCCGCGCGAGGGCGTCGAGGACCTGGGCCGAAGGCTGGCGCGCCCGCCCCTGTTCCAGGCGTACGTAGTAGTCGACGCTCACTCCCAACAGGTGCGCGACCTCCTCACGCCGCAACCCGCTCACACGGCGGCGCGCATCGGCCGGGATGCCGACGGTCTCGGGCAGGACGCGGGACCGCCGGGTGCGCAGAAAGTCAGCAAGATCGTCCATTGCTCCAGTATCCGCGTGCGAGCCGCGCGGATGGGTGGCCCTGGCAGTACCAGGAAGGCCGGACCTACGGAGGAGGCGCCCCTGAATGGCGCCGCCGGTTCCGGCGAGGATCGCATCCACACCGATTTGAGGAGCACAGATGAAGGTCTTCATCGTCCACGCCCACCCCGAGCGGCGGTCCCTGAACGGGGCGCTCACCGACATCGCGGTGGACACGCTGACGGACGCGGGGCACGAGGTGCGGGTCAGCGACCTGTACGCGATGCGCTGGAAGGCGACCGTCGATGCCGACGACTTCGGCGCCGCCGCCTCGGACCCGCTCCATACGGTCCACGATTCCGGGCGTGCCTACGAGAGCGGTGCGCTCAGCGCCGACATCCGGGCCGAACAGGAGAAGCTGCGGTGGGCCGACACCGTGATTCTCCAGTTCCCGCTGTGGTGGTACACGATGCCCGCGATCCTCAAGGGCTGGGTGGATCGCGTGTTCACCCACGGCTTCGGCTACGGCGTGGGTGAACACAGCGCCACCCGGTACGGGGACCGCTTCGGTGAGGGGACGCTCCAGGGCAAGCGCGCCATGGTGTCGGTGACCGTCGGCGGCCCGCAGGCGCACTACTCCGACCGCGGCATCAACGGCCCCATCGACGACCTGCTGTACCCGATTCAGCACGGCATCCTCTACTACCCGGGTCTGGAGGTGCTGCCTCCGTTCGTCCTGTATCGCGCGGACCGGATGTCGCCCGAGGTCTTCGCGGACGCGAGCGAGGAGTGGAAGAAGAGGCTGCTGACCCTCGAAGACACCGTCCCCGTCCCGTACCGCAGCCAGAACGGCGGTGACTACGAGATGCCCGCCGCACGCCTGCGCGAGGGACGGGAGGCGCCCGGCCGCAGCGGCTTCGGCCTGCACGTGCGCGCCTGATCCCCTCGGATCGCGGTGGTCCGGGCAGCCTCCCGCCGTTCACCAGCGAGGTGCGGGGTTCGGCAGGCCGCGCGGAGGGCCGATACCCGCTCCGGAACCGGCACGGATGGTGAGTATCCCAGCGGCAGATGCGTCAAGAGGGGACCGGTCTCTGGCGGCACCTCGACCTGAACTGACCGCCTGGCGACGGAAGTTGTCCACATCGTGGATGCGGCGGGGCCGTCCGCCGGATCGGTGGCCAGTGCCGTGGCGGAGCCACCACCAGTCCGGACGCCCCGTGAGGAGGTCGGTCCTCCGCTGTACCTCCACAAGAAGGGCGCAGGCTTCTCGCCGACCACCGGCGTCCGATCCAGCCAAAGAACGTAGCGGTGTATACGGCTCCTATGGCTGGGAACGCGTACCTCTACATACGAGTCGGCCGATGACCGAGCCGGCCTCCACACCGATTGCGCGACAGGTCCGACAGAACCTGGGGGCGGTCAGTGGGGAATGCCTGATGTTCAGGCCAGGGGACCAGGGCGACGCTCGCCCTCCCCGTATTCCTTGAACCCACTGAAGCGTTCGTTCAAGTCCCGGATGTCCCATGCCACTTCCGGGCGTCATACCTACTGCCATCAACGAGGAGCAACTCCATGTCCTTATTGGACGATCGGCTCAAAGAAGCGCCGACGATCGACCTGCTCGACTGCACGCTGCGCGACGGTTCCTACGCCGTCGACTTCCAGCTCGACGAACAGTTCGTGACGAATCTGCTGACCCGCTTGAACGACATTCCCGTGGCCAAGGTGGAAGTGGGCCACGGGATCGGCCTGGAGGCCGAACGCAAGGGCATCAAGGCGTGCAACATCGACCACTACCAGTGGGCCGAGATAGCCCGGACCACCCTGCCCGACAAGCCCTGGGGCATGTTCGCCCAGCCCGAGTTCACCCGCCTGGAGACCGTCGCGGAGCTGAGCGACCGCGGGATGTCCTTCATCCGGGTGGGCATGGAGCCGGACCGGGTCTCCGAGAACCTCGACTACCTGCGGAGCGCCACCGAGCTGTGCGGGCAGGTCTACCTGAACCTCATGAAGTCGAGCGCGACGCCCATCCGGGAGCTCGTCCAGCTTCTCGACGGGGTGACCCCCGACGTGGCGGGCGTCTACGTCGTCGACTCCTACGGCGCCATGCTCCCCGCCGACGTGCAGGCCTACGTGAGCGCGGTGGGCCAGCTCTTCCCGGTCGTCGGCTTCCACGGGCACGACAACCTCGGCATGGCCAACATCAACAGCATCACGGCCCTCCAGGCCGGAGCCAGCATCGTGGACGCCACGCTCGACGGCATCGGCCGCGGGTCGGGCAACGCGGCCATCGAGTCGCTGGCAGGCGTCGTCAAGATGCTCGGGTCCGACCTCTTCGACTACGAGGAGCTGGCGAAGCTCGCCGCGTACTGCCGGGACAACATGGACGCCATCCCCGAGGACCGCACCATGCAGGTGCTCGGCGCGGTGATCGGCATCCACTCGGGGTTCTTCCCGCTGGTGGAGGAGCTGGCCGAGGAGTACCAGGCCGATCCGGCCCGGCTGATGGAGACCGCGGTCGAGATCGCCGACCACAGCCCGCGCAAGGACGACTTCCGCACCGCCGCCACCAAGATCGCGACCTGATCCGCGGACCGGCCCGGTGCCGGTCCACCCGACCTGGGAGAGCAGCATGAGATTCACCAAGTCCCACCCGTCCGCCGCCGGCGACGGCATCGCCGTGGGGCATCAGGGCCAGTGGTACGCCCTGTCGGACCTCCAGGGCCACGAGAGCGCCACCCGGATCAGCGATCTGGTGGGGGAGGCGCGCCTGCGGGAGCTGGGCGGCGCCGTGGAACGGGAGGCCGCGGGGCTCACGCCCGTGCGTCCCGCGCTGGACCGCGCGCCTACGGTCCTGGACCCCGGAGCCGACATCTGGGGCGCCGGACTCAACTACCGTCGCCATTCCGAGGACCTGGAGTCCGAGCAGCCCAGGTCCGGACCCGGCTCCTATCTGCGCCCCGCCAACTGCCTCATCGGCAACGGCGACGCCATCGAACTGCCGCGGCAGTCCGGGCGCGTCACCGCGGAGGCGGAGCTGGGGCTGATCATCAAAACGCCCTGCAAGAACGTCGAACGCACCCAGTGGCGCTCGGTGGTCGCGGGCGTCACCGCGGTCCTCGACATGACGGCCGAGGACGTCATCCGGGAGAACCCGCGCCACATTCCGTGGGCCAAGGGATTCGACACGTTCTGCAGTGTCGGCCCCGTCCTGGTGACCCTGGACGAATTCAGCGACGACGACCTCGCCGCTCTCCGCATCGCGACCGTGCGCAATGGGGAGACCGTGGCCGAGGCCACCCCGGCCGACATGAAATTCGGGCTCGACCGTCTCGTGGAGTACTTCAGCGCCGGACGGACCCTCGAACCCGGCACGGTCATCTGCACCGGAACTCCCGGAGCCGCGCCGATCAGCGACGGCGACACGGTGCAGGCGGTCGTGGAGGGAGTGGGCACCCTGACGCATCCGGTCCGGCAGCACGCGACACACCCCCAGGAAATGCGGCGCCCCACAGTCCACAGCGAAGGAGGGTGACATGCCGAAAGAAAGCGAATCCGTGGTCGACGCGATAGATAGCGCCGTCCGGGAATTCCCGGACCACGACGCGCTGCGCACCGCGGACACGACCATGACCTACCAGGAGTTCGGCGCACGCAGCGACGCATTCGCGCGCCGATTACGGGAATCGACCGCGCCGGGCGAGTTCATCGCCCTTGAGGGCAGCAGGGGAACCGCATCGGTCATCGGCATGATCGGCGCCCTGAAGGCCGAACGGCCCTTCGTCTTCGTCGACCGGCGCGACAGTGACCGCTCCAACGCCGACAAGACACGTCTCCTGGGCGCGCGGCTGATGGCCCAGGACGCGCACGGGGACGGTTCGCCGGAGTTCGTCCCGGTCCCGGCCGCCTGGCACACCCTCGACGGCCCATCGGCACCGCCCCCTCAACTCCCCTTCGCGCAGGGCGAGATCGCGTACGCGATCCACACCTCCGGTTCGACCGGCACGCCCAAGTGCGTCCTGGCCCGGACGGCTCCGCTCGCCCCGGTGATCCGTGACCACGTCGACCGGCTCCGCGTCGGCCCGGACAGCAGGACCCTCCAGTTCGCGCGGCTGACCTTCGACGGCTGCGTCACCGAAATCCTCTGGACGCTCACCGCGGGCGGCTGCCTGGTGGTGCTGGACGAGGCGCATCTGGCCCCCGGCGCCGTTCTGGCCGACACCCTGGAACGGTTCGCCGTCACCCACCTCAAGACGACCCCGTTCGCCCTGACGGTGACCGAACCCAGCGACGCGATGCGCCTGGAGCACGTCGTCAACGGAGGCGGCCCCTGCCGACCGGCGGTGATCCGCACCTGGTCGAAGGTGGCGAGCTTCCACAACGCGTACGGCCTCACCGAGACCACGGTGTGCAATCTGCTCAGCGACGCGCTCGACCCGGACGACTGCCGCGACGGCGTGCCCCTCGGGGATGTGGTCGGCGACTGCGGATACGTGATCAGGGATCCGGCCACCGGCGCCACCGGGGCCCGGCGCGGCGAACTCGTCGTCACCGGCCCCAGCGTCACGGCGGGATACCTCACGGCAGACGGCGTACGCCCCTTCCTCGGGCCGGACGGCACGAACGCCTACCCCACCGGCGACCTCGTCGAACTCCGCGACGGGCAACTCCACTTCGTGGAACGCCTCGACCGGCAGGTGAAGGTCCGCGGCTACCGGCTCGATCCCGGGGAGATCGAGGCCGCGGTGTGCCGGCACCCCGACGTGCGCGACGCGGTGGTGGTGGCCGAGGCGCACGACGACGGCGACCCCTCGGACCTCGACACCCTGGTCTGCTACTACCAGGGCGATCCGGACCCCCGCGCCGTACGGCAGCATCTGGAGGGCTTCCTCGACCCGTACAAGATCCCCTCGGTGCTCGAACGCGTCGACGCCTTCCCCCACACCGTGAACGGCAAGGTCGACCGGGACGCCTTGCGGGCGAGCCGGCGCGCACAGACCGCCGAGGCCGCGTCGGGCTCGCCGGACGAGCAGGTGCTGCGCCTGGTGCGCGGCCTCACCGGCGTGCGGGACGCGCGGCTGGACGACAACTTCTTCGACGTGGGCGGCGATTCGGCCTCGGCCGTCGTCCTGGTGACCGGGCTGAAGAAGCTCGGCTGGACCGACGCCGGGGTCCGCGACGTGCTGCGGGCGGAGAACCTGCGCGATCTCGCCGACCGGCTACGGGAACGGAGCGTGTGACGCGATGTGTGGCCTGTGCGGGACCTACGCCCCGGACAAGACCTTGGACCGGGCCGTCGTCGCCGCGATGCACACCCGGCTGGTCCACCGCGGACCGGACGAGACCTACTCCCTCAACACGCCCACCCTCTCCGTGAAACTCGGCCGGCTCGGGATGACCGCGCTGAAGGACGGCTGGCAGCCGGCCGAGGACGCCAGCGGCCGGTACGTGGCCATGACCAACGGCGAGATCTACAACGGCGCCGAGCTGCGCGCCCTGCTGGGCGGCGCACGCCCCGACAACCGGGTCGACGTTGCGGTGCTGCCGGAGCTGTTCGCCCGCTACGGGCCCGCCGGACTCGAACGGGTCGACGGGCAGTTCGCCACCGCCATCCACGACCGGACCGAGAACACCCTCTACCTGGGCCGGGACCGCTTCGGCATCTGCCCGCTGTTCTACGCGGTCGTCGGAGGCCACGTGCACTTCTGCTCCGAGCTGAAGCCGCTCGTGCGGAGCGTGCCGCGCGCCTGGCGGCTCGACATCGGCGCGGTCGACCAGTACCTGGCACTCGGCAACATCGTCGCCCCCCGGACCCTCGTGGAGGGGGTGCGCGCCGTGCCGCCCGGATGCGTGGTCCGCTTCGGCACCAGTGCGCCGGAGACCGTACGGTACTGGCGTTACGGCGAGTTCGAGGCGGCGGACCGCCCCGTCGGAGCGCAGGAGATCCGCGACGCGGTCCAGGGTTCGGTGGCGGACCGGCTGCGCGCGGACGTGGAGATCGGCGCCTATCTGAGCGGCGGATTCGACTCGACCGCCCTGGTCCTGGAGGCAGCCCGCCTGCGGCAGGATGCCACCCGCACGTTCTCCGTGCTCTTCGACGACGTCGCCCTGGACGAGGGGCGGTTCCAGCGCGAGGTCGCCGACAGCGTGGGCAGCGAGCACCACCAGATCCGCTGCACCCCGGCCCATGTGACCGACCGGTTCGAGGAGATGGTGCGCCACTGCTGCTATCCGCAGCGCGAGACGTACAACGTGGCGGCCCTGATGCTGGCCCGCGAGGCCAGCCGCACCGGACTCAAGGGCGTGATCTCGGGCGAGGGAGCCGACGAGCTGTTCTACGGCTACGACTCCTACGCGTTCGACGGCGCCCGCAGAACACCGGTCACCGGCCACGGCGAGAACGAACAGGCCTGGGGCAGGGCGGACTTCTCCTGGGAGGTCGACCGGGCCAGGACGCTGCGCCGGCGGGAGATGTGCCTGACCCCGCGGGCGAGGGAGGCGCTGACCGGCCAGGAGTACTGGCGCGACCGGCTGATCCCCTTCGACGAGCAGGAAGCCGCCGAGCTGTCCCCGATGCAACTGCGCTCGATCGCCGACGTGTACGTGCAGCTGAGCGGCCATCTGCTCGGCGACCACGGCGACATGATGCTGATGGCGAACTCGGTGGAGGGCCGCTACCCCTTCCTCGGGAACGCCGTGGTCGCCCTGGGCCTGCGCGTCCCCGACGACCAGAAGGTCGCGGACTTCGAGGGCAAGGCGTGCCTGAAGAAGGCCTACGCCGGGATCGTCCCGCGCACCGTGCTCGACCGCGCCAAGCAGGGCTTCACGGCGTACGGGCTGGCGGAGACGGCGGACGACCGGACGCTGTCGCGATGGCGTGACCTCGTCGCGGCCGGCGGCGTGTTCCGGCCGGACGCCCTGGACGCCCTCGGCGCCGACCCCACGCCCGACAAGTGGGACGTCCGGCTGAGCCTGATCAGCATCAGCGCCGTGATCGACGAGTTGGGACTGACGTCATGACCGACGCATGGCACGACCTGATCCACGGCGACCAGTGGGCCTCGCCGTCGACGCTGTGGGTCGAGGACGGCATCGAGTACAGCTGGGCGCAGGTCGGAGAGCTGGCCTCGCGGATCGAGGAGGCCGTCCGCGCCCACGGCACCGCCCGTGTGGTGAGCGTGCGCTCGAACGACAAACTCGGCTGCTTCGCCGGGCAGTTGGGCAGCTGGCGGGCCGGTTGCGTGGCCGTGGCCGACGACTACACCCTCACCGGGGGCGACTTCGACCGGGTGCGGCCCGACCTCACCCTGACGGTCCGCGCCGGAGCCTTGCCGTCCGTCGACTCCGAGCCGGCGCCGGGGCCACAGCTGCCTCGGGAGCGCATCCCCGAGGAGGTCGTGGCCGTCAACTTCACCTCCGGCAGCACCGGCCGGCGCAAGGCGGTCGCGGTGACCCGCGGCAATCTGCTCGCCCTCTTCGACTGCCGGGACCTGGACGTGCCCGTGGCCGGCCGCCTCACGGCGGGCAGCTTCGCCACGCCCACCTACGACGGCTGGTGGTTCGACACCTGGCACACGGTGGCGGCGGGCGGACGGGTGGTGGCGCTGCCGCACATCAACGACGACATCTTCGCGTGGCCCGACCTCGTGGAGACCTACGGCATCGGCCGCCTCCTGCTGCCGGCCGCCGTCATCACGACCGTCGTCGACGTCGCCCCCGACTGCGTCGCCGCCATCCCGTGGCTGTTCAGCGGCGGCGAGCAGTTCCGCAGGTCGACCTACCAGCAGGCCCGGCGGGCAGGACTGCGGGGGCGCTTCGTCAACCTGTACGGGCCGACCGAAGCGACCTTCGCCACCCACCACTACCGGTTGCCCGAGGACTTCGCGGCACCCACCATCCCCATCGGCCGTCCCCTCGACGGGTGCCGTCAGACGCTGCGCGCGACGGCGGACGGCCCGGAAGACGCCCAGGAGCTGGTCGTGCACGGCCCGCTCGTCTGCCTGGGCTACCTCGACGACGGCACGCTGTCCCACCGGTTCCACCCCGCGGCCGAGGAGCCCTCGTACCGCACCGGGGACCTGGTGCGCACGGACGACCACGGCGATCTCGTCTTCGCCGGGCGGCTGGACGGCGAGGTCAAGGTGAACGGCATGCGCGTCGACACCGCCGCGCTGGAACAGCGGGTGGCCACCCTGCCCCGGGTACTCGACTGCAGGGTCGCCCAGGACGAGGGGCACACCGTGGCCTTCGTCAAGACCGACCCCGCCACGCTGTCGGACCCCCGCACCCGCGACCGGATCGAGTCGGTGGTGCAGGACTTCTCTCCCGCGATCGGGGTGCGCCTGGTGGGCCGTTACCCGGTCAAGGCCGGCGGCAAGGTCGACTTCCCCACCCTCATGGACCGATACCGACTGACAGACAAGGCCGAGGAATCATGACCGACATATCACCGACCGCCATCACCGACTGCCTGCGCGAGGTGCTCGACCGCGACATCGCGGCCGACGCCGACATCTTCACCGCCGGAGTCGACTCCCTGGCCGTGCTGCACTGCCGCGCCCTGCTGAAGGAGCGGACCGGGGTCCGGGTGCCGGGCCACGTCTTCTTCGAGGGCAGGACCCCGGCACGCATCGCCGAACTGATCGGAGCCGAGCATGCTGGTCGTTGAGGACAGCCCGCTGTACTCGCCCGAGTTCTTCGCCGACGACGACCCGTGGGCGTACCTGGCCGAGCTGCGCAAGAACGATCCGGTCTCGGTCCACCGCAGGGCCGACGGCTACGAGTTCTACGCGCTGACCCGGCACGCCGACGTGTACGCGGCCTACGTGGACCACCGCCGGCTCAGCTCCTCGTACGGCACCATGGTCGACGGCTCCTACCTCCCGCAGAAGGACTCCGCCTCCGGCCGCATGCTCATCGTCTCCGACCAGCCGGCCCACACCGCGATCCGCAAACCGATCAAGACCAGCGGGTTCAGCCGGGACATGCTCGAGCGCGTCGGCCGCACGGTGCGCCGCAACATCCGCGAGGCCCTCGGCGGGCTTTCGGTGGGCGACCGGCTCGACTTCAGCACGGTGATCGCGCCGGAACTGCCCAAGGGCGTACTGGAGGTGCTCTTCGGCATCGGCCCCCAGGACGCCGGGGGGCTCCTTGAGGCGACCCGCACGATGATCGGCTACCGCGACGAGGCATACGCCGGGACCCGTCCCCTCGACGCGCTCGTCGACGCGCAGCTCGACGTTCTGGAGTTCATCGACGAGCTGATCGGGCAGCGGTTGGCGGCGGGCTCGGCCGACGACATGATCGGTTTCCTCGCGCAGTGTGTCGCGGACGGCACCATGCCCCGGGACGTCGCCGTGCTCAACGGCCTGAACGTCGCCGTCGGCGGGAACGAGACCACCCCGCACACCGCGAGCCTGACCGTCCACACCATCGACCAGGAGCGCGACCAGTGGCGGAAGGTGGCCGACGGCGACGTGGGCTGCGAGGTGGCCACCCAGGAGTTCCTGCGCTGGACCTCGACCAACAGCTATGTGCAGCGCCTGACGGTGGAGGACGTCGAGATCGGCGGACAGCTCATCCCGGCCAACAGCTTCGTCACCCTGTGGAACATGTCGGCCAACCGCGACGCGGAGGTCTTCGAGCGCCCCGACTCCTTCGTGATCGACCGGGCGGAGAACAAGCAGATCGCCTTCGGGGCGGGCGTCCACCGCTGCGTGGGCGCCCCCGTGGCCAGTCTGGAGATCCAGACGTTCATCGAGGAACTGGCCGCGTGGGACAAGGCGTTCGCGGTCCTCGCCCCGCCCCGCCGCCTGCGCTCCAACTTCATGCTCGGGCTGACCGAGCTGCAGGTGGAGGTGGTCGACGCGAAGGACGCCGGCACGTGAGCGAGCACCCCGGGGCGGGCGTCCTCGTCTGCTTCCCGGCCGCGGGCGGAGGCGGCGCGACCCTCGCGCTGCTGAGGGACGCCGCCGTCCGCCGCGGCCTGACGCCGCTGGCCCTGTCGAACGCCGACTCCGTGGACGACTTCGACTCCGGCCGCTGGCGGGCCCGTACGGTGACGGAGATCCGGCGGGCAGCGGACGGGACGCCGGGAGGCCGGGTCGTCCTGGCCGGGCACTCCATGGGCGGCCTGTCCGCCGTCTGCCTGCACTCCGGCCCCGGCGCGCGCATCGGACCGCCGAGCGGGGTACTGGTCATCAACACCCCGTGCCCCGACTCATCAGGACGCATACCGACGATGTCACAGCTTCAAGACCGCGAGATCGCACAGGTTCTCGCCCACGACGGCTTCCCGCAGGAGTTACTCGACGACGAGGACATGCTGGCGGAGATCGCCCACGGACTGCGCGCGGACGCGGTCGTGGCCGACCGTCTCGCCGAGTGGATCGCCTCCCACGACCCCCGTCCCGAGCGGCTCCACGTGCTGTCCGGGCGCGACGACCGGTTCATCCCGCCCGAACGCTGCGCCGCCTGGCGCGACCGTGTGAGCGGCGATCTCCACCTGACCCTCGCGCCCGGCGGGCACAGCCTGGACAGCGCCGGGGCCGCGGTGCTGGAGCGCGCCCTCGACGATCTCCTGGCCACCACCACCCCGTCAGAGGAGGGCCAGGCGTGAGCGGACTGCAGAAGTCACTGGGCGGCGCCGTCGGCACGTTCCTGGCGCTCTCCACGATCCTGGGCAGCGGCATGATGATCCTGCCCGGCACCAGCTACCACCAGCTGGACCGCTCGGCCTGGATGCCCTGGGCCGTCGCGGCGGTGTCGGTCATCCCGCTGCTGTACTGCTACGCCTGGCTCGGTCGGCGCTACCCCTCCGCGTCCGGAGTCGCCCACTACTCCGAGGTCGCCTTCGGGCGGCCCGCGGGGCGCTCCGCCGGGCTGCTGGCCACACTCGCCCTGGTCGCAGGCATCCCGGCGACCGCCATCACCGGCGGGCGCTATGTGGCGGAGTTCTCCGGCATCCCGAGCCTGGCCTGGGTGTTCCCGGTCGCCGTGCTCGCGGCCGCAACCCTGATCGGCTGCCTGGGCACGAACATCTCGGGCAAGGTCCAAGTGGGCCTGGTGCTGGCCCTGTTCATCCTGGTCACCTGCACCGCGCTGCTCGCCCTCGGCGTCCACGGCGTGCGGGCACCGAGCACCGCGGTGCCCCCGCTGGGCGAACTGGGCAGCGTGCTCACCGCCGTCTACGTCGCCTTCACCGGCTGGGAGACCGTGGCCTTCACCTTCGAGGAGCACAAGCGCCCGGACGCCATCCCACGCATCTTCGCGGCCTCGTACGCGATCGTGGTCGCCCTGTACGGGCTCGTGCTGCTCGGCCTGTTCAGCGCGGTGGACCCCGGCGACGGGGCACTGGACCAGGCTCCCCTGCTGAGGCTCGCGGAGCGTTCGCTCGGCGACCTCGGCCGGCCGGTCACGCTGGCCCTGGTCGTCGCCGCCATCACCGCGAACGTGTGCGCCTCCGTCCTGGCCCTGTCCCGGCTGGTGTTCGGCATGGCACGCAGTGGCTATCTTCCCGCGCCGCTGGCCCGCGTGCGGGAAAGGGACGGCAACCCGGTCACGGCCGTACTGGCGGCCGGCGGTGTCCTGACGCTGATCGCGGTGCTCGGCTCGACCGGCGTCATGTCGTTCCAGCTGCTCTTCGTCCTGTCCGGCGGGATCTACTTCGTGCTGTACGGCCTGGGCGCGGCCTCGTACACGAAGCTGGCCGGGCAGGGGCCGCCCCGCGCCGTCGCGGCGCTGTGCGCGGTCACCGTGGTCGCGGTCACCGTGCTCGCGGGGCCGCCCATGTGGACGTGCTGGGCCCTGTTCGCCGTCGTCCTGGCGGTGACCGCGGTCCTGGCTCGACGGCGGTCGACGGCGGCGCCGGAGCGCGAACGTGTGCGGACGGACGAACCCACGAGGTGAGCCGCCCTCACATCTCGCGTGCCGCACGGGCCAGTTGGGACGCCGACAAAGTCAGGGAGGACGTCATGACCGACAGCGTGTTCTTTCCCGGAGCGGGCTCCTTCGGCGGCGAGTTCCGGCCGCTCACCCAGGCGCTGGGACCAACGTCCTGGCTGGTGGGCTATCCGGGGCGGCACGGCCGGGGCTTCGGCGTGCCCGCCGCCTCGTTCGACGCGGTGGTCGGAGCCTGCGCCGACCAGATCGTCCAGCGCGCCGCCGAACCGCCGCTGCTGTTCGGGCACAGTTACGGCGCCTACGTGGCGTGCGCCACCGCGGCGCGCCTGTGGGAGGCCGGGGTGGACGTCGCATCGCTGGTGGTCGCCGGTGCCGCCGCCCCCGGTCGGCTTGAGCTGCCGGACGGAGCGGCGGGCAGCCCGGCGGAGGCGGCCGCGTATCTCACCCGGGTCGATCCCGGCATGCTCGCCGAGGCGCCCTCGGAGGAGTGGCGCGACCTCGTCGCGGAGACGACGGCGCAGGACCTGGCCCTGCTCGGCGAGTTCGATCCCGCCGAGGTGGCTGCCCTGCACTGCCCGGTCCTGGCCGCCCGCGGCGCCGAGGACCCCCTGACCACGGATGACACGATCGCCGAGTGGCACCACGTCACCACCGGCCCCTTCGCCCAACGCACCTTCCCGGGCGGCCACTCGGACCTCCTGCGCTCGCCGGACTGCGCGAAGTGGCTCCGTGACTCGTGGCAGGCCGTCAGTACCTGACGGGGCGCGGTGTGCCCTCTCGAAGGCGTTGGAGTGGTGCGTGGCTGGTGAAGCCGGGGCTGCGGCCGCGTCCTGCCCGCCCCGGCTGAGTCAGTGCCCGGGGGCGGTGACGGTGGTGCGGCCGGTCGAGAGGGCGGACGGCCGCCGGTGCAGCAGGCTGACGGTGACGGCCGCGGCGGCCGACACCGTTCCGCCGAGCACCAGAGCGGCCTGAGGACCCGCGGTGTGGACGAGCAGGCCGATGCACGGGGCGACCAGCGGCGTGGTGCCGAGGGAGGCCAGCATGTAGAGGCTCATCACCCGCCCTCGCATGCCGTCGCCGACCCCGAGCTGGAGGCGGGCCTTGGCGACGGTGAGGAACACGAGCAGCGCGGTGCCCGTCGGAACCAGCATCAGCAGGAAGGCGAGGTGACTGGGCATCAGGCTGCTGACTGCCTCCAGGACGCCGAAGACGGTGGCCGCTGCCGTCATCTGGTCGCCGCTGGGCCGCTGACAGCGCACGGCGAGCAGGGAACCGATCACGGACCCGGCGGCGAGTGCCGCGTTGCCGATGCCGAACGCGGCGGCCGGGGCCCGGTACACCTGGGTGGTCATCAGAGCCGTCGTGATCTGGAAGTTCATACCGAACGCGGCGACGATCGCGACCAGCACGAGGGTCCGCGCGAGGTCGGGGTGCTCGTTCACATACCGCAGTCCCGCCCGCACCTGGCCGGCCGCGCGCGCCGCGGGCGGGGCCGGATTCAGGGAGCCGGGATCTATGAGCAGCAGGCATACGATCACCGCGAGGTACGACGCGGCGTTGGCCATGAAGGCGGGCGTGGGACCGAACACCACGATGAGGGGCCCCGCCAGCGTGGGACCGGCCATGCGCGCCAGATTGAGGACCGCGCTGTTGAAGGCCAGGGCACTGACCAGTTGGCCGGGCGCGACGGACTCGGCGATGAAGGCCTGAAGGGCGGGCTTCTCCACGACCATCGTCAGCCCGAATGCCAGCGCCAGGCCGTACAGCGCTCCGAGACCGATGGTGCCCGTCACCACGAGCACCGCCGGAACCAGCGCGACCACGGCCATCACGGCCTGGGTCGCCATCAAGGTCCACCGTCTGGAATACCGGTCCACCAGGACGCCGCCGTACGGGCCCAGGAGCAACAGGGGCAGGAACTGCAGGGCGGTGGTGATGCCGAGCACGGTGGCGTCACCGTGCGACAACTCCAGCGCCAGCCAGTCCTGGGCCACCTTCTGTATCCAGGTGCCGGTGTTGGAGGCCGTCTGGCCGAGGGCGAAGAGGCGGAAGTTGGGGCTTTTGAGCAGGGGCCAGCGGCGCGACGGGCGGGTCCGCGCAAGCAGGGGCCATCTCCTGGCCGACGACGCGTCGGTGCTCACCAGACGGCGGCCGCGATCGGGGCAGCAGCACGCAGGCGGGCCCGGCAGGCCGCCACGACCGCGGGGGTGACGGTCGGCATGGCGGTGCGCCAGCCGACGTTGGCGTTGACCTCGCACAGGGTGAAGCCGCCGCCCGGCGTGAACAGCAGATCGACGCCCGCCACGCCCAGCCCCAGGACCTCCGCCGCCCGCACGGCGAGGGCCTCGCCCTCCGGATAACGGCCCGTGCACACCCGGGCGGTCCCGCCAAGCGCCAGGTTGGAGCGGAACTCCCCGTCCTGTGCCGTGCGGACCTGCGCCGCCACCGCACGGCCGTCGACCACGATCACCCGCAGGTCGCGCCCGTGCGAGTACTCCAGGTACTCCTGGAACAGGAACGGACTGTCCTGGCAGAGGCTTCCCTGGATGCCGTGCAGCATCGCCGCGTCGGGAGCCAGGAACACCTGCTCGCCGCGGTGCCCGCGCACGGCCTTCACGACACACGGCTGCGGGACTCCGGCCCCGATCGCGCCGTTCAGCGGAGCATCGGCGTACGTCCAGGTGTCGGGCACCGGCAGGCCCGCGCTCGCGAGCTGCTGCAGATGCCAGAACTTGTTCAGACACGCCAGCATCGCGTCCACCGGATTCACCAAGGCGGTTCCCATCGCCTCCAGGTGCCGCAGCAGGGTGATCTCACGGTCGGTGCCCACCGTCGGCGTCCACACCCGGGCGTACGCGACCTTCGGTGCGGCCAGTTCACGGCCGTCCAGGTCGCACAGCGCGAGACGGCCACCGCGTACGGCCATGAGGAGATCCTCGCTGCACACCACCGCGCAGCGGTCGCCGAACTCCGCGGAGAACGCCTCCGCGAGGCGGCCCGTCAGGGGCCGTTCCTTCAGTCCCGCCCCCAGTACGAACCAGAAATCGGCAGCACGGCCCCTCGCACATCCACCGATTCCGCCGACATCCACCACACGCAACTCCCGTCGCCCACCGTGCGCGCGGACCATCCGCCACACCCGTACGACGTCTGCCCCACCGCGGCGACAACTGCGCCGAACCCGGCGGCCTCCACCTGATCGGCCCACAGCGGGGCCGGGCGAACAGCCGGTTGGCCGCCGCACCCCGTCCGGGGCAGGCGCGGCCGCGGGGTCCCGGCCGGGGCAGTGCCCGGAGCCTCAAGGGGTGGCTCCTTTCGGGGCGTTGTCGGTGGATGGCCGGAAGTGCCGCAGTGGGCAGGGCGTGGCGTGGGGCATGGTGGCGGAGTGCTGAGGTTCAAGCGTGCTGTTGCAGTGCTTGGGTTCGTCGTCGCGACTCTCGTGCCGTCGGGGACACCGGCCTCCGCCGCGGCCCCGGCGGGCGGCCGGGCGGGCGTCCAGGAGTTTTCGGAGGTGGTCGCCCCCGGGGTCGGGTACCGGGCGTTCACCGTACGCACGTCCCATGGAAGCGCCCGGGTGCACGTGGTGACGGTGGATCTGGGCCGGCGCGGAACGCGGGCCGGACTGTTGTATCCGGGCGGTGTGGCCGTGCGCCAGAAGGTGTCCGCGATGGCAGCGGAGCAGGGTGCCGTGGCGGCGATCAACGGAGACTTCTTCGACATCGAGGAGTCGCAGCATCCCGGTGTGCAGGCGACCGGCGCGACCTCCGGCCCCGCCGTGCTGGCCGGGAGGCCGTTGAAGGGCGCGGTCCCCGACGGGCAGCGGTTCGGCTGGCCACTGCCCGTCGGGGGCTCCACCCAGGACGTGGTCGGCATCGGAACCGATGGGCTCGGCCACACCGCGCGCCTGACACTTCAGGGCCACATCCGCACCGCACACTCCGTGCTGCCCTTGCGCGGCCTCAACCAGTACGCCCTGCCCGTCGGTTCGATCGGGGTCTTCACCCCGAGCTGGGGCGAGGCCTCCCGTGCCCGCGCCGCCTGCGGCACCGACGGCAACCGGGCCGCGCCCTGCACCCCCAACACCTACGAGGTCACCCTCCGGCACGGCATCGTCCGCTCGGTCGCGCGGACACCCGGGTCGGGGCGCATTCCCGCGGGTACCGTCGTCCTGCTGGGGCGCGAGGCCGGGGCGGACGCCCTGCGCGCGCTCACGCCGGGGACGGCGGTGCGGCTGGACTACCGCTTTTCCTCCACCAGTCGCGTCCCGCTGGCCTCCGCGCTGGGCTCCCATCGCATCGTCCAGCACCGCAGAGCCCTGCCCGGGCTGGACAAGGCGGTCGCGGAGCCCCGTTCAGCCGTCGGGATCGCGGCGGGAGGACGGATCATGCGGCTGCTGTCCACGGACGGCAGGGAGGGAACCTCCAGCGGCCTGACCGTGAGCGAACTCGCCCACCTCCTCGCTGCCCTCGGGTGCGACGAAGGGACCTATCTGGACGGGGGCGCGTCGGCCACTCTGGCCACCCGGGACCACACCGGCCGCATCGTCGTGCGCAACCGCCTCGACCACGGTGCGGAGCGCCCTGTCCCCAACGGCCTCGCTGTTTACTCCCGTTGAGGGCGCGGGGGCTGGTGCGCCGGGGCGGGAGGAGCCCCGGCAGCACCGTTCACTTGCCGAAGGAGAGGAGCGCGTGGTCCTTGCCCTTGTCGGACGGGCTCTGCACCCGGCCGCTGAGCATGAAGAACCGTCCGCCTGACCAGAGCATGTGCGGGTTGAGGTAGAAGGCGCGTTCGCCGCCGATCGCCGCTTCCGGACTCTGCAGCACCACCTGGGGGGCTCCGCCCGTCGGAGCGAAGGCGACCACGGCGGCCGCGTCCTGGACCCTGCCCGGGTGCACGTACGCCACGAGCTTTCCGCCCTCGACGGCCTGGGGGCGCATGGCCCGGCCCTTGGGGTCCTTGGTGCGCCACTTCTCCTTGCCGTTGCCGAGGTCGATCGCGACGACCTCATTGGTCTCCGGGTAGCTGCTGATGGCCCCGCCCGAGCCCTGGGTTCCCAGATACAGGGTGCCGGAGTCGGCCGCCGCGGCGGTGCACCCGTCAAGGCCCTGGCTGTCGTGGCCGTTGCACCCGCTCATGACCTTGAAGTTCGGCTCCACCTGCCAGCGGACCTTGCCGTCCGGGGCGAACGCCGTGAGGTTCCACGTCTTCTTGTCCCTGTTGTCGGCGGCCACGACCACCGGGTCCGACGAGAGGACCGCGGTGACGTTCCAGCCCTGCTGGTACTTGTAGTTCCACTTGGACTTGCCTGTCGCCGGGTCGAGCTCCTCGACCAGGCTCTGCATCTTGTTGATGTCGTCGCCGGTGCACAGGCCCACGCTGATCAATTTGGCGCCGCCGCCGATGTCGTACGGGCTGCAGCCCGCGGTCTTCCACGACCCGAACCGCTTGCTGCCGTCGGTGACCGAGAATCCGCTCGCGTAGGCGCCGTGGTGGACCACGACCGTGTCGCCGGAGAGGGCGATGGTGAATTCATTGGTGGTGTCGTACGACGACTCCTGCGGAACCGTCACCTTCCAGCCGACCTTGCCCGTGGCGAGGTCGATCTGCTGGAGGTAGGTGCAGTGGGCGGTCTTGGTGTTGTTCTCCAGCGTCGCGATGACGGCCTTGCCGCTGCTGGAGGGGAGGTGCGCCGCGCCGCAGACCGGCGTCTCGAAGGAGGTGCTCCACTTCTGCGCACCGTCGGCGACGGCGTAGCCGGTGATTTCCTTGTACATCGCTTTGGCGACGACGTCACCGGCCCGCCACGGCCCGTATTGCAGCGCGCCTTCCTTGGTCAGTCGGGTGTCGTTCTCGCGCACCCAGACGCGCGCCTCGCCCGGCTTCATGTCGGCGTTGAAGTCGTACGCGTCGTTGCCGCCCCCGGGGCCCTTCCCGTCGCCCTTGTCGACGGAGGGGGAGGAGGAGGGCCCGGAAGCCGTGCTCTTCGCACTCGGCTTCTCGCCGCCCGTTTTCCCGGCCCATACGTACACGCCGCCTCCCACCAGGAGCAGGACCGCGATCAGCGCGGAGAGCAGTAGGGCGCGGCGGCCTCGAAAGGGGCTCCGGCCGTCGCCGGGCGGGGACGGCGGGGGTGCCGCAGGGGGTTGTCCCGCGCCGCCGTAGCCGCCCGGATAGGGAGGCAGGACCGGATAGGGGGTGCCGCCGGAAGCCGGAGGCTGCCCCGGGTAGCCGTAACCGGCGCCGGGCGATGCGCCGTCCGGCTGGGCGTACGGGTTGCCCGGTACCGGCTTGTGCGCGGACTGATCACCGCGTGGCTGGGGTTCGGGTGGCTGCGTCACAGCGGTGTTCCCTCCGGAGGTGCTACGTGCCTGTTCTTCGCCGTCAGTCGCGGCCCGCTCGCCATCACGTCACGACTGCGGCTGCTCGGTGGGGGCTCCGGACAGCCGGACGGTGCTGAGGACCCGCATGATGACGTCGTCGCCGATGGCGCCGGGCACACCCGTCCTTCCGTAGAAGTCCCAGGCGACGAAGTCACCCTTGGAGTTCTTGAAGCCGAACACGATCGCCTGGCCGTCGCCGGAGCACTTGTTGGGCTTCTTTGCGCCTTCGGAGTGCGCCCTGACGTAACTGCCCTCCACGCCCGCCTTGGTCGTGTACTTCACGGGCTTGTCCCACTTGACGACGGTCTTGTCCGGTTGTGTGTAGGCGGCGTACACCCAGGTCGGTGCGGACTTCTCGGCGACCTCGTCGGTGCTCTTCGCGCCGTCCGCTCCTTTGGTGCCGGTCGAGGCCAGCGCGAAGTCGTCGATCTTGCCGTCGCCGTCCGCGTCGATGCGGCACCACTGGGACTTGTAGAAGGCGGGGGCCGTGTGTCCGATGAGAGCCTTGTCCGGGTTTCCTCGCTCCGAGTAGCCGCTGAAGACGGTGGGCGCCTCCACCTCCCACTCCGGCGGGACGTCGAAGGCCGTGCCGTGAGCGGGGTTCACCACCACCTTCCAGCCCGCGATGATCGGCTTCACCGCGCCCGGCCCGGAGGAGCCGGAAGGGGAGGCCGAGGGAGCGGGGGAGGAGGGACTGGGCTTCGCGTCCGCTCTGTCGCCGCTGTTCCTGTCGTGCCGCAGGACCAGCGCGCCCGTGACCACCGCGGCGACCAGCACGGCCGTCGCGGCGTAGATCGCGACGATGACGGTGCGTCTCTTCTCGCGGTCCGGCGGCCCGGGGGTTTTGAACGGGCTCCCGCTCGCCGGATGCTGCGGCACGGTCGGCTGCCCGGGAGGCCCGAAGGCTCCCCCCTGCGCCTGCGGATACGAGCCTCCAGGAGGTGGCCCATAGCCGGGAGTGGGGGGAAAGCCATAGCCCGGCTGGGCCGGGGGCGGCTGCGACGGTCCGCCTTCCGCGCCGTCCCGCGGCGGCTGGTCACTGGAGGGCTGGGACACGGCGGAGCTCCTTCCGGCAGCCACCCCTGGCGGCGCTCGTTGTCGTACGCGATGCGTCGTGGGCCTCGCCGCGGACGGCACGGTCGAGGTGAACGTCCCTCTACTCTCCCCCACTTGAGGCCCGTGTGGCGAGGGTGGCATCTCACCACACGATGGCCGTTGTGGCTCAAGCCCCTCTTGACCAGGCGTGGTGATGGGGGTCCGCGTCGGCCCGGTGGGTTCGGGGGCCGTGACGACGGCGACAGGGGGGGTGCCCGTCCGTCGACGGGCACCCCCCCCTTCAGGCGTCAGGCACCGGCGGCGATTTGCCGTCCGTCACACCCAGATGCGTACCGCCTCCATGCGTCGTGACTGTCCCGTGGTCCCCACGTAGACCGGGTTGCCGGTGACCGAGCCCAGCCAGCCGTACCCCTCCACGTGTGCCTGCGCCCCCACGCTGCCCGTGCCGACCTGGACGCCCAGCGCTTCCATCCGCCGCGACTGCCCGGTGGTGCCGACCGTCACCACGTCGCCGTCGCGGCCGCAGGCCCAGCCCTGCCAGCCGATGTTGGCCAGGTGGGCATCGGCGCACACACCGCCGACACCGCTGGTCGAGATCGCCAGGGCCTCCATCCGGCGGCTCTGCCCGGTCGTCCCCGCCACGCTGCCGTCACAGACCGCCGACTGCCAGCCGATGTCCTGAACATGAGCGGCGTAACAGATCACCCGGGCGTTCGGCGCGAGTGAGGCGCGTGCTCTGGTCGTCGCGGCCTTGAGCTCCGCGACGACCGAGGCCGGCGCCTCGACGGTCGAACCGGCCGCGCCCGCCTGGCTGACGGCAGGGGCCGCGGCCGGAGCCGGGACCGGCTGAGTCTGGGCCTCGGCCACCCCCGTGGCTCCCAGGGTGCCCGCCAGCGCGAGCCCCAGGACGACCCCAACTGCCTTCCCCATGGTCTTCTTCATGATTTTCCCCTCCTTGTACCGACTGGTCGCGCACATCTGTACCGGCGTTCCCAGGAGGGGAACAACCGTTTGGCGCGGCTGCGGCTGAGAGCAGCCCCGGCATGGCGCGCTCCGGGAGCTTGTGCGAACACCGGCACGTGTGCGTCGGCACTGGATGGATCAACTCCACACGTGTCAAGGGAAGTTGGTGGTTCAAGGAGATGTGCGGAGCCTGACCGCACGAAGGGGCCACGGGGCGGCTCAGGAGGCCGTGGCCGCCACCTGTGCCGCGACGGGCGGCCACCCCGGGCGTCCAGGGCCAGGGATCGGCAGCCAGGGTGTCCAACTCTCAGTGACTTCGGGCCCTTCGGTGTCGGAGGGCCCAATGGCGGTCGCTCGGGGTGGGACGGGTCCGCCAGCGTGCCCGCAGGATTCCGTCGCTGTCGGGCATGACGGCGGTGAAGAGCGGCACGCGCTCGTCGGCGTAGACGGACAGGAGCGCGGCTGCCTGGGCCCTCGACATCCGGGCGGTCAGAGCCGGGAGGTCGTCCTCGTCGACGATGGCGCTGTGGATGCGGCCGCCTTCGTCCTGCCAGACGCCTTCGACGAGGCCTTCGGAGGGAAGCGCCCGCAGCACGGCTTCGACGTCGCGGGACAGGGGTGGCCAGACCTCCAGGCGGGCCCTGGGCGCCAGTTCGGCGCGGACCGCTGCGAGGGCGCCGTCGCTGAGGAGGTGCCATCGTGTGGCGCCCTCGACGTACGTCTCTTCGACGAGACCGGCGAGCCCTTCGTCGACAGCCTGGCGCAGGCAAGTCCAGAAGTCCTCGTCGCCGGGTCGCTGGATGCCCTCCTCCTCGTCCTCGAAGCGGTAGGGCGAGGCGTCCAGGGGTTCTGTGAACAGCCCGAGTGCGCCGGCCTGGGCGACTGCTTCCGCGCAGGGCCGGGCGCTGCTGACGTAGAGATACTGGTCCCACCCCACGTGGACGGCGAAGGCGTCCTCGACTTCGAGCCTGCACCAGGCGCCGTTGTCGCGCAGCATGGCCCGCACCAGCTCCAGCCCGATGCCGACGGGCACTACGGCCCCGTCGTGGAAATCGGCGAGGTCGGAGCGGAAGAGGCCGTGCAGTCCAAACCCGTTCGCCGGAGGCTCGACGCCGAAGTGGGCGAGTGAGGGGACTTGCGGTTCCCGTACGACGAGGTGATCGACACCGCTCTCCCTGGCGAACGCCGCGACCGCCCCAAGGTAGGCAGCCTCCACCTCGCCATGGTCGCTGGTGACGTCTTCCGACCCGGTGTAGGCGCCGTGTTCGTCGCGGTCGGCGGGGTCGTACTTGGTGACGCGGTAAATGTGGTTGAGCACGGTTCATCTTCCCGGGATCGCCGAGGGACGAAGGGAGTGGGGTCCCATGGCCGAGCGAGGACGGCCCGGGCGGCGGTGCCCCGCTGTCATGGCCAGGAGATGGTGTCGGCGGAGCACTCCTTGTGGAGTTCGTGGAGTGCGCGCCGGTGAAGCGGGGTGTCGCCGAGTTCGGCCGGCGTGGCCAGGCGGAGGCCGGCCTCTTGGCAACGGTCCAGGTACCCCTGGAACCGCGCCGCGTCGAAGGCTGCCACGTCGAGTTCCAGTTGGACCCGGTCGTCTGCCATGGCGTGGCGCTCCCTTTGGAGTCTGTGGCTCGCCTCGTTCAAGAGGGCGACGCCCCAAGGTCGTTCCGGGTTGCGTGTACGCGGCATCCCTGCCAGGGCCCCGCTTCTTCGAGCAGGCGCAGCCGGTGGGGCACAAGCAAGCAGCTCGCCCGGATCCGCTCCGTCGTCCGGTGACCGGCCGCGCGTGGATCACCCATGGACAGGGGCCCCGGCCGCGGATGACATCGGTCGGGGCCCCTGGTGCAGGTGGTGGGTCAGCCGTCGTTCTCCGCCGACGGGATGTACGCGCCGGGTACGTCCTTGGGTGCGTAGATCTTGTTCTCGCCGGGGTACGGCTGGGTCCAGTCGTGGGTCTCGTACCAGGTGAAGTGGTTCATCTGGGCGGGGTTGGCGAAGTCGGGCTTCGCGTTGGGGCCGGTGAGCCTCTGCTGCGCCTTCCAGGTGTCCCACTGAGCGGCGAGCGCCTGCTTGTCCGCCGGTACCTTCGGCGCCGGCACGGCCGCCGCCCTCGGGTTCTGGGGCGCGGGGGCGTCCACGCCACAGGGCGGCGGCGTCTTGAGGCCGTCGGTCAGCGGGATCCGGTTGGGCAGCGCGCTGAACGGCGTGAGGTCTGGCTTTCCGGTGAACGCGGCGGCCATCGGGCTGGCCGCGCTGTCCTTCTGGTTCATCGGGTGGATCCCGAGGATCTGCTCGATGGTGCGGATCAGCGTGATCTGCGAGTAGTAGTGGCTGTCGACGACGCCGTGCCTGGCCCAGGGGCTGATGATCTGGATCGGGGCCCGGTGGCCGTCGACGTGGTCGAGACCGGCCTGGGAGTCGTCCTCGACCACGAAGATCGCGGAGTCCTTCCAGTACTTGCTGTGCGAGATCGTGTCGATGATGCGGCCGGTCGCGAGGTCGTTGTCCGCTACCTGGGCGGGCGCGTTGGCCGGGCCTCCGGTGTGGTCGCTGGAGAGCCAGAACATGTTCAGGCCCGACGGGCCGTTCTTGGCGAAGTCACGCTTCCAGATCTCGGCCCGGTAGACGTCCGGGACGCTGGTGTCGAACTTCGGGAAGCCGTGCACCGACACGTCGTTGAGCGACGGGATCGGCGAGGAGGAGACCAGGGGGTACGCGGTGTCCTGTCCGGTCGACGCCATGTTCTTGGAGTCGCAGTACAGGTTCTGCCAGCTCGCGGCCGCGGGCTTGGTCAGGAACTCCTGGAACTCGCCGAAGTCGCGCACGGACTTGCCCGCCGCCTGGGCCCCGGTCCACAGGAAACCGGAGCGCTGGTGGCCGAGCGCGTCGTCCTCGGTGTCGTAACTGCGCGCGTACTCACCGGCCGATGACTCGGTGTACTCCGGATCGTCGGCCTGCATCAGCCAGTTGTGGCCCTCGGCCGAGTTCGTGCCGATGTCGTAGGTGTTGTCGTAGAGGCCGAACTGCTGGGCCAGCGCGTGCTGGTTCGGCGTCACGTTCTCGCCGAACTCGGCCAGCGACGGGTCGCCGTTGCCCTTCCCCACATCGCCGTAGACCTGGTCGTAGGTCCGGTTCTCCTTCACGATGAGGAACACGTGCTTGATCGTCGACGGGTCGCCGAGCCGCACCGGCACGGGCACCGGCTTCGCACGGCTCGCGCCGTTGGCCTTGTCGACGGCGCCGCGGGTCCAGCCGTTCTGCTGGAAGACCTTCGCAGTCTGGGACTTGATGACGCGGTCGCTCGGCAGGGTGAACCGCTGCAGGCTCGACGTGGTGTCGTGCGTGCCGTGTCCGGCGGGGTTCACGGGCCGGCGGGCGTCGATGCCGCGGGTGTTGGAGACCACCACCTGGTTGCCGACGGTGGCGATCTCGGCGGGGAAGTAGTCCGTGGGGAGCAGGCCGACGTAGCTGACCGGCTCCTGCGGGCTCGTGTACCGGTAGACCGCGACCGCGTTGGCACGGCCGAGCGTCACCAGCAGATGGCCGTCGCGGGTGAGGGCCACGGCATCGGGCTCGTAGCCGACCGACGCCTCCGGCCACGGCTTGGTGGAGATGGTCTGGACGACCTTGTTCTTCGCGGTGTCGATGACCGATACGTCATTGGTCGCCGTGTTGGTGACGAACAGCGCCCGGTCCTTGGCGTACAGCGCGGTGGGGTGCAGGCCGACGTCGATGCTCCCGACGGCCGCGCCGGGGTGGCCCAGGTCGATGACGCTGACGGTGCCGGTGGTGGTCGCCGCCGTCACCGGGTCGGCCGGCACGGGGGTGTTGTACGAGTTGATCGTGGTGTCACCGGGCTTCGCCGGGCGGCCGCCCTCGTTGCTGACGTACAGCCTGGAGCCGATCCTGACCATGTCACGCGGCGCGTTGCCGACGGCCCAGCTCTGCTGCACGGCGCCGGTCGCCGCGTTGATGGCGACCACCCGGTTCTGCCCGTTGACCGCGGCGTACACGGTCGAGCCGTCGGGGGCGAACACCGCCTCGCCCACCAGGGCGTGCTTGGGGCCGTCCGCCGGGATCTTCACGGTCGTGGGCGCGGCCAGGGTGCCGTCCGGATTGACGGTGAACCTGGTGTAGCCGTCGGTCTGGCCCAGCCACAGCTGTTTGCCGTCGGGGGAGTACGTCGGGCCCTCCTGGCCCACGTCGTTGCCCTTGATGCGCAGGTCCGCCGAGGCACTGTTCCCGACGAGCTGCTGCACCTTCCAGCTCTTGAGGTTCACGATGGCCATCGCGAGGCCGCCGTCGGTGACCGAGGCGGCGAGGTGACTGCCGTCCGGGCTGACCGACGACGACATGATCTTGCCGTTGTTGAGGACGAGACGGTCGCCGTACGGGGCGATGTACTGGTCGCTGGAGATGACCTGGCCACGCGGGGTGACCTGGCCGACGTGGTCGGTTCCGAACTGGTGGGTCTGGGCGAAGGCCGTGCCCGCGAGGGCCAGGGCCAGACCGGCGGCGCCCGCCGTGGCCAGAGGTCTCCGGCGGCCGAGGCGCCAAAGATGCGGGCCGGAGCGCACCTCGTCTCGCCTGCGGCGACGTGTTACCTGCATGGGGTCATCCCTTCGGGGTGGCGGAGAGCAGCTCGACGTTGCCGTCGAACTGCCAGAGCGGGTTCGGCGCGTCCCCCCTCGGGGTCCGCACCAGGAAGTAGCCGTTCACTTCCTTCGGCCCGTCGCCGTCGGCGACGTACCGCCCGTCCGAGGCGACGTCGAGCTGGTAGATGGCCTGCCCGGTGGCCTCGACGTCGGGGAGGTGCCAGGAGACGACGCAGCGCCAGTCGTTGCCGGGCCCGTGGGCGTCGCTTCCGGCCCCGCCCTTGGTGCACGCCGCGGTGGTCTTGAGCTGCGCCTCGGTGACGGGCGGACGGTGGAGCTGCTCGGTCTGCGCGCGGTAGAGGTGGGCGAAGGCCGTGGCGACCGAGCGCTGCACCTTCTCCTGGTCGATGCCGGAGCCGGAGGCCGCAGGCGCCGCGGCGAGAGCGGTGACCGTCACGGCGAGGAGACCCGCGAGGGGCAGGGCGCCGACGGTCAGCGCGCGGCGCCCCGAGCCGTCGTGGGCCTGGTTCGTGAAGTCGCGGCGTACGAACAGGAGATGGGCCAGCGTGGTCGCAGCCGCGGCCCACAACAGGCTGACCGCCACGGCGATGAGGAGGGGGCCGGTCTGGGCCGGGCTGGTGAACAGACCGTTCCACGCGATGAAGGCGTAACCCGGCAGGGCCGCGCGCACCGCGGTGGGCAGTGGCAGCAGCTGGGCGAGCTGCGTGGTGAGCGCCACCAGCGCGGGCAGCAGGAGTCCCATCGGGGAGCGTCCGAGGGCGACGGACCCGAGCAGTCCGATGGCGGCGAGGGCCAGGGTCGGCGCGAGGACGCAGAGCCAGGCGAGCAGCACCTTGGCGGCAGCGTCCGACGAGGACAGCGCGTGCCCGTCGAGGCCGACCAGCGGGTGACCGCCGACGGTGGCGAGCCCGGCGGCGGTACTGGAACAGACGAGACCGGCCACGAGCAGCAGGATCACCGTGAGGCTGGCCAGCGCTTTCGCCGCGAAGATGCGATGCGGTGACCGTACCGCCACGAGGAGGTGGCGCCAGGTTCCGAGCCGGTCCTCCGAGGCGAACACGTCGCCGGCGACCACCGACGTCAGCAGGGGGAGCGCCCAGGTGCCCGCGAAGCCGAGCACCACCAGGGGGCCCGCCCAGCCAGTGGCGAGCATCCAGCGACCAAAGAGGGTGTCCGACGGGAGCGTGCTCTGCTGGCTCACCGCGGCGACGAAGACCGCCGGCGCGGTCCAACAGGCCAGAACCAGCAGGCGGATGCGCCATTGCGCCACGAGCTTGAGCAGCTCGAAGCGGTAGGCGCGCGCCACGGAAACCCGAGGGACGCCGGGCGCGGACCGGGTGGTGACGGCCGTGCTCATCGTCCTGCCCCCTGCGGTTCGGTCCGCCGCCCCGGACGCGGTGAAGGCCGCTCGGGCGTTGGGCGGTCCGGTGGGTCCGCCGACTGCCCGGTGAGGGAGAGGAAGGCGGCTTCGAGCGGTGACACCACGGGTGCGAGCTCGCGCAACGCGATGCCCGCGTGCACGAGGCGGCGTACGAGTTCGTCCAGGGCGGGCACGACGGCGCGGACGACGAGGACGGCGGGGTCGTGGCGCCCCGGCGCGGTGTCGGTGACCGTGACCCCGGTGGTCTCGGCGGCCAGCCGCCGGGCGGCCTGGGGGTCGGAGGTGATCAACCGGTAGCCGAGGGCGTCGTTCTCGGCGGCGAGCTTGCCCAGCGGCCCGGAGAACACGACCCGTCCGGCGGAGAGGATGGTGACCTCGGAGCACAGGGCTTCGAGATCGTCCATGCGGTGGCTGGAGAGCACCACGCTGGTTCCGTCCGCGGCGAGCTCGGTGAGAACACCATGGACGTGTCTCTTCGCGGCCGGATCAAGCCCGTTGGAGGGTTCGTCGAGCACGAGCAGCCGGGGCTTGGTGAGCAGGGCCGCGGCCAGCCCGAGCCGCTGGCGCATGCCGAGGGAGAACCCGCGGGCCCGCTCGTCGGCGACCTCGGTCAGCCCGACCTGCGCGAGCACGTCGTCGACTCCCGCCGCCCGGGCGTTCTGCCCGCGCAGCGCGGCCAGCGCGGCGAGGTTCTGCCGGGCGGTGAGCGCGGGGTAGAGGCCGGGCCCGTCCACGAAGCCGGACACGCCGTCCGCGGCGGCCGGGGTTCGCCCCACCGGGGCGCCCAGGATGTCGAGGCGACCGCTGTCGGGAACGGCCAGCCCGAGCAGGATGCCGAGCAGCGTGGTCTTGCCCGCGCCGTTGGGTCCGGCCAGGCCGTGGATCTGGCCCTGCGTCACCTCCAGGTCGACGCCGTCGAGGGCGACGACGTCCCCGAAGCACTTGGTGATCTCGCGGGCCTGGAGTGCCGGCTGTGTGTCCATGAGCCCCTTCTTCCGACGAACCTCATGGACCCTAGGGAAGGCTCCGCCACGCCTGCAGGGACACGAGGCTGAACGCTGCGGGAACGGAAGGCAAAGCGGCGCCCCACCCGATGGACGTCGCCTCATCTTTCCCACCCCGAAACGTAGCGGAGCCCTCAACTCGCCTGCTACGGCGCAGAGATGAGGATCGAAACGTGTCTGGCTGTCGTGGCCTTCCGTGGTTCACCGGTGCTTGGACGGGACTGGTCTGATCGGGCCTGTCGGTGCGCTGTCGGTGCCCGGCCAAGCTTGTCGGTGTTCTGTCGGTGCCGCTGCCGAGTATGGACCCATCGAACCGATTCGGGAGGTCACCATGACGAACAGCATCCGACCGCACCACTCACGCGACACCACGGTCCTGGTGTCCGGCGCCGGCATAGCCGGAACCGCTCTGGCGTACTGGCTGGCGCGCTACGGCTTCCGCGTCACCGTCGTCGAACGCTCGAAGGACCTGCGGGGCGGAGGGCAGGCGGTGGACGTGCGCGGCAGCGCCCTCCAAGTGATCGAGCGCATGGGCCTGTTGGAGGAGGTGCGGGCCCGGAAGACCGGCCTGCTCGGCATGTCGCACGTGGACGCGGAGGGCCAGGAGCTGCGCCGCACCACCGGATGGACGGCCAGCGGCGGCCCTTCCGACGGCCCCGACGTGGAGATCCTCCGCGACGAACTCGCCGAGCTGGTCGCGCAGGCCGCCGGGACGGACGTGGAGTACCTGTTCGGCGACTCGATCGGCACCCTGGTGCAGGACGACGAGGGCGTCCGGGTCCACTTCGCGAGCGGCGCCGAGCGGCGGTTCGACCTGGTGGTCGGCGCCGACGGCCTCCACTCGGCCACCCGCCGCCTCGTCTTCGGCCCCGAGGCCGACTACCTGCACCCGATCGGCACGTACGTCGCTTCCTGGAGCGCCCCCAATCACCTCGGGCTGGACCGCTGGGAGGTCTTCCACCAGCCCGGACTCGACAACGTGTGGGGCTGCATGGCCATGACGGTGCGGGACAACACCGAACTGCGCGTCTTCGTGGGCTTCTCCTCCGACGAGGCCTACGAACGGCTGTTGCCGCGCGACCCCATGGAGCAGAAGCGGCTCGTGGCCGAGCGGTGCGCGTCCCTGCGCTGGGAGGTGCCCCGCTTCCTGAAGGCCATGTGGGAGACGGACGCCTTCCACTACGACGTGGTGGCCCAGATCCGGATGGACGAATGGTCCCGCGGGCGCGTCGCGCTCCTGGGCGACGCCGGGTACTGCTGCTCGCCGCTCACCGGGCAGGGCACCAGCGTGGCGCTGACCGCCGCCTATGTGCTCGCGGGGGAGCTGCACGCGGCCGACGGCGACCACGAGAGGGCCTTCCGCGCCTACGAGGAGCGGCTGCGCCCCCATGTGACGGCCAATCAGGCTCTGCTCGCCCTGGGCCAGGAGATGCTGGCCGCCGGCGCGGAGGTGCCCGGGCCGCCGACGAGCGAGGAGGCGGCGGTCCTCGACGGGCCCGGCCGGGAGAACCTGGCGGTGTTCCAGGCTGCTGTCGCCTTCGATCTCCCCAATTACTGAGGGGACGTCAAAGGGCCCGCGCCCGTGGAGGAGAGACCTGCACGGGCGCGTCCAACGGCCTTGCGTCAGGAGCTGTCCGGAAAGCGCGGGGGCGTGTGCCGGGCCTTCGTACGATGCCCCGGTAGGCAACGGGACGGCGGACGGGGGCCCCATGGACGCGCAGACCGAAGCCGTCGCGCAGGGCGGCGAGCCCGGCGGCACGACGCACCAGGGGCGCCGGCTCAGGGCCACCGGGGTCGGCGCCCTGGCCGTGCTGCTGTGGGCGTCGCTCGCGCTGTTCACCACGCTCACCGGGCGGATTCCGCCGTTCCAGCTCACCGCGATGGCGTTCGCGGTGGGCGGCATCATCGGGCTGCCCCGGGCCCTGCGCGGCGGGGCGGGGCTCGCCCGTGGACTGCCCGGCGGCGCCTGGCTGCTCGGCATCGGCGGCCTGTTCGGCTACCACTTCTTCTACTTCCTGGCGCTGCGCAACGCACCCGCCGTCGACGCCGGTCTCATCGCCTACCTGTGGCCGCTTCTGATCGTCGTGTTCTCCGCGCTGCTGCCCGGTGAGCGGCTGCGCTGGTGGCACATGAGCGGCGCGGTACTCGGCCTGGGCGGCACCTTCCTGCTGGTCACCGGCGGCCAAGGGGTGCACTTCCGCCGCGAGTTCCTGCTCGGGTACGTGGCGGCGATGGTGTGCGCCCTGGTGTGGTCGGCGTACTCGGTGGCCAATCGCCGGTACCCACAGGTGCCCACGGACATGGTCGCGTTCTTCTGCCTGGCCACCGCGGTACTCGCGGCCGTGTGCCACCTGCTGTTCGAAACCACCGTGCGGCCCGACGGTTGGCAGTGGCTCGCCGTGCTGGCCCTCGGGCTCGGCCCGGTCGGCGGTGCCTTCTACGTCTGGGACCACGGCACCAAGCACGGCGACATCCGGCTCCTGGGCACCCTGTCCTACTTCGCCCCGCTGCTGTCCACCACCCTGCTGATCGCGACAGGGCGTGCCGACGCGAGCTGGCCCGTCGCCGTCGCCTGCGTCCTGATCGCGGGCGGCGCCATGCTGGCCTCGGCGGACACACTGCGTTCGGCGCGCCGCCGACGCCGGGCCGGGCCCCGCCCGTCCTGAGCAGAGTCCGGCCCGAAGAGGTCAGGCGTCCACCGGCCAGGTGCCCCGGCGGACCATTTCGGTCACCTTGTCGGCGCCGTTGGCCCGCACAAGGAGCTCCAGGCGCATGCGCTCGATGTCCTCGGCACTCCACTGGTCGGTGGCCATGGTGGCCTTCTCGTGCGACCAGCCGTTGTCGTAGTGGCGTACGACGTAGTCCTTCTGGAAGTCCCACATCTTCGTGCCCGGCAGCGGGGTGACGATGAACGGGTTCGCGTACGCCATGCCGTGGCCCATGAGCGTGACCGCGTAGTCGATGGTCCGCTCTATCTGATCGAGGGACTCGATGTACGGCGCGGCTCCGGGCCGCTCGGGCGGGTTGACGAAGCCCAGCATGAAACCGCCGGTGACCTGGATGCCGTACTCGGTGAACATCTCCACGATCTCGCCGGTGGCCTGCTGGATGGCGTTGAGCCGGGACTTTCCGGAATGCTCCAGACTCTCCTCGTTGGCGCTCTCCACCGCGAGGTAGACGCTGTAACAGCCGCCGTCGGCCATCGCCTTGATCAGGCCCCGGCAGGTGAGCCCGGCGCGCATGGCGGCGAGCACGTTGCGGAAGTTCGGGTCGCGCCGGTCGGCCTCGTCCATGCCGTCGGCGAACCCGGCGCCCAGGTGCAGCAGGACGAGGTTGAACAGACTCAGCCCGCCCTCCTCGACCCACGGCAGGTCGTGCTTGCGCAGCAGCTCGAAGACCCGCATCGCGTACAGCGGGTCGTGCAGCAGGTGATCGTCCTCGATGAGGACCTCGGTCACGCCCTGCTTGGTGATCTCGGCCAGGTGCAGGTCGAACCAGTCGGTGCCGAGCGCCCGCCACGGGCCGTTCACCATCGGGATGTAGCAGAAGTCGCAGCCGATGTTGCAGCCGATCGTCGAGAAGATCTGCGCCCAGGAGCCGTGGTCGCGCACCCGCTTGCCGGAGGAGTGGTACGCCTGCTCGTACTGGCGCATGTCCAGCATGGCGAAGTCGGGCAGCGGCATCAGGCCCAGCCGCTGGTCGAGGCCCTGCCGCTTGGGCAGGATGCGCATGTAGGGCGACATGGCGGTCGTGCGGACCACCGCTCCGTCACCGCGCCGGTAGGCGATGCCGGGCACGGCGTCGATGTCGCCGCCCTCCTCCGTCAGCGCCCGCAGGAGCGCTGTGAAGGTCTGGTCGGCCTCGTTGATGACGACGTGGTCGAAGGGGGAGTCGGGCACCGCGTACTGCCAGTCGCCACTGGGGTGGGCGCCGCCGGTGACGGTCACGATCTCCGGATCGATGTCCTTGACCAGGTCGGCGAGAGCGCGCGCGTTGCCCCACTGGACGGTGTAGATGCACTGCACCCCGACCACGTCCGGGTCGAACTCCTCGATGAGCGTTCGGAGTTGGGTGTCGTCGAGGCCGTAGCGCACCAGAGAGCTGCCGCCTCCGAGATCGACGTGCCGGCGCTCCTGTTCCCAGCCGGCGAAGGGTGAGTCGACGATGCGGAGGTCGAAGCCGGCGAGGCGGGCGTTGGTGGCTATGCGCAGTAGGCCGATCGGGGTGCCCGCCCGCTTCATGACCTCGAACGTGCCCAGACCGAGCGCCCGAAAGCTGCTCCCTCGCGGAGACGGCTCGACGACCCGGGTGTAGGAGGGCACGAGGAGCAGGACGCGGGGCGCCTCCCCGCGGGCGCGCCGCCGGGTGCCGGAGACCGATGTGCGCAGGGAGGGCGTGCCGAGGTGCCGCAGCGGTACGCGCTGTGGGGCACTGGAGAACTTGACCGAGGGACTTTCGATGAGCACGGGCGAGTGGGAACCGATGCGCGACATGAGTACCCCGTTGTCCGGTCCGATACGAAGGAAGACCTTTGTTCGAGTGTGGCCTCGCGGACCCCGCTGGAGGGGGCCGCGAGGCCAAGTGGCGCGAATCAGCACGCGTGCCGTGCGGGTTGGCCCTCAACACGACCGAAATGCACGCGCCAAGTGTCATGGCCTCGGCCATGTCCTGAGTGGCGCACCGGCAAGTCGCTTGCATACCACAGGAGTTGATCCGGTCGCCCTGCTCGTGATCCAGGCCGGGGCCTGAACCGGGGAGCCGCCCCCGCTGTGCCTCCCACTGATCACGGAGGTGCGGGACGCGCTCGGTCCAGTCGGGGAAGGTCGGCATGCCATGCGAACGCGTCAGGGTGAACGCAGGGTTCGAATACGGACGCCTGAGATGCGCAAGTGGCGTGCCCGGACGTGTAGTTGGAAATCCAGTCGGCCCCGGTGAGGTTCACAACCGCCGGGTACGCAGGACGCCGGTCAGCATGGGCAGGGTGAACCCGCCGCGGGCGGTCTCCGGTGTGCCGGCGAGGAAGGCCCGGATGCGGTCCAGCCTGGCGTCCCGTACGTGCTCCGGCATGACCAGCATGCCGGCCCGCGTCGCCAGGGTCGCCACGAGAGAGTCGGCGGTGCGGTGCTGTCCGTGCGCGAACTCGGCCTGCTCGGGCGAGCCGAACCGGGCGCTCATGCCGGTCGCCGGTTCCGGGAGGTGCAGGGTGGCGGTCTCCGTGCGCCATGCGGCGGGAGTGTCACGCGGGCCGACGGCCGCGCTTTTGCCGACCTGGGCGAGTCCGGCGACCCACTCGACCCGGTCGTCCAGGAGGTTCCACAGGCCGGACAGGACGCCGCCGGGTGCCAGCACTCTGGCGATCTCGGGTCCCGCGAGGGCCATGTCGAACCAGTGCATGGCGTTGCCCGCCAGCACGGCGTCCACGGAACCGTCCGGCAGCGGGATGGCCTCGGCGCTGCCGCTCAGGGCGCGGACATGTGGCAGCGAGCGGCGCAGCTCGGCCAGCATCTCCGGGTCGGGCTCGACCGCGATGACATCGGCGCCCAGCGCCGCCAGCGTGGAGGTCAACTTGCCGGTCCCCGCACCGAGGTCGAGCACGCGTGGACCCGGCGCGTGCTCGATCGCCCAGCGCACCGCGGCCTGCGCGTAGCCCGGACGGTGTTCGGCGTACGCGGCCGCCGCGGCGCCGAACGACGAGGCGTACAGCGCCAGTTCATCCTGATCCATCCGGCCAACGTAACCGTGGCGTGGGGGCCGGGGTGGGGAATCACGCATCCCGTGGGGTACCGCGAACCTCGCCAGGCTCGGCCGTGTGCCGGGCGAGGTCGATGACGGGCCGGGTCTCCAGGGCCCGGCGGAGCTGCTCGACTTCGCGGTGCAGGCTGGCGCCGTCCTTGGCGGGGGAGGGCTCGTTCACGTCGAACGCCCCAGGCGCGCGTGGGAGGGGCGGCGGTCCTTGGGGCGGGCGCATGCGCGGCCCGCGTCGCTGAACAGGGGGCCGGTGTTGGTGAGCCTGAGGAGCCGCTCCACCTGCGGGCCCGCGCCTCGGATGCGGATCGTTTTGCCCTGAGTAAGGGCCCGGTGGCGCAGGCGCAGCAGCACGTTGAGGCCGGAGCAGTCGCAGAAGCCGACGCCCCTCAGGTCGAGAGTGAGCCCCTGCGGCGAGCGGTCGAGCCTCTCGCGCAGGGCGGAGTAAAGGGCCTGCGTGCTGTCGAGGTCGAGGTCGCCTGCGACCAGGACCACGTCGGGCCTGTCGGCGGCGCGCACCAGCAGATCCGCCGAGCGACCGGTCAGGACGCCTGCGGTCTGCGGGAACAGCTCTCGGTCATTCACGGCAGGCTCCCCACGAGGACTCCCGGCTAGGTCCCTACAAATCTCCCCCGCGCACCCCTCACCCGTCAAGGGTTACCGGAAATTGATTTCGTCTTTTTGAGTGCATGAATCGCTCGTCCTATGCTGGGAGGATGGGCGGAGTACCTGAGGCGCACACCGGCTGGACCTTCCTCACCAACCATGCCCGCGTGTTGGCGACCATCGCGGGGGATTGCACGGTGCGCATACGTGACATCGCGGCGCACTGCAGACTGACGGAACGGTCCGTGCAGAACATCATTTCCGACCTGGAGCGCGGCGGCTATCTCACGCACACCCGGGAGGGCCGCTCCAACATCTACCGCGTTGCCCCCGACAACCCGTTGCGTCACCCGGCCGACAAGGCCACGGTCGCCGACCTGCTCTCGGTACTGGCCCAGCACGACAGCCTGCGGTCCTGACTGGGCCGGTAAGGCGTCACTGACCATGACCACCAGCGCCCTGGGCGACAGCGTTCGCGAACGCCCGTGTCCCCGGCGCCGGGCAGGGGCCGGGGGCACGGGGACGGGCGGGATCAGGAGTTGGCGCAGGCGTTGCCCGACGCGGGGTTGAGCAGGGCGATCAGGTCGATCGTGTTGCCGCACACATTGACCGGCACGTGCAGCGGTACCTGGATGACGTTGCCGGAGATGACGCCGGGGGAGTTGCTCGCCGTTCCGGTGGGTCCGTCGTCGGCCGCGGCGATCCCCGCGCCCGCGACGACGGCGCCGCAGGCGGCGGTGACGGCGATGGCCAGCTTGACCTTTGAGAACACGTCAGACTCCTTCGGGAGGGGAAACGGGGTTGTGTTCCCACTGTGTGGTGTCGCCCGTCGCCCCGCACCCAGGGCCGAGCCGTACGGGGTCCTCCCGTGATGCGGCCGGTTCACGGGGCGGCCGACCGGCACATCGCGTACCGACGCGACAGGAGCGCCGGTGAGCGGGTCTCAGTCCGCGAGGGCGGTGATGCGGGCGCATTCACGCACGACCGCTCGCATGCTCTGATGCCGTCGGTAGAGGTCGCGCTGCCGCTGGGCGCCGGTGCCCTGCGCCGTCAGTTGCGCGAGGGTGCTCCGGACCCTGTCCAGGTCGCCGCTGTCGCTCAAGGCGTCCTGGACATGGGAGAGGAGGGCCGCCACGACGGTGGAGGCGGGCTCCGCCCGCATCGTGCGGGGGTCGACCAGTGAGCCGGTCAGGCCCGATCGGGCGGCACGCCAGGCCGCGAGGCGCAACAGCCCCGCACTGACCGGGGCCGGGGGCCGGCCCGCGCGCCACGACGCGGCGGCGGTCTCCACCAGGGCGCGGACAAGGGCGGCGATCAGGACCGTGGTGCTCGGCTGGAGGCAGACATCGGAGACGCGGATCTCCACCGTGGGGTAGCGGGCGGACAGCCGGGCGTCGAAGTAGATCATGCCGTCGTCCCGCAGGGCGCCAGTGGCGATCATCGACTCGACGTGGCGGTGGTAGCGGTCGGCCGAGCCGAACACCTCCGTGGGCCCGGCGGAGGGCCACCTGTTCCAGACCCGGCTGCGATAGCTGCTGTAACCGCTGTCCTCGCCCTGCCAGAAGGGCGAGTTCCCACTGATCGCGGTCAGCACCGACAGCCAGGGCCGGATCCGGTCGACTACCGCGACGCCCTCGTCGTCGGACTCCACCGCCACGTGCACATGGCAGCCGCACGTCAGCTGCTCGCGGGCGGTCAGTCCGAAGTTCTCGGCCATCCAGGTATGACGCTCACCGAGGTCGAGCGACGGTTCCACCGGCACGGGCGAGGTGGCCAGGGCCGCCACCGTGGTGCCTGCTCGCTCGGCGCGGCGGGCTGCCTCCCGGCGCAGCCGAACGATCTCCTCTTCGATCTCGCTCATCGACGTCAGCGGGCTGGTCGCGAACTCCACCTGCTCCTTCTGGAGCTCCTTCTCGAACTCCTCCTCCTGTGGACCGTCCGCTCTTCGGGAGGCGGAAGGCGACACGACGACCGTGGAGAGGGCCAGCACCTCTCCGGTCCGCGCACTCACCATGAGCAGTTCTTCTTCCACTCCGACGGTGCGCATGTCCAGTCTCCGATCCGTGCCGGTGTTCAGCCCTGTCCGTGTGCCCCGTCAGCGCGGAGTCATACGGAAGGGGGGCGGCGGGGCCCACGGTCACGGTGCCCGGGGCGCGCGAACCCGGCGGCCACCGGCGCAGGGGGAGATCCGGCCTCCCAAGTCCGCGTGCGTGGGCGGCACATGAGGCGATGCGCTCTGTTGGGCCGGGCCCTGTCCCGTCAGGACGTGCCGTATTCGTGGGCCGGGGCGCCCTGCCAGGCGATCTCGGGCGAGTCGCCGTCCACCATCGCCTCGGCGTCGGTCGCGTCGATGCCGCTCTGGCGCAGGAACTCGATCAGGTGCCGGTCCGAGTACGCGATGCCGGTGTCCTGGCCGAGGACGTAGACGTGTCGGCCCCCACGGGCCAGGAGCCGGTGTACGACGATGGGCGGCTCGGTCATGGCTCCACCGTGACCCGCCCGGCCGGGCTCCGCATGCCGAGCCCGGGCGGGACAGGTGATCTGCCCGGGAGGGTGCTACGGGTGCCGGGCGGCCGCGGGATTACAGATCTGCGGGGTCGCGCGGTTCCAGCGGTTTCAGCGCCGGGCCCTGGAGGATCTCGCCGTCGATGCCGAAACGGGAGCCGTGGCAGGGGCACTCCCAGGTCCGTTCGGCGTTGTTGAAGGCGACGAGGCAGCCCATGTGGGTGCAGACAGCGGAGACGGCGTGCAGGTTTCCCGCATCGTCGCGGTGGACGGCACACGGTTTGCCGTCGGCGCGCACGACGGTGCCCTCGCCCGGCCGGAGCTCGCTCACCGGTCCGTTGGTGCCGTCCCCGAGGGTGGCGAGGCGGTCCTTGACGAAGTGCTTGCCCGTGTCCCACTGGGCCTTGAGGGCGGCGGGCGCCGTGCGGACGAGGGGGCCGATCCGCCGCGGGTCGTAGAGCTCGGTCCACGGTCGCTCGCCGCCCGTGATGAGGGAGGCGATGAGCTGCGCGGCCACGACACCGCCCGTCAGGCCCCAGCCCGCGAAACCGGTGGCCACATAGACGTTCTCGCCCGCGGTGGGCAGCCGGCCGATGAGCGGGAGGGTGTCGGTGGAGCTGTTGTCCTGTGCCGCCCACCGGTGGGTGACCGCGAAGCCGGGGAAACGCTGCTCGGCCCAGGCGCCCAGGCGGGCGTATCCGGCCTTCGTGTCGTGGCCGTCGCCCGGGGTGAAGGCTTCCCCCGTGACGATCAGCAGCCGGTGCCCGCCGGGCAGCGGAGCCGTGCGCACGGACCGCTTGCCGCCTTCCTCGGTGATGTACATGCCGTCGAGGTCCTGGCCCGCGGGCAGTTGGCCCGCGATGACCAGGTCGCGGTGCTGGGTGAGCCGGGCGGCCAGCAGGGCGTCGTCGAACAGCGGGTGGTGGGTGGCCACCACGACGTGACGCGCCTGGACGGTGATGCCCGATGCCGTGGTCACCCGGCACCGGTCGCCGCCTTCCACGTCGGTGACCCGCGCGTTCTCGAACAGCCTGCCGCCGCGCGCCACGAGGTCGTCGGTGAGCCCCCGCAGATAGGCGAGGGGGTGGAACTGCGCCTGGTCCTCGACCCGGACGGCGCCCGCCACCCGGTAGGGAAGGCCGGTCTCGGTCACGAAGGAGGCGTCGAGCCCGGCGGCCCGGGCGGCTTCCGCCTCGGCACGCAGCGCTTCGACCCCGTCCGGTAGCTCGCAGTAGGTGAGGGCGGGGCGGCGTTCGAGTGAGCAGTCGATGCCGAGGTCCTCGGCCACCTCGATGACATGGCTGAGCGCGGTGCTCTGCGAGGCGGCGTAGAGGCGGGCGGCGTCCTCGCCGTGCTGGGTGCGGAGCGTGGCGTAGATGGCCGTGTGCAGTGCGGTGAGCTTGCCGGTGGTGTGGCCGGTGACGCCTCCCGCGAGCCGGTCGGCCTCCAGCACGATGACGCCCAGTCCGGCGCGAGCGAGCTCCCAGGCGGCGCTGAGGCCGGCGATGCCGCCGCCGACGACCACCGCGTCGGCCTCTTCGTCAGTCGTCGGCGGACCGAAGGAGGGGAAGTCGGCCGTCTGCGTCCAGTAGGACGGGCCGGGGACAGGAAGTGGCTTCATGTCCGCCGACTGCCCGCGAATCCTCGACCCGACGCGCGGAAGGGGGGCCGGGTCACCCGGGTGGCTCTGAACCGGCACCGTCCGGGCGCCGCTGTTCGGCGAGGGGTCCAGAGTCCACCTCCTGGCACCGAAGGGGCGGGCGTACGGCCGGTGACGGTGGCCGGTGGGGGCGCGGGGGATCGCGGCGGTCCGGGCCCCGAGGGCCCGTCCGGACCGGTTGGTCACCCCTCGTTCTCGGTGCGCAGAGCCCGGGCCGCGAGGGCGTCGCGGAGCGCGAACAGGGCGGTGCGGTCCGCCTCGCGTGCGAAGCGTTCGAGGAGCTCGGACGCCGCGGCGTCGCGCTCGCCGTGCATCGCCTCGACGAGCGCGGTGATGCTCCATGAAGAGCGGGAAGGGTCATCGTCCACGGGGTGTCCGGTTCTGTCGCAGAGCAAGGCCGGTGTCGCCCCAGCCACCTAGTCATATCAGGGCGGGCCGGTGCAAAGTGGTCGGCCGCGTCCCGAGCCGCCGCGTAAACCTGCGAGCCCGGCCTCCGTCGCGGGCGTCAGACGCGCTGGGCGCGGTGGAAGAGGGTGTGCAGGCCGTGGGGCCGCAGTGCCGCGCGGGCGGCGTTCGCGCCGGGTGCGCCGTGCACGCCTCCGCCCGGATGAGCCGCCGCGGAGGCCAGGTAGAGACCCTTGATCGGTGTCTCGGGGCGCCCGGTGCCGGGCACGGGGCGGAAGATGGCCTGTTGGTGCAGCGCGGCGGTGCCGTTGTTGATGGCGCCGCGGTGCAGGTTCTCGTCCATGGCCTGGAGCGTGAGCGGCGACAGGACGCGGCGGGCGCGGATGAGCGCGCGGAAACCGGGTGCGAACCGCTCGACCTGCGCTTCGACGCGCTCGGCCATGGCCTGTTCCTCCCGCTCGTCCCACCGGCCGGTGAGGGCGTCGGGCCCGGCGTCGGACGTGATGCGCTGGGGCACATGGGTGTAGGCCCACGCCGATTCCGTGCCGGCGGGCGAGCGGCTGGGGTCCGCCGTCGTCATCTGGCCGAGCAGGAGGAACGGTTGGGCGGGCACCTGGCCCATGGCGATCTCGGAGGCGAACCGGGTGAGGCCGTCGAGGCCGTCGGCGAGGTGGACCGTCCCCGCCCCGCCCGCTTGCGGCGCGGTCCAGGGGATGGGTCCCGACAGGGCCCAGTCGACCTTGAAGGTCGCGAAGTCCCACTGGAAACGCTTGAGGTCGGTGACCAGGCGTCCGGGAAGGTGCTCCTCGCCTACCAGGTCCCGGTACAGAGCGGGCGCCGACACATCCGCCAGCACGGCCCGGCGGCCCCGGACCGTCTCGCCGCCCGCGCAGGTGACCCCCATGGCCCTGCCGTCGCGTACGACGACGGACGTGACCCGCTGCCCGCACCGCACCGTTCCGCCGCGCTTCTCCAGACGGCTCACCAGCGCCCCGGTCAGGGCGCCCGCGCCGCCGACGGGGACGGGGAAGCCATGGCTCTGGCCGAGCATCGACATCAGCCAGCCGAAGCCGCCGCTGGCGGAGGACTCCGGTCCCAGATCCGCGTGCAGGGCGCAGCCGGCCAGCAGGATCCGGCCCCCCTCCCCGGTGAACTCCTCCTCGCCCAGGCGCCGCACGGGCAGCGTGAGGTTGCGGGCCAGTCTGAGCCCGGCGGGGGTGCGGAGCTTCGCGGCCAGGCGGAGCCCGGCACGTACCGGAGGGAAGGGCGTGAACAGGGCCTGGACCAGATCGGGCGCCACCTTGCGCCACATGCCGTACATGTCCTGCCAGGAGTCGCCGTCGCCCGCACCGAACCGGGCCAGCCCGGCCGCGGTGTCCCGCACATGGCGCTCCAGCACGGCGCACCGGCCGTCCGGCAGGGGGTGGGCCAGGACCCGGGGGGCATGGCTCCACCGCAGGCCTTCGGCCGCGAGGTCGAGGCGGGCGAGGACGGGGGAGGCGGCCGCCAGCGGATAGAAGGCGCTGAAGAGGTCCGAGACGTAGTCGGGGTGAACGCCGTGGTCGCTGCGGACCGCGCCGCCGGGCTCCTCCTGCGCCTCCAGCACTTCCACGCTCCACCCGGCGTCCGCGAGGAGGTTCGCCGCGACGAGGCCGTTGGGGCCGGCGCCGATCACCACGGCGTCAGGCATGACGTGCCCCCGAGCCGTCGCGCTCGACGACCTTGGCCAGGCGGGCCAGCATGCCCCGGTGGCGCAGCTGGAGCAGTGCCTCGGTCACGGGGTTGTGCAGGGTGCCGCCCACGCCGCGCAGCGGATGCTCGTCACAGATGACCAGGGTGTCCTCGCCCCAGGGCCGGAGCTGGAGGTGGATCCTCGCGCTGCCGAGGGCCTTGAAACTCGCCTCCAGTTCGAGTTCCTCGCACGCCTGGCTGTGCCGGACCGTCGTCGTGCCGTCGCCCGCCCACGGCCCGATCCGGAGTGTGTAACGGAGCCGCGAACCGGCCTGTGGCCAGGTCTGGTCGATGGGCTCGGACTTGTCCGGCCCCACCACCCAGTCCCCGTACCGTTCGGGGTCGGCGAGGACTGCCCACACCTCGGCGGGGGAGCGCTGGATCAACTGGTGGCGAATGGCCATGAAGAGTCCTCCTCGCCGGTCTACGGCTGTGACGGGCCCGTAGGGCCTGGCGCGCTCGGCGGGGACGCCGCTCGGGACAGGTCCGGCGGACCGCGGGAGCGCCGTGCCGCGATGCTCTTGGACGATTGTTTTGCGTGGGGCGGAACGCCCCTGCTTCCTTTGCTCGCGAGCCCTCTGACGCGCGCCGCATGGAGCGACCGCCGCAGGCGGGAACCTCGGGCCACGGCATGGCCCGTGCTTCGTCGGCGACGTCCAGCCCATGGTGCGCGCCCGGGCCCGCGCTCGCATCCGCCCATGGCCGTCACCTCGGCACCCACTGCCGCGTGCGATGTCGGGCCGGGTCCCCCGCACAGGCCACAGGGGGACGGCTCCGGCGCGCGTTCCGACCGCCCCGCCCCTAGCGTGTTGCTGTCAGTAGTTCACTCGTCACGCTGGGAGTTTGTGATGGCCAAGGGCAAAGGCAAGATGGACCAGGCCAAGGGCAAGATGAAGGAAGCCGCGGGCAAGGTCTCGGGCAACGACTCCATGAGGGCCGAAGGCAAGATGGACCAGGTCAAGGGCAAAGCACGCGAGACCCGGGCCGAGGCCGAAGACCAGGCCCGCGAGGCAGTGCGCAACATGCCGGGCCGGAAGAAGTAGCCCGACCGGTGAACAGGGCAGGCTCGCCGGACAGCCCCGTGCTGTCGGGCGAGCCTGCTCCGCCATCAAGGCGAGCACCCCCGGGGCAGACCGGTGCTCCGCCGGGCCCCCTGCCCGATCGACTGTTTGGATTCGCGCCGCGGGGGTTAACCGCATCACATGCGATTCCTGGCAGGGAAGTTGGCGTCGGACGGACCGCGTGCCACGACACGCGGCGGCGGTGAACAGTGCGGGGCCGCGACGGCGGGCCTCCTGAAGGCGCTGGACGCGCTCGGCGGGGCGCGGCAACTGGACCGGGTGACCGGACCGTTGCAACGCGCGGTTCGAGCGCTGCCGCTGGGCCCCTATCGCGATGTGCTGCACGGCCGTCCGATCGGGCACCCGCTGCACCCGGCACTGGTGCAGGTACCGATGGGGGCGTGGCTGTCCTCCGCACTGCTCGACTGGGTGCCGGGCGCCGGGCGCAGCGCACGCCTGTTGGTCGGAGTGGGCGTCGTCTCGGCCGCGCCGGCCGCTCTCGCGGGCTGGGTGGACTGGGCGGAGCAGCCCGAGCGGCAGCTGCGGACCGGTGTGGTGCACGCGGCGTCGAACGCCGCGGCCATCGGCCTGTACGCGAGCTCCTGGGTCGTCCGGGGCCGGGGCAGGCCGGTGTTCGGCCGGTTCCTCGCGCTCGCCGGGCTGACCGCGGCGAGCGTCGGCGGAGTGGTCGGCGGGCACCTGGCCTACCGGCAGGCCGTGGGCGCCAACAAGACGGAGCCGATCGACCACCTCGTGGAGCCGGGCTGGCACAACCTCGGCGACGCCGAGGCCTTCCCGGCCGGACAGGCGGTCCGGCGGATGCTGGGCGAGGTCCCGCTGCTGGTGATGCGGGTGCCGGATGGCGCGTTCCACGTTCTGGTCGACCGCTGCAGCCACATGGCGGGCCCCTTGTCCGAGGGCAAGGTGGCCGACGGCTGCGTGGAATGCCCCTGGCACGGCAGCGTGTTCAGGCTGGCCGACGGCCAGAACGTACGAGGGCCGGCCACGGCACCGCAGCCCACGTTCGAGAGCAGGCTCAGCGCGCGGGGCGAGCTGGAAGTACGTCTGCCAGACGCTGCCTGAACCGTTCCCCTTCCGCGCCGGGCCTCCCTGCGACGGGAGGCCGGGCGCGTCAGCGGGCGGGATGCGGGCGCGGGGTCAGGCGGGTTCAGCAACTTGCATGAGCTGCTGGAACGTTGTCATGCAAGGCAGGCAATGGTGATCGGTTTCCTTGTTCTCGGTCGGCTCAAGGGGTCGGCCGCACAGGGTGGTTCGATGGTCATGGGCGACAACGTGCCACACCTGGCGATCGCCAGTGACGGCTGTGCCGACGTGCATTTCGTACATGGCAGTCCTCCGTACCGTTGGACAGCACTCCACGTCATCACGACTGCGGCCCTGGCGCGCTCTTGAGGCGGCGTTCGGGTGAATTTTCGGTGGGCCCCGTGATGTCCTCCGTGCACCGCTCCACCCCGTCCGGCCTGCGGTGACGCGGTGCGGTCCCGGGCTCGTCGGCGCGTGCGCGGCGCCCCGGCAGGGACGCGTGGAAAACCCGGCTTCGGGTAGGCACGGCTGGGTGTGCCCGCCGCCCCTCGTCATGGCGGCCTCCGGGGCCGCGGGCGCACCCACCTCGGTGTGCGTCGCCGAGCGTGCCGGGTCCGATCACCGTCCCGCGCCGGGGAGTGTCGTCCGCGAGGGCGTGGGTACCAGGCACGGACCGCCCATCGAAAGCGAGGACCCACCATGACCGATCGCAGGCCCGAGGGGCCAGGAGACGACGGAGCAGCCACACCCGAGCCGATACCCCGGGACCTGCCCGACCAGCAGGCCGGGCTCGACGCCGATCCCTGGGAAGCCGAAGGCGATTCCGCGGACAGCACGCGGGGTGAGCGGCCCGACCCGGAGATCCCCGACACGGACGAGGCGGGCACCGGCCGCCGAGGCGCCCCGCACTCCGGCAGCAGGCGTGACGGTCACCCGATCCCGGACGAGTCGACCGCTTGACGCGCCCGGGGTGCTGTCGCGTTTCGGGCCTCGCGCGCCGGGAGGAGATCCAGCCTTCCTCGGGGAAGTGAGCGTTCTTCGCTGGACAGCGGGTACGCGGCGTCGACGACCTCGGCCGTGCACGGCAGCGGCAGATGCCATGGACTCCTGCGGATGCGAGTGACAACCGCCCGGAGGCTGTTTGAGGTTCGCGGCCCTGCGGTCATGGCTGAGGTGTCTTGACGACCGCCACCGGGAGATGAGCATGACCACAGAGCACCCCCACGCAGATGCCGCGGCGAACGGCGGCGGCCTTCCTGGCAAGCCGGGAGCCGCGTCGCCGTCGGTTGCCGAACCCACCGAGCCCGCCGGGCCGCTGCCCCCGAAGCCGGACCAGCGAGGTCCGGAAACCGTGAGCCCCACCGGTCAGGCCACGGGCGCGGACCCGGCGCGCACCGCGCAGAGCGGCGCGTACCTCACCACGGCGCAGGGGAACCGCCTGTACGAGAGTGACCACTCGCTGAAGGCCGGGCCGCGCGGTCCGGTCCTCATCCAGGATCACCATCTGCGGGAGAAGATCACCCACTTCGACCACGAGCGGATTCCGGAACGCGTGGTGCACGCGCGTGGCGCCGCCGCTCACGGAATCTTCCAGGGCTACGGCACCGCGACCGAGGTGACGCGGGCGGCCTTCCTGGCCAAGGACGTCGAGACGCCGGTGTTCGTCCGGTTCTCCACCGTCCTGGGCTCACGTGGTTCGTCCGACACCGTGCGCGACACCCGCGGCTTCGCGACGAAGTTCTACACCGACGAGGGCACCTTCGACCTCGTGGGCAACAACATTCCGGTGTTCTTCATCCAGGACGCGATCAAGTTCCCGGACGTCGTGCACGCCGCGAAGCCGCACCCCGACCGCGAGATCCCGCAGGCCCAGAGTGCGCACGACACGTTCTGGGACTTCGTCTCCCTGCACACCGAGGCCACCCACCACACGCTGTGGAACATGTCCGACCGCGGCATTCCGCGTTCGTACCGCATGATGGAGGGCTTCGGAGTCCACACGTTCCGCATGGTCAACACGGCAGGCAACAGCGTGCTCGTGAAGTTCCACTGGAAGCCGAAGCTGGGTGTGCACTCGCTGGTCTGGGAGGAAGCCCAGCTGATCAACGGGATGGACCCGGACTTCCACCGCCGGGACCTCTTCGACGCGATCGAGGCGGGCGCCTTCCCCCAGTGGGAGCTCGGCATCCAGGTCTTCCCCGACACTCCCGAGCAGACCTTCGAGGGAATCGACCTCCTCGACCCCACCAAGATCGTCCCCGAGGAGCTCGCTCCCGTTCAGCCCGTCGGCCTGATGACCCTGAACGCCAACACCAAGAACTACTTCGCCGAGACCGAGCAGGTCGCCTTCCACCCCGGCCACCTGGTCCCCGGCATCGACATCACCGACGATCCGCTGCTCGCCGGACGTCTCTTCTCGTACCTCGACACCCAGATCAGCCGGCTCGGCGGCCCCAACTTCGCGCAGATTCCGATCAATCGGCCCCACGCGCCCGTCAACGACATGCTCCGCGACGGCATGCACCAGACCGCCGTCCACACCGGCGTCGCTCCTTACCGCCCCAACAGCCTGGACGGCGGGTGCCCCTTCCTCGCGGGCGCCGACACGGGCGCCTATGTCGAGACCCCGGTGCGCATCCCGGAGACGAGCAAGGTCCGTGAGGCAGCAGCCTCCTTCGAGGACCACTTCAGCCAGCCGCGGCTCTTCTGGCTCAGCATGAGCGCGCCGGAACGCGAGCACATCATCGCCGCCTACACCTTCGAGCTGAGCAAGTGCTTCGAACAGGCCGTCAAGGAACGCAACTTGCAGGTGCTGGCGAACATCGACCAGGAGCTGTGCGAGCAGGTCGCGGCAGGGCTTGGCCTGCCGGCGCCGCAGGCCACCGTGGCGCCCGCCCAGGTCGCTCCGAGCCCGGCACTGTCCCAGCTGGGAGGCACCTGGCCGACGGACGGCCGGGTGGTCGGCATCGTGGCCGACGCGTCCGCCGATCTGGAGGGCGTACGCGCCGCACGGCAGGCAGTCCTGGCCGCCGACATGGTGCCCCTCGTCATCGCCCCGGTCGGCGGGGCCCTGGACGGTGACGGCGACCCCGTCGCCGTCCAGCGGACCTTCGCCACCGCCCGGTCCGTCGAATACGACGCCCTTCTGTTCGCCGGAGCCCCCCGGCCCGGCGCGGACGCCTACGGAGCCCGGGACGCCAAGGCCGGCTCGCCCGCGCCGCAGGGGCCCGACCCGCGGGTGCTGTTGCTGCTGACGGAGGCGTACCGGCACGGCAAGGCGATCGGCGGCTGGGGTGACGCCCGGGACATGTTCGAGGCGTCCGGCATCGAGGAGGGCGAGGCCGGGTGTGTGCTGGGCGACAGCGGGCCGGCCGTCGTCGAGCGTGTCACCCGGGCGCTGGCCGAGCACCGCGCGTGGGACAGGTTCCCGCCCGCTCTGTGAGCCCGGTGTGGGCGTGCCCCCACGGGCGCACGCCCACCTCGCAGTCCCCTTCCGGGGAACGCCGAGGGCCCCGGCCCGACCACGTTCCGTATCCGTACGAGGACGGACGAGCAGCCCGGCATCCGTGGCGTGTGACCGCCCGGTTTGCCGGGTATTGGCCTGTCACGGAAGTGAGTCCTGCGCCTCTTGGGAGCTGCCCATGCCCACCACCGACGCCATCGTGATGCTGCGGGAAGGCCACAAGGAGATCAGGCGCCTCATCCGCTCGTACCGGGCCGACCGGGATCCCGGTGTGGTGGAGAAGTTCCTGGGTGCCCTGACCGTGTACACCTACATCGAGCGGGAGGGCATGTACCCGCGGGTGTCCGTTCTGGCCCCCGAGACCGAGCTGACGATCGTGGCCTTCCGGGAGGAGCACCACATCGCCGAGGTGCTGGCCGCCGAGCTGCTGGACATGCGTCCCGAGGAGATCGCCTACGACGCGAAGGCGAGCCTCCTGATGGACATCGTGGAGCGGCACATGGACGCGGAGGACCACCAGTGGTTCCCGCAGGTGCGGACCTCGGTCGGGCGCAAGGAGCTGAGGGAGATCGGCGCCTGGATGACCAAGCTCGCCGAGCGGGCTCCGCGGCGTCCGCACCGCCCGGATCGGCAGAAGGTCTGGGACGCGGTGGCCGCCTGAACCGCCGCTCGCCGCCCTCTTGTGCGATCCGCGTGCATCGGCATCAAGGGTGTTCCCGAAGCCGGATACAGGTCACGGAGCGGGGTACCCGGGACGGGCTCGGCCGCCACACCGACTCGCGCGCGGGACGGAAGTCGCCCTCCCCAGGGCCGTCGGACCCGTGGTCTGCGCGGAGGGCCGGGCAGGAGCAGTGCACGACGATGCGGACTGGCGGCCGGTTCCAGCCGACCGCCAGAAGGAGGGAGCATCATGGCACCCGCCCGTCATGACCTGGACCGCGCCTGGGAGTTGGCCACCAGCGCGCACGATCTGCCCGAGTGGGGACCCGAACCCCAGATGCTGCAGGTGTTGACCCCCGGCCGCGCGGCCGCCTGGGCCTGCGGTACGCGTCGCAAGGTCGTGTGGCGTCTGCATGCCCAGGGGCGCGACGCGCGTCCGGTCCGCCTCAAGCTCGTCACCGCCGACCAATGGCGCGGCACGGTGGCCCAGTTGGCGACGGAGGTCGATCCCCGCGACGGCGGCACGGAAGTGACCGTGCCCGAACTCCCCTTGGGGACGTACTGGATTCAGGTCTCCCGCGGCAGCCGACTGCTCGCGACGAGCAGGCCCTTCGCCATCGGCCCGGCCGGGGGAGCCCGCACGGTCCACGGACACCGCCGCCTGCGGCCGGGGAGGCCCCGGGCCTCGGCCTACCCGAGCCGATACGGCGCCTAGCGGCCGGGAGGAACGGGGTCGTCCTGGCCCGGACGAACCGAGGCCGCTCCCGGAAGCAGGGGGAGGCAGGCCAGGAGAAGGAGACCGGCGAGCGTCCAGGGGGCGTCGAGTCCGGTGTGCTGGGCCAGGGCGCCGCCCGCCGCGGCGCCGACCGGCATCGCGCCCCACGCGGCGAGCCGGTAGCCACTGGTGACCCGCCCCAGCATGTGCTCGGGGGCGAGGCGCTGCCGCAGCGACACGGTGCACACGTTCCACAGCACCACCCCCGCGCTGTTGAGGGCGAGCATGAGGGCCACGAGCGGCCATCGTGGCAGCACCGCGACGACGAGATAGCTGAGCGCCGACACGGCGACCGAGGCCCTCATGCTCCACGCGGCACCCAGCCGCCGTACGGTCGCGGGCGCCGTTCTCGCTCCGGCGAGGCTTCCGGCCGCCGCCGTGACCAGCATCAGGCTGTAGCCGTAGGGCGGCAGGCCGAGCCTTTGCTCCACATAGACGACGAGAACCGCGTAGACCGCCTGTTGCCCTACGCCCAGGACGGCGACCACCACCATGAGGCGGCGCAGCATCCGGTCCTGGCCCAGAAACCGCAGCCCTGCCCAGGTGCCGCGCACAAGGCCCCGCAGCCCGCGTTCGTGGGCCTCTGTCCCGCCGGGCGCGGTCCGCTCCGGCAGGGTGGTGAGGAGCAGCGCCGACGCGAGGAACGTCAGACCGTCGGCGAGGAAGGGCAACGGGTGCCACACCGCCCACAGCACGGCGCCCAGGGGCGGTCCGATGAACCCGGTTCCGGTGATCTGGGCGGCCAGGATCCGGGCGTTCGTCCGCTCCAGTTCGTGGTCGGCGGCCAGCGTCGGCACCACGGCCTGCGCGGCACTGTCGAAGAAGACCTCGGCAACACCCGCGCCGAAGGCCAGCAGCACCAGCAGCACCACCGGGGGCCGCACGATCGGCACCACCGCGAACAGCACGAGCAGCGTGGTGCAGCGCGCGAGGTCCGCGCCCACCATGGACCGGCGTCGGGGGACGCGGTCCACCAGGGTGCCGATGACCGGTGCGAGCAGCCAGGCCGCCCGGCTCGCGGCCGCGACCACGGACACCCAGAAGACCTGACCGGTGCTCCACATCGCGAGGAGCGGGAGTGCCGCGAACCGCGCGCCGTCGCCCACCGAGCTGAGCGCGTTGGCGGCAACGAGCCGACGCAGGGCCGTCGTTGCCGGCCCGCCCGGCAGACGGGCTGAGGGAATGGCGAACCTCATGGGGCAGGGTTCTCTCTGCGGCGGGCGGGCGGGCGGGCGGGCGCGGCGCGGTCAGGAAGCCGCTGCGGCACCTTCGGTGAGTGGGCACAATCGACCAGCAGCGCGTACCCAGTGCGCGGCGGACCATTCCTGTCGTCCTGGATTTCCATGCCGCCCTTTTACCCTCGCCGCACAAGCCCCCGTCTTGATTGCTCGGGACGGTTGACACGGCTTTCCCGCGGTGGAATCTTCGGTAAGCGTCAGTCGCTGATTTGTCGCCAACAAGCGTGCTCCACCGGCCTGTTGGCACCTCTGCCCATCGCACTCGCCGAGATCTGTGACGAGTAAGGGAGTAATTCGACAGGGGCCACTGTATGCAGAAGCCTGCGCTTGTTGCACTGGCCGATCACCCCGTGTTCGCCCAACCGGCAAGCATCATCGACCGAGTATACGAAACCTATGATTTCCTTCTCGAATGCGTCGCACCCGATTTATGGCCGGCGGATTCGAAAGGGCGCAGGGTCACCCCCGACTTAGCGCTGGATCCCGTGATTCGGCATGCGTGGGATCAGGCGCTGCGCAGCATTCGCGATACTCCCGCGTGCCGACGGCAGTTGGCCGCAAGGGCAGACCCGCTCCACGCCAACGCCACGCTGGCGGCCACAGAGGAGCGCGCGGGAATCCACCAGGGGATCGAGGTGTCCGGCCACCGGCTGAACCTGCTGAGCGACCCCGCCCTGCCCGCCGCCTCCCACCGGCAATTCGAGGCGCTCTTCCGTCGCCACCTCAGCGCGGGAGAGAACGCCGACCATCTGACCGGCTGCACGGTCGAGGTATCCGCGATGGTGCGCGCCGCGGTCGAGCTGATGCTCACGACGGCCCCCGAGCTGTGCAGCGGGCTGGTGCGGCACGCCCGCTACGTCGTTGCCGTAGACGGCCCCGACGCCTTCGACAGCGCCTCCACCCACGAGATTCCGGGAACGGCATTCGTGGCCCTCCGCTGCATGCGCACCCCCGAGCGGCTGGCCGAGGCGCTCGTCCACGAGTTCGTGCATCTGCGCCTCTACGACCTGCAGACGACGAGGTCGATCTTCGCTCCGACCTACGACACCGACACCGCACCCACCGTGGCGCCGGAGTGGCACAGAGCCTCGAAGGTCTCGCGATGGCCCGTCGACCGGGCCCTGGCGGCGGCGCATGTCTACGTCCACCTGGCCGCATGGTTCGAGCAGCGGGCCGTCGACGGCGGCGGGCCGGACGCGGAGCAGTCCGCGGAGATCGCCGTCCTGCGAGCCGCCAGTCTGCTCGACAAGGTCGCCCGGCACGCTCAGGGCTGCCTCGGCCCGGCGGGCCAGGACTTTCTGCGCTGGCTGACGCAGGTCCACGAGGGCAAGGTCGGCCCCCGCCCCCGGGAACGGGTGCTGTCATGACGGGTGGAGAGGCGACCGGGCCCGGCCCGCGCCGGGCACGCCCTCTGATCCCCTTGGTCGCGAGACCCCTCGCCACCACTCCGCACCTGCCCTGACCTGTCCTGCCGTGCACCACCGCGGACGCGCGGCGTCCCGTACAGCCCACTCCCGGCCCTGTGTCCGCCCCAGGCACTCAGGTGCCCGTTTTTCCGCAGGCCCTGACGCCGTCGCGTCGAGCCGTCATTTCTCAGTGCCGGTGCCCCGCGGTGCCGGTCAGGACGGAGACCCATGGATCTCGTACTCAACGAGCCCCTGAAAAGCTGGTTGCAGGTCACGCAGTCGTGCAACCTGAAATGCCGCCAGTGCTACGGAGACTGCGAGGACCGGCCCCGCAGCGAGGAGATGCGCCGGGAGGAGTACGCGGCGCTCATCCGCGAAATGGCCGACTCCGGCGTGATCGAGGCCTTCGTCGAGGGAGGCGAACCCCTCAACCGGCCGGACATCCTCGACCTGCTCGGGGAGTTGACGCCTCATGTGATGACGCGGCTGCGCACCAACGCGACGCTGCTGACCCCGGAGGTGGCCGCGCGGCTGAAGGAGATCGGTGTCGGCGAGCTGTACGTGGACGTTCTGGGCGCGACCGCGGCCACCCACGACTGGCACGTGCGGGTGCCGGGGTCCTTCGACAAGACGGTCCAGGGGGTGCGGAACGCACAGACCGCCGGGCTCTCCGTATCCCTGTTGATCATCATGACGCGGCGCAACGTGCACGAACTCCAGGACGTGCTCGACCTGGCGGCCGACCTCGGCGTCACCCGGGTGGGGGTGCTGCGCCTGTACCCGCTGGGGCGGGCCCGTACCCAGTGGAAGGACCTGGCGCTGCGGCTGCCCGACCAGATGGCCGCGCTGGAAGCGCTGCGCGTGCCCGACTCGGTCCACCTCATGACCTCCTGGCACCCCAAGGACGGCAACTGCTGCTGGCAGAACGCCGGCGTGGACGCCACCGGCCGCTCCGTCGGCTGCGCCTACCTGCGGGACTACGCCGACTACGGCAACGTTCGCGAGGTCAGCTGGCTGGACACCTGGAACAACCCCGTCTACGTCCACAACAGGGGCGCCCACGTGGACGGCGGCTGCGAGTCCTGTGAACAGACCCAGGGGTCGTCCGGCGGATGCAGGTCCACGGCCTTCGCCTTCACCGGGCGCTGGGACGCCCCCGACCCGTTCTGCACGACGACCAACGGAGGGATCGATGTCTCTCAGCTCCCCGGCGACCTCGACGACCGGCGTGTCCACCCGGCCGTTCCGGCTACGAGCCGACTGCTTTGAGCAGAACGGCTCCGCCAGGTTCCGTCCCATCCCGGAGTGGAACTGCATGCTTGCCTACACCCCGCACAAGCCGGCCATCCACTACCTGAACCCGGTGGCATGGGTGGTGATCGAGCTGTGCGACGGATCCTCCGGTCCGCAGATCTACGCCTCGTTCCAGGAGCTCAACAAAGGCCGGATCGGCGAACCGGAACTCCAGGAGGCGTTCGAGTCGGCGATGGCCATGCTCCTCGAAGGGGAGCTGGTCACCATCGAGTAGCCGACCCGGCGCTCCTCAGGAAGGGAGGTGAAGTGATGACGAAGAAGAAGGCGGATTTGGAACACCTCATGGCGGCGGCCGGCGCGACCGGTGAAGGCCCCGCGGTCGAGGTGGTGCAGCCGGAAGTACGCACCGGCTCGCAGTACGCCCTGCTGCCGTCGATGAAGGCCAAGCGCCCGGACGTGTCCGGCGCGACGCAGGAGACGGAATCGGATGAACAAGAGTGACACGGGCGGGATCCGTGCCACCTCGACCGGCGCCCGGGCGGCCGTCCGGGCGCCGGTCCCACCAGGCCACGAGGAGGGCTGATGCGGAGCAAGAAGGGCATGAAGACCGTTCTGGTGAATCCGCCCCTGTGGAACGCCTATGCCCCGCACCTGGCCGTCCCCCTGCTGCTGGGCGATCTCCGTGCGCACGGCTACCAGGCCACGGCCTACGACCTGAGTATCGAATGCGTCGACTGGATGCTCTCGGCGACCGCGCTTGAGCAGCTGCGGCAGAAGGCGGCGGCGCGCCGTTCTGTCGGACTGCGGGACGAATGGGCGCGCCGGCGGGCCCAGTTGGTCGCCCCCGCGGCGATCCGCGACATCGAGGAGGCCAAGGCCCGCCTGAGGTCATTGGCGACGCTGCACGACCCCGCCGCCTTCCACGCCGCCCGACGGACCCTGCGCGACGCGCTGTGGCTCGTCTCGGGCGCGTTCCCCTCCTGCGATTTCGACCTGGTGTCGAATACGTGCGCCTACTCGGCCGAATCGACGCTCCAGGTGCTCGCCGCCAGCGGGGACGCCGAAGGCAATCCCTACCGCTGGGCCTTCGACCGCATGCTCGACCGGGACCTCCTCCTCGACCCGACCGTCGGGGTCGTCGCGGTGAGCATGTCCGCCGACACCCAGCTGATCGCCGCGGTGACGTTCCTCAGCATGGTGAAGGACATGCGCCCGGACGTCCATGTGGTGCTCGGCGGCAACTACGCGACCCGTCTGGTGGATCGCTGGCAGCACCGGCACGCCCTGTTCGACTACGTCGACACGGTGGTGACCGGAGAGGGCGAGGGAGCCCTCGCCGCCGTCGTCGACGGCCTCACGGAGGGAGGGACGGCCACGGCGGACTTCCGCGAGAGGATCCCGGGCGCGGTCTGGGCGGACAACGGCATCCTGCTGCGCACACCCCGACAGAGCGCCGACATCTCGGCGGCGGTCAAGCCCGCCTACGACGCCCTGCCCCTGGACAAGTACCTCGCCCCGGGCCCGATCCTGCCGGTCTTCGCCTCGCGCAGCTGCCCCTGGGACTGCGCCTTCTGCTCGATCCCGTTCGCGAGCAACTCCTTCCGCCAGCGTCCCGGCGAGGCGGTGGCCGAAGAGGTACGCGCCCTGCGGGCCCAGCACGGCTCCAGGTACTTCATGTTCGTCGACGAGATCATGAGCCCGCGGACCCTGCGCAACGTCAGCGAGGCGTTGGTGTCGACGTCCGCCGACGTGTACTGGTACGGCGAGACCCGGTTCGCCGGAGCACTGGACGACGAACTCGCGGGCCTCCTGCACCGTTCCGGCTGTCGCCGGATGAACTTCGGCCTGGAATCGGCGAGTCAGCGGGTCCTCGACCTGATGCGCAAGGGAACGCGGATCGAGGACGCCTGCGAGAACATCACCTCGATGCTGGAGGCCGGGGTGCCGATCCACCTGTTCGTGATCCACGGCTTCCCGGGGGAGACCCGGGAGGAGGCCGAACGCACGGTCGCCTTCGCGGAGGCCGTCCGGCGGCTGTCCGTGCACCACTACGGTGTCGCCCACACGACCTGGGGCGGCTCGCCCTTCGTCCTGGACGTCCACGCGCCGATCGGCACGCAACCAGAAGCGTTCGGCATCCGGATCGACCCGCCGGACCCTGCCGAGGACCTGAGTCTCAGCCGCGACTACCGCACCGCGTCGGGCATGTCGCAGCAGGACACTCTTCAGGTCGCCGAGGACGCGTCGGGTTCCGCCGACGACACCGGCGTGTGGTTCCGTGCGGTGCGTGACCCGATGGCGAGGGAGATCGAGGAATTCACGTTCCTGCGGGCCAGTGTGCGCGCCGCGCCGCCCGAGCCGCTCCCCGTCCCGCTGTTCGACTGGCCGCCACCGGAACCGGACGCCCGGCTCACCCTCGCCCCCGGCGTGACCTTCACCCGCGTGCCCTGGCCCGCCACGGAAGCGGACACCGAACCGGCCATGGCGCTGTACAACCCGGCCCATGACAGGTTCCTCCAGCTCAACTGGGGCGGCGACCTGGACTGGCGGCAGTTGGACGGCCTTGCCTGGCGCGACCTGGAGGCCTGGCTGACGTACCAGAACTGCCACTACCTGGGGTGCGGTCCTGCCGACACGGCGGCGCTGCTGCTCAGGCACGGTCTCCTGGTGCCGTCGCGGCGGCAGGTGCGGCCGCCCGATGCCCGCCTCCGCCCCGAGATCGGCATCGCCATGGAGACCCGTCGCGCGACCCCCTACCTCTCCAACCCCATCACTGGGGTGACGATCCGGCTCCGGGGCGAGGCCGTCGAGACGTGGCAGCGCTGGCGGAGGGGGGAGGCCCCCGCGACAGGGGAGGCGGACGGGGTCACCGATGCGCTGGTTCGTCACGGCTTCCTGTACCGCGAACCGGCCGGTGACCGCCAGACACAGCCGAGGTATCTCACCCAGGGGCAGGAGGCCTAGCCACATGGATCCGCTCAAGGGCACCGACGAGGGGCCGTTCACGGTGCGGCCCATGCTGCCTGAGGACGAAGCGGCCGTGAGCCGTGTGCTGGCGGCGTGCGACGACTACTTCCTCGCGGCCACCGGTTCCCCCGCGCTGCCCGCCGACGTGCAGAGCCTGTACTACTCCCTGCCGGACGGCGCCGACTTCGACCAGAAGCACCTGCTGGTGCTGTGCGACGGGAACGAGGTGGTGGGTGTCGTTGACGCCGTGGCGGACTGCCCCGACGCGGGCAGCTGTGCGGTGGGGCTCTTCCTCGTCGTCCCACGAGCCCGCCGCAAGGGCATCGGCATGCTGGCAGCCCGGCAGCTGCTGCGGGACGCGACGGACCGGGGGCTGCGACGCGTGACCGCCACCTGTCCGCGGAACTGGACGCCCGGTCTGGCGTTCCTGGAAAGTCTGGACTTCGAGGTGCACCCACCGCCTCCGGATCCCGGCCCCACGGTGGGCAACCGGCGCCGCCACTCCACCGAGGGCGACGTGTGCACCGCCGTACGAGAAGCGGACAAGACGTTCCCTGACGCCGCGCATCACGACCGGAGGCCGTCATGACCCTCGCGGTCTCCCTCCTCGATGCGAGCCCCGCCGACGTCGAGCAGGACATCGGTGAGGCGTACGCGTTGGTCCGGGCCTTCGACGGCGACGGGGTCTGGTCCAAGGGCGCCGATCCGCATGCCGAGTTCGCGGCGTTGCGCCGACTGCGGCCCGTCCACGGTTCGACGTGGGAGCGGGTGCTGACCGGCGCCGAACTGACGGATGCCGCTTCCACACCCGTGTGGCACGTGGTGTCGTTCGCCGCGGCCGAACGCGTTCTGCGGGACGAGGACACCTTTTCGTCATCGGCCTACGACGACAGCATGGGCCGGGTCGTGGGCAGGTCATTTTTACAGATGGACCACGCGGAGCACCGGGGTTGGAGAAACGTGCTCCATGCCGGTATGAACCGGCAGACGGTGCTCGCCCAGCGCGCCCACATTCGCTCGTCGCTGGCCGCGAGGCTCGCCGCCACGCTGGCGCGGCCGGGCGGTGACCTCGTCGCGGACGTGGCCTTTCCGGTGGCCCTGACAACGATCGCGCGCTTGATCGGCCTGCCGCCCGGCACACGGATCGGCACGCTCTACGCCTGGGCGGTCGGGTTGACCCAGGACCCCGGCCATCGGATGGCCGATGCCATGGGGGAGTTGCTCGATATGCCGTCGGCGTGGCCGCCGGGCAGTCTCGTGGACCTGCTCTCGCGTGCGGACAGCCCGGCCATCGGGTCGGGCCCTCAACTCCTGCCCGCGGTGCGGTTGTTGCTGTCCACGGGCACGGAGCCGCCGTTCCGCTCCCTCGCCACCTTGATGTACGCGGTCCTGAGCGACCGGGCCGTGCTGGAGTCCCTCCGCGCGGACGCGTCCGTCGCCCCCGCGGTCTTCCACGAGTGCTGGCGTTGGGAGTGCCCCCTGACGTGGGCGCTGCGCCGCTGCACCATCGATACCGAAGTGGCCGGACAGGCGATGGGGCGGGGCGACCTGGTCTGCGTCAACCTCGCCTCGGCGAACCGGGACGAGACGCGCTGGAGTAATGCCGACCGGTTCGATGCCCGGCGGGAGTATCTGCCGAGCCTGGCCATGGGAACGGGCCCCCACATGTGCCTGGGCCGTCATCTCGCCGCCGTGGAAGCGCACGAACTGTTGTCCGAGCTGGCGTCCCTCGCGCCGCCCCCATGGGCCCTCGACACGGACGGGCCCATGGGCCGGGGCTTCCGCTCCCCGAGGCGTCTTCGGATCAACTCCCGGCCCGGGCAAGGGCTTTGAGCGATAGAGGCGTCGTCGCGGGGGCGCCCTGCCCGGTGCCTGGGCCGGGCAGGGGCGCGAGGCGGTGGGCCCGCGTCAGCGGTGTTCGTCCTCGTCGGGCAGGTCGGCTTCGATCTTCTCCTTGCGGACCTGGCCGGTGACGGTCTCCTCTTCGACGTGCTCGTCCGTGACCAGGCGGACGCGCTCGACCGGTTCGGCCTTGATCTCGACGACCGGGGTCTCCCGGTGCAGGGTCACTTCGTGCTCGGCCTCGGAGATCTCGGGGCCGGACAGAGCCCCCGCCCGGTTGGCGTCGGTGATGGGCTCGCGTTCGAGGTGGGCCTCTTCGTGGCGGACGGGGATGGTCTGCTGGACCTCCTCGGTCACCACGTACTTGCGCAGTCTGGCCCGTCCGGCCTCCCGGTTCTCGACACCGACGTGCATCTGCTCCTCGGAGCGGGTCATCGCGTCGTCCTGGGCGGAAGCCGACGTGTCGGCGAGGGAGCCCGCGTGTCCCGCGGCCCATCCGCCTTCGCCCGGCTGGTTGGCCTGCTGCCAGGCGGCGTCCCAGTTCATGCCGTAGTACTGGTACAGGCGGCGTTCCTCCTGCTCGGACAGGCGGCCGCCGGAGTCGATGTCGACGTTCGGGGCGTCCTTGATCTTGTCCTTGGCGAACGGGACTTCGAGGTGGCCGTCGACCACGGTGGCGTTCTCGATGGGGACGAACGACTCGTTGGTGCCGAACAGGCCGGTCTTGACGCTGACCCAGTCCGGCTGTCCCGTGGCGCCGTCGAGGAAGACGTGCTTCGCGTGGCCGATCTTGTGTCCGCCCGTGTCGTAGACGGCGTGGTCCAGCACGGCGGGGATCTGGTTTCGGGTGATCACTTCTGCTCCTCCTCTGCTCTGGTCATCTGTTCTGGGCTTTCTCTCAAGCGACTACCCGCATAAAAGCTCGCAAACATTCATATATGGGATAAAAAGCGACGTTTTTGCGAGGCGGATCGTGGCGCAGGGGCCGAGCCGCCCCCGCGTCCGGCTCCGCGCAGACCGGCGGCGCGCCCCGCCTCCGCGTCCGTGGGGCGGGGGCGGGGTGCGCCACCCGGGTCAGTTCAGGTGGAACTTCTGGGCGGCAGAGCCGTTGCAGTCCCAGATCTGCAGCCTGGTGCCGTTGGCGGTGGCGCCGCTGGGCGAGTCGAGGCACCTGCCGGACTGCGGGTTGAGCAGCGAGCCGTTCGCCTGGATCACCCACTTCTGGCCGCCGACGCCGTTGCAGTCCCAGAGTTCGACTTTGGTCCCGCGGGCCGTGCCGTTCCCGTTGATGTCCAGGCAGCGGCCGAGGGTGCGCAGCGTGCCGTCGTCGAGATGTGCCCAGTGCTGGTCCTCGGCGTACTTCTGGCAGTCCCACAGCTGCACCGCCGTGCCGTTGACGCCGGTGTCGTCGCCGGCGACGTCCACGCACGTGCCGCCGGGGCCGGTGAACTTGCGCTGGTCGCCGTTGGGTTCGTCGGTCTGGCCGGAGTAGCCGACGGAGGTGATGTCGGCCTGGACGGCGTTCTCGGCGGCGTCCGTCGGATAGCCGGAGACCATCACGCCCTCGAAGAACGTGCCGCGGTTCCAGTTGCTGTTGTCGCCGCCGGTGGCCAGGATGATGCCGCCCTCCTGCCGCATGGGGGCGTATCCGCCGCGCTGGGGCAGCGCTCCGTCCCACCAGGTCGACAGGGCGCCGGACTGCGCGTCGCCGCCCTTGAGGGCGTACCGGGTCTGCCCGTTGTTCTTGAGCATCGCGGTGACGTAGGGGGTGCCGTTGCCGAGGTTGGCGGTGTTGGAGCCGTCGGCGCCCTGGAACATGCCGTTCTCCAGGTCGGCCTCCACCCACGGCCCGGCACCGCTGCACGGGGCGAAGTAGCAGGTGGTCGCGATGGACACGGCGTCCATGTGTCCGTTGCCGGTGTCGGCGGGGGTGCGCTCGGCGTTGCCGTAGTCGAAGCAGCAGGCGGATCCCACGTGGGTGCCGCTGGCGACCATGTAGGCGCCCTCGGCCTGGCCGTCGACCGCGGTGCCCGAGGCCTGGCCGTGCGAGCGGTAGCCCACGCCCGGCGAGCCCCAGATGCCGTAGACCTTGTGACCGCCGGCCGTCACGGAGATCTCGGCGGCGTCGGCGCCCCGGTCCGCCCCCATGCCCGCGGTGCCGGCGGGGCCGGGGAAGAGGTCGTTGTGGCGCGGGGTCTGGTCGTAGATCCTGCTGATCGAGCAGGTGGTGTCACGGCAGAAGCCGTCCTGGGCGGCCGCATCCGCGTATCCGCCGGGTGCCAGCAGCCCGATGTCCTTGACCGCTCCGTCGGCGGCCCGCTTCACCTGGTAGAGCGGGCCGTTGTAGGAGGAGATGAGCGCGCGGGTGGTGCTGTGCGCGGCCACGCAGGGGGTGCCGGCGCTGCCGTAGATGTCGCAGGGCAGGGACGAGGCGGCCTGGGACGCCCCTGGCAGCGTCAGCAGGGTGGCGAACACGAGGGCCAGGACGGCGAGGACGGTGAGCGTGGCCCGGCGCGCGCGGGAGGGTGGGGCATGATCCGGGATGCCGTGTTGCCAGCAGGGAAGGTGCGCTCTGCGCATGCTGTGCTCCTGTGGGGTCGGTGGAGCCTCAACGGAGGGGCGGGAGACGCGAGTTGCGGATGTGCGACAGGGCCGGAACGTAGACCCGCTGTTCGGTTCCGTCAATGTTTGTTGCTTCGGCTCGCGATTGCTTGAAGGAATGTTTTGGATTCCCTGCGCGCCGAGCGGAGCAGGTGGGCGCCGCGGCCCGTCGGCGCCAGCGCGGCGGGCTCCCCCTCCGTCACGCAGAGCCACCGGTACGGCGAGCTGATGCCCACTCCACCTGCGCGGGCCATGATGAGAGGTGGAGCGCGAATGACCGGCGAGACCAGGGGTACCCCCACACGCGCAGGCCCCGCCGACACCCGAGAGAAGGGGGTCACGGTGAGTGAGAAGGACGACTTGCGGACCTACCGCGGGAAGCGGCACTTCGACAGGACGAGTGAGCCGCGCGGCGAGAGCACCGCGGAAGGCGGAGCGCGCACCGATGACGCCGAGCCCGCGTTCGTGGTGCAGATCCACGACGCGAGCTCGATGCACTTCGACTTCCGTCTGGAGGTCGACGGCGTCCTCAAGTCCTGGTCGGTCCCCAAAGGACCCTCCACCGATCCGCGCGACAAGCGACTCGCCATCCCCACCGAGGACCACCCCCTGGCCTACCGGGACTTCGAAGGCGTCATTCCCCGGGGCGAGTACGGCGGCGGAACCGTCATCGTCTGGGACCGCGGCACCTATCGGCCCACCAGCCATGACAAGCGCAACCGGCCGGTGCCGTTCGGGCAGGCACTCGAGAACGGCCACGCCACGTTCGACCTTCACGGAGAGAAGCTGCACGGGCAGTACGCGCTCACCCGCTTCCACGGCCGTGAGGAGCAGGACGGAACCGCCCGGAAGCCGACCTGGCTGCTGGTGCGGACCGGCTCGGCCCACGGCCCCCGCGGCGGCACCCCGGACCCGCGGCGGGCCCGGTCCGTGCGCAGCGGTCGTACGCTGCGCCAGCTGGCCGAGGCGCCGGACGCCGACACCTGGGACCCGGAACGGAGGTGAGCGGCGATGACCGGCCTCCTTGACACCCTGCCGCCGGAACTCGACGGCCGTACGGCCGAGGCCGCGCCGGGCATCGAACTGGCCGCGTCCCCCATGCTCGCGACGCTCAGCAGCAGACGTGACTTCGCGGCGGGCTGGGTCTTCGAGCGGAAGCTCGACGGCATCCGCGTCCTCGCGGTGCGGGAAGGCGGCAAGGTCACCCTCCGGTCCCGTTCGGGACGACGGCTCGACGCCACCTACCCGGAGGTCGTCGACGCGCTCGCCTCCCAGGCCTGCGCGGACTTCACGATCGACGGGGAGATCGTCGCGTACTCCCACGGCCGAACGGACTTCTCCCGGCTCCAGCAGCGCATGGGACTCACCCGGCCCGCGGACGTCGCGGCGAGCGATGTCGCGGTGACGTACTACGTCTTCGATCTGCTGCGCCTGGACGGCATGGACGTCCGGCGCCTTCCTTTGCGCACCCGCAAGTCCCTGTTGCGCCGCGCCCTGACCTTCGCGGCGCCGCTGCGCTTCACCACCCACCGCAACGAGGGCGGTGCCGAACTCCTCGACGACGCCTGCCGACGGGGCTGGGAGGGGCTCATCGCCAAACGGGCCGACAGCCTCTACCGCTCCCGCCGCTCCGACGACTGGCTCAAGCTGAAATGCGCCCGCGGCCAGGAATTCGTCGTCGGCGGCTTCACGGAGCCCGCGGGCAGCCGGGAGGGGATCGGGGCTCTGCTCATCGGGTACTACGCGGACGGACTGCTGCACTACGCGGGCAAGGTCGGCACCGGCTTCGACCGGCGGACCCTGCGCGCCCTGCGGGAGCGGCTCGACGGGCTGCAGGCGGCCGAGTCGCCCTTCGCGGGCCGTACGGCGCCGCGCACGGCCCGCTGGGTGCGGCCACAGCTCGTGGCGCAGATCGCGTTCGCGGAGTGGACGCGCGACGGGCTGCTGCGCCACCCCCGCTACCAGGGACTGCGGGACGACAAGAATCCGGCCGACGTCGTCAGGGAGCACCCGGAGCCATGACCGACCAGAGCGAAGTGATGCGGGCCCTGCTGCGCGGGTACGGGCAGACCTACGCCGCCGAAGCGGGCATCCGGCTCAAGGACACCCCTCAGCCGCTGTACCGGACCCTGGTGCTGGCGAGCCTGCTCAGCGCCCGGATCCGCGCCTCCGTCGCGGTGGCCACCACCCGGGCGCTGTACGACGCCGGCCTGCGCGATCCGCGCCGCATGCGCGACGCCACGTGGCAGCAGCGCGTCGACGCGCTGGGGGAGGGGGGCTACCGCCGCTACGACGAGCGCACCGCCACCCAACTCGGCGACGGCGCCCAGCTGTTGCTCGACCAGTGGCACGGAGACCTGCGGGCGCTGCGGAAGCAGGCCGACGGCGACCCGGACGAACTGGAGAGCCTGCTGCGTCGTACACCGGGGCTCGGCCCCACCGGAGCCCACATCTTCCGGCGTGAAGTACAGGACGTCTGGCCCGAGTTCGCCCCCTTCCTGGACGCGAAGACCATCGAGGGCGCCGAACGGCTCGGCCTGCCGAAGGACCCCGCGGCTTTGATCCGCCTCGCGGGCGACACCCCCCGCGCCGAACTCGCGGCCGCGCTCGTCCGCGCCGCGCTGGACCGGAAGGTGGCGGAGGACTGCATGGCCCAGGCCACCTGAACCAGCCGACCGCCCCCTACGAATCGAGGGTGCCTCCATGTCCCCCACCGAATCCCTGCGTGTCGGCCGGCGAACGCTGACCCTGCACCGGCAGGACAAACCGCTTCTGCCCGCGGGTGATTCCGGGGGCGATGCCATCACCAAGGGCGACCTCGTCGCGTACTACCGGCAGATCGCCCCCTTCATGCTCCCGCACCTGCGGGGCCGGCCGCTGATGCTGGAACGCCTGCCCGACGGCCTCGACGGGCCGCGCATCATGCAGAAGAACGCGCCCGCCAACTTTCCCGACTGGATCACCCGGGCAGAGGTGGCCAAAGAGGGCGGCACCGTGGTGCACCCGGTGTGCGACGACGCCGCGACGCTGGTGTTCCTCGCCGACCAGGCGGCCATCACCCTGCACCGGTGGCAGTCCAGGACCTCGCACGTGGATCGCCCCGACCGGCTGGTATTCGATCTCGACCCCGCTGACGACAGCGGTTTCGATGCTGTCCGCTCAGCGGCCCACCTGGTACGGGAACTCCTGGAGGGCCTGGGGCTCTCCTGCGGGGTGATGACCACCGGATCCCGCGGGCTGCACGTCGTGGCCGCACTCAACGGGGGCCTCGGCTTCGACGCTGTCCACGACTTCGCCAAACAGGCCGCCGACGTCCTGGCCGAGGCCCACCCGGACGACCTCACCACCGCCGCCCGCAAGAAGGAGCGCGGCAACCGGCTCTACCTCGATGTGCAGCGCAACGCGTACGCGCAGACCAGCGTGGTGCCGTACACGGTACGGGCGAAGGAGGGCGCCCCCGTCGCGACCCCCCTCGCCTGGGAGCAGCTCGACGACCGCGCCCTGTCGGCGCGGCGCTGGACCATCGCCGACGCGGCGGAACAGGCGGAGACCGATCCGTGGGGCGGACTGATGCGCAGGGGACGGTCGCTGGGCCCGGCCCTGCGACGGCTGGAAAAGCTGCGCAAGTGATGCCTCGTACGGGAGCCATATGTCAGGCATGGCCAGAAGATGGCCCGAATGGGGGCGAAAGTCCCGATATGGGCAACTCGATGACGGGGCACTTCCTGGGGCAGGAGAGTCGAGGGTCCGGGCGAGCCGGACGGATGCGCGAGGAGATGACCGTGCTGCTTCCCACAGCTGACGATCTGCGTCGGGCGATGACGCGTTATGCCGAAGCACTGAGCGAGGACGAGCGCTGCCCCACGCCGCGGACGCGTCGGGCACGCGAGGACACCGCCTACACGCTGTGCGTCATGACGAACACGAAGGACGTCCGCGACGCGACGCGCTGGGCCGAAGCCGTCCTGGCCCGCAGGGCCGCGACGATGCCGAAGCCCAGCCCGGTGCCGGAGCGGGCGACGGCGGCGCCGGCGCGGACCCCGCGCGTGGACAAGGCCGCACGCGACACCGCGACTCCCGCTCCGGCCGCCTTCGGCTGAGCCCGCCCGCACCCACTGCCGAGTGAAGGGCCCTGCCGACGGGGGATGCGGCAAGGCCCTTCACTGTCCACCGTACGGCCTTTACGGCGTTCCGGGTGCCGGGCGCGGGTCAGAGCCATCCGCGCCGTGCCGCCTGAAGTCCCGCCTGGAATCGGCTCGTTGAGGCCAGTCGGCCCAACAGCACCGACATCCGCCGCCGCAGGCTCCGCTCACTGATCCCGAGCTGACGCGCGATCGCCTCGTCCTTCAGGACCGCTGCCAGCAACGCCAGCAGCGCGTCGTCCGGGGCAGGCGCCGGCGCGGCCGGGGCGCCCCCGCCGATGCGCGCGCCATCCATCGCCCCCAACGGAGCGCCCCGCTCCCACAACTGCTCGAACAGGGCCACCAGCGCGTCGGTCAGCGCCGAGTGACGCACGAGCACCGCGCTGTCCATCATCCGGTCGGTATGCGTGGACAGGGGCAGCAGCGCCCGGCGCCGATCCGCGATGACCAGCTTCACCGGCACGCTCGGCAGCACCCGTATCCGCTCGCCCAGCTCCGCCAGCCGCTGGGCCTGACGCCAGCCGCCGTCAGCGGCCAGCACCTCCGCGGCGTGCACGGCCCGGCATTCGACGCCGCGCTCCAGAAGCCGCTGCATCGGGGCCAGGCTGTCGTCGGCCGGATCCAGGAACGGCGGCCCGACCAGCGTGAGAAGCTCTTTCTCCGTGCCGGCCAGCAGATCCTGTACCCGTGCGTACTGCGCCGTGCCACCCCGTACCACTTCGGTCAACCGCGCGGGCTCATCGCGCAGTTGAGCCTCGCGGTACTCGGCGGACAGCTCGTCCAGGGACTGACGCATCCGGTCCAGTTCGGTACGGCGGCGGCGCAGCAGCGCGCCGAGCGCCACCTGCGGATCGGCCGACAGCCACACCTCGCCGTCGGCCCCGGCCGCTTCGTCGCGGCTGTCGGCGCTGTCGGCCGTGACGAGTCCGAGCCCGGCCAGACTCCGCAACGCCGCCCGCACTTCGGGTTCGGACAGACCTGTTTCCGCCGCGCACGCGCGGGCGGTGCCCCTGCCGAGCCGCAGTAGCGCCCGGTACACCCGCTCGTCGGTCTCGCCCAGCCCCACCGCTTCCCACACTCTCGCAGGCTATCCGGCCGCCACCGGTCCCGACAGAAGCCGACGGCGGCCCGGCCGACACCTCAGCCGCAGTGGTCGCGTCGAGCCCGTGTCACCTGCTCGTCAGGGCGAGCGAGGTGGCTTGGGGCAGCCCGTCGGCGTCCAGCGTCGCGGTGACCTTGCCGGCGCGCACGTCGATCGCGGTGATGCCGCCCTTGTCCTCCTGCGCCTGGAACAGCCGCTTGCCGTCGGGGGCCAGGGCGAGCGTGCCGAAGGAGTCCGGCACGGAGATCCGGCGGACCTTCAGAGTGCGGGTGTCCACGACCGAGACACTGCCCTTCGCGGTGTTGGCCACGAACAGGCTCCTGCCGTCCTTGGACAGCTGCGCCTTGAACGGCTGGCCCCCGACCTGCGCCTGGCGGGGTTTCGCGGCGGGATCGTCCACCTGGTACGAGGAGACGGTGCCGCCGTAGTAGTCCGTCGCGTACAGCGTCCTGCCGTCGCGGCTGAGCAGCACCTCGCGCGGGGCCCTGCTGCCGGTGTAGGAAGCGGTGACCTGGTAGTTCGACAGGTCCATGCGATCGATCCGGTTCCTGGAGTAGATGCCGAGGTACGCGGTCCTGCCGTTGGGGCTGATCGCCACGCCCTGGGCCGGGGCGCCGAGTCCCACCGTGCGGACGAGCTTGCCGGCCGTAAGGTCCACCACCGAGAGGGACTGGGCGACCATGCTCGTCACGTACGCCGTCCTGCCGTCGGGGGAGAGCGCGATGCCGTCGGCGTCCACGCCCAGTGGGATCTCCTTCACCAGCCGGTGCCCGACCAGGTCCGCGACCGACAGGGTGCCGCTGTGGTGGTTGGCGAGGTAGGCCAGGCGCTGGTCCTTCGACAGGGCGATGGCCCAGGTCTCCGCCTCCCTGCCGATGCCGAAGCGGGCCACTTCCTTCCCGGTGGCGGGATCGATGCCGACCAGCTCGGTGTTGTCGTCCTTGCTGAGGGTGCTCGGGGTGGTCCACAGCGTCCCGTGCCTGGCGAGGGCGTCGCCGGGCCCGGCCGCGGCGTGGGCGTTCACCGGTGCCGCGCAGACCAGCGCCGCCGCGAGCGCGGCGGCCGCGGTGAGGGTGCTTCGACGGGTACGTCGCATGGGGTCCTCCAGCGGTGGATGGAAGTCTGCCCCGCACGCTAGAGATCCTGCCGACGCCCTGTCGACGGCCGCGCACCACCCGGCGTGGCCGCAACCGGCCCCCGGCCGTTCCCGGCCAGAGGGAGCTCCGCTGCCCCACGAGTCCCGCTGAGGCGTGGGACGGCCCAACGAGCGGGGCCCGGTCGTGTCAGCGCGGTGGCGCATCCTTCCCGCACGCGGGCGCCGGCCGGTCTGCGGGCTAAAGCTCCAACAGGGGCTCCAGGGAGCGCAGTTGGTGGCGGATCTCGTCCAGAGGCTGGGTCTGGTCCCGGTCCAGGACGAGGTAGATGAAGATGCCGCCCTCGCGCAGCCGTGGCAGGGGGCGGATCATGTGCAGCTCCGTGCCGAGGGTGATCAGGATGTCCTCGACGCTGTCCGGGGCATAGCCCAGGAGCTCCAGGGTGTAGAGCTTGGCACGCATGACATCGCTGTCACCGTAGGCGACTTTGTCCATGTCCAGGCCGCTGCCGCGATCCAGCGAGCCGAGGACCCGGCGCTGCTGGAAGTCGACGATCGCCACGCCTGTGGCCCCGCCGATCGCGAGCGCCTTTTCCAGAGCCGTCTCAAGCCTGTCCATCCGTGTACGCCTTCCTTGGAGCAGGATCTTGAGAGGGCTCGATTACGCCCACGCTTCCCGGCTGCTCAAAGCATGCAGGCTAGCGGAGATGGAGTACATCGCGCGCGGGCGGAGAATGCCCGTCCACAGCCGGTTCAGGATCCCACCCGCCTACTACGAAGGCTGCCCCCGGTATGCCCGCGAGGGCCGGCCCGGACGACGACCGTCCGTGCCCGCAGGGCATGCGCGCGGGGGCCGAACACGATCCGCCTCTCTCCTGGCCCGGTGCCGCCGACGGCCTCCGGTCGGCCCGACCTGGGCGCGGGCACGCGGTTGACGGGGAGGCTCGGCAGGCTCGGCGTCAGCGGGGCGCCGGACGCGCCCTCGCGCGGGTGAGAGCACCGGATTCGCTCGGGGAGGCGCTATCTGTGGACGCATGATCACGTCTCGTGGATGGCTGCGTGCCGTCACCGCCCTGGTGGGACTGTCCGCTGTCTTGCTCCCCGCTGCCGACCCCGCCTCCGCAGTCGTCCGGACCTCATCGACGGAACCTGCCCAGACCGCCACCTCCACCGCGGCCGGTCACTGGCGCACCCTCCCGGCCGCTCCCCGTCCGGACGGGGAGGGGTGGGAGGGCGAGGGACTGAGGCTGAATGCCGCGGAGAATCGGAAGGTGGACAGCTATCTCGCGCACGCGGCCGAGGCGGAGCGTGTGATCAGCCGTCAGGTGCGGGCGGCCGCGGCCCAGAGTCAAGCGGAACTGGTGGGCTTCGACCACCGGTTGAAGTCTCCCGACTCGCTCAAGCGGAAGGTCGCCACCGACCTGAAGGAGCACCAGGGGCAGAGCGTCGACGACGCGCTCGCCCGCGTCAACGATGCCGTGCGCTACACCCTTCAGTGGCCCGACGACCGGTACGTGAGCGGCGTGATCGTCGCCTCCGAGCACCTGTCCGCGTGGGGAAACCAGACCATCAAGTGGGCCAATACCTGGGGGCGCGGGACGGGCTACAAAGGTCTCAACACCGGCTGGCGCAGCCCGCAATGGGCCCAGTCGTACGAGGTGCAGTTCCACACCCCCTCCAGCAAGTCCGCGCAACTGGAGACACACAAGCTCTACGAGGAGCTGAGGCTGCCTTCCACCAGCCCCGAGCGCAAGCGGGAACTCCAGGACCAGCAAGAAGCGATCTTCTCCGCGGTACCCGTGCCGGAAGGCGCCCCGCTTCTGTCACCGCCCGACACCCTGCCCCTGACCCGCCCGTTGCTCGTGCCGGCGGCCTGACTCGCGTCCGGGCGCCTCGCCTGACCGGCACGTGGGGGTCAGGTCCAGGTGCGATTGAGGAAGTCGGCCATCAGCGGGGCGATTTCGGGCAGCTGGTCCTCCAGGGCGAAGTGGCCGGTGCCGAAGAGGTGGAGCTCGGCGGCGGGCAGGTCGCGGAGGTAGGCGCGGGCACCGGGCTCGGGGAAGAAGGGGTCGTGGATGCCCCAGGTGATCAGGGTCGGTGGCTGGTGCTCGCGCAGCCACGCCTGCCAGGCGGGGTAGGCGGAGATGTTGCTCTTGTAGTCGTAGGCGAGCGCGCGCTGCGCCTCCTTGCGGCCGGGCAGGTCGAGGAAGTGCTGGTCGAGCAGCCAGCCCTCGGGGGCGACCAACTCCGGTTCGGCGGTGCCGCCTTCGTACTGGGCACGGGTGGCATCCAGGGTCAGCAGGTCGAGGATGGCCTGGTCGGCGCCGGGGATGTCGGGGGTGAGGGCGGTGAAGTCCCGCGCCGCGTCCGAGAGGCCCTCGGCGTACGCGTTGCCGTTCTGGACGATCAGGCCCGCGATCCGCTCCGGGTGCCGCAGGGCCAGGCGGAAGCCGACGGGCGCGCCGAAGTCGAAGAGGTACATCGCGAAACGGGTCAGCCCGAGGCGCTCGGTGAAGCCTTCCACGACGTCTGCGAGCCGATCGAAGGAGTAGGTGAAGTCGTGAGGGGCGCGGGTGTGTCCGAAGCCGGGATAGTCGGGGGCTATCAGCCGGTAGTGCTTGCCGAGGGCGTCCATGAGGCGGCGGAACTGGTGGGAGGCGGAGGGGAAGCCGTGCAGGAGGAGCACCACTGGTGCGTCGGGGCGCTCGGGCAGGGACTCCCGGTAGAAGACCTCCACTCCCTCCACGTGGACGACGCGATGGACGGTCCGGGCGGGTACGGCCAGGTGAGGTGCGGGCGCGGTCGCCATGTCACATGCCCCCTTGGGGAGAAGATGCATTAGTTCTATCGGCGAGACGGCTAATGCGTCAATGGTGGGATGTACCATTAGCGCATGGCTGACAGTGAACCGCTGACCGGTGAGGCACTGGCTCTTGACCTGGTGAACACCCGCCCAGGGTCCGGTGCCCGGCGTGTCGATCTCCTCGCCACGCCACATCAGTTGTCCGACTGGCTGGAGCTGGAGGCGGGCCGTCTGAGGGACGAAGTCCGCGGCGCGGTGCCGACGCGGGATGACCTCGCTCCCATCCACGGCGTGCGCACACACATCGAAGCCGTCGTGCGCGCTCTGCTGGCCGGAGCGGAGCCCCCCGCCTCGGCCCTGCGCGGGCTCACCGAGGCGCAGCGCGCGGCGCCTTCGGTGCGCGAACTCGGCTGGCAGGGTGGCACGGTCACGGCGGTCAGCCGCCGTACGGGCCCGCTCGGAGTCCGGCTCGCGGCGGCCCTTGCCGACGCCGCGGCCGACCTGTTCACCGACCCGGCCATCGCCGGGCTCAAGGAGTGCGAAGCCGGTGACTGCGTGATGGTGTTCCTTCCGGCGCACCCCCGCCGCCGCTGGTGCTCTCCCACCCGCTGCGGCAACCGCACCCGGGTCGCCCGCCACTACCGGCGCCACAACCCCGCGGGGCCCTCGGGTGCGTGACGTGGTCCGCGCGCGTTTCGCGGTTGAGGGCCGGCGGCCGGACGGCGGCAGCACACGGGACCACGAACTACCTTGAGTCGCACGCTTGTTGTGACGGACCGGGCCGCCCCGGCGTGATGAGGAGCCCGGCTCTGTCGCACCTCCCCGGCGCATCACGGCCGGCGCGAACTGCTCCGCGCGCCCGGCGGCGCAAGCCGTGCGCTGGCCTGCGGGCCTGCTTGGGGGAGGGGCGCTCGGGTACCGGAGGGGGCAGACACCTCCCGGGAAAGGACACCCTCCGATGCCTTTGAAGCACCCCCGCCACAACGGACGCGGCCACCGCAGTGTGGCGGCGAACCCCCTCTTCAGCCGGGAGCCGGTCAAGGTGCCTCGTCATGCGCTGCCGAGGGAGGAGATGGATCCCGACACGGCCTACCAGTTGGTGCACGACGAACTCATGCTGGACGGCAACGCCCGCCTGAACCTCGCCACGTTCGTCTCCACCTGGGCCGAACCCCAGGCGCTGCGCCTCATGTCGGAGTGCGCCGAGAAGAACATGATCGACAAGGACGAGTATCCGCAGACCGCCGAACTGGAAACGCGCTGTGTGCACATGCTGGCCCGGCTGTGGAACGCGCCGGACGCCGACGGAGCGGTGGGGTGTTCGACGACCGGGTCGAGCGAGGCGGCCATGCTGGGTGGTCTGGCCATGAAGAGGCGCTGGCAGCAGAAGCGGCGCGCCGAGGGCAAGCCCGCGGACCGCCCCAACCTGGTCATGGGCATCAACGTCCAGATCTGCTGGGAGAAGTTCGCCGACTACTTCGACGTGGAGCCCCGCTACGTGCCCATGGAGGGGGAGCGGTACCACCTCAGCCCTCAGGCGGCGGCCGAGCTGTGCGACGAGAACACGATCGGTGTGATCGCGGTTCTGGGCTCCACCTTCGACGGCAGTTACGAGCCGGTCGCCGAACTCGCCGCCGTCCTGGACGACTTGCAGGCCCGGTCCGGGATCGACGTCCCCATCCACGTGGACGGGGCGTCGGGCGCCATGATCGCGCCCTTCCTCGACCCGGACCTGGTATGGGACTTCCGCCTGCCGCGGGTGGCCTCGATCAACATGTCGGGCCACAAGTACGGGCTGGTCATGCCGGGCGTGGGCTGGGCCCTGTGGCGCGACACGGACGCCCTGCCCGACGACCTCGTCTTCCACGTGAACTACCTGGGCGGTGACATGCCCACCTTCGCCCTCAACTTCTCCCGGCCCGGTGCCCAGATCATCGCCCAGTACTACAACTTCCTGCGCCTGGGCTTCGACGGCTACCGCCGTGTCCAGCAGACGTGTCGGGACGTGGCCACCCGGCTGTCCGGGCACATCGCCAAACTCGGCCCTTTCGAGCTCATCACCGACGGCAGTGAGACCCCGGTCTTCGCCTTCCGCGTCCGGGAGGGAATCACCAACTTCACCGTCTTCGACGTCTCCGCCGCCCTCCGCGAACGCGGCTGGCTCGTTCCCGCCTACACCTTCCCCAAGAACCGCACCGATCTCGCGGCCCTGCGCATAGTCGTGCGCAACGGATTCAGCCACGATCTCGCCGACATGCTCCTGGAAGATCTGCAGCGCGTCCTGCTCCGGCTGGAGAAGCAGCAGGCTCCGCATCGCGACGAGGACGACGCGGGCGGCTTCGCGCATGGTGCCGAGACCAAGAATCCGCGCCGGTCCGGGCGTCACTAGCCGAGCCCGTCCGGGGGTGGCGCGGCGTGCCCGGGCACTGATCGCCTGTGCCCGGTACGCCGTGGTCGCGTCAGGACACCGGGATCGGCCGCTCGGGCTCCAGCGAGTTGCCCTGCGGGATGCGTCCGCAGTCGGACGGAGCCGTCCGGCCGGCGAACCGGTCCCCGAGCCAGCCGATCGCTTCGGGTGCCCAGGCCGCGGCCACCGGGACGTGGCTGAGCAGGTTGTACTGGTGGTAGGCGATCGAGCCGTTGCCGGAGGCGCAGTACTGCCGGGCCAGAGCGCGGACGTCCCCGGCGACCATGACCCCGTCGCCGGTCCCGATGCCCGGCGGGTTGCCGAAGGTTCCTTCGACGACGCCGCCGTTGCCCTGTGCGATGAACCCGGGAGCGGTGGGGGTCGCGGCCGAGCCCAGGTTGATCTTGTTGACCGCCTCGACGAACGCGGTGGCCGAGTTCGGGTTGGCGTACTGCGGCTTGGCCAGCTGCTTCCAGGTCAACCCCGGGTAGTGGCCGAGCGCGTCAAGGAGCGAGCCGTGTTCCAGCTTCGCGTACACCTGCTGGCCGTAGCTGTTCAGGTACTGCTTCAGGTCGATGCCGTACGACCGGGAGACCCCGATGATCGCCATGGGGATGACTCCGGACCACACCAGGGAACCGCCCACGTACTTGAGGTCGTGCGCCGGGTCCACGAGCAGGCCGCCCTCGGCGAAGCCCACGAGCTTCTTGTTCACATCGGGCGCGTAGGCGGGTGCGAGCGCCGCGGCCCAGTTGGTCGCGATGGCGCCGCCGGAGTAGCCCATCAGGCCTACGCGAGTGTCGGCGTTCATGCCGGTTCCGGCCTCGGCGGCGGTCGCGGCCCGGATCGAGTCCAGGGTGTTGACCGCATACTCCGGCCCGGCCGCGAAGTCGGCGGTCTGCCCCTCGGTGTCGGGGATGACCACGTTGTAGCCCTGGGTCAGCAGCGGCACCAGGAAGAGGTTCTCGCTGTTCGCGATGATCCCCCCGAGGGTGACGCCCCCTGCGATGGCGCGGGACGGGCCGTCCTCGGGGTTCAGGGAGTCGTAGAACGACTGGTACGACACCGCCTTGCTGCTGTCACCCTTGATGCTGCGCACCACGGTGGTCACGTTGGCGGCGGGCCGGCCCTGGGCGTCGCTGGTGCGGTAGAGCAGCTGGATCGCCGTGACCGGCGTGGGTAGCCCCACGATGTGGTACTGCAACCTCCGCTTCTTGAGTACGGCGCCCGGTGCGTACGAGGACAACGGCGCGCTGCCGTCGTACGCGTAGAACGAATCGCTCGCCCTGGCCGCCGACGGCGTCGAGGCAGCGGCCGTCGCCGCAGGGACGGCGCCGGTGGCCAGAGCGGTGACAATTGCGGTCGCCAGCAGCCGCTTGGTGTGTCTGAACATGGCTCCCCCGTGGATTGTTAAAAGAGCGACAGGATGGGCTCCAGGTAAGTTACCTTTAGGTAACCCCACTGCATAGAGCCGCGACTGAGGCTTTGTGGACCGGCGTTCGGCAAGCACGGGGGCGGGATCGACGGGCCCTGCCGAGCCTGCCTCCCGTCACATCGGCGAACCCGATGGTCAGGCGCCTCGGATGGCCATCAGCCCCCTGCGTTCGTCCCTGACACCGGCGCCCGAATCTGTGAGGGGGAGCCCGTTCCGCGTCTCCAACGTTCGGGTGAGACACGTGAGTTGACGGCCGAAGACCCAGCAGTCGATGGGGGGCGGCAACGAGGCGCCGAGGACTGGTCTGGAACACGTGCATCAACCCCGTCTGACCGTGGGGTCTTTTGGCCCCATGAGTCGATCACGGCGGCAGGTTGTGACCGAAGGAAATGGCCCCCACCGGTGCGTCGGCGCGTGGCAGACTGCGGGCATGACGATCCGAAGGGGCCATGCCGCGTAGGCCGCCCAGCGCTGTGCGCGCTCAACGACTGCCGCGTAGCAGTGGTCGCCGACTCGAGCAGATCAATGGCCTTGCCCGCGGCTCGCAGGCGGCGGTGACTCGACTGGAGGCCGAGAGGCTGTGGCCCGGTGCCGTGTTCGACGCGCTCGTGGCACTTCGTCGATTCCTCAAGACCCCTGGGAAAGTGCTGTACCTACCGTGGGCGGACTGCCCGTGCTGTGATGTGGTCTCGGCGCGTGACACGCTCGAGACGGCCCTGATCGCGCTGCCGCCGCAGGCTCGCGCTGATCTGCGAGCGATCGTCCGCCGACTGGATGCCGACCTTCTGTTCCGGACTCTGGCGGACCCGCTGTCGCCGGCGGGTCCTTGGTGGCATCGGCGCCTGCGCGATCGCTGAAGCAGTGCGCAAGCGGCCGGATCAGGCGGGCCGCTGCTGTCCGGCGCGTGCCCTCGCGGTGGTCGACCGGCAGGAGCCCGTACCGGTCTCGATGATGTCGCCGCCGAAGGTGAGCCGGTCCTCGATCGCCCGCACGGCCACAAAGAGCATCTCCTCTTCAGGCGCTGCCGGACAGCGAGGGGCGGCGGCTCGGGAACGCCGCTCGCCCGCTGCCGACCGGGCGCACGGAGTGGGACCTGGCGCGCAGGGGGCCAGAGGGCTTCCGGTGGGCGCGAGGGAACCCAGTTCTTTCTCCGCAGAGGGGACTGGCGCGGAGCCGGACCACTCGCGCACGACGTCAGGCGGCGTCCTGGTACCCCGCGAGGACCTGTTCGCGTACGTGGTTGCAGGTGCGGGTGATGAGGCGGGAGACGTGCATCTGGGAGATGCCGAGCTCTCCGGCGATCTGGTTCTGGGTCTTGTCCTGGAAGAACCGCATGTAGAGGATCCGCGACTCGCGCTCGGGCAGGGCCTGGAGGGCCGGCTTGACGGCCTCGCGGTCGACGACCCGGTCGAAGCCGGACTCGACGGTGCCGAGGCTGTCGACCAGCGACATCCCCTCACCGTCGTTGCCGGTGCCGCTGGACTCGGCCTCCAGGGAGAGGGTCTTGAAGGAGCCGATGGCTTCGAGCCCGTCGCGGACCTCGTCCTCCTCGAGCCCGGCCTGGGCGGCGAGTTCGGCGATGGTCGGTTCACCGGGCTGCCCGGCCTGGAGTTCGCTGCGCGCGACGCGGACCTTGTTGCGGAGTTCCTGGACGCGGCGCGGGACATGCACGGACCACAGGGAGTCACGGAAGTGCCGCTTGATCTCACCGGTGATGGTGGGGACCGCGTACGCCTCGAAGGCTCCCCGCGCCGCCTCGTAGCGGTCGACGGCCTTGACGAGTCCCATCGCGGCGACCTGGTAGAGGTCCTCGATGTCGGCGCCGCGGTTGCGGTACTTTCTGGCCAGCCGCTGAGACATGGGAAGCCACTGGGCCACGAGATCTTCACGTACCGCGTCGTGCTCGGGGCCGTCGTCGAGGGCGTGGAGACGTGTGAAGGCCTCGGCGGTGTCGGGTGCGTCGTCGTGAGTGCGCTTGCGCGGCGTAGGCGTGGTCATGGGGTGGCTCCTGCACGTCGGTTGGGCTGGGTGACGGCCGCCGGATCCACATGTGGGCAGGGCGAGTCCGGAGTTGAACGCGCCCTGGACAGGGGGATCCTGCGGGCGTGCCTCCGGTCCGAAGCACGGGGTGCGCCTGCCCCCGGCCCCTTCACGCAAACGGGTCCACGCGTCCTGGGCCGCGCGTTTGGCCGGATGGACGGGGTCCCGCCGACGTCGTCAAGTCGCACGACGCGCGCTCGACCTGCGCGCGGTCGGCGCCCTCACCGGGATGTGACGCCCCTTCGGCGGCTGGCCCGATGGCTCGCTCTCGTGCGGGGAGCGCCGGAAGATCAGCCGCCGTCAGGTGGCGCCCGCTAGAAGGGCGGTATGCGTCGGACCGGGGGAGGCGTGCCGCCGCCCGGTGCGAACCGGTCGACAGCGACTCCGGGTAGGCAGGCCCGTGGGGCGGCCGGCCAGATCCGTGCGTGCTGTCACGCATGCGCAGACCGCCCCGGGACCCGAGCCCTAACGGGACAGCAGCGCACAGACGAAGTCCTCCTCCACGGCGCGCAGGTGCGCCAGCAGGTCGGGGTTGGTCTTCTTGCTCACCTGCGAGTTCACGGACAGGGTGAGGCTGCGGCGGCCGTCCGGAGTGCCCACGCCGAGCTGGGTGTAGCCCGCCGTGTTGCCAGTGTGGCCGTACACCACGCCGCACCGGGTGGTGTACTTGAAGATCGCCAGCCCGGCCTGGTTGGCCCCGGGGCCCGCCGGTTCGGAGGCGCCGTTGACGAAGGCGCGCTGCTGTTTCCGGGTCGCGTCGCCGATCAGGGTGCCGCCTGCGTAGCCGGCCATGAAGGTGTTGAAGTCTGCCGGGGTGGAGACCAGCCCGCCCGATGCCCAGGAACCGGACGCGCCGAACAGAGTGGAGACGTCCTCCGGCGGCATGCCCGGCTCGACGTCGTAGCCGTGCAGGTAGGGCTCGGGCAGTTGGTAGCCGACCGGGAGACTGGTCTGGGTCAGCCCGCGCGGCTGGAAGACCTCCGAGGCCAGCAGATCCTCGTAGCTCCTGCCGGTCGCCGCCTCGGCCATCAGGGCGACGGCGATGTTGTCGGAGTTGGAGTACTGGTAGCGGGACCCGGGCGCGAACTCCAGGTCCTGGTCGGCGACGAAGTCGAGCAGGTGCCGGGAGTCGAACACGTGGTGCGGGTCGGCCCGAATCACGTCGACGAACTCCGGGGACGCACTGTAGTCCGGCAGCCCGCTGGTGTGGTTGAGCAGCTGACGCAGCGTCACCTGGCCCCAGGCGGTCGGCAGTGAGGGCAGCCGCTTGGCGATGGTGTCGTCCAGGCCGAGCACCCCGCAGTCGACCAGTCGGAGCGCGACCGCACCGCTGAACGCCTTCGCCGCGCTGGCCAGCCGCATGTGATCGGTGGCGCGGGGCGGGCGCTTGGTGCCGAGCTCGGCAACCCCGGCCCGTACGACGCGTACCCGACCGTCCGTGCGGAGCACCGCGATGGCGCCGGGTGGCCCGTCGGGGCGTTCAACGAGCTCCCGCAGCCTGGCCCGCAGCGGCCCGTCTCCGTCGTCGTGGGGAGCGGCCCCGGCCGGGGCGGCGAGTGCCAGCGAGGCGGCGAGCAGGGCGACGATCGCACGGCCGCCATGGCGGGGCAGCGGCAGACGACGGTAACGCAGTGACACGACGGGCCTCCGAAGGACGACGCGGCGGGACGGCTGCTGCTCTGGCCGCCTTGCATCCCCCGCCGGTACGCCATGCATCACCTGCCTACGACCGACCGAAACGCCCCACCACCCGAAGGGCCCCACCCAGCGGAGCACGCGGCCTTCGGGGCGGGATGGCCCTCCCGCGGGCCCCCGTGGGTCTGTGACTTCCCCAGTACCCGGAGGCCAAGCCTCCCGGGGCTTGGGGTTGCGTGAGCTTGGCCCAGGACAGCGCCGCGTGACCCTGTAGGTGAGAAGTCATGGTGAGACGGGGGACGTCAAGGTCAACCAGGCCTGTAGGCACGGAAGTTGATCGCGGCGACGATGCTCTCCTCTCTCTGCTGAGCCGGGCCGGTGGCTGCGCGGTGTCGCGGCCAACCCCGCCGCGCCGTCAGACGCTCCCCCTCGCGGGGCGGGCCCGTTCGTCACCCAGCACCCCAGGGGCGTGTCCGGCCTTCCCTGGTCGGGGGGATGCCGGGACGCCCTGGCCTGTGACCAGTGCTCGGCCCTTGCTTGAACAGGCGTACCGGATTGAGGCACTCCGTGGGCGAGTCAGCCGGCGGGCCGAGATATGGGGCCAGCCGGCGTGCGTGTCCCGAAGGGGGACGCGGGCCGGCTGGACGGTGTGCAGGGTGTGAGAGGGGGACGGGCTCCTGGGGCTACGCGGCTTGGGTGAGTTCGGCGCGGCCGAAGAGAAGGGCGTAGCCGGAGGGGAGTTGGGCGAGGATGCGCGTGAGCAGGTCGGGCCCGGCCAGCGGCGCGATGATGGACAGGACGGAGCCGGTGTCCCAGCGGGTGGTCGCGAGGCTGGCGTGGGCGCGGTCGGCCAGGTCCTTGACGAACTCCCAGCCGGTGAGGGGCCGGGCGCTGGGGATCTGTTCGGCGAGGAGGAGCGCGGCCTGGTGGGGCAGCCGAGCGGCCAGTTCGACGCGTTCTTCGCCCGTCAGCTGGCGTCCGAGCCCTGCGACCACCATGCGGAGCGCCTGCTCGGCTCTCTCCCTGGTGGGGTAGGCGCCTTCGTAGCGGACCTTCTCCAGCAACTGCTCGTAGGTCATCGCGAGCGACTGCCGGGGCTTCGTCTGCAGGTCGGACATCACTGCGGTCATGGCCTTTCTCTTGCCGGGGACGAGATGCGGTCGTGAGTCGGTGTGCCGGTGCCGTGCGGGTGCCGAGCGGAGGGGGGGGACTGCGGAGGCGGCCGCCTTCGCATGCTTTTCCGAGTCCGACGCCGCAGGGCCGGATGAGAGGCCCGACGCGGATAACACCGGCTGGGGTGCTGGTCTCTTGCCCGGCGCGGAGGACGGGCGGACGGGAGCGACTCCGTCCTCCGCGCGTCCGGGGCGAGCGACTCCGGCTCAGCCGGAGATTTCCTTGCGAGTGGACTGTGCGCCGATGGTGATCTTGCGGGGCTTGGCACGCTCGGCGATCGGGATCCGCAGGACGAGGACTCCCGCGTCGTAGTCGGCCTGGATGCGTTCAGTGTCGAGGGTGTCGGCCAGCACGAGCTGGCGGGAGAAGACGCCCATCGGCCGCTCGGAGAGTTCCAGCTGCACGCCCTCTGCCTTCGACACGGGGCGCCGCTCGGCCTTGACGGTCAGCATGTTCCGTTCGACGTCGACGTCGATCGACTCCGCGCTGACGCCGGGGAGGTCGAACGCGACCACGTACTCGTCACCCTCGCGGTAGGCGTCCATCGCCATCGCGGCGGGCTTCGACCAGGTGCCGGGGCTCATCAGCTGCTGGGTCAGCCGGTCGAACTCACGGAAGGGGTCGGTGCGCATCAACATCGTGAAACACCTCCAGTGGGGTCGGGCAGTACCTGCCAATGCGCGTCACACCAAACGTTGTAGCATGTCATCCAATGGATGACAAACACGGTGTCGTCGACGCGACGACAAGCGCGAAGAAGGTACCCATGGCAGCCCCTGACCAGCCCTCATCCCGCAGCGGCGACGCTCAGAGCCCGGCCTCGTTCCTCGCCGCCGCGGCAGCTCTGGAAACCATCGACAACGCTCTTCGCACGGCCCAGCAGGGCTCGGACCGAGGCGCCGGCATAGGCGCGGGTCCCGAGCAGGCCCTGGCCTCGCTCCTGCTGCTGCGACAGGTCCGCGAGCAGCTCGCCGGATGGGAAACCGGCCTGATCGAAACGGCCCGAGATGCCGGAGCGAGCTGGGCCGACCTCGCCCATCCCCTCGGCGTCGCCAGCCGCCAGGCGGCCGAACGCCGGTATCTGCGCAACCGCCCCGGCCGGGCGGGGAGCACGGGTGAGCAGCGCGTTCAAGCCACCCGTGAGCGTCGCGCGGCGGAACGCGGTGCCGCGGCCTGGGCCCGTGACAACGCCGCTTCCCTGCGCCGTCTCGCCGCCCAGATCACTGCTCTCACCGACCTGCCCACCGCCGCCCACGTACCGATCGGTCGACTCGACGCGGCCCTCGCCCATGACGACCCCGCAACCCTCCTTCCTCCCCTGAACGCGACCCGGCCCTACCTCACCGAAGCGCACCCGGATCTCGTCGCCCGCCTGGACGCCCTCCCGAACACAGAGACCGGACGGGCAAGCAAGGGCTGACCACCGTTGGGCGACTTGCCCAAGGTCAGCCGGCTGGAGGGGCGCGGCGATCGAGGCCACTCCGGCTCGCGGCGAAGTCCGGGCGGGGGACGCGGCTGGGCCGGGGCGCGAGGTATCCCCGCGGCTGGGCCGGGGCGCGAGGTATCCCCGCGCCTGGTGCATTCGCAGGGGGCATGCGGTGTCCTCGGGGCCGGCTTCACCTGCGACGCGAACCAATGTGGCGACCGGCCTGCGGCTGGACGCCCCGCACAGCGCACCCGCCTCGCCCGTTGTCCTCAGCCGGCCGGACGAGGCCGCGCCCGGGCAGAGGTGGAACCCCGTGTCCTGACGCCGGCGCCAGGACAACATCGACCGGGGCGGACCGGCGCCGTCGGGCCGCCCGGCAGGTTCCGCCCCACCGGGGGATGCGACGTACGGCCTTGTCGCCACGTCACGTCAGGACATCCAGCACGGTTACACCCAGCAGTGCTCGCGGTACGAGCACGTGGCTGTCGACCTTCGCGCCTTGTTGTCCGGCCGCTGAACCGTCCATCAGCCGACACGGCTCGGCACGAAAGCGCAGGGCGCCCCGGTGGTGTGTGATGCGAGTCTCCGCGAGTGCCCGGTGCTCCGCCGTCGGCCCAACTACCCTGGATCAGCAGGGTAGTTCAGGCGCAGATCGTCCTGCGGAGCGGCGCCGGGCGCGGCCCGCCGCCGAGGGATCGACGGGTGGGCGAGCGGGGCCGGGCCCAGGTGAGGGCCCGGTGATCGCTTCGCGTGCATTGGCCGGTTCGGCCGACGTACTCAGGCGGAACCGGAACCCTCCACCGTCTGCTTCGCCTTGCGGCGGTACTCGGCGTTGAGGCGCTGTGCTTCCTCAAGTTGGTCCTCGAGGATGACGATCCGGCAGGCTGCCTCGACCGGGGTCCCCCGATCCACCAGTTCGCGGGCGCGCGCGGCGATCCGTAGCTGGTAGCGGGAGTAGCGCCGGTGTCCGCCCTCGGACCGGAGCGGTGTGATGAGCCGCGCCTCGCCGATGGCTCGAAGGAACCCCGGGGTGGTCCCGAGCATCTCGGCGGCTCGGCCCATGGTGTAGGCCGGGTAGTCGTCGTCATCCAGACGATCGCTCAGTGGATTATCTGCTGTCATGTCACCTCGTTCTGCAACGCGTCGAGGGGCCCTGGTGCCGTACGGCACCAGGGCCCCGAGGGAATTGAACACCATCTGCCGACGCTATCGCCGCGCCGACCTTCCGTTTCCGCCGCCCGGCCCGGAAAGGGGCAGGGGAGCGGGGGATGGAGAGTGCGTGACCGGGGACCACCTTCCGTTCCGGGGACCTAGCCGTACCCGGCCGGAACCCTCCTCGGCCGGGCGATCCTGATGGCGTCTGCTCCTCCGTCCTTGGGCGGACCGGTCTGTCTGTAGAGCCAGTCCAGCGGGACTGGTGGTTCTCCCGCCAGTTCATCTCTGCCGGGCATCTCTGACTGTCTCGACGAAAGAAACCCTAGCCACGTGTCGGGCCAATGTCTACTCTGGCAAACATAGATTTGTCGGCCGGGACTCTGGGGTGGGAAGCGGGAGCAGCCGCTGGATAGAATCGGCTCCCATGTCGAACCCTGACGAGCTGCTCGTGGGTATCTCCGCCATGGTGGAGTCCGCGCAGAGCAATCGGATGTCGCTGACCGTTGTTGTCGATGGTGCTGTCATCACCGGCCGACTGGCTCCCGAAGCCGTGTGGAGGGAACGGGTCTCGGAGGTACTCAAGGACTCCGACGACCTCGACTCGTTCTCGGAGGTCTTCATCGAGGACGGGCCCCGGGACCGGGCCGGGCGTGGCGAGGCGCCCACGCACCTCCACTTCCATCTCGCCCGGATCCTCCAGGGCAACGTCGGCATCCCCGAGACCGGTGGGATGTACCGCGTGGCCATCAAGGACGTCAGCGCCTGGACGGTGGGCGACTTCAGGTACTCCGACGGCTGAGGGCCCCCGAGGACCGGAGGGGCGCCCGAGCCGGGAGCGCGTGCCCGGCTCCCGCCCGGTGGACCGGCGGCACCCGACGGGACAGACGCGGCCGGTCGGACGGAACGATTGGACGACGACAACGATGAAGGGCCCTGCCGACGCGCGTCGGCAGGGCCCTTCATCGTTGGCCGGTGGGTCAGCCTCCGGCGGTCTTCGTCACACCCCGAGCGAGCTGGGACTGCCCAGCAGCGCCGACGCCGTCTCAAGCGGCGTCAGGCCGTACGAGGGGACGGCCTCGTGGCCGCTTCGGCAAGTGAAGCCGAGCCGTGTCATGGCCCGGGTCACCTCCGCTCCGGTGAAGTCGCGGCGGTCCTGACGGGTGATGACTTCGCCCACCTGCTTGACGGGGTAGTGGCGGCGGCCGATGAGCACGGACTCGCCCGTGATCGCCTCCGGCTTCACACCCTTCATCGAGGTCAGCACCCCGCTCTTGGTGAGGTCGAACGGGAACCGGGCGATGACGCAGCGCATGATGCCTCACAGGGGAAGGAAGGTCACTGGGAAGGGGGAGGAGGTTCGGGCCGGGGCCCGGATCGATCAGCGGGACAGCGCGAGAGCGCCCGGGCCGGGCCCGCGCGCGCCTGCCACCACGCAGGGGGCACCGGGCTGCCGCAGGCGCGTCGCACGCCCGGCGCCAGGCACAGGAGCGGTGACGGGTCCGGCGTACGCCCCGTCGTCGCCGAGGACGTCCCGCAGCCGGAGACGGTCCGTGTAGACGGAACTGTTGTGGACGGCGAGGAGCCGGGCGTGGGTGATGGAGCCCGTGACCTGTTCGTCCCGATCGCACACCCGCAGGAACCCGACACGAGCACCGGCCATGACGGCCAGCGCCACCTCGACGGTCATGTCGTCACAGACCTGGGGCCCGGGCAGATGCTGGGCCTCGATGCCTTCCGCAGTCGAGCGGGGGAGCTGCGTGGGGCGTTGGCGCGACTGAACCGGTGTCAAAGGAATGCCTCCAGCTGGGTCGGACGGGTTCTCTTCGTTCACCACGGTCGGATCCGAGACCGCGGGCCATGACCGCGGGAGCAACGCGACGTGGTCTGCCGCGGTGCTAAGCGGCCGTGGTGGCGGTGGTCGAGCGCTGCGCGGTCCGGCGTGCCGCCTCGCCGCCGGAGCGGCCCTGGCCCGCGCGGCCACGGCGACCGCGGGACGCGGCGGAGGTGCTGCGGCGGGGACGCTCCGACGGGGGCGCGGTGATGGTGACTGGGATTCCCGACGGGGCCTGCGCGCCGGTGATGCGGCTCAGTTCGGCTTCGCCCGAGCGGACCTGAGTGGTCTGCGGGGTGATGCCGGCGGCGGTCATCAGCCGGCTCATCTCGCGGCGCTGGTTGGGCGTCACCAGCGTGACGACGCTGCCGGACTCGCCCGCGCGGGCGGTGCGGCCGCCCCGGTGCAGATAGTCCTTGTGGTCGGTGGGCGGATCGACGTTCACGACGAGGTCGAGGTTGTCGACGTGGATTCCGCGTGCCGCCACATTGGTCGCCACGAGTACCGTCACGTGCCCGGACTTGAAGCGGGACAGGGTTCGGGTGCGCTGCGGCTGGGACTTGCCGCCATGCAGCGCGGCGGCCCGGACACCGCTGTTCAGCAGGTGCTCGGTCAGGCGGTCCACGGCGTGCTTGGTGTCCAGGAACATGATCACCCGGCCGTCCCGGGCGGCGATCTCCGTGGTGGTGCGGTGCTTGTCCGTGCCGTGCACGTGGAGTACGTGGTGCTCCATGGTGGTCACCGCGCCGGCGGACGGGTCGACGGAGTGGACGACCGGGTCGGTCAGATAGCGACGGACCAGAAGGTCGACGTTGCGGTCCAGCGTGGCCGAGAACAGCATCCGCTGACCGTCCGGGCGCACCTGGTTCAGCAGTTCGGTGACCTGGGGCATGAAGCCCAGATCGGTCATCTGGTCGGCCTCGTCGAGCACGGTGACAGCGACCTGGTCGAGGCGGCAGTCGCCGCGGTCGATGAGGTCCTTGAGGCGGCCCGGCGTGGCGACGACGACCTCCGCACCAGTACGCAGCGCACCGGCCTGCTTGCCGATCGACATCCCGCCGACCACCGTGGTCAGTCGCAGCCGCACGGAGCGGGCGTACGGAGTGAGGGCGTCGGTGACCTGTTGTGCCAACTCGCGGGTCGGCACCAGCACGAGGGCCAGCGGCTGCCGCGGCTCGGCGCGTCGGCCGGCCGTACGGGCCAGCAGCGCCAGGCCGAAGGCGAGCGTCTTGCCCGAACCGGTGCGCCCACGGCCGAGAACGTCGCGGCCCGCGAGCGAGTTGGGCAGGGTCGCGGCCTGGATCGGGAAGGGTACGGTGACGCCCTCGTGGCCCAGCGCGCTCAGCAACTGGGCCGGCATGTCGAGCTGGGCGAACGCCTCAACGGCGGGCAGCGCACGGGTGACCGTCTTCGGCAGTGCGAACTCGCCCCGCGGCCCGGACTGTCGGGAGCCGGGGCCTGAACGGCGCGGGGAGCCGGTGCGGCTTCCGCCCCGCGGCGTGCTCGGATTTCCGGTGCGAGTGCGGGCGAAGCGGTCGTTTGAGCGCGTGCGGTTCAAGTGGAGCCTTCCTTGACGTGGCACGTATCAAGGAATTCTCGCAGAAATGAGCAGCGCAGAGAATTGCAAGAACGAGCCGGAGGAAATGAGAGCCGAATCGAATGAGGAGCCGGGTCGGCGGGATATTGCTCGCGACAGGTTTCGCGGGTCCGTATGACGGCGATTCCTGCGGGGGGCCGGTCGTGGGCGGGCTGCCCGTTCCGGGTGGAGCATCCGACGGAGATTCGTACGTGAGTCCGCAGCGTTCGTAGAGAACGGGAGACATATCCCCTGAAACGCAGCGAGCTGGGGCCCGCACCCCAAGGTGCGGGCCCCAGCTGCGAAGTGTTGTGCCGACGTCAGGCGGGAACGATGTTCTCGGCCGTCGGGCCCTTCTGCCCCTGCGCGATGTCGAAGCTGACCTTCTGGCCCTCCGACAGCTCGCGGAAGCCCTGGGCGGCGATGTTCGAGTAGTGGGCGAACACGTCAGCGCCGCCACCGTCCTGCTCGATGAAGCCGAAGCCCTTTTCCGCGTTGAACCACTTCACAGTTCCAGAAGCCATGTTATTTCTCCTTGAGGGCGGTGCTCGGAGCGCACACTGCGTGCACCCCGTGTCGCCGTGATGATCACCCTGCCGGGAAACAACCGGAGCCAGAAAGAATCGCCACCAGGAATATCCGGCGGGGATCCTTGCAAGATTTTGGGAACCACAACTGCAACTGAGATCGACAGTAGCATGGTGCGACCGGCCGTGCGCGGCGAATAACTCCGTTCTGCGTGTCGGGCAAGTAATATTCATTGTGCTCCACGTCTAATTCTCACTTCACCGGCACAGATATTGATGTGCCCGGGACCCACGGTTTCCCCTGCGGAAGTGCGGGCGGCCGGTCCGGCGACTCCTGGCGTAAGGGGCGCGGTCAGGCTGTCGGTCGGCTTCCCGACCGGGGGCTTATCATCTCCAAGTTCGGCCGGGGGGCCGATCTTCGATCGCAAATTTTCTTGGGGGCGACACCATGGGTGTCATCGTTGGTGCAGTCATCGTCGTGGTCATAGCCGCGCTGGCGTGGTGGCTGGTCAGTACGTACAACCGGCTGGTGCGACTGCGCAATCAGACGCAGGCGTCCTGGGCGCAGATCGACGTTCAGCTCAAGCGTCGGCATGAGCTGATACCGAACCTGGTCGAGGGCGCGCGCGGGTATGCGGCGCACGAGCGCGGAACGTTCGAAGCCGTCGTCGCGGCGCGAGGAGCGGCCACGGGCGGCGACCTCGGTGTCATGGACAAAGCGGCCGCCGAGGATGCGCTGACCGCTTCCCTCGGCAGGCTGATCGCGCTGGGCGAGAGCTATCCGCAGCTGAAGGCGGACCGGCATTTCGCCACGCTGCAGGAAGAACTCACCACCGCGGAAGACAAGATCGCCTATGCGCGGCAGTTCTACAACAGTGCCGTGCAGAGCTATCACAGCGCTCTGGAGAGCTTCCCCGGCAACGTCGTGGCCGGTCTGGGCGGCGCTCATGCGCGCAGGGAGTACTTCGAGGCCGGGGCCGCTCCTCAGGACGCGGTGCAGGTGAGGTTCGCGTGAGCTTCGCAGCGGAGCTGTACTGGGGCGGGGCGGGTCTGATCGGGCTGTGGCTCGCGGCTTTCGGGCTGGCCCTGGCGGCCACGCGCAACGGCACCGTGCACACCGGCCCCGCCACCCAGGAGTTCGGGCCCGACCCGGAGTCCCCCGGCGTCGTCGCGCTGCTGGCCAACCGGTGGCGGTCCGTCGACCGCGCCGCCGCGGCCGTTCTTCTGGACCTGGCGGCCCGCGGTCTCATCGAGGTGCGCCAGCCGGACGACGACCCCGCCCGCAGCACGGTGCACGTCACCGGCAAGGACGCGCAGGGCCTCACCCCGTACGAGCGACGGGTCTTCGACCGCGTCGTCGAACAGGCCGGTGAGACCGGTGCCCCGATCGGGGCCATCGCCTTCCGTGCCGAGGAGAGCGCGAAGTCCTGGAACAGCGCACTGCACCAGGAGATCGTCTCCGAGGCGCGGCGGCGCGGGCTGTCCCGGCCGCGCTTCGCGCGTCTGCTCGTGGGCGCGTTCTACGTGACCGCCTTCGCTCCCGGCGTGTTGTTCGCGGTGGCCGCCGTTTCCGGTGGACACGGCATTCGCGGCGCCCTGGTGGTCGGCGCCGTCCCGGCGGTCGCGCTGATGTGGCTACTGGCCCGCGTGCTCGGGGAGCGGGCAACCCCGCACGGCCTCGAACGCGCGGGGCACTGGGCCGGGGTCCACTCCTGGTTGCACGCCCACGAGGAGTTCGCGCAGCTGCCCCCGGCGGCGGTCACCGTGTGGGACCGCTACCTCGGTTACGGGACGGCCCTCGGAGTCACCAGCCGCGCCGGTCGCCTGCTCGGGTTCGACGCGGGTGACAAGCGCCGGGTCTGGTCCTCCTACGGCGGCACCTGGCGTCCGGTCAGGATCCGCTACCCGCGGCTGCGCCCCGGCTTCGGCGCCACGACGCCCCGACTGCTGCAACTCGCCTGTGCCGCAGGCGTGGTGGCCGTGAGCCTGTGCCTCTTCGCGGTGCTGCGCCAGCCGGACTGGGCCGTCACCACCGGCCCTGACGCGGACCATTCGCTGCGCCGCCCCGGGCTGCTGCTCAGCGCCGGCTGGGTGGGCGCCGCCCTGCTCGGTGTGGCGGTCGCCGGCCGCTTCGGCCGCTGGACGCTGTTCGTGGGATTCCTGGCGATGATGCCCGGCAACTTCGCCGGTTCCCACGCCTGGCTCGACGACGCCATGGACGGGCCGCTGCCGATCGAGACGGCCCTGATCGTCTGCTTCGGCGTGCTGACCGCGTATTACCTGACCCTCGCGGCCCTGGAGCGGCGCGTTCCGCTCACGCTCACCGGAGAGGTGCTGCGCATGGAGCCGCGTCGGCGCAAGTCGGCGCCGCGCTTCCTCGCCCTGGACACGGGCGAGGGTGACCGCACCATCGCATGGGCGCTGCCGCCCGACTCACCGGATGCCGCACCGGGCAGCGTGGTGCGTCTGGAGGTGTCACCGGGAACACGGGCCGTCCGCTCGGCGGCCGTGGTGGTGTGACAGACCGCGGCGTGTCGGCCGGTCAGCCCTCTGGGCGCCGGCCGGCTGCTCGCTCTGCTCCTGCGGAACGGCGGACCTTGTCCTGGAGGCGCCGGCGCAGTTCGGGGTCCAGGGTGCGCTCCGCGGCGGCCTGAGTTCGTTCAGCTGAGCCCGCAGCTGCTGGGCGTGACGCCGGCCGTTGTCGTCTGCTGGGCTCAGGAGCGCTCCACGGACTTCGCGGGATGCGATGAACCAGGGAGAAACAGCGAACCAGGGATGGGGCATGTCGAACCGCTACGGGTTGTGATCACTGGTGGCGTCGGCGGCGGGCTGCCGCGTCCGGTCAACGCACATCGGTTTGCCTCGTAGGGCGTCGCCCCCTCTCCGGCGGACACGCGGGCCCAGCTCAGGCATCGCGTGCTTCCTCCTCAAGTGAGCGGGTTCGAGGTGTTGTTCTGGGCGCGTCGGTGCGGCCGACTCGTACTCGAACCCCCTTGCGGGGAAGGCCGCCTTCGTGTTGACACTGGTCGCATGATCAGGGCGGCGAGGGAGCTTCTACCGGCGGGCGGTCTCGTCCTGGGCGTGCCGGACGGGTGGCCAGGGCCGCCGCCGCTGCATTTCGAGCGGGGCACGGACAGAGGCTGGAACCTCCGGCAGGGCGAACAACCACTGATCCAGGCCCGGTCGGAGGGCGAAGGCTGCTGCCGCGAGCTTCATCTGCGCCGCCTTTCCGGCCACCGCTCGCCACTGCCGCATCTGACCGCCGCGGAGATGCGGACCGGGGCCGACTGGTCGCACCGGTACGCACGGTGGCTGGAGGAGACGGTGCACGGCCCCTTGCACTCGGGGCGATGGCGCCTGACCCCGCGCACCACGTTCGCCCCGGGCATCTGGAGCTGCGACCTCGTCCAGGACTGGCCGGACGTCACCCTCGACATGCTCTGCGGAGGCGGCTGGCACGGTGTCCTGCCACTGCGCCCGCTTCCCGCCCCGGATGCCCCGCGTGTGAAGGCGTACCGCAAACACGTCCGCGAGGGCACCCTCGCCCCCGTCCTGCTGTGGTGGGTCTCGTTTCTGGACGGATGGCTCATTCTCGACGGCCACGACCGGGCCGCGGCCGCGCTGGCCGAGGGGACGCAACCGGCCTGCGTGGAACTGGTCCGCGTACCGGACGAACCTGACTGGCAGGCAACCGCGGAGCACGCCACTGAGGCATATGAGGAACGGTTGGCGCGCCTGGCCGCGCTCCCCAAGGGCCCGCACACCGCACGCCAACGGCAGGCACTGGACCAGGGCTACGCCGCCGCGATCTCCACCTTGCCGTACGACGCGGAGACCACCCCCATGTTCGAGCGCCCCCGCGACTGAGACGTCACGGGGTCCGTCTGCTGCGCGGCGAGGCGACCATGGCCAGGAAGAGCGAGCTGGACCAAGTGGTGCGGGCTCCCTTCATGCACATCTTCTACCTCGATCAGGAAGAGCCGGTCCGCATCCGGACGCTGCGCATCACCGCGGGCCCGTTGCAGACCGACGCCGTGTTCCCCGAGGCTTGACCCGCGGGTGTCGCGACACATGCAGGGCTTCCACCGTGCTGCCGCGTCCGTCCCGCCACGGGATGAGCACTGCCCGGTGGTCGTGACGCTCCTCTCCGTCCGGTGCGACCGGTGACACAGAGCGCAGTGCGGCCGCCGAGGTGGCCCCGGCCCCTCGGCGTCAGATGAGAGGGCGGGGCCCACGCGCCACCAGAGGGTGGCCGCCGTCCTCGGGCAGGACAGCGAGGAAGAGCCAAGCGCCGTCTTCGACGCGAGCCAGGCCAATGGTTTTGGCGGTGTCGAAGGCTTCGACGGCGGGCTCGGCCCCCTCGGTCAGTGAGTCGAGGTGCGCGTAGTGTCTGGCCAGGGTCGAGGCGGGGCCGTGGACCCAGAGGCGTACGGTCGCCCCGTTCCGCAGAGCGGTCAGGAGGTCGTCGCGGGCCTGCCCGGGGGCGGCGGCCTGGAGCCTGTCGTGGAGGCGCTCTTGAGCGCACGGCCTCGTCGGAGCCGCTACGGCCCGTCGGCTGCACTGGGGACACGCCTTGCACCGTGCCGGTACGAACAGGTGCCGATAGCTGGTGACTTGGTTCGCCGGTATGCCGCAGAGCGTCCCGTCCTCGCCTATGGCGTGCTCGACGCGCGGCATACCGGCGACCTCACCGGCACCGAAGTCGGCTGCCTCCCGCGCGCTCGCGAAGGACCATCCGCTGTCTGGATCATGTGTCACGCGGTGAGCTTGCCACATCGCTCTGTTCGGGTCAGCCTCGTTCCTAGCGGGGACATTTGAACGCCGGCGGGGGCCGGGCCCTGAAGGGGCTGGGTTTCCCTGGGGCATGTCGGTACCGGGTTGAGGGCTCGGGCCATCGCGAACGAGCGCCCCAGGCGAGCTGCCCGGACGACAAGAATGACATGTCGTCGGGCAACGGCCAACTGATCAGGAAGTGCTGCCAGTTGGGGCATCAGGCGATCCTTGAGCGTTCTGAAAGACGAGCAGGTAACGCCAGAAGAGGAGCCTGCGAACAGTACATCCAGGCAACAGCGTGGCGGCCTCCCGTCGGACCTCGGGCAGGGGCATGACCGGCTGCCTCACCGGCGCCGTCACTCGGGTGCGATCGGCCTCCGCGGAACCACCTCGAAGCTTGTCCCCGACAGTGACGGCGAGTCTGGCCACGGCGTTGACGGGCACCGCCGCGAGACTCCAAGCCCAGTCGATCGGGGTTTTCTCCGGATAGCAACCCAAGATCACGAGGACGCCACCGGGCGCCAGGGCGTCACGCAATGCGGTGACGGTGTCGAACGGCATGTGATGAATGCTGGCGAGGCACGAGATGAAGTCGTAGTGGGCCGGGGGCAGTTCGACCTGAGTGACGTCCGCGTGCTCGAAGCGCGGGCTCGGGGCTCCGGGCAGCTGCCCGGCCCGGGCTTCCGCGATGGCCTCCTGGGATGGATCGATCGCGTCGACCTCGATGCCCAGGTGGGCGAGGCGACGGGCGAACCGGCCGGTTCCGCAGCCAACATCCAGCGCGGCCAAGCACGTTCGGGGGACGTACCGCAAAAGTAGACGGTGGTAGTGGTCGTTGTGATCAAAGGACATGGCCCGACCCTGCCATAGAGGACTGGCGTGGCCACTGTTGTTTGGGTCGCTCGTCCGGCGGCCGGCCACGGTGAGCGGCGGCGCTGTCGTAGCGGTCGGCTCGACCAGTCATTCGGTGTGGAGCCACAGGGGCGCCCGCGGGCACACGTGCGGCACTCCGCCATCGGCTCCTGCCCGGATTCCATGCGATGACAGTCGCTGACATCCAGTGCTACGGTTGATGGCAGTGGCTGACATCGATTGTCGTCGCCGCACGCCGCCGTGTCGGCGGTCACCTCGTTCAGGAGGAGCTCTTCATGCGTATTTTCGTCACGGGCGCGTCCGGCTGGATCGGTTCCGCCGTCGTCCCCGAGCTCATCGCCGCAGGTCATCGCGTGGTCGGCCTCGCGCGCTCCGAAGTCTCGGCCGCCGCCCTCACCGCCGCCGGAGTGGAGGTGCACCGTGGCACGCTCGGCGACCCCGACGGACTGCGCGACGCGGCAGCCGCCTCGGACGGCGTCATCCACCTCGCCTTCAACCATGACATCGCCTTCACCGGAGACTTTGCGGGCGCCGTCCAGGAGGACCGGCGCGCGGTCGAGGCATTCGGCGATGCGCTCGCCGGATCCGGCAAACCCTTCGTCCTCGCTTCCGGAGTGGCCGGACTCCTGCCCGGGCGCATGAGCACCGAGCAGGACGGCCACGACATCGACCCCCGCGACACGGCGGATCTGGACGCGGGACCGCGGGGGCGTCATGTGACCGCGGAACTGACTCTTGCCCTGGCCGACCGGGACATCCGCAGTTCCGTCCTGCGGCTGCCGCCCACGGTGTACGGGCCGGGGGACCGGGGCTTCATGGCCGCACTGATCGCCATCGCCAGGGGCAAGGGGGTTTCCGGGTACATCGGGGATGGGGCCGCGCGCTGGCCCGCCGTGCACCGGCTGGACGCCGCCCACCTGTTCCGGCTCGCGGTGGAGAGCGCCCCGCCGGGCTCGACGCTGCACGCGATCAACGACGAGGGCGTGCCGCTCCGCACCGTCGCCGAGTTGATCGGCCGCCACCTCGACGTGCCTTTCGTCTCCGTCCCGCCGGAGGACGCCGGATCCCACTTCGGCTGGCTGGGCGCGTTCCTGTCACTCGACAGCCCGGCGTCGAGCACCCTGACCCGCGAGCTGTTGGGGTGGCAGCCCACGCATCCTGGACTCATCGACGACCTGGAGAAGGGGCACTACTTCCACACCGACAGGACGTGACCCCACAGACCCGTGGCCGCGATTGCGGCCTGGAGGGTGGGGTGTACGAATACGCTGCGTCGAACCGCTCGGGCCGCTTCCGCGCTCATTCAAGGACGCGAGCCGGGCCTCCGCCGGTCCGCTTACCTCTGCCTGACCTCCCCGTACGATGTGATGACATTCACTGTCATCACGTATGATCGGCCCATGGGTCGATGGGAACCGAACGCGCGCGGTCGGCTGGCGCAGGCCGCGTTGGATCTCTACGCGGAGCAGGGGTTCGAGAAGACCACGGCCGCGGAGATCGCCGCGCGGGCCGGGCTGACCGAGCGCACCTACTTCCGGCATTTCGCAGACAAGCGCGAAGTCCTGTTCTCCGGCACGGAGATGGTGCGGGACGTGTTGACCCGTGCCGTCGCGGACACGCCGACCGGCACGGCGCCCATGGACGCGGTGGGCGCCGCGCTCGAAACGCTGGGCGCCCAGTTCCTGGAGAATGCCGAACGGGTCAGGCTGCGTGAAAGCATCGTCTCGGCGCATGCGGAGCTACGAGAACGCGAGCTGATCAAGCTCGCCGGACTTGTTGTCGCCATGGCCGAAGCGCTGCGTGGCCGCGGGGTACCCGAGCCTGCCGCGAGCCTGGCCGCAGAGACGGGGATCGCGGTCTTCAAGGTCGCCTTCGCGCGGTGGATCGACGAGCCAGGCGGCCCTGACCTGCAAGAAAGGCTCCGGGCGTCGATGGAGGAGCTGAAGAACGTGCTGGCGGAACGCTCCCCTGCTTGACCGCGGCTTGCGGGCCGCCCTCTCCTCGCGGAGGTGATCGCCCCTGCGATTCACCGCAGCGGCCAGTGGTGGTTGAGGCGCATGTGGTCTGTCCGGGTAGCCGGTCAGGGAGGCCGTGGAGTGCGGCTGCCCGGCTTCGAGCTCGGTGTGGCGGGGCCGCTCTGAGCCGGACGAGACCGCCGGGGCCGCGACCGCGCCCGGCCTGTGCACGGGAGAGCCACAGCGGCGACGGTCTCCGCGTGCGGGGGCAGGGGGCACGGGGACGGCAGGGCCCCGTGGGTGTGCCGCCGCGTGTACGGCGGCTGCCCGGCCCGCGCCTCAGTCGGTCTTCGCCGACTCGTCGAAGAACCGGATGATCCGGGGCAGGGCCTGTCCTACCGATCCGTTGTGGTCGTAGTCACCGACATCGGTCAGCCGGGCTGCCGCCCGGTTTCTCGTCAACTGATCCGCACAGTAAGCCGAGTTACTGGGTGAAACGTCCTTGTCGCCGCCTCCGTAGAAGATCTCCACCGGTACGGTCGGCCGCCAGTTGCACGTGTTGTCCATCGGGCGCAGCCTGTCCTTCAGGACCCCGTCGGGCTTCCGAATCTTGTTCAGGAAGTCCTCGGTGAACAGGTCCTTGGAGGCGGCCGGGAGTTCGCCGATGATCTGCTCGGCGGTGTGGTTGCCGTCGAAGAGACCCTCCACCTTGCCGTCGTAGGGGGAGCGGAACGCCTCACTGGGTGAGGCGTAAAGGCCGTACATCTTGTTCCATGCGGTGACGAAGTAGGCGAGGTAGATGCCGGATTTCGCGATTCTGTCGTCGGCCGCGGCGGCCTCGAAGGCCGAGAGATCGTAGGGGCCGCTGACCGGTGCGAGCGCCCCCAGCCTGAAGTACCGGTCGGCCCCCTGCTGTTGAAGGGCCCGGCCTACCAGCATGGTCGCGGGGCCGCCCTGCGAGAATCCGCTGACCTGGACCTTCTGCTCCAGCTCCCGGCCTTTGCGGTGGGCCAACGTCCGGGCTGCGCGCAGACCGTCCACCGAGGCCGCGACGGTGGCCCGAGGGTCACCGTAGGGATGGAAGCCTTCACCGGAGCCGAGGCCCACGTAGTCGGGCGCCGAAACGGCACGCCCGGTCGAGGCGAACAGCAGGGCGGCGAGCCGGTCGTCCGACTTCGGATTCTCCGAGGCGACGTCCTTGCGGTAGACGATGGTGCCGTGCAGCCAGGAGACGGCGGGCAGGTGGCGCGCCCCGTTCTTGGGCAGCACGACGAGCTGGCTCGCGGTCGTGGGGGCACCAGCGCTGTTCGTGGTGCGGTAGGTGACTCGGTAGGCGGTCACGCCGTAGCGGACCTGAGACGATCCGATCTTTCCACGGAGTTCGACGGCCACTTCCTCCGCTGTGAGGTCGGCCGCCTTCTCGACCGAGACGAGAGTCCCGCCTTGTGTCCGCTCGCTGGGGGAGTCGGCCGAAGCCGACATGGGAGCCAGCAGCGCGGACACACTGCCGAGGACCGCCGCACCGGTCAGAATCCGGATTCCCGTTCGTCGTGAAGTCATGTGCCGATCATGGCCGTTGGCCGCTCCGCCGAGCCATGGAGCGACCCCCCGGCCGCATCGGGGGATTACCCCCTCGGGGCCCGTAGGGGATGTTGGGAGCCCAACTCCCCGCACGGCAGACCATGTAGTCCGGCCCGGACGGCAGGGCGAACACGAGTTTTCAGGGTGTGAGGACGATGCAGCGGGCCGGGGGTGCTACGCCATGAGTGGCCGAGACGACCGGGGCGCACAGGAACTGCTGGACCTGGCCCGTTCGTTCGTGGCCGGACAGCGTTTTTCGTCACACACTGGCGAGGAGCGCATCGAGTGGGGCGGGCGTCTGGCTGAGGTGAAGGGCCTCTACCAGGAGGTGTCCGTAACGGATCTTGCGGCCCTTCTTCGTGCCGAGGAATCGCCGCAGCTGCTGTTCCCGGGGCCGGCCGTGCTGGGCGGGTTGATGCAGGAAGGTCTGCCAGGCCCGGAGTTCCCCTTCCGCCCGGACGATCTCTTCGACTCCCGCTGTCCCCAACGCGCGGATGAGCTCGTCCTCCAGGTCCGCCACGCACACGAAGAAGCTCGGGTGCGGCGTGTGTGCCCGCCTCAGGCCGCGCTCGTAGAAGCCCTGTTCACCCTCGTCGCACAGTCCTGTCAGCCGCAGGCCAAGGCCGGGCGGCCCGAGGAGGCCGGCATAGCGGCCGACACTCATCGCCCCGCCGATGGCCAGAGTGCACACTCCTTCGGCGGCGAGGTCCCGGCCATGCCGTGCGGCCAGCACCTCGACGGCCGCGACGTCACTCGGCCCTTCCAGCAGCACCGCCGTCCGCACTCCAAGTCGCGCCGCCAGCTCACTCGCCGCCGCTCCGGAACCACCACTCGCCCAGCCACTGACCGCATCCCGGAACGCGCACATGTCCGCCATGGACCGGGAGTCTGCTCTTACTCCGGCGGCACGGCACTCAAATATCCGGCAGGCGCTTCCCCGCCTCCGCCGATGTGCTCGTGCCATGGATCGCCTCGCCCGGGCCGTGCATCACCGCGCTGTCAGCGGCCCAGGATGTTGCGGAGAATCGTCCAGGTCAGGGCCGCGGTGAGGATGAGGGCAGTGCCTGGGCGCCCGATTGGCAGGCGGTAGGGCTGCCCACGGAGACACGCCACACTCCAGCGGCCGTAGGCGTGGGCGACGAGAGGGAGGGCTGCGCACAGGGCAGGGTTGGCGCGGAAGGCGGCCGTCATGTCGCCGTGCACGAGCGCGTAGGTCATCCGAGTGCCGCCACAGGCCGGGCAGTTGAGTCTGGTCACCCAGTGGAACGGGCAGCGGGGGAGGAGCTGAGCGGGGTCATAGGGGGAGTGGCCGTAGAGGTAGAGCAATCCGGCCGACGCCGCGACGGCGACAGCGACGGGCCGCACCGGCAGCGGCAGACGCAGGCTGCGCCCAGGACGTGGGTCACTGGGCGTCGCCTGGCGCACGGCAGGTTCAGCCACGCAGCACGCGGCCGTCCGCGTCCGTCTTGTTGTCGCTGACCAGGAGCAGGATTCCGTCGATGAGAGCCCAGAAGCCGAGGCCGCCGCAGGTGAGAAGCTGGGCTATGGCCATGCCGGTGTGCTTGGTGTAGAAGCGGCCGATGCCGAAGGTGCCGAGGAAGAGCTGGAGTACACCCGCCACGATCTTCGACTTGTCCGAGTACGGACGGCCGTAAGGGTCGTATCCGTACGGGGTCGGAGCGGGCGGCATTCCACCGGGCTGGGGAGTTCCGTACGCGTTCGAGGACTGGTCGCTCATGAAGTGTGTTCGCTCTCAAAAAGGGGTGACGACCGGGCGCTCCGGGCGTTGTTCGAACACCTTATCCTTTACCTACTCTTCATCAAAAACCAACCATGGCTAAACCTTTCGGCCTCGCGAACAGGGCGGAATGCGCGTGAGGTCGACCTGATATCCGGGGCCCTCGCCAAACTCCTGGGGACGGCTCACCTCCGTGGCCCGACTTTTGTCGGGCCGGGTTTCGGGAAAGGGCGGGGCGGGGGAGATGTCCCGGGTGGACCTCATTCCCACCGTCGATCTGAACGCCCCCGATCCCGACAGCGTCGACCGGGCCCTCCAGAACGCGGGCTTCCTCCTGGTCATGGGACACGGTGTCGACCCGTCCCTGCCTGTCGCGATTCGCGAGACCGCGCGCGGCTTCTTCCACCTTCCCGCCACTGCCAAGCAGCCGTACGCCGTGAAGGTGGGCGGGAGGGGGTGGCTGGGCCCCGGCGCCGAGGCCAACGGCTATGCCGAGGGCACCGAGACCCCGCCGGACCTCAAGGAGTCACTGTCGTTCGCCGCCGAGCGCCCCACCGGGGAGGCGGCCGTCGACGCGGAGTGGTTCGCCCCCAACACCTGGCCCGCCGAGGTCCCGGCCCTCAAGCCGCTCCTCGACGACTACCTCGCCGGGATGCAGGCGCTCTCCGACCGCCTCCTGGGGCTGCTGGCCGTCGCCCTCGGCCGTCCCGCGGACTTCTTCACCCGACACACCCGTCACCCCACTTGGGGGTTCAACATCAACTGGTACCCGGGAACGGACACCGTCGGCGCCCCGCGGCCGGGCCAGTTCAGAATCGGTCCCCACACCGATTTCGGGACGGTGACGGTCCTGGACCGGCAGCACGGCAAGGGTGGACTCCAGGTGTTCAGCGAACGGCACGGCTGGCAGGACGCCCCGTACGACCCGGCCGCGCTGACGGTCAACATCGGTGATCTGATGGCTCGTTGGACGGACGGCCGGTGGAAGTCGGGCCGCCACCGGGTGCTGCCACCGCCCGCCGACGCCCCCGCTGAGGAACTGCTCTCGCTGGTGTACTTCTATGAGTGTGACCCCGGCACGGTCGTCCGGGGGATCGACTCGCACACCTACCTGCGGGCCCAACTGGACGCGATCACGGCCGATTGAATCAGCCGTTGCCCCTGAGTACGTGGTGGGTGCCGCGTCCGGCCGGTCCGGTCAGGCGCCGTTCCACACCGGGGCGTCCGTGCCCCACAGGCCCGGCGGGCGTTGCCAGTTCACGGGGCCGCCCTCGTAAGACAGCGGTGGCAGTGCGTGCCGCAGTCGGCCCATGGGGCTGTCGGTTTCGGTCAGCCAGTGCGCGGCGTCGAAGCCTGCCTGTTCGCCCGGGGCGGGCGCCAGGTCGTGGACCAGCCAGTGTGCGGTCTGGGTGAGGGCGAGGCGGAGCAGCCGGGTGCCGCCGGTGCGGTGCTGCTCGGTGAGGGCGCGCAGCACCCCGGCCGCGAGGAGGTAGCCGGTGCCGTGGTCGAGTGCCTGGGCGGGCAGTGCGCCGGGTGACTCGGGCGAGCCCTCCAACTCGGCTATTCCAGTGGCCACTTGGACCAGGCTGTCGAATCCGCGCCGCTCGTGCCACGGCCCGTAGCGGCCCCAGGCGGAGAGCTGGGCGATGACCAGGCCCGGACGGCGTTCGGCGAGCGCCTCGGGGGTCAGCCCCCACCGTTCCACGGCGCCGGGCCGGTAGCCGGTGACCACCACGTCCGCCTGGTCGAGCAGGTCGTCGAAGTGCTGACGGCCGGTGGCCTCGCTCAGGTCCAGGGTGGTGGAGCGTTTCCCCATCCCCGTGTCGTTGTGGGCCTCCTGGCTCTCCGGCAGCTGCGGGGCGTCGATCCGCAGTACGTCCGCGCCGAGCAGAGCCAGCGTTCGGGTGGCGACGGGGCCTGCCAGTACCCGGGTCAGATCCAGTACGCGCAGCCCGGCACACGGCAGGGCGGCGGCGCCGAGCGTCCTGCCCTCGGCGTCGTCGAGGCGTGCCGTCGTCAGCAGCGGCTGCTGGGCGACCAGGGCTCCCTGGCCGGTCCTGGCCCAGTGCTCGGGACCGCGCGCCGCCACGGCCAGGCCGCCCGCCGCGTACACGGTCTCCTCCACCTCCAGCGCGGTCAGGCTCGCGATGACGCGGGCCACCGCGTCCACCACCTTCTCGTCGGTGTCCTCCACGACCCCCAGCGCGGCGAGCAAGCGGGCCCTGTGGTGCGGGTAGTTGGCGTGGGTGCGGACCCATCCGTCGCTCGCCCGCCAGAACCGGGACAGCGGTGAGAACGTCGACCACCCCTGGCCGTCGACCTGCACCAGACGGTCGCTGAGAAAGGCCGTCGCGACCGCCTCGTCATTGACCCGCACGCGGGGCACGGGGTGCCCGGTCCGTACGGACGTGAGCTCGGCGGCCGCGAGTGAGCAGGCGGCGACGGTGGCCCGTGCCAGCTCCATGACCGGGAGCCGCGCCGGCAGGCCTCCAGAGGGGCCGCCGTGGGAGACGCGGTCCAGCAGCGAAGGGTCGCCCTCCAGGGCTGCCCACGCCTGTGAAGTCCCGGAGATGAGGGGAGAGTTCATGTCCGCACTATGGCACTGAGTGCCACCGCAAGGGAGGGCGGGGTCCTCGGGCCGGGGCCTCGCCGACCGACCGCTGAAGTCGCGGGGCGCTGTGCTTCAGCGGTCTTCGGCGACTCAGGGGCGGCGCGGGCTCAGTGCGAGCCGGTGCGGGTACGGCCCGACCAGACGTCGATCACCACTTGGTGGCGCGGGTGGTGGGCTGCCGCCAGGCCGGTTGCGTAGTTGCTGTCGACCTGGGCCGCCTCCGCCGCGTCGGGTTTGGCGTTCGTGCAGGACGTGCCGGGGCCGTGGCCGGACATGAGCTCCGAACACGGGCCGCTGTAGTCGTCCGGCAGTCCCAGGATGTGGCCGGTCTCGTGCGCCGTGATCCGTGTCGCGTCGTAGCCTTCGTTCACCGCTTGCTGACCCAGCTGCACATCACCGTAACCGCCGGGAAAGATCGGTCCCAGCGTGGCCTGCGGCCAGCCGCTGGTCGCCTCGTAGACGTAGTCGGCCGATCCGGAGCTGCCGGCCGGTTCCAGGTGCACGTTGTGCACCGCGTCGTTCCAGTTCTGTACCGCCTGCGCGATCGAGTCCGACCACGGGCCGGCCGCGCTGGCGTCGTAGGTCAGGGTCACCACCGCTGCGGGCGCGCGCGGCGTGGCGTGTGCCGGTGCGAGGCCGACCATCGTAGCCAGGAGGGCCGGGATGAGTGCCGTCATGACGGCTGTTCGCTTGCTCATGAGACTGTTGCGCCTCCTTGAGTCTCAGCTGTTGTCCGCAGTAAACAAGTTCATCGCGAGCATGACAACTGGCTGGGCTGCGCCCGGTTCCTGCGGCTCTCAAGTTGGCTGGATTGGCACCGAGGTTGACCGCCTCTTGGTGCGCGGACCCAGCCGGGCCCGGTGTCCCTTCCGGCGCCGGGTGGGGCGGGCCACCTGGCGCCGGGGCCGTCAGCCGGATCCCGCTCGGGTGAGAGCCGTACGGGCTGCCTCGGCCCAGTGCGGTGCGCCCGTGCGCTCGGCGATGGCGAGCGCGTGGCGGTGGTGTGCGGCCGCTTGTTCCGGTCGCCCCAGGCAGCGGGCGAGCTCGCCGAGGTAGTGGGCCACCGGGCCCAGGGTCACCACGCCGCTGCCCGCCCCGGCCAGGCAGTCCGCCGCGGGCAGCAGTTCCTCGTACACCGACGCGGCCATCTCCCGATCGTCCAGGGACACGGCCAAGATGGCGGCGAGACCGAGGCGGGCCTCAAGCAGATAGTCGCGGGGCAGCTCCCGCGCGGCCGAGGTGACGGCGCGCGCCTGGGCGGTGCGGCCCTCGGCCAGCAGCATGAGGGCCTTGCCCCGCGCGTAGTTGGAGCCCCAGCGCCCGTACTGCTCGTCGGCCTCTCCCGCCAGGTCGAGCAGGGTGCCGTTCTGGATGTAGAGGCAGAAGAGGGCGAAGTGCAGCAGATCGCGTTCGATGCCCCACATCCAGGATTCGCCGAGCCGCTCGGTGGTGCGGCGATAGGCGGTGTCGGCCTCGGCGAACCGGCCCGCGACCGAGAGCCGCATCGCGCGGTACCAGCCGAGCAGCGTGCCCGGCAGCGGCAGGTCGTAGCGGTCCGCCAACCGCTCGACGGCGTCGGCGTGTTCGTCGGCCGTCTCCGGCTCGGCCAGCGCGGCATGGGCCTGGGCGAGGATCACATGGCCCAGCACCTCCACCGCCGCCAACTCGTGGCGGACCCCGAGGATCAGCAGCTCGCGGCCGATGGCCAGGCGCTCGGTGGCGAGCCCCGCGCGATGGTAGGCGTGCGCGTGCCGGGCGTTGAGGGCCTGGGCGAGGAGATCCGGCCGCTCCAGGCCGCGCGCGAGGGCTTCGGCCTGGTGGGCGGCCTGGCGCCCCCGGTCGTCCTGGGTGCCGTCGAGTTCCAGGGCCAGGGTGGTCAGCACGCGGCAGCGCGCCTCCGCGGCATGTGGGGGCAGCTGGCCAAGGACGCGCTCGGCCGCGGCGACGACCTGGTCGTCCTTGGCCGCGTAACGGCGGTTGGTCCAGATGGTCGGCACGTCGAAAGCGGAGAGCAGGTCCGCGGTGAGCTCCGGGTCGCCGAGCTTCTCGGCATCGGCGAGGGCCGCGTTGCGCCGCTCGCGCGCGGAGACCACGTCGCCGGCCAGCGCGAGCGCTCTGATCGTGCCCATGATGAGGCCGAGGCGGGTCCGTTCGTCGTGGACCTGTGAGCGCTCGTGGGCGGCGACCGCCTCCTGCCACAGCCGGGCTGCCTCCCGGTGGGCGAACCGCCAGGTCGCCTGCTCCGCGGCCGCCCTCGCATAGCGTGCCGCGCGCGGGGCGCTCGCCCGGTCGGCCGCTGCCAGGAAGTGGTAGGCCAGCAGGCTCACTTCGTCGGGGCGCAGCCGCTGGATCTCGGTGCCCGCCCGGGCGTGCCAGCGTGCGCGGCGCAGCTGGGGAACCTCTTCATAGAGGGCGTCGCGCACCAGGATGTGGACGAAGCGCACCTGATCGGGGCCCTCTTCCACGAGCAGTCCCGCCGCCAGGGCGGTCTCGACGGCGGTGGCCATGGTCTCGGGGTCGCTGTCGGTCATCGCGGCGAGAACGTCCAGGTCGATCTCGCGGCCGAGCACGGTGGCCTGTCGCAGCAGGGCTTGGGCGGATGCGGGCAGCCTGGCCAGGCGCTGGCGGACCACGGCGTGCACTCCGGCGGGCACTTGGGACAGGGCGTCCTCGGCGCCCGCCGCGCTGATCAGCCGTGCGGTCTCGCACACGAAGAACGCGTTGCCCCCGGTCCGCTCGGCGACGGCCCGCACCGTCGCCTCGTCCAGCTCGGGTGTCCCGGACCGCAGGAGTTCGGCCACGGCCTCCTCGGAGAGGCCCGCCAGTTCGACGCGGACCGGGGCGTAGCGGGCGAGTTGGGCCAGCGCGTCCCGCAGCCCCGGGGACTCCTCGTGCGGCCGGAGCGTCGTGACGACCATGATCGGGGCGGCGTCGGCGCCGTCGACGAGGTGGGCCAGCAGGTCGAGGGTCTCCTCGTCGGCGCGGTGCAGGTCCTCGATGACGATGAGCAGCGGGGCCGTACGGGCGGCGGCCGTGAGGTGGTTGACGACGGCGTGACGCATCCGGAACCGCCCGCCCGTCGCGTCGTGGGAGGTGTGCGTGGACGCGCTCTCCAGCAGCGGGGCCAGCACCCGGGCGGTCTCGGGGGACGGTTCGTGGCCCGCACCCGCCAGTGCGGTCAGCAGCTCGGTCCACGGCCACGCGGCGGGTGCCCCGCCGCTCTCCGGGCAGCGGCCGCGCACGCAGGTCCAGCCACGACGGGCGAGCTGTGCGCCGACCTGTTCGACCAGCCGCGTCTTGCCCACCCCCGGCTCGCCGGTGACCAGGGCCAGGGTGAGCCGCCCGGCGGCGGCCACCGCCGCGGCCCCCTCCAGACGGGCCAGTTCGTGCGCGCGCCCGACGAACGGAGGGGCCGCGGAGATGGCCACCGAGGGAGTGAGCCGCACGGCGGGCCGGTGGGCGGTGGCCGGTTCCAGGCGCGGCGCCTGGGCGAGGACGTCCGCCTCCAGGCGGCGCAGTTCCACACCGGGCTCCACACCCAGGTCGTTCATGAGCACGCGCCGGACGCGGCGGAGCGCCGCGAGCGAGTCACCCTGGCGCCCGGCCTGGTAGAGGGCGAGCGCGAGCAACCGCCAGCTCTCCTCGCGCAGCGGATGGTCGAGGACCTGTGCCTCCAGGTCGGGCAGCGGTTCGGCGGCACGGCCCAGCGTGAGCAGGGCCTGGGCCCGCTGCTCCACCGCCCGCGCCCGGAACTCCTCGAGACGGGCCGCCTCCCGCGCGGCCCAGCGCGCGGTGGCGAACTCGGCGTAGGCGGGGCCGCGCCACAGTGCCAGCGCGCGGTCGAGCTGGTGCAGGACGGTCTCCGGCGGAGTGCCGCTCGCGCGGGGCATCCGCACCGCCGCCTCGAAACGCCAGGCGTCCACCGCCTCCTCGGGAGCGCGCAGCGCGTAGCCGTTGGGGGCGGATATCAGCAGCCGTGGCGGTGTGCGCGGCGGCCGGTCCGGCTCCAGCGTCTTGCGCAGTCCGAAGACGACGGTCCGCAGGACACCTGTGGCGCGCAGCGGCGGCACCCCCTCCCAGAGTCCGTCGATGAGGCTTTCCACGGACACCACTTGGCCCTGCGCGGCCAGCAGGCGGGCGAGCATCATGCGGCGCTGAGGTCCCTGTACTTCGACGGGCGCGCCGTTCCCCGTGATTTCCAAGGGCCCGAGCACCCTGAACGTCAGCATTGAACAGCCACCTCCTGCCCCGGAAACCTGCCGCACCATGAGTGTGCGGCTGACCACCCTGCCACGCGGCGGCCCAGGGGCCTCATACCAACTGGAAGGTACGGGCCGGGGACCGTAGGTGCGCGATCCTCCGGCACACCGTCTCGGATTGACGGCGACGGCCGAGCACCAGCTCTGCGCCCGCTCCCCGCAGGGTGCAAGTGGCCCAAGGCACGCGGGGTCTGACGGTCGATGGGGGTGTGTCGCCGGACCGTGCGGGGCCCTTCAGTGCGAGCCCCACCTGGCTGCGCCGAGGTGTCACCGGGCCTTCGCCGCGGTACGCGGTCGACGTGGCGGCCCCGCGGTGCCGGTGGCCGAGACCGTCGGGGCCGGTGCGGGGGTGCGTTTGGCGGCGCGGCTGACGATGGCCGTCTCGACATGGGTGATGCCCAGCCCGACCAGGTCGCGGGAGAGGAATCCGTAGAGCGCGGTCAGATCCGGGAAGTACGCGGCAGCGTGCAGGTTCGAGGGGCCCGACGTCGCGAACGCGCCGTGCACCGCGGGGTGGTCGGCCAGTGCCCGCCCGGCGCCGGCCAGATGGTCGGGAGCGACGTGCAGGAGGAGTTTGGCCTCGATGGGCAGGCCCAGGCGGCCTGGTTCGACCAGGACCTGGGTGATCAGGCGGCCCTGGGCGCCGAGCCGGGCCAGGCGTCGGCGCACCGTGCTCTCCGGGTGGCCGGTGTGCGCGGCCAGGGCCGCCGCGGTCAGACGCGCGTTGGGGGTGAGCGCGTCGATGAGGGACTCTTCGAGGGCGTCGGCGTCGATGCCGTACGGGCCGGGGGAGATGGAAGCCTCCGCCTCGGGGGAGGGGGCGGCTGGGCTCAGCGCCGCGCGTTCGGGCACGGTCAGGACCTGGTGACGCCACTCGGACGTGAGCCGGAAGACGTGCAGGATCGTGGCGCTCTCCAGGGACGTCACCGCCTGGCTCGAGGGCAGCTGACGGAAGACCAGCGGGTCGCGTGAGCCCGGTTCGGTGCGGGCGACCGCGAAGATCTCGTCTCCCGCGGTGGTGACATCGATGAACGGGATGTCCTCGCGCGCCGCGAGCGCGGCCACGATGGTGTCGAGCTTTCCCCGCAGGACCCGGATGCGCAGGAACAGGGCCCCCGCCGAGCCGCCGTTGCGCGGCCTGGCGACCGGCGAGACCACCACCCGCACCGTGCCCTCGGCATCCAGCGCGTGCAGGCGACGGCGCACCGTGGCCGGGTTGAGGCCCAGTACGTGGGCCGCCCGCTCCGCGGTGACGCGACCGTCGCACTGCAACGCGGCCACCAGCCGCTGGTCCAGGAGACTCAGTACGGAATCCGCCGTCGCGCTCGCCATGAAGACGAGTTTCGCTCATTGCCCCGCCCCGTGGGGCCCGTCTCGGCGCATGCGGCCCAACCATGGATGTCATCCCCTCCGCCCCGTTCCAGGGGTACGACGGCGGACCGAGCCAGGGAAGGGGCAACCCCGGTGATCCTCAACCCGACGATCCGGTTCCCGGCCTGACCGGCTGACCGCCGACACCTCCGGGCCCTGGGCGGCCCCGTGCGAGGGACCCGCGGTGCGCACCGCGGCCCGCGCTCTTCACCCACCACGACATCGAAGCATCTACCCACGGAGGTCACCGTGCCTGTGCCCGCGTTCAAGCAACGGGAAAAAGTCCGCTTCACCAGCGGCGACACCACATGCGCCGCATGGCACTACCCGGGGTCCAACGGCGGCTGCGTCATCATGGCCGGCGGAACGGCGGTGACGAAGGAACCGGCCTCGGACCAGTTCGCCGCACGCTTCAACGAGGCCGGATTCGCCGTCCTCGCCTTCGACCACCGGCGGTTCGGCGAGAGCGGCGGCGCGCCGCGCCAGGTCGTCCGCTTCGACGAACAGGTCGCCGACTGGCGCGCGGCGATCGAGTACGCGGCCGGTCTGCCCGGAGTCGAGCCGGACGGGATCTTCGTCTGGGGTTTCTCACTGGCGGGAGGCCACGTCGTGCGTGTCGCGGCCGACCACCCGCGACTGGCCGGAGCGATCGCGCAGACCCCGGTCGTCGACGGCCTCGCGCTCGCTCCTCACGCGCTGCGTTCCATGACCCCCCTCGCGGTGCTGCGGCTCCTGGGCCGCGGTGTCGCGGACATGCTCGGCAGCCTGGTCGGGCGGCCTCCGCTGCTGGTAGCCGCCGCCGGACCGCGCGGCGCCGTCGCCTCGCTCACCACGCCCGACGCCATGGACGGTGACCGGGCCCTCGATCCCGAGCGCCGTCACACGAACTGGGAGCAGACCGTCGCCGCACGCATCGCCCTGCAGCTGGGCGGGTACCGGCCGGGCCGCCATGCCTCCCGGGTACGGTGCCCGCTCCTTGTGGTGGTCTGCGACCAGGACCAGAGCACACTTCCCGGACCCGCCCTCCGGGCGGCCCGGAACGCGCCGCGATCCGAAGTGGTCCACCTGCCGGGCAGCCACTACGCCCCCTTCCTGGACGCGCACGAACAAGCCGTCGAGGCGGAGACCGCGTTCCTGCACAAGCATCTGGCCGACCGCGGCCGGGGCCACCGTGCAGACCCCGTCGCCGCCAAAGCCCGCGTGGTCAAGGGAGGTTGAGGGCAACGGGCTGGACCGTTGCCCTGCGGCAACAGCCCAGCCCAGTGGCGTCCTTCAGGAGTGCCGGCACGGTCAGGTCAGAGTGCAGGGAGTGCCGTTGAGACTGAACGCGGCGGGCCGGGCGAAGGCGCCGCCGTAGGTGCCCTGGAAGCCGAAGCCGACATGGCCGCCGGGGGTGATCCGTGTGTTGTAGGGCGGGCCGCTCGCGGTGACCGCTCCCGCGGACGGGGCGAGGCTCGCGTTCCAGGCACTGGTGATCCGCTGTCCTGTCGGCAGGCTGAATCCGAGCTGCCAGGCGTCGACGGGGGAGGGGCCGCTGTTGGTGACGGTGACGTCGGCGGTGAAGCCGCCCTGCCAGGTGTTCGTCGCATAGGCCACCTCGCAGGCCCGGGGTCCGCCAGGGCTGCCGCCCGCGGTGGTGACCGTGGAGGTGAACGAGGTCACGGCGAGACCGGCGCCGTTCTGCCACGGCTCGAAGCCCGCCTGAACGCTGGTCAGGTACCAACTGTCCTGCGCCAGCCCGCGGGAGACGGCCTGCCGGGCGAAGTCCATGACGTCGAAGCTCCAGCCGGCGATCGCTGATGGCGCGACGAAGGTCAGTACGTCGTTGGTGCCGTTGTTGCCGGACCACACCTGCCACTGGCGTCCGGCCACGCTCGCGGTGCCGACCTGCGAGCCGACGGGCTGGACGGGGCCGACCCTGTTGAACCAGATCATGATCTCGGTCCGGTTGACGCCGTCGGTACGGGGTGTGGGGTCGAGCCAGATGTCGTACGCGGCGTCGTACACCGCGTCGCTCACATAGCTGTAGGAGACGCTGGTGGGCGAGCCGGTGATGGTGGCGAGGCGGGCCGGCAGGTTGGTCCCGGGTGAGCAGTTGGTGTAGTGGCAGCCGTTGTACACCGAGGGGTAGGACTTCGGGGCGCCGTTCGTGGGGACCGCCCCATCGGCCCGAGCGATCCTGAATCCCGAGTCGGTGGCGGTGACGCACTGGGTCTGGGTGGTGCCCCAGCGGTTGTTCTGGACGACATAGCGTCCCTGGATGGTTGTCGATGCGAACTGGTCGCACAACGTGGTGTCGGCCTGTGCCGCCGGGGCGGTGGTCACGAGCGCGGCGAGCGAGACCAGCGCGGTGAGCAGAGCGCCCAGCAGGCCGCGCGCGCCGCGGGCGGGGTGGGGTGAGCGTCGCATGAAGGTCCTCTCGGAGGTGGGGGAGCAGAGGAGCGGGGGGCGGGGGGGGGGGGGGGGGGGGGGGGGGGGGGGGGGGGGGGGGGAGGGGGGTGCTCTTCCCCCCCCCCCCCCCCCCCCCCCCCCCCCCCCGCGACCTGTGTTCCGGTTACGGCAGCGGCGGGTAGGCGTTCTGCATCAGCTGCTGGAACTGGGCGGAGAACCAGTGCCCGGCCAGCGGCGCGTTCGGCAGAGCGCCGGAGGGGTTGTCGTTGTTTCGGGCGTTGCCGCCGTAGGTGGGGTCGCACATCCGGTCGAAGCCCTTGCCCTCGTCGTTGGGCAGGTCCGAGCTCGCACCGTCCGACTCTCCCGGGGGCTTCACCCACACATAGGCGTCGATCCCGGCGGCCGGGGCGGCGGTGGGCCGTTCGCCGATTCCGGCGCCGCTCTGGTTGCACCAGTTGCCGACATGGATGCGCCGGTCGATCCGGCCGCCGTTGACGTAGGCGTCGACAGAGGTCTGCGGGCCCGGTCCGCCGGGCCGGGCCGAGCCGCCCCAGCCGTCGCGGGAGGTGTCGATCAGCATGCCGGTGCCGGAGTTGAAGCCGGCCGCGATCACCTTGTCGCGCAGCCCCTGGGCGTAGGTCTGCTCGTCCGCGTACTGGTTCCAGTCCAGCCACTTGGCCTGGCGCACCGTCTGGCCGTTCACACTGTCGGTGATCTTGAAGTAGGGCTCCCGGACGGGACCGTAGTTCGCGGTGTTGACGATGAACCCGGCCACGTCGTTCATGGTGGCGCCGTTGCTGGTGGCTACCTTGGCGAACTCCTCGGCGGCCGGCCCGAGGTTGCTGTCCCAGCCGAGCCAGCCATGGTGACCGGCGTCGATGTAGTTGTAGACGTTCGCGATGGCGCCGAGCTTGGCCAGGGCGTAGCTGACGCCCTTCTCGTAGTTGCCGTTGCTCTTCATGGTCACGCAGGCGTCGGTGGTGGTGTTGGTGCCGCCGGCGTTGGTCACCAGGTTGGGCAGCGAGTCGGGTTCGATCACGGTGGCGATCCTGAGGCCCGCGTAGGCCGGGTCGGCGAGGATCGCGGCGATCGGGTCGATGTACTGGGTCTTGTACTTGTCGATGTCGTTCGGGCCGAGTTCGCCGTTGGAGGCGAGGGCGGCGCAGTCGCGTCCGGGCAGGTCGTAGATGACCAGCTGGACGACCAGGTCTCCGGATCCCTTCTGCTTCAGGGCCGCGTCGAGGTGGGCGCGCAGCCCCATGCCGCCGCTCACCCCGTTGATGGTGGCGATGCGGTCCAGCCAGACGGCGGTGGGCTGGTCGGCGATGCGGCTGCCGCCTGGTTCTGCGGCGGCCTTCGCCGACCACTGCGGGTTCACGTACATCTTGGCGCCGGCGTACGGGTTGTCGACCCGGCCGCCGCCGTTGTCGCCGCCTCCCGCGTCCACGTTGCAGGTGACGCCGTCGAGCGTGAACGTGCTGGGGATGGCGTTGGTGCCGCTGTAGGAGGCGTTGAAGCCGAAGCTCACCGATCCGCCGGTCGCCAGCCCTCCGTTGTAGCTCTCGTTGGCCGCGGTGACGGCGGCGCCGCTCTGGCTGACCTTCGCACTCCAGCCGCTGGTGACCTGCTGATCACCGGCGAAGGACCATTTCACCGACCAACTCGACTTGGCCGCCGCGTTGTTGGTAAGGGTCACGGCGGCGGTGAAACCGGTGTCCCACTGGTTCTGCACCTTGTAGTCGACGGTGCAGGGGGTGGCCGTGGCCGCGGCGCCGGCCGCGGTGGTGGAGAGCACCGTTCCGGAGGCTCCGGCAACCAGGGTCAGGGCGGCGAGCAGGGACGTTCGGGTGCGTTTCATGCGGGTGGGTCCCTTCTGTTGGCATCGGATCTGCGACTACGGGTGGGATGCGCCCCGGCGGCGGGCAGGGCCGCCCTACGTGGTGAGCGGGCGGCAATCAGGGATGCCTGTCAGGCCGGCGGACGGGAGCCGGTCGGCGACGGTCGTAGTGGGGCCGCGCCGGCGCCACTGGGCGCTCCGGCCGTGGCTGCCCCGGTCCGAGAGGGAGGGGCGAGCATCCAACTGGCCGTCTGCGTCAGCCGGTTGGTGCCTCTGGCAGGGCCCGGGGAGCCGGTGTCCCAGCGGCCGGTGGCCGTGCACCTCGCCAGGCGGGGCGAGGTGACGTACTCGGCGTCGCCGAGGGCAGGGCGGGCCGCTGACGCGTCCTCGCGTACCGGGCGGCTATGAGGAGTGAAGGCGGGGGGTGTCGCATGAGCGACTCCTTGCAGCTGGGCGCGCCGTGACCGGCGCGCCGACTGAATGGAACCGCTCCCACTGGTGCGAAGGAAAGTAGCGCCCGGGGACGCCATTGCCCAGAGGCGCGTCCTGACTTTGTCTGAATTGAACGCGGGAAGTCTTTCGACTCTTCAAACACCTTGACCGCAAGCGGGTCCGTCTCCACTATGGGAGCGCTCCCACTGGGTTCAAGACCTGAATTCTCCCGAGCCGTAAGCCTCAAGGAGGAACCAGCACTGGGATCCCCGACGGACACCGAGCCGCGCGGCGCTGGTGGACCGCCGTACCCTCGCCGCGCCGTGCCCCTGGCGATGTGCCCTCGGGCCCCGTCCGCGGTGAGACACGGTCCGCCCGGGCCGATCGGGGGAACCCCGGCGAGGTGGCACTCCGCGGGTCGGCGCAAGCGGTGTCATGGGTGACGACGCCGCTTCTCCCTGCCAGGAAGACCACCCATGCACACCCGCGCTCTCCGCCGTTTCGCCGCCCAACCCAACGTGCTGTTCGGGGGTGTCTACGGTGCGGTCCTCGCCAGCTCCATGGTGGCCGCGCTCACCCAGTACGGCGCGCGGGCCCGCGCCGACCGGCTGTACGACGCCAAGTGGCTGCTGATCACGGCGGTCGCCTCTGCCCTGGCACACGGGTACGCGCACATCATCGCCCGGCGCGGGGACGAGACCCATCACGGTGGCGGGCAGGCCCTGGGGATCCTGCTCGACGAGTGGCCGCTGGTGGCCGCCACGCTGCCCACGGCGGTCGTGCTGTTCGGAGCGGGGCTCGGTTGGTGGGGTCCGCGGAACATCGAGTACGTCGTCTTCGCCCTGAACATCGCGCTGCTCTTCGGCTGGGGTCTGCTGGCCGCGCGTGCGGCCGGCCGCACCTGGCGCTCCGGTGTGAAGCTGGGCGTGGTCGACGGGCTGCTCGGAGTCATCGTGGTCGTCGCCAACGCGATCATCAAGTAGCGGCCCGGCCCCGGCAGAGCTGGATCCCGCCGGGGATCAGGATGCTGCACCGGCAAGGGGCGCGCCCCCGGCTGGTGGACGTGATCAGCGGGCGCCGAGGAGGTGTTCCAGGGCCAGTTGGTCCAGCTGCTCGAAGGCCATGCCGCGGCGGGCGGCGGCGTCGATGTCGAACTCCTCGAAGGCGGACCGGTCCGTGAGCAGCCCGGCGAGTCCGTCCTGGGCCGTGGGGAGGGCGAGCTCGGGCAGGCGGGAGGCGTCGAGTGCCGCACGGACCTCGGGGTCGCCCCGGAAGGCGCGTGAACGCTGCGCCAGCAGCAGGTAGTTGCGCATGCACGCGGCCGCGGAGGCCCACACCCCGTCGAAGTCCTCGGTGCGCGGCGGCTTGAAGTCGAAGTGCCGGGGGCCTTCGTATCCGGCCGACTCCAGCAGGTCGACCAGCCAGAAGGCCTGCCGCAGGTCTCCCGCGCCGAACCGCAGGTCCTGGTCGTACTTGATGCCGGACTGACCGTTGAGGTCGATGTGGAAGAGCTTGCCGTGCCACAGGGCCTGGGCGATGCCGTGGGGGAAGTTGAGGCCGGCCATCTGCTCGTGGCCGACCTCCGGGTTGACGCCGACCCGGTCGGGCCGCTCCAGTCGGTCGATGAACGCCAGGGCGTGGCCGAGCGTGGGCAGCAGGATGTCGCCGCGCGGCTCGTTGGGCTTGGGCTCGATCGCGAAGCGCAGGTCGTAGCCCTGTTGCTCGACGTACTCGCCGAGCAGGTCGAACGCTTCCTTCAGCCGGTCGAGCGCGGTGCGCACGTCCTTGGCCGCGCCGGACTCGGAGCCTTCGCGACCGCCCCAGGCGACGTAGACCGAGGCGCCGAGCTCCACGGCCAGGTCGATGTTGCGGATCGTCTTGCGCAGCGCGTAGCGGCGCACGCCGCGGTCGTTGGCGGTGAAGGCGCCGTCCTTGAAGACCGGGTGGGTGAACAGGTTGGTCGTCGCCATCGGGACCTTGAGTCCGGCGGCGTCGAGCGCGCCGCGGAAGCGTTTGACGGCCTGCTCGCGCCCGGCCTCGTTCGCGCCGAACGGGATCAGGTCGTCGTCGTGGAAGGTGACGCCGTAGGCGCCGAGTTCGGCCAGCCGCTGCACCGTCTCGACCGGGTCGAGAGCGGGCCGGGTGGCGTCCCCGAACGGGTCGCGCCCCTGCCAGCCGACGGTCCACAGGCCGAAGGTGAACCGGTGCGCGGGGGTGGGGGAGAGTGGATCACTGGGCATGGCGCGGCTCCGTTTCAGTGCCGAGATCTATTTGTCATGGCGAAAAACAAATTAGTATGCCCAGACGCCGGAAGGAACCCCGCGGAGGAACGCATGGCTCAGCAGCGCGTCGTGATCGGCCTCGACAGCTCGACCCAGTCCACGAAGGCCCTGGCCGTCGACCTCGACACGGGCGCCGTGCTGGGCCAGGGCCGCGCGGCGCACACCGTCACCGAGGGCACCGGACGCGAGAGCGACCCGGAACGGTGGTGGGAGGCGCTCGGCGAGGCCGCGGCGCGCACGGGCTGGGCGGACCGGGCGGCCGCCGTGTCGATCGCCGGCCAACAGCACGGCCTGGTCACCCTCGACGCGGGCGGACATCCGGTGCGCCCGGCGCTGCTGTGGAACGACGTCCGATCCGCGCCCCAGGCCGCCGAGTTGCGGACCGCGATCGGCGCCGCGGAGATCGCCCGCCGCACCGGCAGCGTTCCGACCGCCGCCTTCACCGCTGCCAAGTGGGCCTGGCTGCGCGCCCACGAGCCCGCCGCCGCGGACCGGGTCGCGGCGGTCCGCCTTCCTCACGACTTCCTGACCGAGAGGCTCACCGGCGAGGCCGTCACCGACCGGGGGGACGCCTCGGGAACCGGATGGTGGGGCCCGGACGGCTACGACGGGGGCATCCTCGCCCGCATCGGCCTCGACCCGGCGCTCCTGCCGCGCGTCCTTGCGCCGGGCGCGCGGGCCGGCCTCGTCCGCGCCGGAACGCCGCTGCGCCGGGGCGCGTTGGTGGCCATCGGCACCGGCGACAACATGGCCGCCGCGCTCGGCCTCGGTCTCCTTCCCGGGCAACCAGTGCTCAGCCTCGGCACCTCCGGAACCGTCTACGCCGTGGGCCGGACCAGGCCGACCGACCCGGGCGGCACCGTCGCCGGCTTCGCCGACGCGCTCGGCGGCTGGCTGCCACTGGCCTGCACACTCAACTGCACCCTCGCCGTCGACCGCTTCGCCGCCCTCCTCGGCCGAGACCGCGAGCACGTCGAGGACGGCGGCACCGCCGTGGTCCTGCCCTACCTCGACGGCGAGCGCACCCCGGATCTGCCGACCGCCTCCGGACTGGTCCACGGACTGCGCCACGACACCACCCCGGGACAACTGCTCCAGGCCGCGTACGACGGCGCCGCCCATGCCCTGCTCGCGGCACTGGACGGCGTGCTGCGCGCGGGAGGCACGGACCCGGAGCGCGACGAGCCGCTGCTGCTGATCGGCGGCGGGGCCCGCGGACGGGCCTGGCAGCGCACCGTCCTGCGGCTCTCAGGACGGACGGTCCAGGTGCCCGACGCGCAGGAACTCGTCGCGCTCGGCGCGGCCGCCCAGGCCGCCGCCCTGCTCACCGGCGAACCCGCCGACGCCGTGGCGCGCCGCTGGCGCACGGCCGACGGCCAGGTCCTTGCGGCGGTGCGAAGGGACGACGAGGCGCTCGAAAGGATCGGCGATACCCTGCGTCGGGCCGGGGCCCTGCAGGGCGTCGCGACCGGGGACCGGTAGAAGGGGCGGCACGTGGCGGGCAGCGGCAGGACGGACAGAGCCACAGAGCACGGGCCTGCATCGCAACAGGACATGCGCCGGCGGAACCTCGCGGTCGTCCTCCAAGCGGTCCGCGCGCACAGTCCGCTCTCGCGCGCGGCCGTCGCCGGACGCGTCGGGCTCACCAGGGCGGCCGTCTCCTCCCTGGTCGACGAGCTGATCGCCCGTGGCGCCCTGACCGAGGAGGCTGCCACGGCCAGCGGCCGCGTCGGCCGCCCAGGACGGGCGCTGGCCGTCAGCCCATGCGGCCCCGCGGGCCTCGGCCTGGAGGTCGGCGCCACCCACCTCGGCGCGTGCGTGGTGGACCTGCGCGGAGAGCCGCGGCTGTGGCGCAGGGTGGAACAGGACAACACGGGACGGCCCGCCGGGCACGTACTGGCCGAAGCCGCCGCCCTGGCCGGCGAGGCGGAGGCGGAGGCCAACGCCCTCGGGCTGCGCGTCGAAGGGCGCGTCCTCGCCGTGCCCGGGGTGGTGCCGAACGAGCCCGGCGGACTAATCGAGCGGGCGCCCAACCTCGGCTGGCGCGCCGTCCGCCTCGCCGACCACTGGCCCGACCCGGCCACTCTGCCCGAGCCGGAGAACGAGGCCAACCTCGGGGCACTGGCCGAGTACTGGAGCGCCGAGCAGACCGCGGAGACCTTCGTGCACGTCTCGGCCGAGGCGGGTATCGGGGCCGCCCTGATCATCGACGGCCGGCTGTTCCGGGGAGCCCGCGGCTTCGCCGGCGAACTCGGCCACATCCCCGTCCAACCCGACGGCCCCGACTGCGCCTGTGGCGCGCGCGGCTGTCTGGAGCAGTACGCGGGTGAGGCGGCCGTACTGCGCGAGGCCGGACTTTCCCCATGCGGCGACCCGGTCGCCCTGCTGGCCGAGCGGGCGGTCGCCGGGCACGCGCCAACCCTACGCGCCCTGGACCGCGCGGGGCGCTCCCTCGGCCTCGCGCTCGCGTCCGCCGTCGAACTCATCGACCCGGACGCCCTCGTCCTCGGCGGCGCCTACACCGAACTCGCCGACTGGCTACTGCCGTCCGTCCGCGCCGAACTGGCCGACCGGGTCACCGTGCGCCCCTGGGCCCCCGAGGCTCTGCGCCCGTCGGCCCTGGGACGGCGCGGACCCGTGCTGGGCGCGGCACTGACCACGGTCCGCCGGATCATGACGGATCCCACCCTGCTGCCCACCGGATGAACCGGCCTTCAACTCCTGCTCCACGGAAGCCGGTTGAGATCGGATCGCCTGGGACGGTGAAGAGCAGTTTGGCGCCGATGAGCATACGGACGACCGTGGCCAAGCGCCTGCCGTACGCCCCCTCGCGGCGGCCCGGGGCAGAGCTGCGGAAGGAGGGTGAAAGACTGGCGGGCTGCACGATGCGGCCCGGCAAGGGTGGGAGAACGGGTCGCGGTTGGAGAGATGGGGCGAGATGGACAGTCACAACCTGGCGATCGATACGGATGCGGACCCCGTCGAAGCGTCCGTCGCGGCCTACAGCGACAGGGCGGGCGACTACGCGGCCGAGCACGCTCCGAAGATGGGGGACCGGGTGGAGCGGTTCGCGGCTTCGTTGCCGCGGCCCTCGCTGATTCTCGACGCGGGCTGCGGGCCCGGCAGGGACCTCGCCCGTTTCCGTGCGGCCGGCCACGTGGCGCGCGGTGTCGACCTCAACCCCGCGTTCGTGGCCATGGCGCGCGCCCACGCGCCTACCTCGCGGTGCGACCTGCGCGAGGTGGGATCGCTTTTCCCGGCCGGAACGTTCGACGGCATCTGGTCGTGTGCCTCGCTCGTCCATCTCGCGAAGGCCGAGACGGTGGACGTGCTGGGCCAGTTCGGCCGGTTGTTGAGGCCTGGTGGCAAGCTGTACGCGTGCCTCAAGGCTTCTGGCCGTACGGGTTGGCTCGTCGAGTCCGATGGGCGCCGCTGGTACACGGTCTGGGGCCAGGACGAGTTCGCCGCCGCCGTGACCGCGGCGGGTTTCGAGGTCGACCGCGTGGATCCGGGCCCCTACGTCGAGGTGTGGGCGACCCGGGTCGACCGAGCTTGAGTCTGGTCAACCCGTCGTGGTTCCAAGGTGGTTGCGCGGGCCGGCCCGCGGTGCCGGGTTGCCTGAGGTGCTGTGGTCACGGAGCTCTTGCGTTCTGGCGCAAAAGCTTGCCGCCGGGCCGTGGAGAGTCGACCGTGTAGGTACTGCCTCCTCGGTGGGGGCTTGGCAACCACTACGGGAGGGGAACACCATGCCCGACATGACCGGCGGTGCGATCAAGGTCATCGCCACCACGGTTCTGCTGGGAGCCACGCTCGTCGTACCCGCTGCCCCTGCGCACGCGCAGGCGGCCCGGCCGCCCGCGGTCAGTGCCGGAGCCGGCGTTCTGACGCCGGACGCGACGGCCATCGAGTACGGGCTCCTCGGCGTTCAGCCGCACTCGGCCGCGGCTCTCCCGTAGGACGACCTGCCCGCCCCGCCCCTTTCGGTCTTCGACGTCACCTTGGGGGCAGGGGCGGGCCATCGCAGACACCTCCGGACACTGCTGACCCGGCCCCATCTCGGACAGTGCCCGGCTGAGGCGGCGCTCAGCCGCGGAGCGGCTCGGCCTCGGGGTGCTGGGGGTCGCATGGAGGCCAGCCCGGGCTCCCGGTGCGGGCGAACTCGACCCACGCGCCGTGTACTTGTGATGCGAGTCCTGCCGGGGCCGGGGCAGGGCCGAGCAGGCCGGTGTCTCCGTGCAGCCAGGGCTGGTCGGCGACGTCGAACACGAAGGGCAGTTCGACGGTGTGGGCAGCGCCGAGTCGGCCGCCCAGGGCCGTCGAGCGCTGTCCGAACGAGTAGAGGTGGGTTCGGCCGCCCGAGATCCGCGCGTGGGCCTGAGCCATGCGCGCCGTACCGGCCGTGAACAGGGCCTGCCGGAGCACGGCGGAGCGCAGCTCGCCCGGTGTCGCTTCCGGCCGTGTCGTACGCAGTGCGGCGAGAGCGACCTCCGGGTCCGGATGTATCCGGGAGGTGAGGGCCAGCAGGTCGGCCGACGTGGTGGACTCCAGGTCGCCGTGCGGTACGAGGTACAGATGCCCCTCTTCGGTGTTGGTGCCGATGAGCAGGTCGACATCGGCGGCCGGGCCGTTGGCGAGGGCGTCGGCGGGCTGGACCGGCAGGACCACGCTGAAGGGGCTGAGCCCGGCGAGGGGGTCCAGGGCCGTGCTGGTGCGCAGGTCCAGCCCGGCCAGTGCGGGCAGGATGGCCAGGAAGCGCTCGTCCGGGATCAGGGCGAACGAATCGGCGCTCGGTTCGACGCCCAGCGCGGCCGCAGCCGCGGCGGTGACCCGCCGAGCCTGCTCCGGGGTGAACGCGCCGGTCCCGTTGCCGCTTTGGATGATCGCCCGCCGGAACAGGCCCTTGGCCTCAGGCGTCGCGAGCAGCGCGGCGATCAGCGTGGCGCCCGCGGACTGGCCGAAGAGCGTGACGTTGTCGGGATCACCGCCGAATACCGCGACCGTGTCCCGTACCCAGGCGAGAGCGGCGAGCACATCGAGCAGTCCCCGGTTGGGCGGTGCGCCGGGCAGATCGAGGAAGCCGGGGATGCCGAGACGGTAGTTCACGGTCACGAGCACGACTCCGTGGCGTGCGAACGCACTGCCGTCGTAGAGCGCCGCGCGATTGGAACCGGTGACGAAGCCGCCGCCGTGCACGAAGACCATGACGGGGCGCCTGCCGTCGTCGGCGGCAGGGGTGTGGACATCGACGCTCAGGTACTCGTCGCCGGGTACCCAGCCCGGCCCGAAGTACGGGGTCATGTCGAGGCGGCCGAAGTCGCGGTCGGGCTGGGGAGCGGTGGGCGACGGCTGCGTGCCGTCGCGGACACCGGACCAGCCCGGGTGTTGCGCGGGCGGGGCGAAGCGGCCGGCGCCGGCCGGTGCCGCCGCGTAGGGGAGGGAGCGGTAGCGCTCGCCGGATCCGCCGCGGAGGCCGCGCACGGCGCCCGCGGGGGTTTCGACCACCGGATCTGTCTGTCGGGTCACGGAAGGCTCTTCCTGTGTGGAGGTGGAGGGGGGTCAGGCGATGCGGGAGAAGGGCGCCCACTGCTTGATCGCGAACTTCGATCCCGCGCGGGTGACTTCGGCCGCGCCCTGGCCCCCGAAGTGCGCGGGGAAGACGAGCATGGTGTCCTCGGCGGCGCGGCCGAGCAGCTTGCGCCGGGTGGCGCGGGATTTTGCCGGGTCCTCGCAGAAGCAGGAGTTGGTCCCGGGCTCCGCGATCTGCAGCGCGGTGTGCATCAGGTCCCCGACGAACAAGGCCTGATCACCGCCGGATTCCAGGGTGAGCACGGAGGAGCCGGGGGTGTGCCCGGGGGCGAGGTCGAGACGCAGGTTCTTGTCGATCCGGTAGGTCTCCTCCCACAAGTGGGTGAGCCCCGCCTGGTGGACGGGGATGACGCTGTCCTCGAAGACGTTCTGGTTCCCTCGGCCGAGCACGGTCTTGTTCTCGTTCGCCGGGTTCCAGAAGTCGAAGTCCCGCCGGTTCATCAGATAGGTGGCATTCGGGAAGGTCGGCACCCAACTCCGGCCCTCGAGGCGGGTGTTCCAGCCGACGTGATCGATGTGCAGATGGGTGTTGACCACGACGTCGACATCCTCGGGCCGGACCCCGGCGGCGGCCAGGTGTGCCAGGTAGTCGGTCTCCAGACGGTTCCAGACCGGGGCGTAGGGGCGGTCCTTGTGGTTGCCCACGCCGGTGTCGATGAGAATGGTGCGCCCCTCGCTGCGCAGCAGCCAGGACTGGATCGCCGTACGGCACTCGTCGGTCTCCGGGTCCCAGAAGTCGGGTGCCAGCCATGCGCGGTGCTCGTCCCACGAGCCGTCCGGGCTGTCCGGGAAGAACTGGCCCGGCGACAGCTCGGCCGAGCCGTAGAACTCCTTGACGCGAGTGACGGTGACATCGCCGAGGACGAGGTGCTCCGGGGTCTGATCCATGTGTTGCGTCCGCGGGTTCGGGAGAGATGGCTGCATGGGGTCGATCCTGGGCACGGGGACGGGCAGGGACCACTCCCCGGTTGTCGTACCCCTCGCAGGGTGTGGCAGGGAGCGGTCGGCGCGCCGGATACTGGCGCCATGAACGGACCCGGCCCCCTGGGCACCTTCCTCCAAGCCCGCCGGGCGCGGCTGCGGCCCGAGGACGTCGGCCTGCGCGATCTGGGCCCGCGCAGGCGGGTGGCCGGGCTGCGGCGCGAAGAACTGGCTCAGCTGGCGGGCGTCAGCGTCTCTTACTACACGCGCCTGGAACAGGGGTTGTCGCGCGGAGCCTCATCCGAGGTACTCGACGCGATCGCCCGCGCGCTGCTGCTCGACGACCACGAGCGAGAGCACCTCGACCGGCTCGCCGATTCCGCCCGCCACGCGCCACGGCCACGCCGCCCGCGCCCCGAGAAGCTGTCCGACGAAACACGCGACCTCCTGCGTGCCGTCGACGGCGTCCCGGCGATCGTGCTCGGCCGTCGTACGGACGTGCTGGCCTGGAACGCCCTCGGCCACTCCCTGCTCGCCGGCCACCTGGACTTACTTGGCCCGGACCACCCGGCGCGACGCCCGAACATGAGCCGGATGGTGTTCCTGGATCCGCACTGTCGGGAGCTGTACGCCGACTGGAAGGGCAAGGCGCGCGCGGTGGTCGGCAATCTGCGCATCGCCGTCGGCAGGCACCCGGAGGACGCACTGCTCGCGGAGCTGATCGGCGAACTGACCATGAAGAGCCCGGAGTTCGTCGCCCTGTGGCGGGACCACGGCGTGACGCCGTGCGATGCCGCGTCGTACGCGCTGCGCCACCCGGTCGTGGGCACGGTCACGGTGACCCAGCAGACGCTGTCGATCGCTCGCTCACCGGAGCAGGCGCTCATCGTGTGCACGACCCCCGCCGGTTCCTCCTCCGAGGCGGCCCTCGCGCTCCTTCGCCAGGCGGGCGGCGGCCGGGCGCCCCGAGCGGACGACATCCGCGTGGCCGAGCAGCCGTCCCAACAGGTGTAGGCAGGCGTCTCAGGGACGCGTAGGTCCAAGGGGGATGGAGTGGCCCCACTCCCGGAATCGGATCCTCGAAGGGCGACCAACTCGCTGAGCACCCTGAGCGTCAGCATCCACACCCTGGCCTACCGGGCGCGCGGCGGAAGCGCGGTCGTCCTTCGAGACGATGTGAGCCGACCGTGCTTCTGCCTTCGGCGCACACCAGCCAGTCGCCATCCCGGACTTCGCCAGGTTGGGACGGGACCCGGTGCGAGGACGGCGAGCCGAGCGGCCCCCCTGTTCCCTATGGGAAAAGCCGCAGGGGAAGTGGCTCGGCATCGCTACTCTGCCCAGCATGATCAATTCATATGCGAGCTTCGACGATGCCGCGGTCGCGACAGCCGCCGCGCGGGCCGGTGCGGACGTGGTGCGGGCCCTGTACGGTCGGCGCCTGGACCGCATCGACAAGGGCGCCGGGGACTTCGCCACGGCGGCCGATGTGAAGGCCGAGGAGGCGATCCTCGACGTCATCCGTGCCGCACGGCCCGAGGACGCGGTGCTCGGCGAAGAGGGCGGGCAGCAGGGTGGTGCCGACGCCTCGCGCCTGTGGTTGGTGGATCCCCTGTGCGGCACGTTGAACTACGCCGTCGGTTCCATGCTGGTGGCCGTCAATGTGGCGCTGCGCCACGGCCCGGCGGCGGTGGCCGACCCGTTCAGCGGTGAAGTCTTCTTCACCGACGGGGAGTCCGCCTGGACTCGGCGGGATGGAGCCGACGACGCAGTGCTGAGGCCCACGTCGGCGACCCGACTCGTGGACGTGAACCTGGATCCGCCGTTCCCGAGCGCGCCCGGGCTCCGGGCCGTGGATCTGCTGGCGAACCCGGAGTTCGCCGAGCGCTTCCGGCCGCGGGTCGTGTCGACGACGCTGGCACTGGCCTGGGTCGCCGCGGGCAAACGCGCCGCGTACGTCACCGATGGCGGCGACCTCTCCAGCAGCGTGCATTTCGCGGCCGGTATCGCTCTGTGCCGGGCAGCCGGTTGCACGGTCACCGGGATCGACGGCGGCCCGATCGGTGAGGCGGGCCGGGGGCTCGTCGCCGCCGCCGACGCCGAGACCCACGGGCTGCTGATGTCGATGCTGCGCGGCCGAGGCTAACCGGACACAAGGTGTCGGGTTTCGGCGCGAGCATGGGGCCACCGCCCCGCGTCGACGACGGGGCGGGCCACCATGTGCACATACACAAGGGACCTCATGACCATCACGACCGGAACATCGGCACCGGACCTACAGGGACAGATCGCACTCGTCGCGGGCGCGACGCGGGGAGCCGGGCGGGGCATCGCCGTCCAGCTCGGCGCGGCGGGCGCGACGGTCTACGTCACTGGCCGCACGACCCGGGAACAGCGCTCGGAATACGACCGCCCCGAGACCATCGAGGAGACGGCGGAGCTGGTCACCGCGGCGGGCGGCACCGGCATCGCGGTACCGACCGACCACCTGGTGCCGGAGCAGGTCCGAGCGCTGGCCGAGCGCGTCGACGCCGAGCAGGGGCGGCTCGACGTGCTGGTCAACGACGTCTGGGGCGGCGAGCGGCTGTTCGCGTTCGACGTACCGGTATGGGAACACGACCTCGACAACGGCCTTCGGCTGCTCCGACTGGGCGTCGAGACCCACGCGATCACCAGCCACTACCTGCTGCCGCTGCTCGTACGCCGACCGGGCGGGCTCGTGGTCGAGATGACGGACGGAACGTCCGCGTACAACCAGGCGCACTACCGCAACTCGTACTTCTACGACCTCGTCAAGAACAGTGTGCTGCGCATGGCGTTCGTGCTCGCCCACGAACTGAGACCGCATGGCGGGACAGCGGTGGCCCTCACTCCGGGTTGGTTGCGCTCGGAGATGATGCTCGACGCGTTCGGGGTCACCGAGGACACCTGGCGCGACGCGTTGACGGCGGTGCCGCACTTCTGCATCTCGGAGAGCCCGGCGTACGTCGGGCGCGCGGTCGCCGCCTTGGCGGGTGACGCCGATGTCGCGCGCTGGAACGGCCAGTCGCTCTCCAGCGGACAACTCGCCCAGGAGTACGGCTTCACGGACCTCGACGGCTCCCGGCCCGACTGCTGGCGCTACCTGGCCGAGGTCGACAACGCGGGCAAACCGGCGGATGCCACCGGGTACCGGTGACGGGCAGCGGCACGAGGCCCCGGGGCCGACCGCCGGTCGGCCCGGGGGCCCGGCCTCCCCACCGGCACCTTGGCCCCGGCAGCCCGGCATCGCCCTGAGTCCGTGCGGCGGCCCGCCTCTGGACTGCCGCATTCCCTCAGGATGAGCGGAGGCGGGTGGCGAAGAGCAGGAGCAGGGCGAGCGCTTGCAGCGCGCCGACCACCCCGATCAGCAGCGGGATCGAGTAGCCGTACAGCGCGCCGGTCAGCGCACCCCCGGCCAGGCTTCCCGCGCCCACCACCCCGGCGAACACTCCGTACGCGGTCGCCCGCCGCCCCGCCGGGACGAGGTCGGCGACCGTGGCCCGCAGCGTCGACTCCTGGACCCCCATGGCCGCGCCCCACACCAGCGAACCCGTCACCGCGAGACCCACCGTCGTGGTGAAGGCCAGCGCCGGGACAGCCGCCGCCAGCAGCGGCAGCACCAGCAGGACCCGGGCGCCGTACCGGTCGTAGCACCAGCCCGTCGCCAGGGCCGCGACCGCGTCCACCGCCATCGCGCCCGCGTACAGCACCGGCACCCAGGCAGCCGTGAGGAGCCCTTGCTTGACCAGGTGGAAGGAGAGCACGCCGAAGGTCGCGAAGCCCGCGGTGGTGGTGGCGGTGAACGCCGCGTACGTCCAAAAGGAGCGCGGCAGACGCCTGTTGACCGGGTGCGGGAAGCCCCGTTCCGGCCCGGTCGCGTCACTTTCGTATGCGGAGGGATCGGGCACCCGGGCCCGCAGCCATACCAGCAGGCCCAGGACGCCGAGGCCGGGCAGCGCCAGTACCCCCAGCGCCGGGCCGTAGTCGCCGCCCGTCACGGCGAGCATCGTGGCCACTACCAACGGGCCGACCAGTGCGCCGACTTGATCCATCGCCTCGTGTACGGCGAAGCCGCGCCCGCGTCCGATCGTCGCGGTGGCATGCGAGAGGAGCGTGTCCTTGGCGGGTGAGCGTACGGCCTTGCCGACCCGCTCGGCGACCACCAGCACGCAGGCCGCCCACAGCACTCCCACCACGCCGAGCAGCGGCACCGAGGCCACGGTCAGCGCGTATCCCGCGATCGACAGACCCCAGAAGCGGCGCGTGCGGTCGGCCAGCGGCCCCGACACCAGCCGCAGTCCGAGCGCTGCCGCCTCGCCCGCACCCGTGACCACGCCGACCACCAGGGCAGAGGCGCCGAGCGAGGCCAGCAGCGGGCCCGTGATGGAACGGGCACCCTCGTACACGAAGTCCGCGAGCAGGCTCACCGTGCCGAACCACACCACGAACCGCCACGGTCGCATCCGCACAGGCGCCGCGTCCCCCGCAGGCGCCTTCACGCGGCCACCAACAGCCAGTTCACTCGGGCCCTCTCCCTGCCTCGACGGGTGCAGCGTGGACACGGTAGCTGTGCAGCCGAGACATGTGCCCGCCCCTCGCGGAGTGCCGGGAAAACGTCCCTGGAACGGGGGCGGCGGGGGCCTGGTCGCGGCAGGCCATCCGGACCGGACGGGGCGGAGCCCGGAGTGGCGCGGAGCCGGTTGCGCCTCGGGCACCACCCGCCGGAGGCTCTTCCGCCATACCCGGACTCGGGCGTACCGCCGCGGTGACGGCGGCTCCGTAAATTCCTGGTCTCCCGTCGGCCGCGTCGTGTCACTGCTCTTGCGCGGTGGCATGGCCAGGACGACACTCCCGGATTGCGGACACGCGGGCACCTCCTGCGTGAACGTCCTTCACTCGCCGTTTCAGCGCAACTACGGGTTCCAGAAGGGATGTTCAGCGGCGCGTGCCACAGGGGCGACAGTCCCGCAGGGGGCGTCGTGCCCCGGCCGAGCCGCCACTGCCTGATGCCATCGGCACCCGAGCGGCAGGCCGCCTACGGAGGGGGCGACCAGCCCGCCCCGTGACCGTACGCACGTCGAGCACGTTCGCGTTCCCGAAGAGAGGCAGCCCATGATCAGACCCGTGTCAAGCCGCGGTCTTCTCGCCGTGGCCGGCGTCACCGCCGTCATCCTCACCGGTGTCGCGTTCGCCCAGCCCGCGATGGCCGACGTCACCAACGGCGGTTTCGAGACCGGCACCTTGTCCGGCTGGACCGCCGCCGGAACCACGGCCGTGGTCAGCTCCGGAGCACACACCGGCACGTACGCGGCCCGAGTCGGCGGCACCACGCCGACCAACGGCAACTCCTCGATCACGCAGACCTTCACCGCGCCGGGCGGTTCTCCCTCGCTCAGCTTCTGGTACGACGTGTTCTGCCCGGACACCGTCACATACGACTGGGCGACCGCCACCCTCAAGGACAACACGTCCGGCACCACCACCACGCCGCTGGCCAAGACCTGCACCAACGGCCAGGGCTGGAAGCAGAAGACGGCGGGGCTGACGGCCGGGCACTCCTACACCCTCACCCTGGTGAGCAAGGACGACGACTACGCGGGTGACCCCACCTACACGCTGTACGACGACGTGGTGGTGTCGGGCGCCGTCGCCAATGACTTCTCGATCTCCGACAGCCCGTCGTCGGCGAGTGTCAACGCGGGTTCCTCGGCCGCGTCCACGATCTCCACAGCGGTCGTCTCCGGCGCCGCCGAGACCGTGAACCTCGCGGCGGGCGGCCTGCCGGCGGGAGCGAGCGCGACCTTCACTCCCGCTTCGGTGGTCGCGGGCGGGTCCTCCACCCTGAGCGTCACCACCAGCACGAGCACGCCGTCCGGGACATATCCGATCTCCGTGACCGGGACGAGTCCCTCGGCGACGCACTCCACCGCCTTCACCCTGACCGTCAACGGCAGTGGGCCCACGCTGACCCGAGTCAGCACCGACCCGTTCACCAACGCCTCAAGCCAGCACGCCACCGAACTCGAACCGGACACCTTCGCCTACAGCAACACCATCGTGGCCTCCTCGCAGGTCGGCCGGTTCACCGACGGAGGCTCCTCCGACATCGGCTGGAACACCTCCACCGACGGCGGAGCGACCTGGCAGCACGGCATGCTGCCCGGCATCACCGTCTACCAGGGCGGCGGCAGCTGGGCCCGGGTCTCCGACCCCGCGGTCGCCTATGACGCCCGGCACGGCACCTGGATGGTGGCGGGCCTGGTCATCGACGCCAACGCCAACGGCGCGGGTGTGACCGTCAGCCGCTCCGGCGACGGGCTGTCCTGGCAGAACCCGGTGCTGGCGCTCGGCAACGACGGCCAGGGCTACGACAAGGAATGGATCGTCTGCGACAACACCGCCACCAGCCCCCATTACGGCAACTGCTACGTCGAGGTCGACATCACGTCGTCCGGCAACGCTGTCGTGATGAGCACGTCGAGTGACGGCGGTGCCACGTGGTCCGGGCCCGTCGCCCCCTCCGGCGGTCCGAGCGGCCTCGGCGGCCAGCCGCTGGTCCAGCCGAACGGCACCGTGGTGGTGCCCTACTCCACCGACGGCACCTCGATCCGCGCCTTCAACTCAAGCAACGGCGGCGCCAGTTGGAGCGCGAGCGCGCTCGTCGCCAACGTCAGCAGCCACGGCGTGGCGGGCGGGCTGCGGGACGGGGAGGGCCTGCCCTCCGCCGAGATCGACGCCTCCGGGAAGATCTTCGTCGCCTGGCAGGACTGCCGCTTCCGCTCCGGCTGCCCCGCCAACGACATCGTCTACTCCTCGTCCCCCGACGGCACGACCTGGTCGCCGGTGACCCGCGTCCCGATCGACGCGACCAGCAGCACGGTGGACCACTTCATCCCGGGCATCGGCGTCGACCACAGCACTTCCGGCAGCACGGCGAGGATCGGCCTGTACTACTACTTCTACCCGCAGGCCAACTGCGCGGCCGCGACCTGCCAGTTGGAGGTCGGCTTCCTCTCCTCCGCCGACGGCGGCACCACCTGGAGCTCTCCCCAGACCGTGGCCGGCCCCATGTCCCTGTCGCAGATCGCATCCACCACCCAGGGCAGCATGGTCGGTGACTACATCTCGACTTCCGTCGTGAACGGCAAGTCCGTCGCCGTGTTCGCGGTCGGCAAGACCCCGACCAACGGACAGGCCTTCGACGAGGGCCTGTACACGGCGGGAGCCCTCTCCCTGACGGGCGGAACCGTCCGAGCCGAACGCGCCCCGGACCGCGCGGCCACACACCCTGCTCGACCCCCGTTGCGCACCGCGCACTGACCGCGGCACCGACAACCCCCCGCGGGTGCGGCCGCACCTCCGGCCGCACCCGCGGCACCCTCACGGCACCTGGGCCCGCCCCGCTCACTGGCCTGGTGACTCGTCCTCCTTCGTCCGGGTTGAGGACGGCGGGAAGAAGGCGCGGGTGGGGAGGAGCAGCCCGGTCAGTGGCAGCACGATGAAGACCACCTGGTGGACGTGGTCCTTGCCCGGCGGCAGCCGGCCCACCAGGTGAGCGATCCAGAACACCGGGTAGAACCACAGCGCGAGCCACGCCCACCGTTCCCGGCGGCGGAACGGGACGAGGGCGATGAGCACCCCGAAGAGCCCCATGCCGGTCGCCGCTACCCCATCGGCCCGCATGAGCCGTTCGTTGTCGGACGAGGGCGCCACCACGGCGACGAGGCCGAAGACCAGGACGCCGACCCCGACGACGACAAGGCAGATCCACGCCGCCTTCATACGGAAGTTCTCTCGCTTCACGCCAGGAACCTACCCGCGCGGGTCTGGGAGCATCCCGGCGCCGACATCCTGCACCGCGCACCCGGGATGAGGTCCTTCCGCTCGGCACTCCTGCCTCCGTGCGGGCGGGGCTCGTCGTCAGGCGGGGCTGAGCGGATGGGTCGCGGTGGCCGAGCGCGGTGGCCAGGCGCGGGGGGCGAGAATGCCGAGCACGTAGGCGCGGGCCACCAGGGCGGGCCGGGTGTCCGCGCCCAGGAGGTCGCGCAGACGGCTGAGGTGGTAGTCGACCGTCTGCCGGGACAGCTTCAGGGAGGCGGCGATGGCACCGTTGCTGCTGCCCGCCGCCAGCAGGGAGAGGATGCGCAGCTGCGCCGGGGTGAGTGAGGGATGGGCTTCGTGGGGGAGGCCTTCGTGGGTGACGACGGCCCACACGTGCCGGGCCCGGGTGCCTCCGTGGCCGACCGTCGTCAGATGGAGTTGCGTACGCCGTTGCCGCCCCTGGGCGTCGACGAGCAGCGCGGACGCCTCCACCCGGCGGGTACGCCGCGCTATGAGGCCGTTCCACCTGCGGTGCAGCCGGTCGAGGCCGGGCTCGGGGGCCAGCAGCGTGTGCGCGCGGCGCCCGACCAGGTCGGGCAGGCTCAGGCCGAACAGCTCGGCGGCCGCCGAGCTGGCCCTGACCACGCGGCCATTGGCCGACAGCAGGGCGCACGGCAGTCCGCTGTGGTCGCGCAGGGCCCGCAGGTCGTCCTCGGCCTCCTGCCGCTGGACCGTGGCGCGCAGGTGGTCCGTGATGTCCACGTAGATTCCGGCCACGCAGGTCCGCGCGTTCTCACCCACGGGGAACCGGTGCCCGACCGCCTGGCCCGCGCTGCCGTCGGGGCGGCGGTAGTCGAGGGTGTGGCGCACCGGCGCGCCGCGGGTGAGGACCTCCTGGTCGAGGCTGCGGAACTGCTCGGCCTCGGCAGGGGCGTCGAAGTCCTCGATGCGCTTGCCGATGAGCTCCTCCGGCACGGTGCCGTAGAGGTGGGCGTAGGCGTGGTTGGCCCACAGGTAACGGCCGTCGCGGTCCCGGATGAAGGCGGCGGCAGGGGCGAGGTTCACCAGCCGCGCGAACGCGGCATGCCGAGTCGGGATGTCGGGGCGGGCGTCGACCTCCACGGCGAGACCGCGCGTGCGCCCAACGGCCTCCCCATCGCCCACGGGCCAGTTCACATCGAAGGTGCGGCCGTCGAACCGCGCCTGCCAGTGGCCGGCGCCCGGCGGGCGTCCCCGGGGCGGAAGGTCGGTGCGTAGACGGTCGAGGAAGCGCTGCGCCGTGCCCGGGTCGGCGAAGGCCCCGCCGCCCGTCTCCCGTACCTGCCACGGCTCGTCGGTCTCCCACCAGAACACCGGCAGGTGTTCGAGCAGGGCCTTGAGACTGGAATCGTCCACAGCGTCTCTCCGTCCGTATACGGGCTGTACGCAGCCGACTGACGCACAGTCACATTGCGATGGGTATCCCGTCCCCCGTGCGCGCATGCTCGGTTCTCGGCCGAAGTGGGGGGCGGCATCGAGCCTTCAGCTGTCCGGCGAGGCCGCAACTCGCTCTGTTACTCAGGCATTTGCCTGAATCGCAGGGGGCCTTCGAAGCGATACGGGCGTCGGCCGCGTGGTCCCCTGGAGTGTGCGGGTGAACACGCCCCGACACATGCGCCCGGAGATCCCCCGCACTCCACGCGCATCACCGATCAGCACGACGAGCCATGTGACGCGTACCGCGCGTGCGACCGCCACGCCGCGCGTACGGCGCACAGGGCCGACATCGACACACGTCGCCACACAGCGACACGGACGAATGGAGACGAACTTCAGTGAGCAAGGTGCTGTTAGTGCATGCCAAGGGTGGTCCGCCGCTCGGTCACGTCCTGTCCCGGACGGCCGCGAGGGCGGAAGTGCACCTGCTGGCGCTCAGCGCTCTTCCTCCCGCCGTGGCAGGTTCCGCCCGGAGACTGTGCGCCTCGGTCGTGAAGCCTGCCGACGCGCAGCGATCCGACCTGGTGGATCTCATCGTTTCGCGGGCGAAGGCCGTGGGCGCGGACGCGGTGCTCACCTTCTCCGAGTACGCGGTGGTGGCGGTCGCCGAGGCGTGCGAGGTTCTTGGTCTGGCGGGGGCCGGACCCGCCGCCGCGCTCGCCCGCGACAAGCGGCTGATGCGCCGCACCTGGAAGGAGTGCGGGCTGCCGCAACCCGAGTTCCGGGCGGTCGCCACCGAGGCCGACCTGCACGAGGCGGCCGACACCCTGCCCTTCCCGCTGCTCCTGAAAGCGGCTTGGAGCGCGGGGTCCACCGCCCACCAGATCATCCGCTCCCCGCACGAGGTGACGGCCGCCTGGAACCGCTCCCGTGAAGTGATGGCCGAATCGGCACAGTTGGGATACGCGGAACTGCACGTGGCCGAGGCGCAAGGGCACTACGTCGTCGAGCAGATCGTCACCGGCACCGCATCGGAGTGGTTCGACGAGCCCGGCTGGGGCGACTATGTCAGCGTCGAGGGGGTCGTGGCGGACAGAGTCTTCCACCCGGTCTGCGTCAGCGGCCGGATGCCCACGGTCGAACCGTTCACCGAGCGAGCGGGCATCACCCCGGCCCTGTTGTCCAAGGACGCCCAGGACCGGGTGGTGACCCTCGCGCGCGAGGCCGTCGACGCGCTCGGCCTGCGCAACTGCGGGACCCACACCGAGATCAAGCTCGGCGAGAACGGCGCCATGTGGCTGATCGAGACGGCCGCCCGGTTCGGTGGCGCGATGACGGTGCCGCAGATCGAGGACGTCTTCGGCCTCGACCTCGTCGGCATGCTCGTCGACCACCTCGTCGGCCGCCCGGTCCGGTGGCCCGAGCAGGCCCGCACCCCGGCGCAGGCGCGAGGCGCGGCGGGTTCCCTCGTCGTCCTCGCCGTCGGCAGCGGGGGAGAGGCGTGGCGGGACCGCAAGGTCTGGGACTTCCCGGCCGTCGCCCAGAAGGTGCGCCTCAGCCGGGGCAGTGAGCTGTCGGTGGTCGCGGAGAGCTCTCTCGCCGACGGCCGGGTCGTTCCGGTCTACGACCCGGCAGCGGGCGCCAACACCATGGCGGCCCTGTGCCTGCTCTCCGCCCCCGACGCGCGAACGGTGCTGCGCGACTTCGAAACGCTGGTGGACGCCCTGCCGCGCGTTCTGCCCGCCGCACGGCATGAGGAGGTCCCCGCGTGACCTCCCAGCTGCTCGCCCACGCCCCCGAGCCGGCCACCGATCGTACGGTCGTCGGCGAGAACCTCTCCCTGCCGCTCTTCCGCACCCTCTCCGGAGTCCTGGCCGGGCACCCCTACCTCAAGGTCGTCGTCGACCGCGCGGAGAACACCTGGCACCTGCTCGACACGGCGGCGCACCCCTTCCACGTCAACTACATCGCCACCCGCGTCCTCGGCATGGACCTCGCCGCGCTCGACGCGGAGCTGGACGCCTTCAACGCCTCCGTCTACATGGACCCCGAGCGTCGGTTCCTGCTCGGTGTGCTGTCCCTGCACACCGACGAGGACACCGAGGGCCGCGAGCGTACCTTCCTCGTCCTGGAGACCACCGAGGCCGACACCATGAACGGCCAACTCCTGCAATGCTTCTACGAGTTCGTCAGGGAACGCGTCGACGGCAGGCTCCCGTTGCTGCTCAAGCCCGCCAACCACGGGCAGGAGGAGGAACTGGCGGCGATCAGTGAACTGCGGGTGCCGCGCATCCTGAGTCATGAACTCTTCGGCAACCGCGTCCGGACGCCGCTGAACCCCGGCGAGGCCACCGGGCGGCTTCGGTACTTCCCGACGCACGAGGCGTACGCGGCCGCCGAGGCCGGGCTCGGCTGGGCGGACATCGTCGCCATGCCGTGCCTGCCCGACGACGTCCCCCGGGTGGCCGGATTCCTGAACACCGCCCCGATCACCCCGCTCTCGCACACCAACGTCCTGGCCTCCGGCTGGGGGATACCCAACGCGATCGTGCGCGATCTGGAGCAACTCGTCGAGCAGGACGGCCTGGACGGCGCATGGGTGCGCTACCGGGTGTGCGAGGACGAGATCGTTCTGGAGCGTCTTGACCACGAACCGGTCCTGCGGGCGCCGGCCTGGCACCAGCAGCGCATCCGTCTCGAACCGCCCCTGCTCGATGACACCCCGGTCCTGGCGCTGCACCGGCTGCGCAGCACCGACCGCGACCGTTATGGCACCAAGGCCGCCAACCTCGGCGAGCTGCACCACGTACTGGACAGCCGTACGGCCGACCTGACCGCCTTCTACGCGCGGCCCCGCCCGCCGCGCGAGGACCTCCTGGGGCACCTCGCGGCCCGGCTCGGTCTCAATGCGCCCTCCGCGGCCGAACTCCGCACCAAGGCCGCGGACTTCGTGGCCTCGACGGTCGGCGCCCCGGACGGCGTCGCGCTCCCCTTCGCCCTCCAGCAGCGCTTCCTCGCCTCGTCGCCCGCCCTCCAGCAGGGCATCGGCAAACTCAAGATGGCACTCGAACTCGACGCGACCGACGTCCTGGACTCGCTGTGCCTGCAACTCCAGCAACTGATCCGGCACACGCCGGTTCCCGAGGCCGTCACCCGGCAGATCAGCCAGGCCTTCCCGGCCCCGCCGGCCGCACCCCGGCGCCTGGTGGTGCGTTCCTCGTCCAACGCCGAGGACCTCCCCGGCTTCTCCGCGGCCGGTGTCTACGACTCCGTCACCACCGTCCACGGCACCGCTGAACTCCTGGACGCGGTACGCCAGGTGTGGGCCTCCCTGGTCTCGCCCCGCAGCGTGCGGCTGCGCCATCAGGTCGGCATCTCCCTCGACGACACGTACATGGGCGTGATCATCCAGGAGTACGTGCCCGCCTCCCTCGGCGGCGTCCTGGTGACCTGCGACCCGACCCGCCGGGCGGACTTCCGCAACGTCTACCTCAACTGCTCGCCCGGCTCCCCGGAACAGGTCGTCGACGGCTCGGTCCTGCCCCAGCAGTACCTGTACAACGTGGTGGAGGGCGGCGGCCGCACCGTCGCGCTGGGCTCCTGGGGCGACGCCTTGCCCGCCGCCACCCGCGCCCGGCTCGCCGACCTGTCCCTGACCGGGCGGCTCCTGCAGTCCCACTTCAGCGGGGCGGACCTCGACGGGACACGCGGCCGGTCCCGGGCCGACGGCCCCTCACCGGGGCCGGACGTGGACAAGCCGCTGGACATCGAGTGGCTGATGACCGAGCGGGGCGACTTCCGGCTGGTCCAGATCCGCCCGTACGCGCTGTGAGCCCGCGCACCGAGGCGGCCCGCCCCAACAAGGGCGCGCTCACCCACACCGCCCGCCGGCTCATCCGCCTCAACTACGGCTTCCAGCTGCTGTTCAACCTGCTGTGGTGGATGCCGGTGTTCTACGCGTACCAGCGGGAGGCCGGACTCTCCGACGGGCAGATCTTCGGCATCCAGAGCATCTACTACGTGGCCTTCTGTCTGTTCGAGATCCCGACCGGGCTGATCGCCGACCGCATCGGCACCCGCAACTGCCTGCGGGCCGGCGCGGTGGTGATGACGGCGGCGAACCTCGCACCGGTGGTCAGCGCCTCGTACACCGGGTTCCTGCTCCACTTCCTGGCCATCGCCCTGGGCCGCTCGCTCACCTCGGGGGCGGCCAGCGCCTACCTGTACGACGGGCTGCGTGCGGAGAAGTGCGACCAGCACTATCTGAACGCCGAGGGCACCGCACGGGCCCTGGGGCTGGCGGCGAAGGTCGTGTGCTGGCCGCTCGTCGGCCCCCTGATGGCGCTGGCTCACACGGCTCCCTACGTGCTGAGCGCCGCCAGCGCCGCGGGCTCGCTCGCCTGCGCCGTCGCGCTGCCCCGGCTCACCGGGTCGGGAGGCCGTGCCCGGAAAGCGGTCCCCGCCCGCGCCGGCGGAGCGCGCGGAGGCGGGGCGTTTCTGCGGGACGCGGGGGACGCTCTGCGCTGCGTGGCGTCGTCGCCCTGGCTCGGTCTGGTGATGGTGCAGGGTGTGGCCGTCTTCACGCTGTCCCGGATCTGCCAGGTCAACCTCTTCCAGCCGATCCTGCTGGACCACGGGATCGGGGAGGCCTCCAGCGGCGGAGTCCTGGCCGCGATGACGGTGGCCGAGGCGGTGGCCTCGGCCCGCCCCCAGTGGCTGAGCCGCCGCTTGACACCGGTGGCCTGGGTGTCGGTCCTCAGCCTGGTGCTGGCGGGCACGCTGGCGGCCATGGCGTTCGGGGGCCCCTGGGCCGTGGTCGTGCTGCTCTGCCTCTTCGCGGCCGCCACCGGCTTTGTGTACCCGGTCCAGCGCAAACTCGTGAACGACGCGGTGCCCGCGAACGCCCCGCGGGCCACACTGCTGTCGATCGAGAGCATCGTGGACCGCGCGGTGTGTGCCCTGGCCGCGATCGCGGTGGGCGCCTACGTCTCCGCCGGTCACCTGGACACCCTCCTGCTGCACAGCGCGCTCGCGACCGCCGTGCTGCTCGGCGCCCTCCAACTGCTGTTGCGCAGCGGGGTGGTGAAGCGGGACCGTGCCGCCTCCTCGCCCCCGACGACGGAAACGGAACCAGCGCGCACCCCGGCCGCCCGCGTCCGCTCCGGTCGTGACGCAGGCGTCAGCGGCGTTTCCGACCGCGGCGAATCCCGCTGACGACGGGGCACCACGCACCGAACAGGCAGGAGGTGAAAGCGAGAAAGGACGAAGCGACCGGCACCGGTGGCGCCGACGGCGAGGAAGTGGCTGTGGTGAGCGCGCCCGATCATTCGTCGCGTACGAAGGCCCCGTCGGAGAGGACGGGAACGACGACGGATCCGTCGAGTTCCGTCGCGATGGCGACGTCCTGGGCGAAGCCCGCGGTGGCGAGTTCCCGTCCGGAAGCACAGGCGGTGACGGCGGCGCCCGGGTCGGGAGTCGATGTGAAGACTCCCGCCGCTGCCTCGGCCTCCGGGGAGAGCGACCCGCGGCCACGCTTCCTCAGCCCGGCGATTACTGCTCCCGCGCCCAGCAGGTCTTCGAGCGCGGGCCGGAGGCTGCCGTCGGGCCAGCGTTCACCGGAGGCGATCACTCCGACCGGGCGCTCGGCGCAACCGTAGCCACGGGATGCGAGCCAGCCGCTCACGGCGGCGGCGTTGCGGAGCGAGGCCGCGACGACCGTGGCGCCGCCTGCCGCGGAGGCGATCGCTGACCCGTTGGGTGAGGGAAGCACCAGTCGAGGGGCGAAGGGAGCGCGGCGCAGGGCGGCCGGGGAGAGCGACCACGGAGACGTACTCGTAGCCGCTCGGCGTCCAACAGCCAACTCCGCGTCCACCTGGTCGGCGAACGCCGAGGCGCTCTCGTCCCGCCACCGGTAGGGGTAGACCCGTGTTCCCCCCTCCACCGCGATCGTCACGGACGTGGTGAAGGAGAGCACGTCGACGATCACCAGACAGGCGACGTCCGCCGCAAGTCGTTCAGCGCCGACCGGGCCCCACTCGAAACGCACCCCGAAGCCTGCCTGCGTACACCAGTCATCCATGGTTGAAGATCATGTCAGCTGCGGCTGGTCGCCGCACCGGGCCGCGTCCCTGCGGATCGCCGGGGTCCAGGGCGCGGCCCCCGCCGTCCGCCTACCTCGGTCCTGCTGAGCGCGCTCGGCGAAGTCCGGTGCACGATGCGCCCCGCGGTGGCCCAGCGGCTCTGTCACATGACTCAACCACCAGTGCTGGGCACGCAGTTGAGGCAGTGCACGCAGCCCCGGGGTGCGCTCAGGGAAGATCGAAGGGCAGCGGCGTGTGCCCCTCCCAGATCCGGCGCGAGGCCTCCTCGGGGTAGGGCACGGTTTGCGGCTCGGTGTCCAGCACGCGCGTGAGCCGCAGGCCGGGCTCGTAGGCGGGCCAGCCGGGGTCGCCGGTGGTGACGAAACCCGTCCAGGCCTGCCGGAACTGCCGCGACAGCGCGACCGCCTCGGGGGTGGCCGGGTCACCGCACACGTGTCTCCCGATGGGGCTGTCCAGGGTGCCGAACGCCAGAGGAACGTCCAGGCTGTGACAGGAACCCATGGCGCCGCCCAGGGCCGGTGAGCCCCACTGCAACTCGAACAGGTAGGAGGCCCCGCCTGCCGCGGCGTTCGCCTCGGCCAGCAGCAGGGACGGCATGCGGAAGAAGGCGTCGCCGCACACCGACTCGTACAACTCTTCCGGTCCGGCCTGCGGACGGGCGGCGCGATAGGCGTCCGCGCCGCCCGGCGTCGGGGCGAAGAACTCAAGGGCGGTACGGGCCTCCTCGTCGGTGACCTTGCCCAGCCGTCCTGTCATGACGGTGAACAGCCGGAATTCGTCGCGGGTGTGACCGACGAGGAGTTCGGTGCCGCTCGCCCGGCCGGAGTGGAGCGCGGACCAGGGTGTCTCGCTCAGCACGTCGCCGTCGATGACCGGGTACACGGCGACACCTGCGTGGGAGAACCGGCCCCAGCGCTCGCGGTGTTCGGATAGCTCGTTGCTGAGGGAGGTGAGTGCGGCGGCCAGGTGCCAGGGGTCGACGTCGGCGAGCCCAGCGGTGGTGGGCAGGGTGGCGAGCCGGTCCGCGAGCGCGGCGGAGACGTCTTCGGCCAGGGCGCGCGAACAGTGCCATCCCGGTACGGAGTGGGTGATGGCCCGGCGGAACAGCCCACGCGATTCCTTCATCGTCAGCAGGGCGGCGATCGAGCCCGCTCCCGCGGACTGCCCGGCCACGGTGACCTGGCCGGGGTCTCCTCCGAAGGCCGCTATGTTCCGCTGCACCCACCGCAGCGCGGCGATCTGGTCGAGGAACCCCCGGTTGGCCGGAGCCCCCTCGATGAGGGCAAAACCCTCCACTCCCACACGGTAGTTGAGGCTCACCACGACGATTCCCGCCCCGGCGAGCACCGCCGGATCGTACATCGGCTCGTCGGAGCCTCCCGCGACGTACGCGCCGCCGTGGATCCACACCAGCACCGGCAGCCCCGCAGCTCCCGGATCGGGGGTGCAGACGTTGAGGGTCAGCCAGTCCGTGCTGCTGGTCGACGCGGCGGGAGCCTGGCCGGGGTGCGGTACGGACTGCGGAACCGTGGGCCCGAACTTCACCGCCTTCCGCGTTCCTTCCCAGCGCGGCGGGGGAGCGGGAGCGAGGAACCGGAGCGCCTCCACCGGAGGTTGGGCATAGGCGATGCCGCGGAACTGCGCGGACCCCTGCCTCCAGAACCCCTCGACCCGCCCCTCGGTGGTGCGCACTCTCGGCTGTTCGGGCATGGTGCCTTCCTTCCTCCGCAGGAGCCTCCAGCGTTATCGGTCACATGTATTATGTCAACTGTAAGGAAACGTGAGCCACGGAGAACGACGATGCCGAAACAGGTGGACCACCGTGAACGCCGCGAAGCGATCGCCCGAGCGCTGTGGCGGGTGGTGGAGCAGCGGGGGGTCACGCACCTCTCCGTACGCGAGGTCGCGCGCGAAGCGGGCATGTCCCACGGCCAGTTGCAGCACTACTTCGCTTCGCGGGAGGCGATGCTCTCCTTCGCCATGGACTTCGCGTCGGAACAGACCTCGCTGCGTGTCGGCCGCGGGCTCCATGAGCTGGGTGACGAGCCGCACCCCCGCGACGTGCTCCGCGTCATGCTCACGGAGATGCTTCCGCTGCGGGCCGATGCCCGCGCGACGAGCCGGATGAGCGCGCTCTTCGTGCTGGAGGCACTGCACAACGAGAACTTCCATGCCCGGGCGCGCGACGGAATGGCCCAAGGGAGGCTTCTCGTCGAGCAGTTGATCCGGCAGGCGATCAAGGATGGGCACATCGCCTCGGACCGCGATCCGGTGGCCGAAGCACACCTCTTGCTCGCCCTCACGGGCTTCACCACACTGCTCGAACTGGGCGTGGTCGAGCCCCAGGAGGCGCTCGCGGCCATCGATCACCACCTGGACCGGCTGTTCCGCTGAGCTCCGTCCGCGATGTCCCCGCGGACGGTTTCGCGAGGTGCGGGGACGCTGACGGGCGTGGGGTGTTACGGGCGGCCAGGTGAGGCACTCGGGCTTGTGCGGGACGAGCGGGTGCCCACCTGAAGCCCTGGTGCTCTGCGGGTTCCGGGCGAGCCGGTCAGCCGTCGAGATCGGCGGCTCGGCCGCGCAGGGCGCGTGCCAGCGCCTGCATCGATGCCGTTGGGGGACCTGGCATGCGCACCAGGCTGACGCGACGCACCTCGTCCGCGACGCCGTCGACGGACACGAAGCGCACGCCGGGCGGGGCGGCGGGGAGCAGCGCCGGAGTGGCTGTGGTGAGGCCGGCGCCCGCAGCGACCAGGTGGAGCTTGGTCAGCCAGTCGCGGGCGGTGTGGTGGACCCGGGGCCGCCCGGGCAGACCGGGCCAGACGCCGAGCAGCGGCTCGTCCGCGGTGCCGGTACTGGCGATCCACGGCGCTGCCGCGAGCTCCTCGACGCCGACGCTGCCCCGGTCGGCGAACGGCCCGTCGGCCGGAACCACCACGGCCAACTGCACTTCCAGCAGCGGCTCGACGCGCAGGGGCGGATCGTCCGTGTCGGGCGACCGGTGCGGGGGCCGCGACGTCAGCAGGGCGAGATCCAGGGTTCCGGCGCGCAGCGCGCGCGTGAGCGAGGGAGTGGTCCCCTCGCGTGTCGTCACCTGGATGTGCGGGTGCTCCGCGCGCAGCAGCGCCAGGGCCCGGGGCACGATCACCGCCCCCGCGAGGGGGAAGAAGCCGAGGCGGACGCGGCCCCGCTCGGCCTCCTGCGCGCCGCTGAGTTCCCGGTCGGCCGCCTCCAGGGCATCCAGGGCGACGACGGCGTGCCGCAGCAGTGCGCGTCCCGCCGCGGTCAGCCGGACACCACCGGGGTGGCGCTCGAAGAGCCGGGCGCCGGTGGCCTGTTCCAGCGCGGCCACCTGTCGGGAGACGGCGGACTGCGTGTATCCGAGCGCGCCCGCGGCGGCCGTGAACGTGCCCCGCTCCGCCACCTCGCGCAGCACCCGCAGCCCGACCAGCGTCATCTCCACGAGCCCTCCATGAGCAATCGGCATGTCCATCATGCCGGATCTTCGTTGGTGGAATGCCCCTGACGTTCCTAGCGTGGAGGCATGAACGAGCACGCCACGGACGAGACTCCCGGGCTGGGCGGCCGGTTGCCCCTCCTTCCTCCCGACACCCTCGACGAAGCACAGCGCACACTGCATCGCCGACTGAAGGCCACACGGGCTCGTCACGCGGAAGTGGCGGGCTACACGGCCGCGCTGCCCGACGGTCGGTTCATCGGCCCTTTCAACGCCCTGCTGCGCGTACCGCACCTCGCCGCGCCTCTGCTGGAGTGGGCCCAGGCTCTGGCCCGGGCCGGCATCGCCGCAGATGTCCGCGAGGTGGTCGTCCTCACCGTGGCCGCTCATTGGCGGGCCGAGTACGCGCTGTACGCCCACACCGCGGCCGCCGGGAAGGCCGGCCTGCCCGAGCAGGCCATCGCTGCCCTGCGCCGGGGCGGCACTCCCCGCGGCCTGCGCCCCGACGCCGACGTGGCCCACCGTCTGGTGACCGCGCTGGTCCGCGAGCACCGCGTGGAGGACGACCTCTACGACGAGGCGGTGGCGGCGTTCGGTACGCACACCCTCATCGCCCTGGTCACCCTCGTCGGTCAGTACCTCAGCACTTCGGCGCTGCTGGCCTGTTTCCAGGTACCGGCACCCCGCTCGGACCGCACCGAGGGGCCCACGGTCTGAAGCGCCCGCACCGGCAGGGCCCGAGGCGGCCACCACCGCCACGAACAACGACGAACACGGAAGGCAAGACGTCATGCCCTTGATCAACATCTACCTGCGTGAGGGAACCGCCCTCGCGTACCGCCGGAACGTCTCCCTGGGACTGCACAAGGCCATGGTCGAGGTGCTGAAGATCCCTCAGGACGACCAGTTCCACGTGTTCCACGAGGTCTCGCCCGACAACCTCCAGATGCAGCCGGTCGTGTTCGGCCTGCGGCGCAGCGAGCGCACGATGCTCGTCCAGCTGACGTTCAACCACCGCACCGCCGAGCAGAAGGCCGAGCTGTTCCAGGCGATCGTCGACAGCCTCAGGCTCTTCGCCGACGTCCCCGAAGAGGACATCCTGATGGCGATCATGGAAACAGCCAGCGAGAACTGGTGGGCCGCCGGCCGCGTGGTCAACCCCGCCACCGGCTACGACGCGCGCATGAAGGACGTCCCCGCGGCGGCAGCGAGCTGAGACCTCCGGCCTGCATCTGGCGGCGCACCCGTCAGAAGTCGCTGAGGTAGCCCGCAGCTGGGGAGTCCGGCTTCGCCGCACCCAGCCGCCAATCGCCCGGACCCGAGCCGCCGACCGAGGGCGGAACCCCGGGGCTGTCCGGTATACGCCTAGCCCAGAAGGAAATCAGGCTGGTACTCCGGAGGCCCCGGGGAAGCGCGGGCACCCCGGACGGAGCGGGAAGGGCGTATGGAGGTCATTGACGATTTTGGACTGCCGGTTGCACTCATCGCGCCGGACGAACTGCCCCTGGAGCCCTGGAAAGACCTGGATCAGCCGGTGGCCGTCGACGGATGGCGGACCCTCCGCTCGCCCTGCGGCCGGAGCTGACGAGGCGGGGATTCGTCTGCAAGCCGTCGACGCTCACGTGGGTGGCCCGGCTGGGCAAGGGCGAGGAGGTCTTCCTGCGGGCGGTGCCCCGCAAGAGCCGTCAGCAGGAGTACAGCAGTGCCGCGGACGGCGGCGCGGGACATGCGTTGCAGTCCTGCCTGATCAGCCGCTCGCGCGTCGACGTCCAGCACTACACGGCCGCCGTCCTGACCGGCACCGTCGTTCAGCCGCCGGGGGAGCGCGGCTGAAGGGCCCCCGAGTGGTTCAGGCGCGCTTGCCTTCGCGGGTCTGCCCGAAGGGCTCGGATCGCCCCTTGCCGCGCAGTGGCCTCGACAGCACCACGCCGAGGGCGATGAACCACACGAAGCCGAGGAAGCGGCCGATCGGGATGAACACCGACCCGCTCTCGGCGACGAGGGAACTCATCGACAGCACACCGGCGATCCCGATCACCATGCCGCTCCAGGAGATCCAGGCGGGCAGGGCGCGGGCGGCGCGCCCTGTCGAGGCGACCAGGAAGACCGCCGCACCCAGCGTCGCGATGGCCGGGCCCGCACCGGTGCCCTCACAGACGGGCGCCGGCTGGACGTCCCACGGGAAGGCCGTGGGTGTACTCCCGCAGGCGTTAGACAACCTTCGCCGAGCTACTCGAAGCCCGGCCGTCGCGTCGCCGAACTCGCGCTCACGCCACCGGAGTTGCTCCGCACGAAGCATGGCTGAACGCGAGCATGTGGCACACCAAACCGAGCCGCTCCGGTCATCCGCGGACGGGGATCACTTGATGTCCGCTTCCTCCGGGACCACCACCTGGTCGATCATCTGCTGGATCTTCTCGCTCGGCAGCGCCACTGCGAGCGCCCAGTAGTAGATGACGAGGCTGAACACCGCCACCGCGACCATGTCCCACCACAGCGGGAACCACGGGTGCTTGAGGGGGCCGAAGTCGCTGGCGAAGACGATGAGACCCATGCCGATCAGGTAGACGGGCAGCCACTGCGCCGCCCGCAGATCGAGCTGCGGCGTGATCGGGTTCATCTTGAACACCCGGTTGGCGACGAGGATGACGTAGCCGATGAGGATCGCCACGCCCAGCTTCCAGTCGGTGCTCCAACCCGACCACAGGATCAAGAGGTTGGCGACCACGAAGGCCAGTGGTGACATCCAGCTTCCGCCCGGCAGGCGGTAGGGGCGTTCGGCGTTCGGCAGGCGGTTGCGGAACACGCCGAAGGACAGCGGCGCGCCGGCGTACATCAGCACACTGGCGCTGGTGATCAGTCCCACCAGCGACTGCCAGCTCGGGAACGGCAGGAAGCAGATGCAGCCGGTCACGAACGCGGCGATGAGGCCGGGCCAGGGAACGCCGCGCCGCGTGGTCTTCTCGAAGACCTGCGGAATGTAGCCGTTGCGGCTCAGACCGTAGGAGACCCGCGAGGACCCTGTGATGTAGATCAGGCCCGTACCGGCAGGGGAGACCACCGCGTCGAGATAGAGGATGGCGGCCAGCCAGCCCAGGCTGACGAGTGTGGCGAGCTGGGCGAACGGGCCGGTCAGGGTGTTGAACGCGGCGGTGGCCCAGGTGCCGTGGGTCTGCGAGGCGGGCAGTGCGGCGAGGAAGACGACCTGCAGCAGGATGTAGATGATCGCGCCGATCACGATGGAGCCGATCACGGCTCGCGGGATGTCGCGCTTCGGGTTCGCGCTCTCACCGGCGAGCTGGTCGGCCTGCTCGAAGCCCAGCAGCGCGAAGATGATGCCGCTCGTGGAGACCGCGCCCAGGATGCCCTTCGCGCCGTAGGGGTTGAATCCGTCGGCCGCGGTGAAGTTGCTCCCGTGGAACTGGACGATGGCCAGCACGAAGATCGTCAGCAGCGGGATGCCGACCTTCCACCAGGTCGCCGCGCTGTTGGTGCGGGCCAGCAGTCGGATGCTGAGGAAGTTGATGGCGGTGATGACCGCCATCAGCCCGATCGCGACGGCGATCCCGGAACCGGTCAGAAGGTCCTGGCCACCCTTGATCTTCAGCCAGCCCTTCGCCCAGGAGTAGTGCTGGCCGTACGTGATCATCGCCAGCACTTCGATGGGCGCGACCGTGGCCGCCTGGAGCCAGGAGAACCAGCCGAACGACGCTCCGGCGGCTCCGCCGAAGGCGTAGTGCGGGAAGCGGGCCGTGCCGCCGGAGACCGGATACATTCCGCCGAGCTCGGCGTGCACCAGCGCGAGGATCAGGATCGCGACGCTGCCGATTCCCCAGGAAATGATGGCGGCGGGACCGGCGACTCCCAGCGCCTTCTGCGCGCCGAACAGCCAGCCGGATCCGATGATCGATCCCTCGGAGGCCCAGATCAGCCCCACGAAGCCGATCTCTCGCCTCAAGCCCGGTCGACCGTCGCGCGTGACGGGTGTCGCCTCGGATACGCCCATGGCCGCACCTTCATCCAAGGTGATGTACGTCACAATCGTAGCGCTGGATCGCGCATCGCACACCGGCCGGGAAGGTACCTGGTTCCGGCACCCTCCGGGCCGGGCGATTCAATCCCTGCAGCCCGGCGGCCTGGCCTCCACCGGTCGGCGCCGATCGGTGGAGGCCAGGAGGCCCCGCATTCCCGGGCGGTCGGTCACGCTGAGCGTCCGTTGGCCGAGAAGTGCTGATAGTCCGGGGGATTCCAGCGGCCACCCCACTGCCAGCCGATCGCATGCATCGCCGTGGTGATCACGTCCCCGGGATGGATCATGCCCTTCGCCTGCTGGGACCGGTCCAGGAAGGCGGCACCGGCTGGGGGGTACACCTTGTCGTTCACGTCGACGTACGGGTTCTCCAGGGTGTTGATGTCCACCGCGTCCCCGTACGAGTGCTGGGAGACCTCGGACGGATCGCCCGTGACGGCGCGGCAGTTGAAGGCGGAGGTGTTGTCGGCGGCCATCGCCGCCTCGTCACTCCCCCCGAACTCGGCCATCACGCGCATCTGCCGGATGGGAAACTGCGCTTGCAGGGCCCGCTCGAAGACCTGGAGAAGCGGGGCCACCGCACGCTCGCGCACGACGAGTTCGCCCCGGTGGACCTGGCCGTCGAAGCCCCAGTGGTTCAGCTGCACGAGCCGGAGCTCGGAGGGCGCCACCGGGCAGCCGGAATGCCAGCTGAGGCCCAGTTTGGCCTGCGGAACGGCGGTGACGACCGCGTCGAGCGCGGGACTCGGGAGGGGGGTTGCGGCGGCGGGGCCGGGCAGGCCGCACAGGGACAAGGCGGGCACCGCGAGCGCGGCGACGATACGGGACCGGATCTTGATCACCGGTCAGGCATAGCGCGCCCGGGCCGTCCGGTCACCCTTGGCGTCGGCGATGTGAAGGGCTTCGCGGAATTTTCCCCCGAATGCAGGGCCCCACCGCGACCGGGGAAGGGGGCTCCCCGTTCGCGGGCCGCCGGTGACCGCACGGTCATCCCGCGACGCACGTTTCGACGATCGCGCCGCGCCTGGTGGCGAACCGTCCGGGATCGACGAGGTGGACGAAGTGCCCGCCTCCCACCCACTCCTCGACCTTCGCATCCGGCATTCGGCCGAGCGGTGGCCGGCCGGCCGAACGCCACGAGACACGGAACCCGCGCATCGCCCATCCTGCGGTCGATCCACGCCCGCAGGTCGGCCGGTCAGGCTGCTGCGGTGTCCTCACCGGCCAGGAACGGACGGAGCAGCGCGAGCAGGGCGCGCGGCCGGTGCAGCGGGATGATGTGGCCGCAGTCTTCTATGACGTGGCCGGTGAGATCGTCGGTGACCGGGCGGAGTTGCCGCTCCAGTGCGGATCCGACGGGCCGGGCACCCAGCGCCATGGTCGGCACCGTCAATCGGGCACGGGCGACCGCCCGCTCGATCTGGGCCGCGCTTTCGGGCAGCGCCCGGTAGTAGGAGAACGCGCAGCTCAATGCCTGGCGTCCGGTGTATGCGCGAACGAAGGCGTCCCGGAGGGCGGGGCGTACCCCCTGACCGAGCGTGCCGCTGCGCAGGAACCAGTCGATGTAGTCGGCCTCGTGGCCTTCCAGTACGGTCTCGGCGAGGCCGGGCGCGGCCGTATGGAAGCCGAACCACCACGGTGGCCCGTCGGCGAGGAAGGCCTCCGCGCCGGGCAGCCCGCCCAGCAGGGACTCCATCACGACGAGGCGCCGTACGAGATCGGGGCGGCGCAGAGCCAGAAGGAAGGCGGGCGGGGTGCCCGCGTCGATGCCCACCACGGCGGCCGATGTCACGCCCAGCGCGGCGAGGAGAGCCGCGGCGTCCTCGGCCAGGGTGCCCGCGTCGTACCCGGAGGCGGCCCGGCTGCTCGCGCCGAACCCTCTCAGGTCCGGGGCGATGACGCGATAGCGGCTGGAAAGATTGGCCATGACCTCCGTCCACAGCTCCCAGGTGTGCGGAAAGCCGTGCAGCAGGAGGACGGCCGGACCGGATCCGGCGAGAGCGACGTTCAGTTCGACGCCGTTGACGGAGACACGTCGCAGATCGGGCATGGGGTCCTCCGAAGTGGTGCGCAATAGTGACCAGGTCACGCTAGGGAACTATCCTGGTGGGCCCAAGACGGCACTTTCGCATCAGGTGGTGAGCCCGAGGTGACCACGGCGGAGCGAGGCGGACGCGGCCAACGGCCCGACGACCGCGGAGACCTGCTGGATCCGATGTGCCCGACCCGCCAGCTGCTTGACCGCATCGGCACGAAGTGGACGTCCATGGCGGTCAAGGTGCTGGCCGAGGAGGCGCCAGGAGAGGTCCGCTTCGCGGAACTGCGGCGCCGCATCCCGGGAATCTCGCAGAAGATGCTGTCCGTCACTTTGCAGAGCCTGGTCCGCGACGGGTTGGTCGCAAGGCGCGTGGAACCCACCGTCCCACCCGCCGTCCACTACCAACTCACCCAACTCGGCCTGTCGCTCGAAGGGCCGCTTTCCGCGCTGCGGGTGTGGGCCGAGACGCACATGCCGGAGATCGACCGCAACAACCAGGTCGCTGACAGGTCACCGGCCGGGTAGGGGGCTCGCGGGGGAGGGATGTCTCCGGTGGCGAGCCGGGGGAGTGGGCGAGAGGCTCACGGCGCCGGTGGCAAGGTGATGCGCGCTGCCTGTCGCACGGCGAGGCCACACGCGCCGCGACCGTCAACGCCCCTGCTCTCAACGCGTCCAGAGCCTTCTCCATCCCAAGGCGCCCTTGGATGTGGCGGCTTGGTTCCGCGGAGCCCGCCACCACGGAGCTGGTCGCGTCCGGCGCGAGAGGCCGATGCCCAACACAGAGCCCCGGAACTGTACTTGTCCCGGGGCTCTGTGCCCTTCACTGACCGTGGGGTTCAACGAGTCGCCGCGCCCGCGGTCACCGTGTCGCCATGTCGAGCCCTCTTGTGCCTCCGGCGGCGGGGCGATTTGCTCCTCGCTCAGCTGGGCGCGTCGGCACTCCTGGAGGGAGAACCGGCGGGCCTCCGCTGTTGCTGATGGCCCGGCGGCTTGGCTCTACTTCAGATGCCGGTCGAAGAACCGGTCCCCGTCCTCTCCCTGGGCGAGCTCCTTTGCCGGCGGCGTCTCACCCTGACGGAGAAGTCGTGTCATCCACGCACATTCCGGCCGACCGTCGCCCGCAGGGGGGCGGCCGACGGGTCGGCATGTGGCCTGTGCCCCGAATTCCGGCTGACACCGGTCCGATCGCGCGACACGATGGCCAGTTGCCGTCCTGACGAGCGAGAGGCAGCCCGCATGTCGCACCCCGCACCGCAGCCGACGTCCGAACCGGCCGACCAGCTCACCGCCGAACTGGTGGTGGACGTAGCCGCCGCCGTGGCACCGGCCATCTCGCCGGACGGCCACCTGGTCGCCTATGGAGTGATCGCGCACGGTGGCAGGGACGGGCGGCCGCGCGGGTCCATCTGGGTCGCCGCCACCGACGGCCGCCCATGCCCACGTCGCCTGACGGACGGCACGGTCCGCGACCTCGCCCCGAAGTGGGCGCCGGACTCGGCCTCGCTCTTCTTCACCTCCGACCACGAGGAACAAGGCGTCGCCCAACTCCAGCGGATCCATCTGGAAGGCGGCGAGGGCCTGCTCAAGGCCGAGGCCTTGACCCGGTGGCGCGGCGGCATCTCCGACTACTGCCCCCTCCTCGACGGCCGTACGGTCGCCCTGCTCGCCGGGGACGAACCCGCCGCCCAGGGCGAGAGCCAGGACATCGAGCGCGACGACGCCAGGGTCTGGGGCCGGCACCTCCCGCCCACCCGATTGCGCCTGCTCGACCTGGAGACCGGCGTGCTCCGCACCGTGGACGCCCTCGGTGACCGGCATGTGGTCGCGCTGGTCCAGCGTCCGGACGGCGGCCCGCTGGCGGTGTTGAGCTGGTCCACCGCTGAGCTGGATCCCGGCGTCATGACGGCCGAACTGCATGTGGTCGACGCGGACTCGGCAGGCGTCCAGAATCTGGGTCCGGTCGGGATGGAGGCCCAATCCCCGGCCTGGTGGAACCACAACGGTGTCTGGCATCTGGCCCACTTGGCGGTGACTCCTGGGCATCTGGTGGGTGGGCTCGCCGTGATCGACGTGGTCCCGCCGACGACCGGCCCGGCCGTCGAACACCGCAACCTCACCGACGGCATGACCGTATGCCCGACCGAGCTGGTGCAGGTGGCGGACGGGCCTCCGCTCGCGCTGTTCGCCGACGGGCTGGACACCGCGCTGTACCAACTGCACCCCGAATCCCTGCGGTTCCACCCGTTGTCCTCTGCCCCCGGCATGCTCGCCGGGCTTACCGCGAGCCGCTCAGGGGAAACGGTCGCCCTGCTTGCCAGCAGGGCGTACGAACCCAGGAACGTCCATGCGGGACCCACCGGCGGCCCTCTGACCCGGATCAGCGACACCGCGTCAGAACTGCGCAGGATCCGCTGGGGCGCCCAGGAGCGTCTCAGCTACCGGGCGTCCGACGGACTCCAGCTCGACGGCCTGCTGATCCTTCCTGTCGGCCGGACGCGGGACAACGGCCCGTTTCCGCTCGTCACCTTGGTCCATGGCGGCCCCTACTTCCGCCACACCGACGAATTCACCCTCAACGCGGTCGATTGCGGCCAGTGGCTGGCGACCGCCGGGTACGCGGTCTTCCTGCCCAACCCCCGTGGCGGCTCGGGCCACGGCCACGTGTTCGCCGCCGTGGTCGCGGGCGCGGTCGGCGGCGATGAGTGGACCGACATCCTCAGCGGGATCGACCTCCTGGTGGAACAGCGAGTCGCCGACCCCGACCGGCTTGGAATCTCCGGGTGGAGCCACGGCGGCTTCATGGCGGCCTGGGCGATAGGCCAGACGAACAGGTTCAAGGCCGCCGTGATGGGTGCGGGGATCAGCGACTGGGGCATGCAGGCCGGGACCGGCGACTGGGGCGTCCTCGACGCCTCGCTCGGGGGCAGCACCGGATGGGAGGGCCCGGGGCCGCACGTCCACGACCGGAACAGTCCGATCTCCTACGCCTCCAGGATCCGCACTCCGGTGCTGATCCTGCACGGCGAGGAGGACACCAACGTTCCACTCGGCCAGGCGATCCACTTCCATCGCGCCCTGCGCCACTTCGGGGTCGAGGACGAATTCGTCGTCTACCCGCGCGAGGGCCACGGGTTGCAGGAGCGCGCCCACCAACTCGACGCCCTTCGGCGCATGCGCGCCTGGTTCGGCCGCTGGCTGTAGGTGCGGGTGCGGGTGCGGCCAAGGTACGGCGGAAACCGGCGAGAGGCGGGTGGGCCGCCAGGGGTGAGTGCGGGTTTGACCTCGGCCCTGCGCGCGCCCCAGGCCACGTCGGCAGCCGTCAGTGAGCCCTGCTCTCTGACCAGATCACTGATGCCCGCATCCTGCTGCGCGCCGGACCATCCCGAACCGCCGTCGCCGCCAAGCTGCGCGTCTCCCGATGGACGCTCACCCGCCCCCTCGACACTGCGTCCCCATGACGGCCGCCACCGGATGCCAACGCTTGACCGCAGCGGACAGCCCAAGCCCGATGCGCGTCCCAGGTCGTCGTCTCAGTGTCCGCCCCGGACCACCGCCAACCCGCCGACCCGGGTCGTGATGCCCGCCGGTCCGCGTTGGGCCGACGCGAGCACGCTGGACGGTCGACCGAGGGCGTCGCCCTGCTCCACCTCGATCGAGACCGTCTGCGCCCCTGTCGTGTCGAGCAGGTGGGCGGCCAGGCAGCCGGTGCTGTTGGCGTTGGCGACGTCCTCGTCGACACCGATCGCAGGCGCGAACATCCGCGCCGCACCCGGTCGCTCGCCCATCGGCGGTACGTACACGAAACAGCCGAGGAGCCCGTACCGTCGGCATGCCGCTGTCAGCCTGCCAAGATGTGGCCGGACTCGGAGCAGCGCCGACCGGTCGCGGACCGGTACCAGCATGCGCGTTGCGCCGGGCGCGGCGATCCGGGGGACGTCGGTCGGATGCGAATCGTCGGCGGTGAGCCCGAGCGCGGAGACGATCGCTGCGCGCTCGTCCGGTGCCGGGTCACGCAGCGCGACGAGGCCTTGGTCGAACCAGACCTCGATCGCGGTCGGTCGGCGGATCGCGACGGTGTCGAACGCGCGCCCGCCACTGTGTTGGCGATCCTTCAGCTCGCTCAGCGCGGTGCGGGCCAACCGCACGGCCTGCGCGGCCACGGTGCCGTGGCCGCAGCCGGTCAGCTCGGCGGTGGCGGTGAAAAAGCGGACCGGCAAGCCGCCGTCCTGCGTCCGTCCCGGGCCGAGGAACGCCGCGTGCGAGGTGCCGGCCGCAGCAGCGACGGCACGCCGGTCCGCGTCCGTCGCCGCCGGGTCGTCGTCGGTGACGGCCGTGGGGCTACCGCCCCGACCGTCGCGCCGCACACACGCATCGACCACCGTGACACCCGGCCAGGACATGGACCCACCTCTGACGCTCAACGAACCGGCAAGCGCGAAGGGTGTCCGCCGACGGCCAGACCTGGCCAACAACCGCTGACCCAACGCCTCTCGGAGCTTACCCGCCTGCTTCACCCAGTGTTCTCCTGCACGGGAGCTCCTCACGATCGACATCTTGGCCGTGGTGGTCGTGTCGTGTAAGTACGCCCCCTGACGGGACTGGAAGCCGGACTCGACAGAGTCAGCCATTCAACCTCCAGGATTAACAGGCAGGTTGAAGAGATTCGAAGGGGAAGTCCGTCTCTCCGGGAAAGCGTGGGTTCTGATCAGGTGCCGGGGAAGAGCTGTCGGCGTACCCAGGCAGGATCGGGATTGGTGTGGGGCTGGCCCGCCAGGACGAGGGTGGGCACGGTCTCGTTGCCGTCGTTGACCGCCCTGACCGCCGCCGCTCCCGCGGGGTCGCGCCAGATGTTGACCCAGTGGAGCCGGCGAGCATCACGGCCCAAGCGGAGACGCAGGCGCATGCAGTACGTGCAGCCGGGACGCCAGAAGACGACCGGGCGGCCATCGACCGCGCTGAGGCGTTGTGCCTCCAGCGCACTGATCGACCTAGGAAAGATCAAGGGCGAGCTCACACCGGCGAACAGTACGAACAGCACCAGGAGTACGGCTGCCGCGCCCGGGCTCCCGCTGAAGGCCAGGCCAGTCGCGGCGACCGCCCCGGAGAGCACGAGCACCATGGGCAGGATCCACACGCGCATCATGGCGACCAAGGTATCGGCACCCCGAAATGCTCCTCGCACTTACCCGCTCGCCCGGGGATTCCTGGCTCTTTCACGGGCCATCACGGTATGGCTCAGTGGTCCGTTGTGCGCGAGCAGTGATCTTCGCTGTGGTGTCCGAGGGGGAGCAGACGTAGGGTGCCTCGTCATGAACAGTGAGACGGACACGCACCAGTTGCACGGCATGGCCAGCACTGCCGGATACGGCGAGGCGGCAAAGGCTCTTGCCGAGCAGTACGAGAGCGTGACCTTCAGCGAGGTACACCGCGACATGCTGCACCTGTTCCCCTCCCGGCCGAGCTCGGTGCTGGACATCGGGGCGGGCAGCGGGCGCGATGCGGCGGCGCTGGCCGCCCGGGGGCACAAGGTCGTCGCCGCCGAACCCACCGCTGAGTTGCGCGCGCTGGGTCGGCGTATCCATGCCGACCAAGAGATCGAATGGGTCGACGACGCACTTCCCGAGCTTCCAGGGCTGACCGCGCAGGATCGCCGCTTCGATCTGATCCTGCTGACCGCAGTGTGGATGCATCTCGACGAACACCAGCGCCCGTTGGCCATGGCCCGTGTGGTCGGCCTGTTGGAGAGGGGAGGCCGGGTGGTCCTCTCGCTGCGTCATGGACCAGTACCGGCGGGCCGCCGTATGTTCGCCGTCTCCACCGAAGAAACCATCAGCCTTGCCCACAGTCACGGCCTGGAGGTCGTACATGAAAGTCACCGTGAGGATCTGCACGGACGCCCCGGAGTGACCTGGGCCGACCTCGGCCTCCAACGTGGCGTCAGGACGGAAACGCCCTGACGCCACCGCCCAGCAGTAGCCGCAACTCCTTCCGCATCAGCCACGGAAGTCGACGGTTCACGGCGCAGCCGCTTCCGCGGCACCTGGGCTGACCGTGCGAACTGAGCAGACGATGTCGTAGTGATCAGCCTGCCATGTGCTCTGGCGGGAAGTCGGCGCTGAGAGTCAGCTCCCGCCAGTCGTCGAAGGTGGTTTTGAGGGAGTCGAGTTTGCCGATGGCGAGGTCATACGCGACTTTGCCCAGCAACAGGCGCTGCGGGGACTTTTCGGCCGTGACCGCTTCGATGATGGCGTGGGCGGCGCGCTTCGGGTCCCCGGGCTGGTGGCCGTACGTGGCGAGGGTGCTGGTGCGTCGTGTGCCGGCGGTGGGGGCGTAGTCGTCGATGGTGAGGGCCGACTGATGCATTGAGGGCCCGGACCAGTTGGTACGGAATGCAGCGGGTTCGACGATCGTCACGTCGATGCCGAGGGGAGCGACCTCGGCGGCGAGGGACTCGGAGAGGCCCTCCACGGCGAACTTGGTGGCGTGGTAGTAGCCGGTCGCGCCGAAACCGATGAGTCCGCCGAGGGAGGAGATGTTCACGATGTGGCCGCGGCGCTGGGCCCGCATGCCGGGAAGGACGGCCTTGGTGGTGTCGACCAGCCCGAAGACGTTCGTGTCGAACAAGGCCCGAACCTCGTCGTCCTGGCCCTCTTCGATGGCGGCTAGGTATCCGTAGCCGGCGTTGTTGACCAGGACGTCGATGTGCCCGAAGGCCGTCTGCGCCCGCGCGACCACTTTCGCGATCTGTTCGGTGTCGGTGACGTCCAGCGTCAGGGCGAGCGCGTGTTCCTCGTGCCCGGCGACCACGTCGGCGACCTTGCCGACATCCCGGGCGGTGACCACGGCACGCCACCCGCGTTCCAGCACGGTGCGGGCGAGAGCCCGGCCCAGGCCGGAGGAGCAGCCGGTGATGAACCATACGGGGGAGTCAGGGGAGCTCATGCAGTGTGTGTCCTTCGTCTTGAATGTCGTGCACGTCAGTGGGGGAGAGGTTGCTCAGCAGGGCCAGTGCCTGTTCGGCGGCGCTGCCGGGCGCGGCCCTGTAGACGACCAAGTGCTGGCCCGGGGCGCTGTTGACCGAGAAGGTCTCGAAGTCCAGAGCGAGTTCGCCCGCGAGCGCGTGCCGAAAACGCTTCGTGGAGGCCGTTTTGGCGCGCACGTCGTGGCGCGCCCACATGCTTGCGAAATCAGCGCTGCGCACCGACAGTTCGCCGACCAGTTCCCGCAGCCGCTGATCGCCCGGGTCAGGATTGGTCGCCCGCAGCGCGGCCACACACCCCTGCGCCACCACATCCCAGTCACGATAGAAGCGTGGGGCGGCAGGGTTGAGGAACATGGCGGTGATCAGGCTCGTCTCGTTGCCGAGCCACGAGAACAGCGCCTCGCCCAGGGAGTTGACGGCCAGCAGGTCCAGGTACCGGCCGTAGACCAGAGCCGGGGTGTCCGCCCATGCGTCAAGCAAGGCCACCAGCTGCGGGCCCGCGTACTCGCGAGCGGGCCGGGACTGCGGGCGCTCAGGTGGGTCGACCATGGCGCGCAGGTAGGCGGCTTCCTCGTCCTTCAGCAGGAGCGCGGCCGCCAGAGCCCGCAGGACCTGCGGTGAGGGATTGCGTTCGCGTCCCTGTTCCAGCCGGATGTAGTAGTCGGTGCTCACCCCGGCGAGGACGGCGACCTCCTCACGGCGCAGGCCGGGTGTACGGCGCACACCCGCGGGCATCGCGTGGTCCTCGGGTCGCACCAGTGCGCGGCGGGCCCGCAGGAACTCACTCAGACGCTTGTTGTCCATGCCGACCAAAGTACGGCCCGGCACGGCGAAGTGGGTGGTCCTGTCGCACCCACCCGGAGGGCCGGATCAAGGGCGGACGCAGGCCGACGCGGGGTACGTTCGTCGCTGAAGGCCGCCTGCTTTTCCGTTCCCTGCTTTTGTGGATTCCCGACAGTCGCGGTCGGAGCGGTCCCCGAACCGGGTCGTACGTACGGCACCGTTCCCGCGCAGGTCGGGCTGTTTCGCGGCGGGCGGGCAGCGCGGCGGGAGTGCGCCAAAGAGCCCGCCCGTGCGCCGGCTGAGCGGGCGGCGACGCACGGACGGGCTGAACGAGGGGTTCGTGAAACCTAGTTGACGGCGACCGCCGACCATGCGGCGGCGACCGCGTTCTGCTCGGTGCTGCCCGCGCCGTACAGGTCCTTCGCCGCGTTGAGGGTCGCCGTGCGGGCGGCCGCGTAGTTGGTGGATGACGTCATGTAGACGGTCAGCGCCCGGTACCAGATCTGTCCGAGCTTGTCGTGGCCGATGCCGGAGACCGAACTCCCGTTGCAGGTGGGGCTGTTGTAGGACACGCCGTTGATGACCTTCGCGCCGCTGCCCTCGGACAGGAGATACGCGAAGTGGTTGGCGACGCCCGAGGAGTAGTGCACGTCGAGGTTGCCGACCCCCGAGCTCCAGCAGTCCGCGGAGTTGCCGTCGGTGGACGGCTTGTCCATGAAGCGCAGCGCGGCCTTGCCGAAGCCGGGCTTCACTATCTTCTCGCCGATGAGGTAGTCGCCCTGGTCGAAGCTGTTGTTCGCGTACCACTCGACGAGGGTGCCCATGATGTCGCTCGTGGCTTCGTTGAGCCCACCGGACTCACCGGAGTAGGTCAGGGCCGCCGTCTTCGAGGTGACGCCGTGCGTCATCTCGTGCCCGGCCACGTCGAGGGCGACCAGCGGCCCGAAGGTGGTGCCGTCGCCGTCCCCGTACGTCATGCAGAAGCAACTGTCGTCCCAGAACGCGTTGTTGTAGTTGCTGCCGTAGTGGACGCGGTTGTACGAGCCCTTGCCGTCGCCGCCGATGCCGGTCCGGCCGTGGACGTTCTTGTAGTAGTCCCAGGTGGTGTTGGTGCCGTACTGGGCGTCGACGGCGGCGGTCGCCCGGTCGGAGTTCGTGCCGTTGCCCCAGTGGTTGTCGCTGTCCGTGAAGAGCACCGCGGGTGCCCGGACGAAGCAGATGCCGAAGAAGCACAGGTCCGTCTGGTTCTGAGCGTCGCCCGTGTACGTGTTCCCGCGCGTCGGGTCCTTGAGCTGGTACGTCGACCCGGACTGGGTGGTCTCCAGCGGGACCGTGCCGCTGTAGAGGGACTGTCCGTCGCCGGTCACGGTTTCGATGGAGTCCCAGGCGTCGATGCGGGCGCCGGTACGGGCGTCGGTCAGCACGACTCGGGCGACCGGGTTGCCGAGCGAGTCCTTGGCCGCGGTCTGGGTGCGCCAGGCGAGCCTCGGTGCGCCGTGCAGGGCGTCCACGATGAGCTGAGGCTCGGCCGTCAGCTGCTTGAGCGTGCCGCGGTGGGCCGCGCGCAGCTCGGCGGAGGCGAGATCGGCGGCCTTCGGGGCGGAGATCCCGGGGGTGATGCTGGGCACGGAGAGGTCGTTCGTGACCGCCCGGTCGGCGCCGCGGTAGGCGCCGGTGGGCGAGAGGTGCACGACGAAGTCGCCGCCGAGTACGGGCAGTTTGCGGTAGGTCCGGTCGTACCGTACGTGCTGGCTGCCGTCGGGATCGACGACCACATCGCGTACGGAGGTCTGCTGGGCAGCGGTGAGGGCGAGCTGGGCGGCGTGCGCGGCGCTCGCGGCGTTCGCGTTGCGGATGGCGGTGGCGCGGTCCGGCGTCGGGTGCGCTGCTCGCGCCTCGGTCTGCGTCTGGGGGGTGCTCGCGGCCGACGCGCCGGTGGAGAAGGCGGCGGCGAGCAGGGTGGTGGCCGTGACGGCCACGCCGGCGGTGGTGAGGCGCGATGTTCTCCGGTTCGGTCTCATCGGACTCCTCTGAGGGGGCGGCCCTAGCGTGGTGCTGATGCTGCCTCAGATTTAAGGGGGCATGACAAGTCTGTGTCCATAGGTCGTCGCTGAGGCCGTTCCCGGACGGGCAACGCCTGTTGCCTGAGGGGGACTTGATGCCGAAAAGCGGTCTTGGCATGGCCGGATTTCGGCTCGCTGAGACCTGCTCAGGACGACGCTGGCCACCGGCCTGCCAGGCTTCGCCGCTCGGTGCTGTGCCGGTTTGACGGCTCGCACCTGGCCGAGTGCGGTGGTCAGAACCCGGGATCGGGGTGCCCGGAGTGTGCTCCGGACACGGGCCGCGAGCTGCTGCCGCCAGCAAGTGTGAGCCAGGTGCGTTTCCCGCATGTGCAGGCGGTCGACGAGACCGTGGTGGTGCCCCTTGCGCCGGACGGCAGGGTGAGGTCAATGCAGGGAGAGCGGGCGGGGCGTGCAAGGGCGGGTCGGCCGAAAGGCCGAAGAGCACGGTCGAGCCGACCGCGGCGAGGCGGATGCCTCGTGGCCGGAGCCGTACCCGACGGCTCGTCACCGTCAGATGGCCGAGTTGGCTTCCGGTGGAGCGGTACGAAGCATCTGGCCTGGTAGGGTCGCTCTCTTCTCCGGTCAGTCCGGACGGAGTCCCTTCAAGGAAGGGCCATGACCGACCCCCAGCAGCACCTCCAGGGCGCACTCGGCGCCCTGGACGCGGTTTTCGCACCACTCGCCGAGCTGCCGTTCGCAGTGGGTGGTTGTACCCACTGCTACACCGCATCCGATCTCGTCACCCTGAGCGGCCCCGTGCGTCTGGTACCGGAATCGCTGGTCTTCTCCGTCGCGTGGAAGACGCCTGATCACTGGGCCGACTTCCCCTCCCTGTACCGGCGGTTGACGCCTCGAATCGTCCGTCTCCTCATCGCCGATCAGCTTGATCACGGTCTGGTCGCCTCGCGGCTGCTCGCCGCGGGGTGGCGGGACTGGCCCGGGCGGGAGCGCGAGGCGCTGGAAAGGGTCTGGATTGCCTGGTGGCGCTCGGTGCTGGACACCCACCGAGTACAGGGCACGTCACCGACGTTGGGGCGAGCGCCCGGCCTGGCGTCCGTCTGTGCGGCGCTCAGGCCAGGGCAGGGCCGCTGTCCGCGCCGAGCGCACACGGGGCCAGGGCGACACCACGGTTACGTTGAGACCGCGTTGATCAGGCGGTGGCTTGGAACGTCCACAGCAGATTCGTGCTGGTCACCCAGGTCCACTGTTTCGTCACGGAACCCGAGGGCACTTGTCCGCCGCCGTCGAGGACCAGCCCGGTGGTGCGGTTGGCGATCGAAAACCGGCCGCTGCCGCGATCGGTGATCTGCCACTGTTGGTGGGGGCCGCCGTTCCAGGTCGCTTGCTGGGCAGGAGCTCCGTCATTGGTCGAGCCCCAACCGTCGACGACCATGCCGTTGGCGCGGTTGACCAGCCTGTAGTAGCCGTTGCCGAGGTCGACGGCCTGCCACTGGAGGTTGGGGCTGTTGACGGGTGTCCACTGTTTGAGATTGGATCCGGCGGCGACGTTGCCGCCGCTGTCCAGGGCCAGACCGTCCGTCACGTTGATCAGCCGGAAATACGTGGCAGGGTTGAAGGTGACCTTCAGCGAGACGATGGCGTCGTTGTTGCCGGTCACGCGCAGGTCGGGGTTGTCCGCGGTGAACGTCCAGGCCGTGCCGGTGAAGTTGTCGCCGGAGTAGCCCGTCACGGAGTAACCCTGGGGGACCCTCAGTGAGGAGATGGACGAGGGTCCCACGCCGGTGGCCGACAGCTGGGAGGAGGTGTAGCTGCCCAGCGGCAGGATGGCGCTCGCCGCGGAGTAGCCGACGTCCTGGTACACCGCCACCCTGGCCCCAGCAGTGGACGTGGGGACACCGCTCACCTCGATACAGACCACGGAGGCGTTGGCGTCCGGGGCGGTGCTCGGGACGGTGACGCTGATCTGTCCGCCGCCGACGGTGTACGAGAGAGAAGCCGAGGGGTTGTTCATCAGGTAGACGCGGCTGATCCTGTTGGTGATCGCCGGGATCTGCAGGAGGCCGTTGGCGGGCCATGTGAAGACGTGGGCGAACAGCTTGCCGTCCTTCTTGGTGGCCCTGCCCCAGGGCGGATCGGTGGCGAAGGGGCTTGCGGTGGCTCCGTGGATGCTGTCTCCGTACGTCGACATCCAGGAGGCCAGGCCGCGCAGAATCGTCACGGATCCGGCGGTGACCGAGCCGTCGCCCTTGGGTCCGATGTTCAGCAGGAAGTTGCCGTCCCGGGAGACGCACGTGATGAGCTCCCGGACGAAGTCACTGATGGGGCGGTAGGAGTTCTCGGCGGACGAGTTGTAGCCCCAGGCGCCGTTCATGGTGTCGCATCGTTCCCACTGCCGTTGCAGTGGGGCGTCGGGGACCCCGAACTCCGCGACGCTGTAGTCGCCCAGGTTGAAGTCCCGCTTGACCCGTTCGTTGATAACAAGGTTGGGCTTGCGGGCGATGAGCCAGTTGTAGAGGTCGAGGCCGTCCGAGCGGAGCCACCAGTCCTGCAGGGTCGGGGTGGCGGGCTCTGCGAACCAGTCGCCGTCGAACCACAGGAGTGCGGGATCGTAGCGGTCCAGCAACTCCTGGAGCTGGGCCTTCATGTCGGCGATGTACGCGGTTCGGGCGGCCTGCGAGGCCATGGTGGTGAGGCCGCCTCGGTCGGTCTGGGAGGGGTGGTTCCAGTCCAGGATCGAGTAGTAGAGCCCGAACTTGACGCCTCGCGCCTCACACTCGGTCTTGAGCGCTCCCAGCAGGTCGCCCTGCACGCCGGCGTAGTCGTGGAGGTTGTAGAGCTTGGTGCCGGTGGTGTCGGTGAACCCGGGAACGTTGGAGTCCCACATGGCGAAGCCTTCATGGTGCTTGGCGGTGATCACCAAGTACTTCATGCCGGCGTCCGCGGCCAGTTGGGCGATGGCGGCCGCGTTGAAAGCGGTGGGGTTGAAGTGTGCGGACACCTGGGTCTGATAGGCGGGCTTCGACCAGTTCTCGTTGGTGAACGCCCATTCACCGTGCCCGAGGTAGGAGTAGGAGCCGAAGTGGATGAACATCCCGAACCGGCCCTCGTACCACCAGTCCATTTTCGAGGGGACCGGGTAAGCCTCGGCGTCCGCAGGTAACAGGACCTGCGGCAGCCCGAAGACGACGACGCCTCCGGCGAGCGCGGCAGCCTTGATCAGGGAACGTCTGCTGAGGGGTGCAGAGGACACGTGCGGCTCCTGGATCGTGGGGGTGCTGGACCGGGCGAGACGTGTGGGTGAAGGGATGTCAGGTTCGAGGGCTCCTCGGGTGCGGCGCGCGCCGGTCGTCTGCTTGGCTCTGCTCGACGGCAGTGTCGGTCAAGTACATCGGATGAATTTATAGGCGCTGCTCGCTGGGACGTCCAGAGGGAGCGCGGAGATTCCTCGAACGCGCTGCTGCTTTGGCCGATTGAACAAGGGTGACCCAACTGTCCGTGCTTCACAGACGACTTGCAGTCTGCGGATAGCTCGGATCTATGAGTAGCGAAGGAGCCATGCGTGCGCCATCGCGGCGGTAGGCCTCCTGGCTGGCGCGCTGTGCAGCTGGCCAACTGAAACGGGTAGTGGGCGGTCAGCCGAGCAGGCCGACCGCCGAGACGAAGGCAAGTAGAGGAGCGATGAACAGGAGGGAGACGGCCAAGCCCAGGGCCAGGAGGAGCGCCTGCAGAAACAGGGGCTCGACCAACCTGCCGGGCTGCATGAGGGAGGGTTGCTCTGGGTCGTAAGTCACGTCGACCGCGCCGGTCTTGCGTTGGAAGTAAATATTGATCATGCCTTGTTGCTTGTGACGGCGACCTTCGAGGGTGACGTACTCGTAGACGTGACGCTCTTCGCTCTCGCCGTCGCGGCGCACCCACTCGCGGTGAAGGAACTGTCCGGGCACGGTGATGCCGCGCCGGCGCAGATTCAGCAGGTCCCGGAACCGGCCCCGCCAGAGGTGCAGGGTGCCGGTGGCTCCAAGCGGAGCCAGCAGGAGCCCGTACACAACTGCCCCACCCCATGCGCCAGCGTGCGAGACGGCCACCAAAGCGAAGCCGACATACGCCGACACAGCGAGGAAGCGGCGTGTTCTGGGATGCTGGAGGGGGAGGGACGGCAGGCGTAGCGCCCGTTGTTCGCGCACCACGAGGTCTGATCCGTGTGCCGCGGTCCGTATTCCCACCAGGGATGCCTGCACCTGGCGTACGAACGCGTCGGCCGCGGTGGCATTGCGTGTGGTCACGGAGGCCCAGGTCGTGTCCGCCGCACCGGACAGCTCCAGGCGGACCTGGGTGGTGCCCGTTCTTTCGCTCGTTATGGCTATGCGGCCTACCGCGGCGAGGGGAACGGCCCACGTGGTCCGCCCCCGCTCGACGGCGATCTCCTGCTCGTGAAGGCGGAAGGTGGTGCCCCGCCCGCGCAGCGTCATGACGGGGCGTGAGGTGGGAGTCATGCCCGAAACACTAGATGATCTTGCTCCGTGCCGCTGGCTGCTTGGCGGGAGGGCGCCAGTGCGGGCGCGGGTGTGCGTGCCGTTGTCGCCGGTCCTGGTTCGGAATTCCAGCAGGCTGCGCGGTCGTGTGCCGCACCTGGCGGCGAGGCGAGCGCATCCTGCCCCAGGGCGGGTGGGTGCGCTGCCGCCTGTACGGGAACCCGGGTTACGGCGCGGATTTTTGTGGGTTCTGCCAGATACGTGGCTCCGTCCGGTTGGGCGAAACTGCCAAGCAGGCAGGCGGCGTTCCCCCCAAAGCAGGGGGTTGGAGACGAACGCGGCGACGCTTCAACGGGAGGACGGCGCGATGAGCGTGCAACAGTATGACGAGATCGGCGAGGCGTACGAGGGCTTCAAGGCCCTGCCGCTGGAGCAGTACGCGGTGGTGCCCAGCTTCCTGGGCATGGTGGGTGACGTGCGCGGCAAGTCGATCCTGGACCTCGCCTGCGGTACGGGCTTCTACAGCAGGGAGTTCAAGCGCCGCGGTGCCACCGAGGTGCTGGGGGTCGACATCTCCGGTGAAATGGTGCACGTCGCCCAGCAGCTGGAGCAGAGCAGCCCGCTGGGCGTGCGTTACGAGGTGGGTGACGTGGCCGAACTGCCGCTCTTTGAGCAGCGGTTCGACATCGGTCTGGCCGTGCAGATGCTCAACTACGCGCCCGATCTTGCCACCACGGAGCTGATGTGTCGCAAGGTGCATCGGAACTTGAAGCCCGGTGCTGAATTCTTCCTGCTCAACCAGTCGCCCGACTTCCGTTTCGACGGGCCGACCCCCGAGAAGTACGGCTTCCTCAGCGTGCTCACCGGCGAGGAGGCCGAGACCGGGCCGCAGGTCCGCACCACGGCGCTGCTCGACCCGCCGGTCTCCTTCTTCGCCAACCGCCCGCGCCGCGAGGTGTACGAGAAGTCCCTGCGCGCGGCCGGATTCAGCGAGTTGACGTGGGTCCCGGTCACGGTATCCGAGGCCGGCCTGCGGGAGTTCGGCGAGGACTTCTGGGCGGACCTCCACGCCAACCCTCCGCTCGAGATGCTTCGCTGCCGCGCCTGACGGCCGGCCGCACGGTGTACCGGCCCCACCCCTGCCATGAGCCCGGATGGGGGTGGGGCCCCGTCCCGTCGTTGCCCGGTCTGCGGCGGAGAGGCGGGCCGGGAACCGGCACTCCTGACGCGGGCCGTGTCCGCCACAGAGGACGGTCGGCGAACGAGGGCGGACGACTGGCGCCCACCCGCCGACGACGCCGGACAACCGCCAGAAATGCGCCTGTCCGGTAGTGCGGCGCCGACGATCGCTACCGGCGGCCGCCGAACTCCCAGTCATGCGCTTCGACGTGGGCATACCGGTCCGTGGTCAGGACGGAGCGGGCGGTCTCGCGGTCCGGTGCCGTGAGCAGCGCCGCCGTACCCAGCCAGGTGGCGCCGTCGTCGGACAGCAGCGGCCCGTAGGCGATCAGGGTGTCCCGGTCCGTCGGCACCGCCAGATCGACTGCTTCACCGGCACCGAGTCCGAGCACCAGATACCGGTTCGCGGACGGGTCACCCGGAAACTCCCACATGGTCCGACCCAACGCATTTCGCCACCGTCGCAGGAGCACGTCCCGGTAGGCGCCGGCCTGATACCCCGGCTCGTCGAAGGCGAACGCGCGGGCGGCGTCGGGGCCGGGCAGATCGACGATGTGGACACTTCCGGTGAGCGTTTCACCGTCCTCACCGAACGTCGGCCCGCGGGCGATCATCTCCTTCGCGTACTGGTCCATGTAGGACCAGTGCTCTTCCAGGAGTTCATGGCGCAGCGGCTCGGAGCCGGGCCGGTCGCGATGGTAGACGAGGAATTCCATCCTCAGAGAATGCGGGTTCGGAGCTGATCATGTCGAGCCGGTCGGGGAGCACTGGCTTCATTGATCAGGGGTGGGCTGCGCGCTTGCCCCGTCACCGTGGGGCCACGACAAAGGGAAGGCGGAGGCGGAGTCAGCGCTGGGAGGATGTCCGGGCTTCTGTGTCCCGGCTCGCACCTTCCAGAGGAAAGGACCCACAGCGTGGCTCGTGCCATCACATTGATCCGTTCCGCCTCCCTGTCCGACGTTGCCGAGTACGCGTACGCGGCCACGGCACCGGCCGAGTCGCGCCTGATCTTCCTGGCGGGGGCGTGCCCGCTGAGCGAGGACGGTGCCATCGTGGAGATCGGGAACTACGCAGGTCAGGCAGCGAGAGCGGTCGAGAACATGCGGGTCGCTCTCGCTGCCTCGGGGGCGTCGCTCCAGGACGTCATCAGCACACGGGTCCTCGTCGCCTCGAATCGGCGGGAGGACTTGGTGACTGCCTGGCAGGTGGTCCGGGACGCGTTCGCCGACCATGACGTCCCCAGTACCTTGATGGGCGTCACGGTGCTGGGTTACCAGGACCAGCTTGTCGAGATCGAGGCCGTCGCCGCCGTACTCGACCCGTGAGTTCGTCTTCTGGGCTCCCTCTGCAAGCTTCCGTCGCGAAGAGGGGCGCCCCGCGCCGCACCCTGAGATTGCCGCGTGCCTGCGGCAGGGCGGGTAGGCAGGGGTGGGCCTTCATGACCGAGCCGCATGGTCAGCCGACCACCACGGGTACGCCGTCCGAGCGGCCGGTGAGCAGGGCGGCGATGTGATCCGCGCACCGCGTCGCCGCCGTTGCCATCGCACCCTTGGTCATACCGGCAACGTGCGGGGTGAGCAGGGCGTTGGGAAGGCCGAAGAGCGGGGAGGCGAAGGCGGCGTGTTCGTGCTCGAAGGTGTCGACGGCTGCCGCGGCGAGCGGGTGTGCCGGATCGCTGAGTGCGTCGGCCAGCGCCTGCTCGTCGACGATCCCGCCCCGCGCGGTGTTCAGCAGAATGGACCCGGGAGCCATCATCGCCAGTTCCGTCCTACCGATCATGCCGCGTGTGCGGAGGGTGAGCGGAAGATGCAGGGACACCACGTCACTGGTCGCCAGCAGTGCGGTAAGGGATGCCGCCTGCGTCACCGCGGTCTGGGACGGGCGTCGTGAGAGGCCCTGGACCGTCATGCCCAGGAAGGCCGCCCGGTCCGCCAGAGCCAGGCCGGTCCGGCCCAACCCGACGATTCCCAAGGTCAGCTCCCGCAGTTCCGCCGCGGGTGCGGTCGGCGCAGGCCAGCGTCCATGGTGGGCGGCCTCGTTGTGGGCGGGGAGTTGCCGAGTCAGGGCAAGCAGCTGTGCCAGGGCGAACTCCGCCACAGCGTTCGAGTTGGACCCCGGGGTGTGGGTGACGGCGACGCCATGGCGAGCGGCGGCAGCCAGTTCGACGTGATCGGTGCCTGCTCCGGCCCGGCCAATGACCCGCAGGCGGTGGGCCAGCGCCGGATCGGTCGCTGCCGCGAGGAAGGCCGCACCCAGCGGGACACCGGCGCGGGACTTGACCGCGTCAAAGCCGATCCCGTCCCGGACCGTCTCGGAGGTGAGGGACGACTCGTCGAAGGCGTCGAAATCGGTGAAGTCCACCCGGTCGCCCCAGGCCAACTGCGCTCCGGCCTTGTCTGCCACGCGCCGCAGATTCAACGTGACCGCCAGCCCGTGGCCAAGCAGACGATCCAGTTCCCGGTCCAGCAACTCCCCAGAAGCCGCATCCAGCACCAGGACTCGTAGTCGTCCCATGTGATCCCCCTTCACCGTGTCCGGAGCCTATCGGCGATCCGCGAACCGGCTGTTCATCCGGCGGTCCACCTTGGTCGTTTCAGCCCTCATACGGCTCCGGCCTGCTGCGGATTGCGCACGATGCCGCAGGCGTGATGGCTTCCGTCGTGCGCGTTGATGCGTGCGACATCGTCGGCACGCTGGGCCCCCGGGCCGACATGCCGACGAACAACCCCCGTATTGAGCGCGGCAGTTACCACGGCGGCCCGGGAGTCGACAAGCGACCTCGGAGCGGCGGCGGGAGCGATGCCGTTGTGGTGGCGGGCCGCTCTGAACAGGTCGCCGATGGGTGCCGGGAGGGCGTGCCCTCAGGTTCGAGATCGCGGCCAATGGGTGGGCCTCCCGGTGCCGGAGGGTCGGGGGTGGGAGGTCCGTGGGGTGCGGTGCGCTACCGCGTGGTGAAGGCGCCACCATTGACGTGGACGGTCTGCCCGGTAATGTGCCGGGCGCCCGGAGAGGCGAGGAAGTACGCGGTCTCGGCGATGTCGCCGACTGCCCCCGCCTGCTTGTTGTGAGTTTCTTCCACGAGCATGCGACGGCGTTCCTCGGTCATCTGACCGCGGAAGAAGTTCGTGTCGGCGATGAATCCCGCGGAGATCACGTTGCAGGTGACTCCCCGGGGAGCGAGTTCGGCGGACAGGGAGGCGTTCCAGGCAGCCAGGGCCGCTTTCGCCGCGCCGTATGAGCCGCCACGGCGCTCCGCGCCGATGGAGCCGATGCTGATGACGCGGCCGTCGCTGGTGAGCTTGTCCTGGACGGCGAGGGTGGTCAGCACCGCGGTGAGGAGGTTCTGGGCCAAGCTGCTGTGCCACTGGGCCAGTTGCGTATCCAGCGTCGAGGGATCACCGGCGTCCGTCTCAGGAAGCCCTCCGGCGGCATTCACCAGGACGTCCAGGTCGCCGAGCCGCGCGGCGAGCGCCTCCACCTGCGCGGTCGAGGTGGCATCACAGACGACTCCGTGCGCCCCTATCGCGCTGGCTGGCTCTTCGACGGTGGCGGGGTTGCGGCCAGTGATGAAGACCTCTGCCTTGTCGTCGGCGAACTTCTGCGCGATCGCGCGGCCGATGCCGCTGGTCCCACCGGTCACGAGCACAGTGCGGGTCACGAGTCCTCCAGGCATACTAGGTTTAGGTCTAAACGTAACCGATGACGACAGGGATCCGCACGTGACCAACATCGAGATCGGGCCGGAGGGCCGCGAGGGCGCCCCCTCCGCCGCTGACATCGCCACGGCCTGGCAGCGGGAACGACCGGGTACCCCGACGGAGTCGATCGAGATCGTCACCCCCATCTGGTGGCTGGCGAAGCTCTTCACCGACGACCGCAACCGCGCTCTTCGAGACGCCGGGATCGATGCGGCCACTCTGGACCTACTGTCCGTCGTCCGACGCTCCGGGCCGCCCTACCGCCTCAGCACCCGCGAGATCGCCCGCAGAACGCTGGTGACCGCCGGAGCGATTTCGCAGCGCGTCGCCCGGGCGGAGCGGGACGGCCTCGTCCGGCGGGCGCCCGGGGCCCCCGGTACCCGCACGGTGCTGGTGGAACTGACAGCCGACGGGCACGCGCTCATCGAGAGATCCGTCGACACGGTCCTCGGCCGCGAGGCCGCGCTCGTCAGCGGGCTTTCGCAGCACGACCGCGTGGCGCTGGTGGCGCTCCTGGACAAACTGATGGCTGACGTCCGTCGGCGGCGCACCACCGACGAAGAAGGCCGCGGCTGAATCGCGTACGAGCCCGCCTTCGGAACTGCCCAAGTCGGCTGCACAATCGGCCAGTTGGGCAGGAATTACTTGTGCCCGCACCCTTGGGGTCAGAGGCAGAGACGTCGCGTACTGGTAGTGGTAGGTGTGGGCCGTCTGCCGTTTTCGGGGGCGGTTTCGACCGCGCTGACTGGGCGGCCCGCCATGGCGAACCAGATCATGCGTGAGCGCCGGGGGATCGGCCAAGCGGGCCGGGGGGTGGGCGGATGCGGCAGCACGGACCGCCGTCAGGAACCGACAGCGGGCGCGTGACGTGCCAACTCGGTGACCAAGCGCCGCATGACCGTGCGGTTGGCTCGGAGGAGCGTGGCCCGCACGACAGGGGCCAGCACCCGGTCGCCGAGAGGTGCCCGCACCCATGTGTACGTGAACGAGATGTGAGCCCCACCCGTTGGCAGGGACTCGATGGCGTAGGCGCCGTGAGCGACACGTCGACCGCCCGCGCTGACATTGCGTTCCACGATGCGCCGGGGCGCGTCGGTCTCGACGACCTCGATGGTGACGTCCGCCTTTGTGCCGCCCAGCGCGGCGGTGACCTTGGCGCGCGAACCGATGCCGCGGGCGGGGCCGCTGTAGTGCCAGTCGCTCAAGTAGTGGTCGGTGAACCGTTCGTGGTGCGCCATGACGTCGAGGAAGTCGTAGACCTGCTCGGGTGTCTGGGGTACGTCGATCGACACGCTGACAGCCTTCATGTACCACACGGTACATCTGGCATGTACCCATGGGTACACTCGTGACGTGGTGACATCCGGCGACGTGCATTCCGAGGACGAGCACGGAAGAGGCGTGCAGGGAGGCCGGCGCGCACAACTGGTGGACGCGGCTGTCGATTACGTCGCGATGCACGGCATCGCGGATCTGAGCCTGCGCGGCCTGGGCGCCTCGATCGGCGTCAGCCATCGCATGCTGCTCCATTACTTCGGCTCCAAGGAACAGTTGCTCGTCGAGATCGTCCGGGCGTCGGAGCGACGCCAGCGCGTTTTCCTGTCCCAGCTCCGCTCGGAGCGCGATCTCTCACCCGCTGCCGTCGCGCGGCTGCTGTGGCGGCAATTGACGGGCCCTCAATTGGCCAACCAGGAACGGCTCTTCTTCGAGCTGTGCGGGCACGCGCTGCGCGGCCGCCCCGGGACCGTACAGATCCTCGAAGGGCTTGTGGCGGACTGGCTGGAGCCGCTGGCGGCCGCGGAGATCGGCGCAGGAGCAGACCCCGCCACGGCTCGGAGCCGGGCCCGGCTGGGGCTCGCCGCGGTCCGCGGTCTGCTGCTCGACCTGCTCGCCACCGGTGACCGAGCGGGCGTCGACGCGGCGATGGAGGAGTTTCTTCGGCTGTACTACGGCCCGGAGTGACGCAGCCCTGCGACGGCAGTGGAGAAGGACCGGACACCTCCCCGTTGTTTGCGGCTGCCTGAGACAACCTCGCGGCGTTTGGAGAACCGCTCTCTTCGGTTCGCCCGGCGGCAGAGGAGGCGCGGCGGCGCAGCAGGGGCCTCTGCCGCCCCCCAGGCCGCGTTGTCCGAGTGATCGCGGATGGAAGACACTGGCCTTCTTTGGGTGGGGAACGGCGAGGAGACGAGTCATGGCGACACCGGACACCGAAACGGTTGACGTGGCGGGCGGACCGCCGCCTTCTCCGCACCGTGTGGGACGGAACCGGCTGGTTGGCGTCGCGCTGATCGTGCTGTCCGTGCTGGGCGCTCTGACCTGCTATTCCGCGTTCACCGTGTGGATGTCCAACGATCGGGCCTTGTACCAGGAGTACCAGACGGCCGAGGTGTGCCCTGCCCAAAGTGACGTACGGCGGTCACAGGACTGCCTCAGGGAGGTGACCTTCACCGTCGCGGACATCAGCAAGAGCGGCAAAGATCTGCGGGCGACGCTCCTCGGACCGGATTTCTTTCCCAGGGCCGAGGTGAGGTTTGGTGACCGTGGGCCCGTCCTGCGAAGGCTTCAGTCGGGGGAGAGGATCACCGGGACGGTGTGGCGCGGTGCCGTCGTGGTGGTCGCAGCAGGAGATGCGCGACAGAGCTCGGTGGACGCACCGCGCGACGAACTCCAAATGCCGGCCGCCGTGGGCACGTTCGCCGGGCTGATGGCGGCGCTGGGCCTGATGTTCGGAGGCATACACCTGATCAGGCCCCGCCACCCTGGACACTTCACCTGGCGCCCGTACGGCAAGTGGCTGTGCATCGTCACGGGAGCGAGTTGCGCTGTGACGGGTCTTGCCACCACGTTGGCGGGCCTTCCGTGGCCGGTCGTACCCACGGTTTGCGGAGCGGTCGTCGCGACAACGGCGTGGTTCCTCCACCAGGACCTGAGGCTGGGGCGGGTGGGTCATGAACGAGGGTGACATCGCGAATCGCGCGGTCGGGGGCTCTCGTTGGCCCAGCTGGCCGACATTGCCACGACCTGACGCAGTCGACGCCGCGCAGTGCTCGTCGCTGCTGGTCTGGTGACCGCCCCGCAGCCGGGCCATGGGGGAGGTCCGGTGCGGCACGATACCCAGCCAGCGGGCCGTCTCAATCAGCGAGTTGAGCCCACGGGGCTCACTCCACAGCCGTGATTGAGCTCCTTTGCTGCGGCGCCGGTGATGTGCTCGGACAGGCGGCAGGGGCCAGGGCGTACTGGCGGCCGAGCGGGCGCTCACGGCGCATGTGTGCGTTTGCGCGGATGCTTCGTCCAGTGGTGCGCCTGGCGTCAGTCGCGTCCCGTGCTCTTCTGGCCTGCCGCCCAGCGAGCGGTGAGCGTGTCCACGGCGGCGACGGCGCGCCTGGTGCGGGTGTCGTCCGTGCGCACCGTGTTGCTGAACTCGACGTGCAGGAACGGGACATTGGCGGCCGCTGCTTTGCGGCCCTCCACGTTCTCGGTGCCTTCCAGCCGACAGGAGCGCGCCCAGGCCCGGCACACCTCGAAGCCCTGCCCCCGTAGGGCGTCCGCCAGGGTCTTGCCGTCGGCGCGGCCTGCCGTGCCGGTCCCGGTGGAGGCGATGACGTCGTGGTCGGGATCGGAGTCGTCGGCGAAGCCGTGGACCTGGATGCCGGGCAGGCCGCGGTCGGCGAGCTCGTCGCAGACCGCCGCGAAGACCGAGTCGCGGCGGTGTGCGACGTCGGCCGAGTTGCCCCGCCCCGCGTCTCGATGGGCGCCCGCGATGACGAGGACACCGCCGGGGGAGCCCAACAGGACGCGTGCGCCGAGCCGTTCAGTACGCGCGTCGGCCACCGGGTGCGGCGCCTGGACCGACCAGCGCACGGGTGAGGACAGATCGATGTAGACCCGGCCCCAGCCGCGGGGAGCGGGAACGGTCTCGCTCCGGTCGGAGAGTTCCGCGTACGTCCGCCCCGTCTCGGCATCGACGAGCGTGCGCAGCTGGTAGCCGACGCGGGAGAGGGTCCGGTCGGCCTCCTCGCGCTTGCCGTCGAGCACGAGCCCCACGGACTCGGCCACGGCGCGGCGGTCGGCGGGGCTTGGTTCGCGATATCCGGAGCCCGCGCGGAAGGGTGCGGCGAACTCGACGATGTGTCGCTCCAGTTCACCTCGGGGCGGCCCGCTGGGGGAGGGGGTCGCGCGAGGGTGGGAGCTCTGTCCGTCCGCCTGGTCGTCCCGGCTGGTGCCGCTGCCCGAGCGGCCTTCGGTGAGGGCGAGGGCCGACGCGATCAGGGCGCCGAGCAGGACGAGCGCCGAGGCGACGGCGATCGCTTTTGTCTTCCTGTGCACAGTCATGGCCGCACCAAAGATACGGGGCGGGAGGGGGAGGAAGGTGATGGGCCAAGGGGAGATGTGATGCTAGAGCACTGCTTAGATATATATATGCACTTAATTCGGACAATGATTCTCTGTGGCGCCATCTGTCTGGGAGTTGCAGGCGGTCGATCCTCCGGGTCGGCATTTGCCAAGGATTTGCGCAAAGATCTTTTCCCATATATTTTTCAGTGAATTTTGTCCGGAGGTAGGCAACTCTTTACCTACCTCGTGGTGGGGGTCTAGCGTCGCACTCTCGTGCGCCCCGGGGTGGGACGGCCGCCTCGGGTTGGCGCCCGAAGAACCAGAAGAGGAGCGTCGCGTTGGCGGCTTCGGGATCGAGGCGGCGGCACAAGGTCCGCCGCAGGTCGGACATGTCGCTGATAGGTGGCATACGTCCGCCCATCGCCGTGCTGGCGACGCTGCTCCTGTCCCTCGCGGGCATCACGGCGCTCGCCCTCGGCAAACCCGAGAACGCCCTCGTACCGGAGGCCGTCCGCAAGTCCCAGCAGTACGTCGCCGAGGACGGGGCCATCGCACTGCGCGCCTCCCTCGACGAATCGATCACTGATCTGACCCGCACCGCCACCCTCTTCAACCAGCAGCAACCCGCGCCCGCCGACGACGTCCTGGACAAGGTCGGCGACGTGTACCAGAAGTGGCGCGGCACCGCCGTCATGGAGATCGCCTCGGGCAAGCTCCTCGGTGCGCGCGGCGAGAACGTACCGCTCACCGCCATCGACCGGAGCCGCCTGGCCGACGAGGGCGGTCTCGCTCCGCGCCTGGTCCGACTGGAGAACGGTCAGACCCGTCTGGTCACACTGGCCCTGCTGTCCTGGGAAGGCCGGCCCCAGCAACTCCTGATCGCCTCCAGCAGCCTCAACTTCCCCGGCGTGAACCTCGGCGAGGGCCGGGCCATCGGCGTCGTGGACAGCGACGGGCGCGTCCTGAGCAGCCACGGCGCGCTCGGCGGCAAGGGTGCCAAGGAGCAACTGCGCACCTTCGCGGGCATCGCCGCCAAGAAGGGCAAACAGAACGCGATCTCCGCCAAGGCCCCCGGCGCGGGCGGCTACACGGGCGTCAGCGGCCACCTGGCCGGGGACACCGTCGAGGACAAGCAGACCATCGGCGGCTACGCCACGCTCGCCACAGGCGACCCCGGCCAGGCCACCCCGGCCGGCACTCTCGGCCTCACCGTCGTCACCCAGGTCGGTGTCGGCGAGCACGCGTCCCGCCTCGCCCGCCCCGCCGTCGGCCTCGTGGCGGCGGGCGCACTCCTCGTGATCGGCGCCCTCGCGATCATGCTGCTCCTGTCCACGGTGCAGCGCCCCTTGATCAGACTCTTCCTGGAGAGCCGCCGCCTCACCCGCGGCGACCTCGAGCGCCCCGTGACCGTGCCGAGGTCCGGCGAGGCCGCCCGGATCGGTGGCGCCCTGGAGCGGCTGCGCTGCCAGCTGCGCGGAGCACCCGTCGCCGCGCAGGATCCACCACGTCGCGGACGCCGCAGAAGGCCCGGCACCCGGGCGCTCCTCGTCGTGTGCGCCCTGCTGCTGCTCGGCTGGGCCGCGCCGCTGATGCTCCTGCTCAACCGGGCCGAGGACGACGTCCGCGTGCCGACCCAGACCGTCCACGACCAGAAGGCCCGCACCGCGACGCTCAGCGACCGGGTGCGCCGCGCCCTCAACGAGGGCCACGCCGACCTCGCCGCCGTCGCGTCCCTCATCGGCGACCGAACCTCCGCCCAGGACATGAACGCCGTCCTGGACCGCACGCTCAAGGAGCACCAGCGTTACGAGTCGGTGTACGTCCTCGGCGCCGACGGCACGATCCTCGCCCAGTCCGGTCACACCCCCCACCACACCGCAGGAGAAGCCCCTTCGGACAACGCCTTCGAGGTGAGCGGCCACGGAGGCAAGAAGCCCGTCATCACCGCCACTGTCGCGGCGCCGGACCGCCAAGGTGCCGCAGTCGTCGGGGAGTTCCGCATCGAGTTCCTCAACGCACTGCTCGGTCGCCAGGGACTCGGCGAGGTCCGCGTCGTCGACACCGAGGGCCGCGTCATCGGAGGCGACTCGGGATACCGCGCCTTCCAGAAACTGCCCGCCTCACTCCAGCCCCTGCTCGACCGGAAGGCCGACCACGGCGAGGTGCGGCGCGACGGCGGGAACGTACGCGTCGTCGCCGCGGCGCCGTTCTCCGGCGGCGGGGTCGCGGACACCCTGAAGTGGACGGTGGTCAGCTCCCAGCCGGCCTCCTGGCTCGCCATCCCCGAATACAGCCTGCAGAACCGCACGGTCCTCGCCGGCATGCTCGGCCTCACGGCGGCCGCGGCCTGCCTCGGCTGGCTGCACATCGTGGTCGCCCGCCCGCTGCGCGAACTCGCCGACCAGGCCGAGAACCTGGCCGACGGCGACCGCAAGACCGTGCTGTACCCGCGCCACCACGACGAGGTCGGCGCCGTGGCCCGCAGCCTGGAACTGATCCGACAGCGCCTCCTGGACCAGCAACGCCAACGCGACGGCGCCACCCGCACGCCCGCCGCGACCGGAAGGAACCAGTAACACCGTGCTTTTCCTCTACACCGTGCTCGTGGTGTGCGGGGCCGTCCTGCTGATCTCCGGAGTGATCGAACAGCGACGGCACTACGTCAACCTCGACCGCATCCCGACCCGCGTGCTCGTCAACGGCATCCGTGGCAAGAGCTCCATCACCCGCCTGTGCGCGGGCGCGCTGCGCGGCGGTGGCCTCGTCACCGTCGCCAAGACCACCGGAACCGCCGCCCGGTTCATCCACTCGGACGCCACCGAGGAGCCCGTCTACCGCAAGTTCGGCATCGCCAACGTCGTCGAGCAGATCGGCATCGTGCGGCGCGCCAGCGCCTACCATCCGGACGCCCTCGTCATCGAGTGCATGGCCGTCATGCCCGCGCTCCAGGAGATCAACCAGTCCAAGCTGATCCGCTCGACGATCGGCGTCCTCTGCAACGTCCGCGAGGACCACCTCGCCGAGATGGGCCCCACCCTCGACGACGTGGCACGCTCGCTGTGTCGCTCGATGCCCGAGAACGGCATCTGTGTCACCGCCGAGAAGGACCGTTTCGCCATCCTCCAGGAAGAGGCCGAAGCACGGAACTGCCGCCTCGTCTACGCCGACCCCGAGATGGTCACCGACGAGGAACTGCGCGGCTTCAGCTGGTTCACCTTCAAGGAGAACGTGGCCATCGCGCTCGTCGTCGCCGGACTCCTCGGCGTCGACCGCGAGACCGCGCTGCGGGGCATGTACGACGCCCCGCCGGACCCCGGAGTCCTCTCCGTGGAGCGGTACGTGACCCACGAGGACAAGAAGCTCCGCTTCGCCAACGTCTTCGCGGCCAACGACCCCGAGTCGACGCTGATGAACATCAACCAGCTGCTCGACCTCGGCGCCATCCACCGCCCCCTGAACGTGGTCATCAACTGCCGACCCGACCGCGTCGAACGCAACGGCCAGATGGGCGAGATCATCCCCGACCTCGACCCCGACCAGGTCTTCGTCATCGGCCACCCCGCCAAATCAGCCATCGACGCGATCCCGGCCGCCTACCGCGACCGCGCCGTCGACCTCGGCGGAGACCGGCGCGACCCCGAGGAGTTCATGCGGGAGCTCCTCGGCCGACTCGGGCCCGACTCCTCGCTCGTCGCCATCGGCAACATCCACGGCCAGGGCGAACTGCTCCTCGAACACCTCGCGCACCTCCCGCCGGACGACTCGGCCGAGCCCGCCGCTCCTGCCACACCCGGGCACATGACCCCGGAAGCCGAGACGACAGCGCAGTACACACCCCATCTCGACCCCTACCAGCCCTACCCGCAGGCGTACGAGGACCGCTATGCGCCCCACCCCGCGCAGCGCGCGGGGGAGCAGCACCCCGACCCGTACCCCCAGCAGGACCCGGCGCACCCCGCGCACCTGGAACAGGCCCGCACCCGCGGCCTGTTCGAGCCGCGCGTACCTCCCGCCGACGATTCCCCGCAGTGGCACAACCCAGGAGAGCAACACCGTTGATCCCCTCCGTCCTGACCCCCGAGATCGCCGCCATCGGCATCGCGATCGGGCTGCTCTTCTCCCTGGTCTGCTACCTGACGACCAACCTCTCGCCCGGCGGCATGATCACCCCGGGCTGGCTCGCGCTGACCCTCGTCGAGGACCTGCAGCGCGCCGCGATGGTCGCGGGCGTCACCGTCCTCACCTACGCGGGCACGCTGCTGATGCAGAAGTTCGTGATCCTCTACGGCAAGCGGCTCTTCGCCGCCGTCGTGCTGCTCGGCGTCACCCTCCAGGCCACCGTCATGATCGTGCTCTCTCTGGAGTTCCCGCTCATGTACGCCAACCAGACCCTCGGCTTCATCGTGCCCGGATTGATCGCCTACCAGCTGGTCCGCCAGCCCAAGGGGCCCACCCTCCTGGCCACGGGATCGGTGACGCTCATGGCCTATGTCGTCCTCACCGCCGGAATCCTCCTCGGCGTCATGCCGTCCGCCTGACCCGGGATCGGAGCCGAAACAGCCATGCCCCCCAAGAAGAAGCGCGCCGCCGTGCACGCCCTGACCGTGCTGGCCCTGCTGGCGTCCAGCACGTACCTCACCGTGGAACTGCGCAGTGAGGAGCGGGACTCGGTGCCCGGTGTCCAGACCGTCAAGGACCGCCCCGTCGGGGAGGGCGACGCCGGCAAGGACAGCGGCAAGGAGCGCTGGGAGCGGCTGAACAACCCCGCGCGCACCGTACTGCGCGGCGACCAGGGCCAGATCCTCGCCACGTTCACCGACAAGGCGCGCACGGCGACCCTCAGGGGCCCCTCGCGCACCTTCGCCGAACCGGCGAACACAACAGTCCGCGTCGTCACGGAGGACTGGGTACGCCTGATGCCCCAGGCCTGGCGCCAAGGAGCCGAGAAGGAGGCGTGGTTCAAGACCTGGTTCAAGCAGGCCTCGAGCACCAAGGAGGACGACCTCTTCGCGACCGCCTTCCAGTACGCCACCGGGGCGCCGGTCAAGAAGGACGCCAAGGGCCTCGCGTACGCGGGCGACGCCAAATTCGGTCCGGTCAACCCGGACCTCACCAAGAGCCGCGGCACACCGCTGCTCGAACAGTCCGACTTCTTCCACTACTTGGGCATCCCCTACACCTTCCGCGACGGCACCACCAAGCAGCCGGAAGCCGCACGCGTCGGCGCCATCGACTGCTCGGGGTTCGTGCGCATGGTGTTCGGCTACCGGGCCCGCTACCCGCTGGCGTCCGACGACAACAAGGGCGACGGCCTGCCCCGCACGGCCAACGGCATGGCCCGCTCACGCCTGGGCGCCGACATCATCCCGTTGTCGGGCCCGGCGCCCTGGTACGAACGGCCCAAGAACATCGACGTGCTCCAGCCCGGCGACCTCCTCTTCTTCAAGATGGACCACCACACCGGCGACCGCCTCGACCACGTGGCCCTCTACCTGGGGCCGGACACCGAGGGCCACAAAACGTTCATCTCCAGCCGCAAGGAAGTCAACGGCCCGACGATCGGCGACAAGGGCGGAGTCTCCCGCATCGACGGAAGCGGGTTCTACGCACAGCTGCTCCGCAACGCGAAGCGGCTGTGACCCAGGACTGCCCCGCTCTCCGGCCCGACGCGGACGAACGCCGCACCACGCTCATCCGGCACAGCTTGTCCGGTCCAGGATGACGCCGACGCGGTCGTCTACTACCCCGACAAGGACAGCGACAGCGACGAGAAGCTGCGGCTGCTCGCCGCAGTGTCAGATACTGGGGCGGCCGTACGGCCCACACCAGACCGGCAGACGCCCAAGCACGAAGGCACCGTGACGAGCAGGCGCCGTCCCGGCGTCGCAACCAGATCGCCCGCACCATGAAGCACGCACCCCTGGTGCCCCCCGTGGCCCACCCGCCAGCACGAGTGGTGCTGCCGTAGCGGACGGCCGACGGAGCCAGTCAAGGAGGGCCGCTGCAACGTGCCAGGAGTCCCGAGAACGCCCAGCGCCGTGCCGGTGGCAATCTGGTTCTCCTCACCGTTCCGTCGGCCTGATCGGAACGGAGAGCCACACGCGGGCCGTGGAGGAAGGCAGCCCCCAGCGCCGTGTTCCCCGCTGGGTCGGGCTCGTTGCCCTTCAGGAGGGGCAGAGGTTCGAGGCCACAACGCCAGCTGGTTCCGGCCTCCTGGCGGCGTCGACCGACGACTCCCCGAAGCCGGGACGCCCAGACCGAACGGCCTGGGCCCGAAGGGATGTGTTGACTTGAACGCCCACCACGATGAAGCCCGACTCACCGCGCAACTGACGGACCTCGGCGTACAGGAGGGCGGCGTCCTGCTGGTGCACGCGTCCGTACGCGCCATCGGTGCGACGACCGAGGGCCCCGCGACCGTGGTACGGGCCCTGCGCGGCGCGCTCGGGCCGGCCGGCACCCTGACCGTGCCCACCTTCACCCCCGAGAACTCCGACACCTCGCCCCAGTATCTGGAACGAGTGCGCGGCCTCAACGAGCATGCGGTGGCAGAACTCAGGGCGACCATGGCCCCGTTCGACCCTGCGGTCACCCCTTCCACGACGGGGCTGCTCGCCGAGACCGTGCGACAGACGCCAGGCGCGATCCGCAGCGAACACCCTCAGACCTCCTTCGCGGCACTCGGAGAAGAAGCGGCGAAGATCATTGAGCACCATCACCCGGACTGCCACCTGGGCGAGAACTCCCCCCTGGCCCGCCTGTACGACCTGCACGCGCAAGTGTTGCTCCTGGGAGTCGGGTTCGACGTCTGCACGACTTTCCACCTCGCGGAGTACCGGGGGCCGCGCCCGGTCCGGCGCCCCTACAACTGCGTGGTCACGCTTGATGGACTACGGCAATGGTGGACGTACGAGGATGTCGCCCTGGACGACCGTGACTTCGCCACGCTGGGTACGGAATTCGAGCGCACATCGCCGGCCGGTGCTGTGCGCACCGGCCGCGTGGGCTCCGCCGTCGCCCGCCTCTTCAGCCTCCGCGAAGCCGCAGATTTCGCCCAGTACTGGCTCCCCGAAAATCGGCCCTCCAGCTGACACGTCCTCGGTTCGCAACCTGCACTCCCTCGCTCCGGTGGATGCAGGCCGCTGCCGAACGCAGCCCGCTTTCCGCCTGTTGATTGAGCGCATGCGGACCCCAGCAGGTGAAGGGAGATTGCCGACATCGTTCCACTGCCGCGCCGCGGGCACCGCGCCACTGCGAGTGCGATCAGCAAGGCTGGCTCCGCACGAGGCGCGCTGGGCTCGTGAAAGTTCACGCGAGCACTCGTATCTTTGCCCCATGACGAGTGGAAGAGAGCCGCAACTCTGGGGGAACCGCTGGGCTGACATGTTGGGTCCGGCCCCCCAACGGCCTGGGATTCGCCAGGAGGCCTGCGCGTGTTTCGACCCGTCCAGGCCGCGTCCACGAGCCCGCGTCGGCTTCCACTCCGAGAGCCAGGACACCTCCGCTCCTGGCTGGCGGCGTCTGCTGAAGCTGATTGACGAAGCGGCAGCCGACGGACGGGAGGAGTTCAGCCCTCTCGCTGAACTCAGCCCGGAGGAGTGTCGGCAGGTCGTCACCCTGCCGACGAGCATCGCCAGGCTGACCGCGGTCAAGCATCTGGTGCTCTATGGCAGCAACCTGGTTCGGATCCCGCCTGCGATCGGGGCCATGACCAATTTGGAGGCGTTCACGCCCTATACCTCCTACCGGCTCCACTGGTTTCCTTACGAACTCACCCGATGCGAGAAGCTGACCCGCAGCACAGTGAGTACACGGGCGCTCTTCGGCAACTACAAGTTGCGACCACCATTTCCTCAGCTGCAGCCCTCTCTCGACTCCGTCGCGGACCTCGCCCTGGAAAGGCTCGATCCCCGGCGCTGGGGAGCCACGGCCATCAACCAGTGCAGCGTCTGCGACCGCCCGTTCGAACAGGCCGGGCTTCAACAGGTATGGATTTCGCTGCGCGTTGCCACGGACGTGCTGCCCCTGCTGGTGAACGCCTGCTCGGCTGCCTGCGTCGCCGCACTGCCCAGCGGTGCGTGTGACTACGTCCCCACTCCGCACAAAGGCGGCCGAATCGACCAACCGTCGCCCGACTGGGACTGATCGGCTGACGTGCCAGCGCAACGGCACGCCCCGGGTTTCGCTGAGCAGCCGCACACCAGACGACACCGGGTGCCACCGACGTCAACTCAGCCCGAACCGTGGACGATGCTGCCGTCGCCCATCAGGGCCTCGGTAACAACGCGTGGGGGACGCTCCCTTTCGCGGCCGACCCCAGCCAGGCGGCGGAGTTCTTTCACGCTGCAGGCTGGGTGGTGCGGCGGTCAAGCTGGTCCGAGTTCGAGGTAGAGCAGGCCTTCGCCGCGCTTGAGGTCCTGCCGACAACACCGTTCACGCTCAGTGGTTTTGTCGTCCCGGACCGCGCCGGTGTCCTGCTCCAAGCACCCGCGACGATGGGACTGCCCCTAAAGCATCGAATTCCGAGACCTCGAAGGGCGAGAGCACGCCCACCGCGCAGGGTGACAAGTAGCTCGGCCTGCGGAGTGCCTCTTACGCCCCCGTACATGCCACGGGTCACGCAGAGTCCTACGGCCGTGCCCACGGTTTGGCTCTCTTCAGGTACCGCAGAGTCCTCACAGAGGAGGATCAGCCGGTACTGGTGAACGTCCACGGCCCGCCTGGACGCTGGGGCGGGATCCCCACGTGCAGCAGGTGGTCGTCGTCCATGATCAGGACACCGGCCGCGTGCAACTCGTGGATCTGACAGGCGACACCTTCATGAGTGGCGCCATCATCTGCCCCCAGCCCCTCCAGCCCAGGGAACTCGGCCTCGATGCGGGCCATTTGCCCGGGATCGCAGATCGACTTGGCCATCTCGGCCACGGGGACGACGGAGGCAGAGCCCGGCACCCCCGGCGCCGCCATCCGAAGGTATCCCTCACTGAGCTGCTCGTCGAGGTAGAGAGCGGCGAGCGGTACCCGGCGGCCGTAGCAGGGGCCCAGTTTCACCAGTACATCGAGCATCTCCTTCGCGCTGCCGCTCAGGCGCTCGTCGTGCATCGCCGGGTGCTCACCTCCGTCCCCGGGCGCTTCGGGGGCCTGGAGCCATTTCCGATAGGGCTCCAAGAGTGGTTGGACCTTGAAGAGACGGCACGCCGTCTGACTTTCGATGGCGTGCCGCTGTGCGCGACCTCGTTCGGTCTTCTTCGTGCGGGCGGACTTGTTCCGGGGCTTGCGTGCCATGCCGGGCATCGTGCCTCGACTGACATGCCCGACGTGGAGGTTCTGGTGGTAACTCCCCGTGATATAGGGCACGTTCGCAACACCCGACACGCGAGCTGTGTCGAGTGTGCTATTGATCGAGCGAGGCTATCGGTGGCTGGCGCGGGTGGAACCGTAGAGCTGTTGGGAGAGGTGACGAGGCTCAATCACCCCACGTGAACGAGCCGCGGTCACCCTGCACCGCGTGCTTTACAGGTCCATCACGACGGTCGTGGAGAGGGCGTCAGGGCCCGCGACGATGGCCCGTGCCTCCTCATCGCTGAATTTCTGCGTGTTGCCGTCGTGCGTCCCACCGCTTTGCAGCGCGCGGAGGAGCCGCCCCTGCTCGGCCAGGGTCTCGCGAAGTACCCGGATCAGATCGCTGTCGGTACGTCGCTGGTCCTGGAGGCTGCGGACATCGATCTCCAGGAGTTCCATTCGGCGCTTCACGTCGTCTATCTCGCTCATGTCGGGAGCGTATCCCGTGTCTGCTATGGGGAGTTGGGAAACCAGTCACGGTCGCCAGGCTGCACCCCGCCCGGCGGCAGCGCGCGCACTCGATACCGGGGTCTGGTCATCACCTGGTCGTGGGCCGAGAAGCAGGACACCCTCCAGCTCGGCGTCAACCGGGTCACACGCACCACGTCCGGCTGACTGCTTGCGGCGCCAGTTCGGAACGTCAACCGCGAGGGCTGATGCCGCTGGACGTCGGGGGCCTCGCTCAGAAGGCCGGGGAAGGGCTCCCCTCGCAACAACTGTAGGGCTCGCAGGGACACACCCTGGGGCCTCGTCGGAACTTCGGCTTCCGTTTGAGGAAGCGCTACCGCATTGCATCGGGCGGGGCCGTCAAACGGTGAGGATCTCTGTCTCGTGCAGGTAGGACTCGACAGCACCCAGGTGCTGGTCCAGGGTGAGGACGAGGTCGTCGTCGAGAGCGAGCAGCCGGATGCTCCCAGCGGGGAACTGGAGGCTGAGGCCGGCCGTGAATTCGACGCGGGCCGCCCGGTACCTGATGGCTCGGACGGCGCGAATCGTCTCGCCGATGAACCGGGTCACCGGGATGTGCGGCGAGTCGTCGTCGACTGTGACGCTGCCGTACTCGTCCATGGAGTACGGCTCGTGGGGCCGGTCGATTCTCAGCGAGAGGCCAGTGCTGGGCGTGTGGACGTGGACCGGGCCGAGCCCCTCCAGATCGAGCCACAGCTGCAGCAGCGACGGCTCGTCCTCGGCGTGGTGGTGCCAGGACGTGGTCACCCGCAACAGCCGTCTGCCGATCAAGTCGGCGGCCGACACCTCTTCATCATCGTTCACCGGCCGATGCTCGCATCTTCTTGTTGGCCGTGCATTCAGTCCGCGCGGCCGGGTACGTAGGCGGGGTCGCGCTGCCCGGGTTTGGTCCCGCCAGAAGATCTGGCTGATGGCCGCATAGCTGAGAGGGGATCCGGCGCGAGAGCGGAACGGCCATGGTTTGCCGTTGCGCTGCCCCTTCCCAGAGCCCCGTTGCCAGCCGGCCGTTGTGGACGCACGCGCATGGGGATGCGCTCCTCGGCCATGGGACCGATGTGCTGACGAAGCTTGACTTGGAGCATGAACACACACAACAAGCACAGCGCCAGCGGTAGTTGGGTGCTCGGGGCGGCTACGGTGACCACCGGGCTCGCTGCCGGGTCGTTCTTCGTCTTCTCGTGTGCGGTGATGCCGGCGCTGGCTCGCAGCGGAGACCGTACCTACGTCGAGGTGATGCGGAACATCAACGACGTGATCCAGAACCCGGTCTTCTTCGCGAGCTTCGTCGGCGCCCTGGCGCTGACCGCCGTCGCGGCCTGGCAGCAGCGCCGGGTGCCCGAGGTGCGGACCTGGGTGTATGCCGCGCTCGGGGCGTACACGCTAGCCTTCCTGATCACCAGCGGGGCGAACGTGCCACTCAACAACAACCTTGCCCACACCGCCGATCCGGCGACCGCACGCGCGGCGTTCGAGGGCCCGTGGGTGGTGTGGAATGCGGTGCGTACCGCACTGAGCACCGTGTCGCTGGCCTTCCTGGTGCGCGCCTGCTTCGTACGGCGGGGCTCGGCGCGGCCGTCGCAGCGCTTGGCATCGGCGTCGGGGGCCAGCGCGATCCGGTAGTCGCACTTGGCCATCCTTTCCATGACCCGGGGGCGCGCGCCCGACCACGACTGGCGCCCCTGGCTCGCGCACCTGGCCTGGGGCATGCACGACCACTTCCTGGCACTGCCCGGCTACGCATCCCCGATCCTGCGTCCACACCGTCACACCGCCCAGAACTTCGAGCGGTTCCGCAGCAGTGTCCTGACCGCCTTCACCGACGCCGGAGTCTCGTCCCACCTGGCCGAGCAGAGCTGGTACATCTTCATCACCTCTGTCGTCAGCTGGCTTGCCGCCCACGAGCACCCGCTCGACCTCGGCGACAGCGCCCCCCCGCTTCGAACTGTTCCTCGACACGCTTCTTCGCGGCCTGCCCCCGCAAGAGCCGGGCGTTGCACGGAGTTGAGCCCCGGCACTTCAAGGCGACCGCGGTGCGAGGCCGAGCGACAGACCGGGCCGGGGAGGAACCCGTCCATCGGGTCCGGCGGTACGGCAGCAGTTGAGGCGGTTGCGGCGGACAGGTGGGAGCCGGTCGACAGCGACGCGGGCGAGGGCCGTGAGGCTGCGTGCGGCATCTCCCCTACGAGGATCGCGTGGTGCGGCAGCCTGCGGCACATCGGAGTCCGTCAGTTCGGCGGCACGGGCGATCAGATTGGCGACAGAGACGCGCCTTCGGTAGGGCTGGCATCTACGAACAGGGGGGAATCAGGCGAGTTGCGACACCCTCCAGGAGTGGGGCAGTTGCAAGGGCGTGCGGGGAGCCCCGGGTGGGAGTTCGCACGCGCGCCGCCCTGTCGTTGGAGCTCGTAAACTCGTGGCCTTGGTCGGTGAATGAGGAGCATGACGTGATCGAGCTTGGCCACCGTGTCAAGGGAATCCGCGATGGCGTGGACAGTCCCTCGCTGCGCCGGAGGCTGGCCGTGGCGGACCTGTACGAGCTGACATTCGAGTTGTTCTGGGGGGAACTCGTCTTCCGAGCGGGAGACGCCGACTTCAGTCGTCCGGGACCCGTTCTCGATGTCGCCTACTGCCTCCACTGCGTCGGCCTGGACTTGGAGCACCAGTCCAAGCGGAGTTATTCGGCAGCGGAAGGTGCCGGTGAGTTCTTGTTCACTCGGAACGGTGACTGTCTCCTCATCCGCGAAGAAAAGGGGCCCACCGGCTCCGTCTCGTTCAAGGAGTTCCGGACCGCGACGGAGGCCTTCCTCCGTGCCGTCGTCGTGGACTTGTGCACGCTCTACCCGGAGCTCAACGAAAATCGAGAGATCCTGAAACTCAAGCACCGGTTGAAGCTTGCCGCACATCGCCGAGCCGTCTAGGCCTGAGGAATCACGGTCACAGCAGGTCACAGCAGATCACAGCGTCCGGGGTCGTGAAGGCCAGAGGAGCGCCCGGTTCCCCGCGTGCTGAAGGGCGGCGCGAGGAGGGTCGCCCGTAAGAGGTCCTAACAAAGGCGTTGGACGTGTCGGTGGGTGATGAGGCAGGTGGCGAGGCCGAGGAATGCTTCGTGGATGTCAGCGCGTCGTTCCCAGCGGATGCGTAAGCGGCGGAAGCCGTGGAACCAGGCGATGGTGCGTTCCACCACCCAGCGGTAGACGCCGAGGCCGGATCCGTGGGGGACGCCACGGCGGGCGATCAAGGGTCTCACGCCCAGCTTTCGTACCTTCTCGCGGTAGATGTCGTGGTCGTAGCCGCGGTCGGCGAACAGCAGGGCGGGCCGTTTGCGCGGCCGGCCGACCAGGCCGGCGACCGCGGGCACCTTGTTCAGGAGGGGGATCAGCTCGGTGACGTCGTTGCGGTTGCCTCCG